>NZ_JBFAKN010000003.1:0-921711 GCF_040655775.1 Streptomyces sp. NPDC050315
GACGAGCTGGACGGCCTCACCGTCACCGGCGCCGACTGGTGGTTCAACCTCCGGCCCTCCAACACCGAGCCGCTGCTGCGCCTGAATGTCGAGGCACGGGACGCGGACACGGTCGCGCGAGTACAGGACGAGATCCTCACTGTGCTGCTGGTCTGACCGCTGCTGGCGGCTTCCGCCTCTCCCGGGCCCGCGAACCAGTACACCGGTTCGCGGGCCATTGCCGTTCCCGGCTGGGGCACACCTCATGAGGTCCGGGGCGTGTGCGCCTGCAGATGCGCCGTCACCGTCTTCACGAACAGCTGCGGGTCCTCGAAGGGCAGGCCGTGCCCACAGTCCAGCGTGACCAGCTGCGCATGTGGTATCAACTCCGCCAGTTCACTTTGGTGATGCGGCGGCACAATCACATCGTGAGTGCCCGCGATCACCAGTGTCGGGGAGCTAATGCGGTGCAGCCGGTCGGTGATGTCCAACTGGAGGTCCACTTCGATCTGCCGGGCCATCCCCGTGGCATCGAACAGCTGTGAGAAGCCTTTGGCCGACTCCTCCAACTGCGGGGCGGAGGACAGCCGCAGCGCCTGCGGGCTCATGGCGGTCAACTGGATCAGCCGCGCCAGCAGGTCCGGCTCGGTGCGCAGCATGCGCAGCCACAGATCGAACTGAAACGCCATCCACGAGTCGGTACGTGCCCAACCGGCGTGTACCACCAGCGAACTGACTCGCTCGGGAGCATGTGCCGCAGCTGCGGCGGCTACGGAGGCCCCGAGCGAGTGGCCGACGAGATGGTAGTGCTCCAGACCTGCCGCCTGTGCTGCTCCCAGCGTCTGCGCCACGAAATCGTCCAGCGACAGGGGGCCACCGGGGTCGGTGGTGGCGCCCGAGCCGGACAGCACCGGTGCCACGACGGTGTAGCGCTCGCGCAGTTCGGCGATGAGCGGCGCAAAGTTGGCCTCGGGCTCTGCTCCGGTGCCGTGCACCAGAACCACGCCGGGTCCGGAACCGTCCACCAGGTACTCGACCCGGCTCTCTCCGTTCGATACCGGAACACTGACGAAATGCATCCAGGACTCCCTTGCTCGTGGCTGTTGAGGCAGCGCGTGGGATGTGCGGTGGGACGGGGCCGGCCGCGGCCCATAAGGCGGGGGTGAGGGCCGCGGCCGGGGAATGTGGGGAGTGACGCCTAGCGGGCCGAGGGCGCGGGGTCGGATGCCTCGGCTGCCGGTGTGTGCGGCGCTGCCTTTTCGGTGGTCACGGTGCCGGTACGCCGCCCGCGTCGTTCCACCGTGGTGGAGATGACGGCAAGGACGATGCCGGTGGCGGTGATGAGCGCACCGATCCAGTTGGGGGCGGTGTAGCCGAGGCCGGCGTCGATGGCCACGCCGCCGAGCCAGGCGCCGATGGCAGCGCCGAGGTTGAAGGCGGCGATGTTGGCGGCGGAGACCAGGGTGGCGGGTCCGCCGGCCAGTTGCATCACCCGGGTCTGCAGCGGGGGGATGGTGCCGAAGCCGACGCCGCCGAGGACGAAGAGGGTGACGATGGCCGCGGGCTGGCTATGGGCGGTGAAGGTGAACAGCAGCAGGACGGCGCACAGGGCGATCAGCAGGGTGAAAATCGTCGGGACCAGGGCTCGGTCGGCGGCCTTGCCGCCGACGTAGTTGCCGACCACCAGGCCCAGGCCGTAGAGAGCGAGCAGCCAGGTCATGCTGGAGGGGGCGAACCCGGCCACCTCCGTCATCATCGGCGTGACGTAGGTGAAGGAAGCCAGCAGTCCGCTGAAGCCGATAGCGGTGACCGCCAGTCCGAGCCAGACCTGGGGACGGCGGAAGGCGGCCAGTTCACCGCGCAGGCTGCCGCCGGTCTCGTTGCTCGCGGGAACCAGAGTGAGCATGCCGATCAGGCCGATGACGCCGAGGGCGACGACACCCCAGAAGGCGGCGCGCCAGCCGAAGTGCTGGCCGAGGAGAGTGCCCATGGGCATACCCAGCACGTTGGCCAGGGTCAGACCGGTGAACATCAGGGAGATGGCACCGGCCTTCTTGTGCGGGGCCACGAGGCCAGCGGCGACGACGGAGCCAACGCCGAAAAACGCACCGTGACACAGTGCGGACAGCACCCGACCGGTCATCAGCAACGCGTAAGTGGGAGCCAGAGCCGCCACCAGGTTGCCGGCGATGAACAGGCCCATCAGGCCGGCCAGCAGGTTCTTGCGTCGCATCCGGGTGGTGAAGGCAGTCAGGACCGGTGCGCCGACCACGACTCCGAGTGCGTAGCCAGAGGTGAGCAGCCCTGCGGTGGGGATGGACACGGAGAAGTCGTGGGCCACCTCTGGCAGCAGGCCGTTGGTGACGAACTCCGTGGTGCCGATCGCGAACGCGCTGATGGCCAGCGCGAGCAGTGCAAGTGGCATGGAAACAGGGGCCTTTCAACGTTGCGTGCAGTAACTAGCGGCGTAAGCAAACATTGCAGACGCCGTATATCTGCGCAAGCGGCTAGAGTGCTTGTGCAACAAGCCGGTTGACGGACTGCAACGGGAGGTCGCCATCTACATCGCCGACGACGCTGTGGAAGTGCGCGTCCGGGGCTGGCGCCGACTAGTGGCGCTGCACTGCACCCTGGAGATCGCACTCGAAGAAGCGCTCCAACACCACGACCTGTCCGTAGTGGAGTACACGGTCCTCGATGCCCTTCACTCCCAAAGCGGCTGGCACATGCACATGCACCAACTCGCCCGCACCGCAGCCCTCAGCAGCAGCGCGACTACCCGGCTGATCGCCCGCCTCGAGCGGCGCGGACTGCTGGAACGTCAGCCGTGCACCAGCGACCGGCGCCGGGTGTACACCGAGCTCACCCAAGCCGGTGCCGACCTCCTGCACCAAGTTCGCCCACTCCACGACCGCACACTCGATGAGGCCCTGGACGGAGCGGCTCTCATCAAGGAACTCGCCCCTCTCGTCGAGGCGCTTGAGCGATCACCCTGACAACCGCCCCGCCCCTAAAGGGAGACCGGCGCACCGCTGTGCAACTGCCGAGCGTCCGCAGTTGCACGCCGCCGTCATGGCGAGAAAAAAGGAAAGACATTAGATTCTGCTACTCCCGACGCTGATCCCGCGCATTACCGAACACGCCTTCCGGAGGCCCGGCGAACACCGTCAGGTGCATCATTCACCGGAAAATGCTTCTACCGCCACGCGGCAGCTCGGCCAGACGAACTCTGCCCGGCTCTGCCCAAGCGGTCACCATGCACCGTGCGTTCAGTTCGCCGGTCAGGCAGCGTCCATTCCTAAGGAACGGAATCCGTGAGTAGCAAACCCACGCATGCCCCGCCCATGCCGCCAGCGTTCGAAAAGCCACCGAAGCTACCTTCGCTCACCGGCATGCGCTTCATCGCGGCCGCATTGGTCTTCTTCTTCCACACCTCACTGGCGAAGATGCTCAACCCGTTCGAAGACCAGGACTTCGCACACGGCTACAGCCTCATCTTGAGCAAAGCCGGCTGGTTGGGAGTCTGCTTCTTCTTCATCCTCAGCGGCTTCGTCATGACCTGGTCGACGCGACCCGGAGAGCCCCTCGGGGGCTTCTACCGGCGCCGACTCCTGAAGATCTACCCGAACCACATCGTCACCTGGGCCATCACCATGGTGCTGTTCTCCGCGACGATGCCCGGAATCAGCGTGTGGCTGCCCAACCTCTTCCTGCTGCACTCATGGGTTCCGGACCTGGACACCTTCGTCAGCATCAACCAGCCCAGCTGGTCGCTCTGCAGCGAACTGCTCTTCTACCTTCTCTTCCCGCTCCTCGCCAAAGCCGTGGGGAAGATCCCCGCCACTCGCCTGTGGTGGTGGGCAGGAGCCGTAGTCGCCGCGCTGGTCGTGGCGCAGATAGCCATCTACACCCTCGTCCCGAGCACGCCCCGCCTGGCGGAATGGCCCCTGTCGGAGTGGCAGTGGTGGCTGTCCTACAACTTCCCACCGCTGCGTCTCTTTGAGTTCGGGCTCGGCATGCTGATGGCCCGCATCCTGCAGACCCGGCAGTGGATCCCCATCAGCCCCCTGTTCGCGACCGCATTGACAGCCATCGGGTACACAGCGGCACTCTTCGTGCCCTGGCAGTTCGGGCTGAACGTCACCACGGTCATCCCCCTCGCCCTGCTGATCACCTCCGTGGCAGCCGGAGATGTCCGCGGCCGCACCACCGTCCTGCGCAGCCGGAAGATGGTGTGGCTCGGCGAGATCTCCTTCGGCTTCTACCTCACGCACTTCCTCGTGCTGCTGGGAGTCCAGCAGGTGCTCGACGGACGCCAGCTTTCGACCCCTGCCGCACTGCTGCTGGTGCTGGCCGTCTTCGTGCTGTGCCAGATAGCCGGCTGGCTCCTGTATGTGTGCGTGGAGCGCCCCTCCATGCGGCGCTGGGGTCGCCCGCGGCGCCCCCGTCCGCAGCCCACGCCCGCCCCTCTCACCGCTCCCAGGGATCACGACCAGGAGCCGGAACCCGTGGGCTGAACCAATCCCGAACCGACAACGCACAGCCCGAAAACAAAGATGCCCGCCCCACACCGTGGGACGGGCATCTTCATGACCAAGGCAGACGGCTACACCACGCCTCGCAGCACACCGCCATCAACACGCAGCGCGGCACCGGTGGTGGCAGCCGCCTGCTGGGAGCTGAGGTACACCACCATGTTGGCCACCTCCTCGGCCGAAGCGAGCCGGCCCAGCAGCGACGTAGGCCGCTCACGCTCGATGAAGATCCGCCCGGCCTCCTCCATCGACTCGACCTCGTCCCCGACCATCTCGCGCACGAACTGCTCGACGCCCTCACTCATCGTCGGCCCGGGAAGCACGCTGTTGACCGTGACACCGCTGCCCTTGACCGCTTCAGACATACCGCGGGCAACCGTCAGCTGAGCCGTCTTCGTGGTGCCGTAATGCACCATCTCCGGCGGAACCTGAATCGCTGACTCGCTGGAGACGAAGACCGTACGGCCCCACTGCTGCTCCACCATCTGCGGAACGTAATGCCGAGCGAGGCGGATGCCACTCATCACGTTGACCGCAAAGAACCGCTCCCATTCGGCGTCGGGAATCTCAAACAGCGGCTGCGGAGAGAAGATGCCGGCGTTGTTGACCAGAATGTCCACCTTGGGCTCGGCGGTGATGAGCGCCTCGCAGCCATCCGCGGTACCTACATCGGCTGCCACACCACGAACGCCCTCAGTGCCGCAGTACTCAATGGCCGCCTGAACGCGCTCGGGGGTGCGTCCATTGACCACCACAGTGGCGCCGGCAGCCCGCAGCCCCTTGGCAATGGCGAGCCCGATCCCCGCTGTAGACCCCGTCACCAGGGCCGTACGACCGGTGAGATCAATCTGCATGAAGACTCCTGTAAATCTGTGATGAAGCGAACATTGCACAGGGAAATTAAACGCACTGGACAGAAGCAGCCCAGCTACCTACAGAATGTAGCTGCAATCGATAAACCACAACCAGCAACGCACGCTGTGCAAGAAACTTGACAAGACGAGGAGCATTGAATGGACTACGGGATATCAGGGCGCGTCGTCGTCGTGACCGGGGCAGGCTCAGGTATTGGTTACGCCAGCGTTTGCGCCTTCCTTGCCGAAGGAGCCCGGGTCGTCGGCGCAGATATCGACACCACCGAACTCAAGGCCCTGGAGGATGCTGGCCAGGTCCTTCCCGTATCCGTCGACCTCTCCGAACCGCACGCAGCGCAGCATGTGGTCGAAAAGGCCCTCGAATCATTCGGAACCATCGATGTTCTCCACAACAACGCCGGTATCGCCCCAGTCCGGGAAAATGGATTTCTCGGGGTAGCGGACACCGATTGGGCGAACACGCTCGGGATAAATCTCATGGGATACATTCGTATGGCGCGTGCGGTCATACCTCACATGCTGGAAAAAGGGCGCGGAGCCCTCATCCACACTGCCTCCGAAGCTGCGCGAATGCCCAACCCGAGGCTCCCCGACTACAGCGTCTCCAAGGCAGCTATCGTCATGCTCTCCAAAACCCTCTCCCGGGAATTCACAACCCGCGGAATCCGGTCCAACGTGGTGTCTCCCGGATTCATCAGGACCCCCATCTACGACCGCCCCGGCGGCATTGCCGATGCCTTGTCCGATGAGTTCGGAATGGAAAAGGAAGCGGCCCTACGGCGTTACGTCGAGATCAACGGCATTCCTGCCGGCCGACTCGGAAGCCCCGAAGAGGTAGCGGCACTCGCGGTGTACCTGGCCTCCGACATCTCGACATTCGTCTCGGGCGCCGACCTCGTCATCGACGGCGGCGTCACCCCCGTCGCCTAAGAAGCAGGGCCCACCCAACTTTCCGCCACCGCCGAGCAGAGCTCAGCCCGTCACAGACGATAAGGAATACACATGCGGACAGTAGCGATCGTTCTCGGAACCCGTCCGGAAGCCATCAAGTGCGCGCCCGTGATCAAGACCCTCAGGGAGGACCCGCGGTTCAACACCATCGTGGTCTCCACGGGGCAGCACAAGGAGATGCTCGAGGAGACCCTCGACGCCTTCGATCTCAAGCCCGATATAGACCTCGGCATCATGAGGCCGAAGCAGACGCTCTCCGGCGTGACGTACCGGATCCTCCGCGAACTTCCCAAGGCCATGGAAGGGGTCCAGGCCGACGCGGTCCTGGTGCACGGCGACACCGCCACCACACTCGCCGGCGCACTGTTCGGTTTCCAGCACCGCATCCCCGTCGTCCACATCGAGGCGGGCCTGCGCAGCGGTGACCTGGGCTCGCCCTTCCCCGACGAAGGAAACCGGCGCCTGGTCGGACAGCTGGCCTCGCTGCATCTGGCGCCCACTCCGGGCAACAGCGCCAACCTGATCCGCGAAGGCATCGCCGAGCAGGGGATCGTGGTCACCGGCAACACGGTCATCGATGCCCTGCGCTGGGCAGCGGACAAGTCTGCCAGCTACGGCGACCCGCGCCTGGACGATCTCGATGACGACCCTCGTCGCGTCGTGCTCGCCTCCGCTCACCGGCGTGAGGGATGGGAGCGCATCCCCGATATCGCACGCGCCCTGGTGCGCATCGCCGACCGCCCCGACACCCGCGTCGTCCTGCCGCTGCACCGCAACCCTGTGGTACGCGAGGCCATGCTCCCCATCGTGGCGGGACACCCGGACATCACCGTGGTGGACCCTCTGGACTACCTGAGCTTCTGCCGCCTGATGCAGCGCTGCGACATCATCCTCTCGGACAGCAGCGGCGCGGAGGAGGAAGGCCCTGCCCTGGGCAAGCCCACCCTGGTACTGCGGGACATCACCGAGCGTCCGGAAGCTGTCGTCGCCGGCACCGCACGGCTGGTGGGCCGCTCCACTGACCGGCTGGTGGCGGAGGTTTCCTCGCTCCTCGACAGCGACGAGAACTACCGGCGCATGGCCACCAGTGCCAACCCCTACGGAGACGGCAGGGCAACGGAGCGCACGGTCGGCGCGCTCGCCCGGTTCTTCGGTGAAGGGCCGGCGGTCCCGCCCTTCGTGCCGGGCAGCGAAATCGACGCGGCTGCCTCCGCGCTGGTCTCCGACAGCGTGCTCGCGGAGGTCTGATGAACCGGACCACCCTGCTGTCCTGCACGAGCTCCGAGATCGAAGTACAACTGCTCGAGGACGCCAAGGACTTCTTCGTGCAGGGACGCTGCATCGTCGTCAACACCGGCATGCAGGCAGCCGTCGTGGACGGAGACCCGCCGAAGTCCTTGCCAACCTTCCACTCCACCGTGCTGGTCGACACCGTGATTCGCCAAGCCGAATCCATCATCCTGCTGCGTGTCCACGACGGCGCCACCGCACGGAACCTCACGCAGGAACCAAGGTGGGCCAAGCTCGGCGACATCTTGGCCGAGGCCACAGGAAACCCGGCAGCATTCCCCACCAGCATCCCTTTGTGGCGCGGCCCCCAGTCCCCCGCGGGATACGTGCACATGGACGCGGCGGCCATTCTCAGCGACGAAGAGGCGCCATCGAAAGACCTGGAGAAATTCCGGGTACAGGTGAACCTGTGGTACGCGCCTGCTGGCACTGACTGCGCTATCCACAATGATCACAACTTCATCGAGGTGCACACCCAAGTCCTCGGCTACGGGCGCATGCAGAAGTTCCACAAACGCGACCACGCGAGCCTGTACGAAGACCTTTATATGGCCCCCGGGTACACAACGCCGCAACCATTTTGCTCGCTTCAACCAGACGGCTCATTCAGGTATCCGTGGCACCAGTACTTCGCGGACACCGACAGCGTGTGGCTTGCCGTCGAATACCACAGGGAGACGAATTGAATTCCTCCGAAGCCCGGGGAGGCATCGCTAACCCCAAGTTCACACCGAACATCGTCGCGGACCAGCTTCGCGACGGTTACTGGCTCGAATCCCCTGACATCGACGGTGACGGGAAGCCGGACCTTTTCGGATACGGCCTGGCACTCGGGGAAATCTACTGGTACCAGAACCCGGACTGGACCCGGCGCCTGGTCGTGGACCGCGTCAAGATGCCGGTGGGAGCCGACTATGCCGATATCAGCGGCAACGGACACCCCGACATCATCGTTTGCCACGAACTGTACGGGCCGATCGGAACAATTCACGACCCTGACCCGCAAGGCGGCAAGATCGATTGGATCGAGAACCCCGGGGACGCCGGTAAGTGCGACGACCGGTGGCAGCGTCACTACATCGGGCGCACTACGGGAATGCACCGACTGCGGGCCGGCTACTTCACGCAGCACGAGCGCCTTGAGGTTATCGGTCTGCCCATCGTGGCAGTCGAAGATGTCCACGCCGTACTCCCGGTGGTCATGTTCACTCAGCCGGACGATGTCCGATCCGCGTCGGAATGGCCGATGACGGTCATCGACGACACGAACTTCAGGATGATCCACGGCGCGGAGAAGAAGCGCGGACTGGTTCCGGGGTCCGACCTGGACTCGCTTCTGCTCGCTTCGGACGAGGGCGTTACGTGGCTGTACTTCGATGAGAACACCCGAAGTTGGCAGCGAGTGCTCATCGGGACGGGTGAACTGACACAGTTCCAGCAGACCGGCTTCCGCGGCAGCGGAGACATGGACGCCGGCCGCATGGGAGAGGATCCCATGGCGTACGTGGCAGCCATCGAACCCTTCCACGGCAATACGGTGGCCGTCTACGTGAAGGATACCGAGGGCCTGGGGGAGGAACCCTCGTGGAAGCGGGTCCTCCTCGATGTCTACGGAGACCCCAACGAAAACGGCGAAGGGCCCGGACACCAAGTCGTCTGCGCTGATTTCGACGGAGACGGCGAAGACGAGTTCCTGGTAGCACTGCGGGGACCGTGGCCCTGGCAGGGAGTGATGTACTACAAGGCGATCGACCTGGAAAATGGAGTGTTCACCAAGTGGCGCGTGGCTGACGAATCCGTCGCCCGCATCGCGACCGGAGACTTCAACGGCGACGGACGCCTGGACTTCGCCACGATCGCCTACGCAGTGGACAACTACTACGTCGCCAAGGACGCAAAGCTGATGCTGTACCAGAATCAGACAGAGCAGAGCAGCTGTTAGCAGCGCGAGGAGCGCTGACCTTTCTCGACCTCGGCAAGGCCCCGCACCAACGCTGGTGCGGGGCCCGCTCACAGCTCGTGGCCGTCCGGGGCGCAGCACACGTCGGCGTACACGCATACCCGTACGTCGTCCTCGCCGGGGGTCAGGCCGCAGCCAACGCATGACCGCCTCCTGCCAACCGTCGTTCTCCGAGCCCGGAAGCGCTCGCGAAGCTTCCCCCGTTCGCAGGCCGAGGCCATCGCGGAGCATTCGCCGTTTCTTACTGTGCCGCTCCCCTTCGCCCACTGACGACGCGGTGACCTTCCTCCCCCTCGTTCGGCATCCGAAGTAACGGCATCGGCAGCGCGAGCCAGGCCCCCTTCGTTTCCTGCTCGCTGCGGAAACCCCAAGCTCCCTTGGCGAGTTCGTCAACGATGTGCAGACCTCGTCCGCGCTCGGACAGCAGCGTGCACAGTGCCTCCAGACCGCCCCCGCGGCCCTCCTCGGTCGGAGAAAACGGTGGTGTCGCCGGGAGGGCGGGAATGTCGGGGAGGCGCGGATCGTGATCCTCCACCTCACAGATGATCTCCGTTGCGGTACGGCGCAGCCGCAGCTCGTACGGTCCGACCGCGTGCTCCACGGCGTTGGCGACGAGCTCGGAGACAGCCAGTACGGCGTCGCTGATCACCTCACCGTCGCAGCCGAGCTGATCGAGGGCACAGCGTAGGGCGGCCCGAGCCCGAGCCGCACCGTCGGGAGTGCAGCTCGTCCAACGCCAGACGACATACGGGCACAGGCCCAAGGCATGGTGCGCGCTCATCGCCACCCACCCCGCGCCGCGTGACGACCTCGTACGACGCGCCGGTGACGGCCACGCCCGGGCTCTGCACAGATGCGCATCTCCGCCAGCGCGTACGGGCCGGCCAGGGCAAAGAACGGCATCAGCAGCCCGGCAATGAACAGGACCGGTGCCATCACGGTGAACCTCCATGGTGATCGCGGTAGGGACACGACCACGACACCGGGAATCCGCGAAGAGCGGACCACCCCTCTCACCAGCAATTTCAAGTACTTGCGAAAGTGCGCCTCCGGCCAATGACACGGAGATCGACTGCGAGGTGAGAGGGGGCGCCCGGTGCCAGGCGCGCGACGGGTGTTGCTACGGCTTGGCGATCCGTACACGCTCCAGAGCCGCCCAGAGGGCGGCAGGATCACCGGTGTAGACAAGGGCTTCCTCGTCATCAACGGGAGGATCGAAGCGGGCGAAGAAGTCGTCCAGAGCCTCGGGGGTGACGGTGAGTGCGTTGGCGTCCTCACGCTGGTTGCGTTCAGCCAGACGTCGCAGTAGCTCGCCCCGGTCGGCCGGGAGATGCACCAGCACGGGTTGGCCCCCTGCCGCGCGAACGGTCTGTGACCAGTCGTCGCGTTCGGCGCGCCGCCACAGACCGTGGTCCAGGACCACGTCGTTGCCGGCTTCCAGCTCCTTGACGAGGTGCTGCCGGACCGCCTCGACGACGGGACGCTCGCGCTCGAAGTAGGTGTGTTCGGGATAGTCGATGCCGTACCGGCCGTGGAGGCGGTGGACCTCCTCGTCCACGGAGAGCCGAACCATGCCGCGGTCGGCGAGGGCTTGAGCGAGGGTTGTCTTTCCGGATCCAGTGATGCCGACGAACAGGACGGCGAGGGGCAACGTCTTTCTACCTTTCTGACAGGTGTTGTGACCGGCGACGCTTCGGTGACGAGCAGTACTTGGGCTTGCCCGTCGGGGAATTTTCCCTAGCAGCGGGCGGCTGTGCGGGGCCGCCATGCGGTGACGATGCGGCGGGCTTCACCGGACCAGCCGTGCGGCAGCTGCTCGAGGCTCACGTGGCGGAAGGCGAGGCGCGGGTCCGCGATGTTGATGGCGCCGCTGTGCTGCTCGACGTGCGCCAGGAACCGGCCGGCTTCATTCCTCACTGCCGGGGTCTGTTCCTCCCACGTGCCCGAGGTGAAGTGGCTGACCCGGCGTCGGAGGTCGTCCAGGACACCGGATCGCCACTTGAAGTGGTGGACAGCGCAAAGCACATCTGGGTCGGGCTTGTGGCCGGGGGCACGGTGATTGCCCGAGGCGACGGCGATGTCATGCCGGGCGAGAACGATCTTGCGAGGATCGCCGCGAAGAAGCCGGTGGGTGAGATGCCCGCCGAGAGGATAGGTCTGATCCAAGCCGTCCTCGGGAGCCCAAGGAGACAAGCGGCCATGGGCGGTGACACGGTCCAGCAGCAGTCCGCCGACCACGCGTCGGCCGGACCGGTCGGCTTCGGCCGTGATCTCGCGGAGCGGGACACCGTACTGCTGGAACTCGTCTGCGTCGGCGAACAGATGCCAGCCAGGACCGGCGAGCGCGCGCAGAACCTCCCGCAGGCGGGTGTTGGTCGTCTCGTGCCACGGGCCGGTGCTGATCACAGCAGGCACGACGTCCACGTCATGACTGGCGGCGCAGAGGGCGTTCCTGCGGTCGGCGGAGACGTGTTGGGGGAAGTGGAAGGCGATGAGAAACCGTTCAATGCCCAGGCGTCGGTAGTGGCGGATCCAGGCGGCCAGCAAAGGTGGTTCGACCGGACCGATGACGGCGATCAGGGAAGGCGGTGCACTCAGCACGAAGGCTCCTTGGTCCGCAAACGGATGTAGGCCGCGGTCAGGAAGTCGGCCTGCTCGGCGGCGGTGGGCATGCCGAGCAACCGGGCCGCTTGGGGGCCGGGTCGTGGATGGGGCTCATGGATGGTGCGGTGCAGGACCTCAGCCAGGTCCACCGGGCTTGTGGCAGCGAACACGCGGGCCCAGGGCTGGCCGCTCAGGCGGGCGGTGAGATCCGGGTCGTGGTCCGAGACGATCAGCGGCACGCCGTAGCGAGCGGTGTCCATCACCAGTCCCGACTCCTTGCCGACGCCGGGATACCGGGCTACCAGGGCCGCATCGGCGGCCGCGTACACCAGGCGCACGACGGCCTCGCAGACCGGGCCGGGCACGGTGTGCAAACGGACGTGTGGCAAAGCCCGCCACCGCGCGAGGACGGCGTTGTCGAGCAGACTGCCGGTGACCACCAGGTGCAGCGGCTGCTTCAGCTGGGCCAGGGCGGCATCGATGACGTCGATGTTCTTGTACGGCCACCAGCTGCCGACCAGACATACAGCGGTCTCGCCCAGGGGAATGTCGAAGGCAGTACGGCCGCCGTCGCGTTCGGCGTCCGTGAGACGTTGGCCGTCGTCGATCGCAAAGGGCCGGACTTCCCCGGCCAGGTGGGGGAACACGGGGGCGATCTGCCCGCGTACGGCCGCGGTCGGATACAGGGCGAGCACTCGCTTCTCGCCTCGTCGTGCGAGCCGCCCGAGCAGTCGCACCGGAGCGTCTTCGGCGGTGACCGCTTCGTGGATGAAGCGCAGGTGCGAGTGTCCACCGAGGAGCGCGGCCGCGCCGTGAAGCGCCTCACTGGCGGTGAGGATCACTACTGCCCCAGCGCTCGGGGCGAGGCAGCGGGCGGTGCGCAGAGCGGCTGCTTCCACAAGGCACCGGGCGAGCAGGGTGATCTGGTGCGGCAGCCGTCTAACCGGGCGAGGCCAACGGCGTGAACGGAAGATCCGCTGCCCGGACACCGACAGTCTCCGGAAGAGACGAGCAGTGCTGAACAGGGTGGCGGCGAACGCTCCGGTCGGCGCGGTGACCAACCTGGCCCGCGCGGTGTGCAGGGTGGCAATCGTCTCGTGGGCGATGCCGTTCGGGGCGATGACGAGGCTGCCGGGGCGTGCGCGGGCCAGTGCCACGAGCGTGTGCTGGTAGTGTCCGCCGGCGCGGTGCGCGTAGGGCTCGATCAGTACGAGGGTGCCGGTCACCCGGAGACCGCCTGCTCACCATGGGCGGTGGTGAACCGCTGCCTCAGCCAGGACGGGTCGTTGAGGTGCTCGAACCGTTGCGGATCACGGGCAGACACCCGGGCGAAGGCGACACCGTCGCGGGCCCCGGCGACGGCGTAGGTGGCGAACTCGCCCTCACGACTTGCCGTCCACGCCTGAAGACGCTGTCGCGCTTCGTCGTCGGGCATGCCGTACTCGCTGCCTCGTGCGAGCATCGCGCACTCGCGGAATCCGGCCTTCCACGCATGGAAGGGACTCTGATTGAAGCGGGTGACGCCCGCGGTCTGCTGGTCGAACTCGATGCGGCCGGGTAGGCCGGCGAGCACGTCCACCGCATGGCCCATCTCACGCAAGGCACTGCGGCGGATCAGCTTCAGTCCGCCGTAGCCGTAACTGAGGCCACTGATCGGGTTGACCGCGCGCCACACTCTCATGGAGGTGCCTTCCTCCAGCGGCAGGACGGCGGCGGGATCGAAATCCGAGTCGATGGCGAAGTCACCGTCGGCGATGAAGAACTGTTCGCGGTCGACCACCTCGGCGCACAGCCGGTATGCGCGGCGCATCCCGTGCACGCCATGCAGACGCTTGACGGTGCCGCCCAGTACCCGCTGCAGGCGGGCGTGGAGGCTGTTGGCCATGGGTTCGTCGTAGGAGAGCAGTACGGCGTCGAAGTTCGTCACGACAGAGCCTCCAGGTAGCGGCGGGCGATCAGGGCAGGGGTGAAGTCGGTGGTGGAGGCGTGAGCCCGTTTGGCGTGGAGGGCGTGGAACTCGTCATCCGTGGCAAGTCGCTCGGCCAGCGCAACGGCCTCCGAGGGAGTGCTGAAGCACAGTTCCGGGTCGATGTGCTCGGCCAGCCAGCCCAGGCGCGGTGCGATGACCGGCAGGCTCATGCCCTGGCAATCGATCACGGACATGGACCACGGGCAGCCCGGGCGGAAAGGCGCGATGCCGAATCGGGCCTCTGCCAGCAGTCTCTTGTAGCGGCTGCGGTCGCCCCGGTCGGAGACGACCTGTACATGACGCAGGGCGGCCAGCCGCTCACGCATTCGTTCCGGGCTGTCATCAAGCCCCGTGCGGACGGCCCGACGGTTGCCGAACAGATCCATGACCCGCAGCTGTACCGTGCCGAACGCGGTCAGTTCGCGCGCGAGGTCCACGAACTGCCCGGTTCCGTAGTGCGCGTAGAGCCGGTGGTTGTAGACCCCGATCGCCCGGCCTGTGGCCGGACGAGCCGCGGCCGCCGGGGGACGGACGAGGCGTTCGTCGCGCGGCGCGGGCACCACCCGCAGCTTCTCCCCCAGCTCGACCGCCATCCGGGAAGCCGCGGCCGACACCCATGACGCGGCCGTGGAGGAGTGGGCCATCACGCGGTCACAGGCCGCCAATCCGGCGGCGAAAGCCAGCAGTACCGTCCGCCCCAGCCCCCCGTCGTTCAAGGACGGGTCCAGCTGGAGCCGACTGTCGTCGGTGAAGGTGAACGGCAGGTAGTGGCAGTAGCCCGCCAGCAACGCCTCCGAGCCGGCCTCCAGTAAGGCCGTACGGACCGCCGGGGCCTCCTCGATCTGGTTGGCCACTACAGCGTCCGGCCTCACGCTGCGGATCAGGGAAACGAGCTCGCCCACGTCGGCGGAGAACCGGGCCCGGTACTTCGTTCCCGGCACCTGTGTACGCCGGAAGCCGCACCGGGCATCCCCCGCAGGCGCCGGGGCCGCGACCGTCACCTCCGCGCCGGCATCGGCCAGTGCCGGCGCGAGCAGGTCCGCGAAGATCCATCCGGAGTCGGACGAGAGCCGATCGGGGTTGGAGATGTTGAGCAGGTACAGCACACGCATGGGTGGCGCCTCCCTCAAGGACAGGACCACGGCCCAGAGGACGTCCCGGGCCGGTGAGGGAAGCAAAACGCCCACACAAGGCGTGACGAAATGATGAACTGGGATCACTCACGGTTCATTCATGCTCACCACACCAGACCCGGGGGCGCGGCTTCGATGGAAGCGCAGGACCACGCCATCTCTGTTGAACAGGCGGCCGAGGCGTACGCGGCCGAGCTGGCTCGGTGGCGGGAGGTACGCGGCATGTCCAAACGGGCACTCGCCCTCGCGATGGGCTTCGACCCTTCGTACGTCAGCCACATGGAATCCGGCCGCACCGAGCCCCGCGAGGAGTTCTCCCGCCGCGCCGATGAGGCCCTGAACGCCGGCAAGGCGATCTGGAAGCGCTGGTGCGACTACGAGCAGGCCAAGACCCGCTCCCGTCGTACATCGGCAGTCCCGCCGGCCCCACGCAGACCCGACCAGCCGTACGCGTCCGGCTCCGCCCTCGTCGTGGAGCACGACGCCGCCCGCCTCGAATACGACGGCGACTCCTACCAGCTCACCATGCGGCGGCTCCTCCGGAACACCGGCACCGACCCCGTCACCCGCTACCTGATCCGCATCTCCGTCGACCGCTACCCCGGCGACCCGGAGCGCTCCAACGCCCACTACCGAGCCCACCCCCTCACCTGGGAAGAACTCGCCCTCACCGCCACCTGCCGAGGCGAGGAAATGCGCTGGCAGGCCAAGCACGACCGCGACGCCTTCAAGGAAGTCTGGCTGCTCTTCGAGAACGAATACGGCCGCTTCCCGCTCTACCCCGGCGAGTCCGTGTGGATCGAGTACGCCTACCGCATCGGCGACAACAAGTGGGGCAACTGGTTCCAACGTGCCGTCCGGCTGCCCACCGAACAGCTGGAAGTGCAGCTCGCCTTCCCCGTCTCCCTCGACCCGGTGGTGTGGGGCACCGAGACCTCCATGACCGCCGAAGCCTCTCCGCTGCGAACCCCTCCGGTCCGCATCGAAAAGGAGGGACAACGGCAATTCACATGGATCACGACCACTCCCGCCCTGCATGCTCGGTACCGTCTGGAGTGGCGGTTCCGGGCCCGGCCCGAACGCGACACGGACCAGAAGGAGTTCAGGTGATTGACGTGCGGCCCAGCCAGCGAATGCGCGATCTCGGAGTCGTCCAGGACGGCGCCGGCATCCTCGCCACTCCCGCCCGAACCTTCGATCTGCCCACCGAGCGCGAGGAAGCCGAGCGCATCGTGGACGAATTGTTCGCGGCCATGGAACGCGTCGGCCAGGCCCACCCCTTCGCCAAGGGCATGGGCATCGCCGCCCCACAGATCGGCATCGGGCGCGCCGCGGCCGTCGTCCAGCCTCCCACTCCCGAAGCCCCGGCCGTCATCCTTCTCAACCCTCGGATCACCGCTGCCTCCGAAGAAACGGACGAACAGTACGAGGGCTGCCTATCCTTCTTCGACGTACGCGGCATGGTCCCCCGCCCACTCCGGATCACCGTGGAGACCACCGCCCTGAACGGCGAGACCGTGTCCACGACGTACGAACGCGGACTCGCGCGCCTGATCCACCACGAGATCGACCATCTCGACGGTCTTCTCTACACGGCCCGCATGCGGCCGGGCGTCGAGCCCATCCCTGTGGAGGAATATCGGCAGACCGGCCGGACTTGGGAATACGACGCTTCTTGAGGCCGGAAGGGCGGGATCTGGGGTAGGTCGGCGCGGCACGTCATGACACGACCGCGGCCCGTCCCTCAGCTCCTGACTCATTGCGCGACCAAGGCTGCCGAAATTCTGGCCTGCCCTATCGCCGAGAACTTCCCGACCCCGGATTCAGTGTCCGTGCCAGATCAGGTGGCGAACTCGCCGATCCAGGAACGCTCCAGAAGCGCCTTGGGCAGGTACTCCGACTCGACCTCGATCGGCAGGCCGGCGTCATGGGCCATGCAGGCGATGGCCAGCGGGCCGAGTGCCACCAGGCCCTCGCCGTTCCGGTTCCGCGCCTCGTCGGCGGTCCAGTACTCCTTGTGCCAGGTCAGCGCGTCGACCAGGGCCGCGTTGAACCGATCGGCCTCCTGGCGCTGGTAGCGGTGGAACAGTTCGAGAGGCGGGTAGAGGATCTTCAGCATCAGCTCCGTGCTGGCAATCCGCGTGGCTTCGGGAGCAGTGCCATTGACGGCGGTGGCCAGGGTGTTCCAGGTTTCCCGCCGACCGAACCAGGCGTTCTGCAGGGTTTCCACCCACGCATAGACGTACTCGTCGAATTCGACGCCGGAGGCGCGGAGGAAGGACACGGGCACCTGGGCCAGCTGGTTGAGGCGCTCGTTCTCACGGCAGATCGCCGCCAAATAGTAGGCAGTGAGCCAGTTTCCCGCGTGCAGGTACTCCTGGGGGCCGGTGGCGGGAAGGTTCTTCACCTCTCCTCGGCTCCCGATGCGGCAGGGTACGGGGCCTTCAGCCGCCGTACCCGACACGAACAGCGCGGAGCCGACCTGCATGGCCGTGACCCATGCTTCCCACGTCGGGAATTCGGTCGCCATGGGATCCGTCAGGCAGTGCCACTTCGCGGTGGTCAGCGCAAGGTCCAGGGCATCGAACCGGTCGAACTCGGACGTTTCGATCTCGTCGAGCACCGATTCGGTGTTCTTGATGATCGGGGCCATGGCCTCCGCCGGGTTGCCCGCGGGGAAGTCGTGGCGCGGAATGCGCGTGACCACTCGCCTTCCTTTCATTAGATCTTCAGGTACTCCAGCACAGCACCAGCGTAATTGGAGCCATTGGGTTTCGCTGCCTTCACCAGCACGTACTGCAGCTTCCCCTCCTTGAGCGCGGTTCGGAGGTCAGCCGCAATCTCGGCGTCCCGCCCACCGCGTCTCGTCATCTCACCCAGGATCGTGCGGACATACAGTCGGGTGCCTTGCTTGACTCTCATCCCCTTGGCCCCACCGTCATCGCCGACGTGCGGGTTCGCCGGGTCTTCAGGGTCGGCCCGGCCATGTCGCCAGTCGAGATCTCCGGATGGCGCCTTCGCCTCGACGACGAGGTAGTGCCCGTCGGAGTCGAGCCTGTACACCTGATCGAACATGTTGGCGCCGTTGGGCGTCTTCGGAAGCGGGACCACCTCGGCATCAGGGAAGGAGTGGGGGACCACATGCAGCGCGGCGGCCTTCTCGCCGAGCGTTTCGGAGATCTTGCTGTTGTTGGGTGTGGTGCCGAGCCGATCCGTGTACGCCTCCCTGGCCTTGGCGAGGGCCTGCTCCGCCTCTGGGGTCGGCGCATCATCGAACGCCTTCTCAGCATTGATGAGGTCCACGGATGCCTTGCGGTTCGCCGTGGTGCGGTCGAGCTCCGGCAGGTTCCCGTCCGGCACCGTGTCCGGCCCGAGGGGCTTCGCCCCGAATTTGCTCTCGGACGGCCCGCTCGGCTGATCGTGCGCGGCGATCCACTTGCCCTCAGCGTTCTTGGTCAGTTGGGGAAGCTGAGCACCGTCCACGACTTTCCCGATGCGCTTTCGGCGACCGAGTTCGTCGTAGTGCTCCGCCCGCCACGCCGGGTCTTCATTGGCCTTCCGGACGTGCTCGTCCTGGATCTTCTTGAGCTCTTCGGGGGTCAGCTGACGTTCGCCGCCGTGTCCCGTACCAGAGTTTCCGGCGCCCCCATCGGGATGGTGCGCGGGCGTCGCCGCATCGTCCGCGATCCGCCCCGTACCGCCCATTCCGCCGCTCGCGCCTTCGCCATGACCACCGGCGGGATCATCATGGACGCCGCTGTTTCCTCCGGAGTCGTGCGCGTGCCCGCCCGATGCGCCGTTGCTGTGGCCGCCTGCCAGCCCGTCGCCCTGGCCACCGGTGTGGTTGCCGCCGGTGGATGGTTCATGGTGGGCGGAGGGGCCGTGGCCAAGGTCGTGGGCGCTGCCTCCGGGGACGTGGCCGGGGCCGCTGCCTGACATGTCACCGTGATGGCCGCCGGGAGCGTTTACGTCATCGGTGATGCGGCCGGTGTCGTCGAAGGTGGTGTCGAGGCTGTCGCCGAGGTGGAGGTGGGCGGCGTTGTCGGCGGTGTGTGCGGCTCCGGCGCCGACCAGGACCCGGCCCGAGGCCGGGGCCTCCACGCGGGGCGTGGTCGCGTCGGTGGTGGGGTGGGTGGCGTTGTCGACCATGTCAGCGGGCGCCTCAGCGTGGTGCTGTTTGATAGCACCGGTGCCGTCGTACAGGTTGCCCTTGGGGTCGACGTAGACGGTGTTGCCGTCGAAGTCGGTCAGCTTGGCCGTGCCCTCGGGCAGGGGGACGGAGCCTTCCGGCAACTTGACGCCCGCGCCTGGCAGTTCGAGGGCGCCCTTGGGTATCGCCGCGCCTTCGGGCAGATTCACCGTGCCGTCGGGCAGCGCCACCGACCCTTCCGGAAGCTCGACGGCGTTCTCGGGCAGGGCGGGCATGTCGATCCTGCCGATGCCCTTGAGGCTCTTGGCGATGTCGCCGACCTTGGACAGGCCCGCGCCCACGCCCTTGCCGACATACGTCATGGGGTCAATGACCTTGCCGGCCTTGCCCGCCACCGAGAGGGCCTTGGCGACTGCTCCGGCCTTGCCCGCACCGGCCGCGGCGCCGCCCGCGCCGCCGGTGAAGACGGTGGTGAGCACGTTGAAGGTGACCCCGCCTGCGGCACGGCCGGGATTCTTGCCCCACTCGTCCCAGGCAACGAGGGCCTTGCCGGTCTCCTTCATCGTGTTCCGGGAGTCCCGCAGCCAGGAGGGCAGCTTGTCGTCCGGGAGCGCCATGAAGGCGGCCGCTCCCGGGCCGCCGACGGTCAGAATGGCCAAGCCGGTGCCCAGCTGGGCCAAACCCTTCCAGGCCTGCCCCGCGGCGTCCCAGCCGTCGACGCCCACCAGAGTGCCCAGGCCCTTGATCGTGCCCCAGATCCCGTCGACGACGATGCCGTCCCATGCGAAGGACTTCACCCAGTGGCCGACGTCGTACCAGTGGTGCTTCAGCTCCACCGGGTCGCCCCACGGCACCTTCGCGTTCTTCAGGTCCTCGGCCTTGAAGCCGTACTGGTGCTCCTTCTTGGAACCGTCCCCGGCCACCATCTTGGGGCCGTTCCACAGGGCGACGATCTTGTTGTAGCAGGTGCGCTCCGCCGCCCAGAACGCCGCGACGGTGGCATTGATGTCGTCGCGGATCTGGTTGTGTTCGGCAGTCAGCTCGTCGTCGTAGTCCGCGTCGTCATCGTCCTTGTGGTCCCGGATGAAGGCTTGCGCCTTCTTCTTCAGGTCCGCCAGCTTGGTCGTCAGCGGCCGGATCTCATCCGCGTAGTCCGACAGCGCCGAGGCAACGGTCTCCAGGTCATCGGCGAAGCCATCGGCCCGGTCCTTGACCGGCTTGGTGGTGGCGAAGAGCTGCTCGGCCTCGGGGGCCTTGTAGTAGGCAGACAGACCCTGGAAGTGGGAGTGGACATCCGAGCCGGTGGTGCGGATGTGCCCGGCGTCCTTCGTCAGCGCCGCGTGGTCCTTCTCCAACTGCGCCAGATCACCGGTGTACTGCGGTATCTCTTCCGGCTTGAGCTTGATCTCCACCTGACCACACCCCCACTTCTGCGGAGCCAGGCCCACCCCCCGAGCCACCACCCACGGCCGAATGCCCCCGCCCCGTCACACCGAACGCCTGCGGCCTACCGCCGATACGTTCCTGCACCCTTCACTGCTCAGCTGAAGTCGCCGACCACGCCATCCACTGGTCATAGGATGGGTACCGCGGACGCACTGATTCACGGCAGCCCGACCAGTCACGTCAGGCCACACACGCAACACAGCCAGCTTGTCATATTTACCCATGATCGCTTGTGGCTGCAATTGGCTACGCAGACACCAAGGTGCGTGTCACACCCCTTGCGTGCCGTTGCACGGTGACCCGGGGGTCCCTCTCGACGGGTGCGGGGGCACACCGACAAGTCCCTCGCCCGCCGCGGCCTGGCGGGACCACCCCCGCGGGTACGGGGAGGACGTGACGTGCCGGGCGCGGCAACCGGCTGCCGCCGGGACCATCCCCGGGTGCGGGGAGCACTCCGCCCACGCGTGCACCGGGTGGCGGTGGTCGGGACCATCCCCGCGAGTGCGGGGGTGGTCCATCGGCCGGGCCGGCGAGTCTTTCGGGTACGGCCTGCTTCCCCGCACCCGCGGGGGTGGTCCCGCCCGCATCCGGTCATCCACGTGCGGCGCCGGCTGCTCCCCGCATCCGCGGGGATGGTGCCACGACGGCAGCTACCGCTCACCGTCTGAGCCTGCCCTCGGCGCGACGGGAGCAGCGTGCACAATCGGGCGGCAACTCCTGGGAATCTCGGGTACAAGCGGGGAATGTAGCCGTTCTGGCTTTGGCCAAGGTGTATGCCCAACCACAGCCACAATGACAGATAAGTCGGCCTGTACGCCGGGTACCGCTTCGTTCAAGACCGTAGCTATACAAAACCATCCCTCTACGCCACGTCGTAGATCGCTTCGATCGTGACCCGTGCCCCAGGAACCCGCTGGCCGCATCCACTCCCATCTGGGTCGCGCCCAGCCCGGGACTCGTACCTGCGACCAGCGGTCCTACGCCTTGAGGTGAACCACCGCCCGGATCACAAGCTCATCCTCTCCGACCGGCTTGGCGCGTTCCCATGTTCTGGGCCCCCTGCCGGGGGCACCCTAAGGATTTGCGTTTCCGCAGGTCAGGTGCCTTTTAGGCCCGCTCCTCCCAGGAGCGGGCCTCTTTGCGATGCAGGGCTCGTTGCCGCGCTCCCGGTCAAAGCCGCAGGTCATAAGCCTGAAGAGCCGCGAGTGCATGTCGGCGATGTTTGCGCGGGCGTGCACTCCATGGACACCCAGAACATCGGAACGCGGCGAGTTGTTCTACCTCCTGGCTGGGAAACCCCCCAGGAGGCCTATCCCCTCACTCTGTGCTCCCCGGTCCGGTCGGCGACCGTGCGTACGGTTAGCGTCCTCGTGAACTCCGCGATGTGCGGCGAGGTACTGTAGCACTTCCAGAATCGCGGCATCTTGGCGGCGGCCCAGTTCCTCCCCGTCAGCACCCTCCACCACGACGTACTCGTATCTGACCGTCGGGTTCTTCTGCCCCCGGCGTCCCGATGACGGCTGATCTCCTTGAGACACGAAAGCCTCCCTATGAAGACGGCTCTCGTCTCGCATCGTGCATCCGCCCGCCGCAGTGGGGAAACCGTCACGGGACCCATCTCTGGCAATACCGCGAGTGCGCGCGGCATTCAGGACCAGTGCCTGCCAAGGTCTTCCTCAAGTTCCTCTTGCGCTTCCGGTCGGCACACAAGGCCGAGGAGTATGCCTCGAACTCTCCCTATGGGCCCTACGCCTGGCAGCGGGTTCGGGCGCTCAGCAGCAGTCGGGCCGCCTGTCGGCAGTTGCGGCTGCCGGTGACTCTTGGGCGGTTCCACCGCGCGCAGGAACGCCCGAGGCAGGTCGGCCGACCGTTCGTCCTTCACGATGTCGGCATAATGGCGTACGCCAGTAGGTCGCGGATAGGCCAACTCGGCAGCAGGACAGGCACAGCGCCTTGATCGCGGAGTTGCTGACGCTCCGCGATTGGGGAGACACCGCACCTGTCACCCTGTCCCGCATCATCAACCCGCTGCGTGAGGAGTTCCTCGCGCAGCTGCCTACTCATCACGACGAGCACGCGCTGGGCTGCCACAACCCGCGCATCCCCGACGAGGTGATCTCCGACAGGCCCAGCCTGATTCTGCTCTCCGGCATGGGCTACGAGCGGGTCGCCGACACCACCTGTTCGGCGACCACCCTGCGCCGGCATCGGGACGAAGAGATCGCTCTCGGCATGGGCGAGGTCCTACGCCTGACCACACTGAACGCCTACGACCGCACGATCGACCTGGGCCTTGACCGACTGGCTGCGGACAGCCTCCAGGCCAAGTCGCTCTCCGGGGTGAATGCGCCGGCAAGAGTCCGGCCGACCGTGCCAAGCAGGGCCTACTGCCCGCAGCCTGATCCGACACGCCTGGAGCCTCTCTGTCGCTGGAACACCCGCCCCCACAGGCCCGCATCCGCTGGCCTACGGGCGGCCGCTCTGAGTCAGCCCCTGCATCTCGCCCGAAGCCCGCCCTGCGGCTCCAAGGTCGCCGTCGATGATCCCAGCCCGCGTGCTTCCGGGGGCCAGACTGTGGCGGCCCCCGCGTGATCGGGCCCGGGCGCCCGCTCCACATGGGCGCTGGTAGCGGCGCATCACGGCATGCCCACTGGGAGCTAGGCCCGCTGCTCTGGGCCCTCGCCGTTCTCGGCGAGTTCCGGCTTGTCCGGCAAAGCCTCCGCGCCTTCTGCACCACCAACCACCGTATTGACGCCGGCCAGCCCCCGACGCAGAACCCGTCGGAGTCTGTAGAGCCCCGGCAGCCACGTATACGGGTGTGTCAGCTTCCACCATGCCCGGCGCATCCGTAGGCGGTGGGGAGACAGGCGCAGGCTGAGAGGAACCCGCCGTCGGCTGCCAAGCGGTGGCTGGTCCTGGTCCCAAGCGTTCGCATGCAGCGGGGGGGGCGGTAGCGGGTGGTGAACATCCGCCGGGCTTCGGGTGCGGACACCTCACCGACTCCGATCGCGTTTTCCAGCGCGTCCACCGCATCTTGTACCCGCTGGTCGTCTATGCGGCGGGTGTTTGCCGGCAGCTCCAGGCCGGTCAGATCCCCGGATCCAGCCGCGACCGTCGGCGTCGGTGAAGATGACTTCAATGGCCGTTGTCGGCGTACGAGGTTTTCTCCCCAGGCGCGTACGGGCGAACGTCCCCAGTTGTTAGGCCACGTCCATCTCGCGCTCGATGGCCTGGAGGCGGTTCTTGAGTCGGTAGCTCGGGCCGTTGATCGAGACCACCTCGCAGTGGTGCAGGAGACGATCAAGGATGGCGGTGGCGAGGACCTCGTCGCCGAAGACCTGACCCCATTCGCTGAAGGTCTTGTTCGAGGTCAGGATGATCGAGCCCTTCTCGTAGCGCTTGGAGATCACCTGGAAGACGAGGTTCGCCTCCGCTCGTTCCAGGGGCTGATAGCCGACCTCGTCGACCGCGAGGACACTCGGCCGCAGGTAGGTGGTGAGCTTGATGGTCAGCCGTCCGGCGGCTTCGGCGGCTTTGAGCTGGCGGACCATGTCGTCGAGGCTGGTGAAGTAGATCGAGTAGCCGGCCCGGCAGGCCGCGACCGCCAGCGCGACGGCGATATGCGTCTTGCCGACCCCCGGCGGACCAGCAGAGCTGCGTTGGCCTTGGCCTCCACGAACGAGAGGGTGGCGAGGTCTTTGACCTTGCGCGGGTCGAGTTCGGGCTGGAACGAGAAGTCGTATTCGTCCAGCGTCTTGTGGTGCGGCAGCTTGGAGAGTCGCAGGCCGTTGCGGAAGCGGCGGTCGTCGCGGACGGCGAGTTCCTCGGAGAGGACCAGGTCGAGGAAGTCGAGATAGCCGAGCTTGTCCTCGTTCGCCCGGCGGATGTACTCGTTGATCGTTTCTGCCAGGTGGGGCAGGCCGAGCTTGCCGGCCGTGGTGCGGATGCGGTTGCCAGTGATCTTGCAGCGCTTGTCCTGCGGGTACAGATCTTCTTTCGGCCAAATTGGCTACACGTGGAGCTGAGTCACACATGTACCACCAGTAACAACGGAGGCTCGCAAGCCAGGGAACGACTTGAACTTTTCGGCCAGCCAGACAGCCCCCTACCGGAAGAGCCTGGCCTGGACCTACCCTCCGGAAGACGACCAGATCATTCAACGGGGGCTTCTGATGGCTGACTCGCCATGCACGCATCTCGACTTCTGGCGGCCTCCAGCTTTTTGACCTGACACTGCCGCCGCCTTTCACACTCACATAATCAAAAAGCGCCATGAAGCCTGTCGGAAATAATGCCGACAGGCTCCTTGGCGTGCCTGAATCGAATTTTCAATACTCACAAATGGAATGCCTGAGACCTGTTGACAGGGAGATACAACAATCTGTTTAGATCATGGCTGTCCATTTGATTCCCCAGCTGACAGGCGGGGGACGAATCAGGAGGATCAAATGTCCGAAGCAATGGTTTCTGCGGTCGATGAGACCGCCTTCGCTGATCTCGTCAGCAAGATCCAGGACGCCGAGGCGTCGATGACCGACGAGCAGCGCGCGGTGATCGACCCCACCTCTGGGGAGAAGGCTCTGGAGGAGCTCGCCGGCGTCAGCTCCGAGGAACTGCAGTCCTTCCTTGAGGAGAAGGCAGGTATCTCGCCCGACGAGGAGGCTCAGGGCAGCGTGATGGCGGCCGCCGCGACGGTGGCCTTCCACTGTTGATCTGAGTCGTTCAGCTCATGATGACCAGCGCTTCGCACGGCCCTGCCGGCATCACGCCATTTGAGGCCAGACGGGAGAGCAGCATGTCTTCGCCTTGGTGCGAAGCGCTGCCGGACGAGTCCGGGCCCGCAACGGCCCGGGCTCGTTCCTGGCTCGCTTCACTTGGCATCGACCAGGGCAACATCGTGCAGGTGCAGACCTTCACGGCACGCAACAGCGTGGTAATGCTTCATTTCGAGGACGGTACCGCGCTCGTCCTGAAGCAGGTGGATCCGGCAACCGCCAAGGCGGTCGGCACGGCCACGGGCAACGAGGAGGCGATGCTGAGGCTGATATCTGAATCCGGCGTTCCGCATTTCGCGAGATCGGCGGTTCCTCGTTTCATTGCGACTGACCCGGAAACCAAAACCATCATCATGGAGGGGAAGACCGGCTTCACGTCGATGCGGGAAGCGACTCGAAGATCCCCAGATATTCCCGTTCGGGTGCTGGCCGCACTGGCATCGGTGACGGCAGGAATACACACCGCCCCCGTGGACCAAATCATCACTGACGCGCGGTACAGCCCGCAGATCATCGCCTTTCCCTTCGCATCCTTCGCACGCCTGACCCCTGGCGAGCTCGCGAGCGGGCCCGGAATGGACTACTCCGATTATGCGGCTGCCATGCAGTCGGTCGACGAGAGCGTGGCGCGCCTGCGGGACGGTTGGGGTCCGAAGAGTCTGGTGCACTTCGACCTCCGGGACGACAACATCCTGGTCAAGGGCGCCGACTGTCAGCACCCCCAGGTTGCCCTGATCGACTGGGAACTGGCCGGTTTTGGTGACCCCATGCTGGACGTGGGCACGATCGTCGGCCAGCTGCTGATCCAGTGGCTGCACACATTGCGGGGCGATGCCGACCGCTTATCCGACGCCGATACCTGGGCCACCGTGCGACGCAACGTCGGGCTCTTCCTCGCTGCTTACGAACACAGCGCTCCGCTCTCGACCGAGCAGTGGAATGCCATCTTCCAATATGCCGGCTTGTCCCTCTTGATGTACGCGGCCGGGCGACTGGAGCAGGTCGGTTCACTGGGGCGTATCGGACACCTGTGCCTCTTTGTGGGGTGCAAACTGCTGAACGCCCCGCAGGGCCTGGCCAGGCTCCTCGCTCCCGCCCGGCCCCGGAAGGCGGAAGCATGAACCCGTACGAAGCGGCGTTCTCCGCGATTGCCGAAGACGTGGAGGTCCTGAACGATTCGGCCTTCCACCACCGCGAGTGGGGCGAGCTCCGCCCTGCCCCCGGTGTCGAGTCCGCTCCCGGGGACCTCCCCGTCCTGCCCCACCTGTCCAGGTTCCTGTACTTGAGCTACTACGCCGGTGATGCCCGCGCCGCACGCTGGCTGATCGACGGCGCGCCGGTGGTGCTGGGCACCCGCAGACGTGAGGACCCGGCCGTGGCACGCGCACTGGCCGAGGCCAACCAGGGCAGCGGCTACTGGGACAACGACTGGCAGACGATCACGGCGGGACCCGAAGGCCGCCGCGTACGCAAGAACGGGCTGACCCTGACGGTCACCAAGTCGGAGACCCTGCCGCCAGCAGCCACGGCGGGCCAGCGGGTGAGTGTCAGATTCCCGCCGGATCGTCCGTACATGTATCCCGGCTGGTACCTCGCCATCAGCGACGAGGGCATGCCCCGTCACGGGGAACGGCCCGTCATACGCCTGTACTACACACCCCGGAGCCCCGCAGCAGCGGCTGACCTCATGCGCGCGATCACCGGGCGGCTGTGCGCCGCGCGTGTCCCGTACCAGCTGAAGGCGGCCAACCACCCAGAGGGGTACGGGCGGCGGGATGCGATGGTCCTCTATCTGTACCGGAACGACTGGCGCCTCCAAAAGCGGGAGCTGGCGGACGTCCACCGCGAACACGTCGACGCACTCCGTGATACCGGCCCGGCCCTCGCGCTGGAGCTGGGCAAAGGCTGGTGGATGGCGGACGAGCCCGAGCAGCGGCAAGGCCGCCTCATGAGCTTCGGCCAGCACCGCTGCCTATTGGTCGCCGAGGGGCTGGTAGCGGCATGGCGCGACGGTCACACCACTGCGGCGGACCGGCTGCGCGCCATCAAGGAGCGGTACCGGGCAGAGCGACTCGACCCCGCAAAGCCGTACCTCAATTCCCAAGAAGGTGCCGCCCGATGACCCGATCTGCTGTGCGGACCGGACAGCCGGTGCGCTCGCTTCCCGGCCCGTTCGTCACCCGCATCTGCCTCCGGGTGGACGGTGGTTACCGCTGGGGAGAGAGCGTCCCGGCAGCCAGCCCCGCCTATCTCGACGGCACAGCCCTACGCCATATCACCGAGGTGATCGGCCCGACACAGGCTGCCCGACACGCATGTGTCCCGGTGCTTGCCGACGACTGCACGGCCGTCCACCCCGTGGTGGTCACTCCCAGGCTGCTCAGCGACACCGTCTTCGGTAGCCCGGCCAGTACCGCCAACCCGGAGCAGGTGTTCGGAGAACTCGGCAGCTTCCTCGCCCAACTGCACTCCATCCCCGTCGAGCGCACGGCTGATCTGCCGGCCAGGGCCTGTCCGGCCTGGCTCGAAGCGGCGCCGCGCGCAGCGGACGGCATCCGCGCTGCCCGCGACCGCCTCAACAAGGCCGCGGCCCCGCGAATCCAGCGCCTCGCCTATGCAGCCGCGGCGAGAGTGACCGAGGCGTTCCCGCGAGCCGTCGTGCACGGCCGACTGTCGACCGCTTCCTGCGTCCCCGGCCCCGTGCCGCGGGTGCTCGGCTGGCGGGAGGCCGGCACCGGGGACCCCATGACCGACCTCGCGTTCCTACTGCGGGACCTCGTGCAGGCGGCAGCGGCCCTGGGCGCGCAGGGACTCCAGGAGCAGCGGGCCCGGCTTATAGCCGAAGGGTATGAGGCTGCCCGGGGCACCCGGCTGAGCGACGTTGAGCACGCGCGTCTCGCCGGTCACCTCGCCTCCAGCGTTCTCCAGCATGTCGCCCTGCGCGCCTGGTCGGCGTCCGATCCAGAGGGCGCCGAGGAATTGTTGCGACGGGCAGAACCATCCTTGCCCGGCATCCTCGGTGCGTTCGGAACTCCCAAGGGGGTGACCGGATGATGGCCGAGCATGCCACCAGCCCACAGCAGGCGATGGCCGGCGTACGGCTGTTGTGGGGCGTGTGCGGCTCGTTCTCCGCCGTCGCGGTCCCCCACGTGAACGCGTGGCTGCGCGGCACCGTCGGAGTTGAGGAGATCCGTACCGTCATGACTGCGCAGGCCCACGCTCTCGTGGGCTCGCGCATGATCGAGGCCGTCACCGGCCATACGCCAGTGACCGACTGGGAGGACCACAAGGGCGGAGGCGCCGCCCACGTCGCCCTCGGCGCCTGGGCGGACATATTGGTGGTCCTGCCGGCCACCGCCAATTTCCTGGCGAAGGCAGCACACGGCATCGCCGACGACGTCCTGACGGCCACGCTGCTTGCCGCCGAGTGCCCCGTGCTCATCGCCCCGGTCATGAACGCGGCCATGTGGTCCAAACGCGCCGTACGCCGCAACGTGGACCAGCTGCGCGAGGACGGCTATCAGATCGTCGAGCCAAAGGAGGGCATCTCCCTCACTGAGGGGCGACGGGAAGCCGGCTCACTCGGCGACTTCCAGCCGGCCATCTCCGCCGCTCTGGTCCAGGCAGCCGCCCGATACACCCATCCACAAGGACAGTGATCAGCACATGCCGAAACTCTCACCCGACACCGTGCTCCACCGGGCACCGTCCTTCATCGCCGAGGCCGACACCAGCAACGAGGTGAAGATCCACTTCGAGAGCCGGATCCTCAAGCTCGGCCATGACGCGCTCGGGCTGCTCGACCTCTTCCACCAGCCGCGCACCGTCGGGCAGGCGCTGACCCTGCTTGGGCCCCGGCTCAAGGGCCCCAGAGCCGCACAGGAGGCGCTGGCAACCGTGGTCTCGCTCCACCAGGCGGGGCTGCTGCGCACCGAGCCGACCGAGGGCTTCAGCGACCAGCCCTTCCCCAAAGGGGGTTACGACGCCGCGTTCGTCCACATCGCCATGCTGGAAGACCCGGTACGCAAAGCCGCCTTCCAGCAAGCGGTCCGTCAAACGGTCCGTGACGGGGATGTGGTCCTCGATCTGGGCACCGGTTCCGGCATCCTGGCGATCACTGCGGCCCAGGCGGGAGCCCGCAAGGTCTACGCGGTCGAGCCCGCCGGCATGGTCCACCTCGCGCAGCGGATCGCCGAACGCAACGGCGTGGCCGACCGCATCGAGTTCATCCGTGGCTGGTCGCCCCAGCTCGAACTTCCCGAGCGGGCAGACGTCCTGCTGACGGACATCGTGGGCAACGAGGCGCTGGACATGCAGATCTGGGAGACCGTACAGGACGCCCGGCGTCGGCTGATGAAGGACTCAGCCCGTCTGGTTCCCGGCCGACTTACCTCGTTCGCCACACTTGCCCGGATACCCGACGACGTGCTCGACAAGCATCGGGTTACTCAGGACCATCTCGCGCGTTGGAAGGAGATGTTCGGCATCGACTTCGGCCCCATGGCAGAGTCCGAGAGTCGACGCTCCATCGGCTTCTACGAGCGCCCGGAGGCCGTGCAGACCTGGGATTTCCTCTCGAAACCGGCCGAGCTGTACCAGGTGGATCTCCAACAGGACATGACGGGTCCGCTGGAAACCCGCTGCACTCTCGCCGCCGACCGCGCGGGCGAGACCAATGGCATCGTCGTCCACTTCGAAGCACAACTCGGGCCGAACACCACACTGTCGACAGCCCCCTGGCTGGGCTGCGCCCGCAGCCACTGGTACACCGCCGCCTGGGCGTTTCGTGAACCCGTCAAGGTCGCCCCCGGGCAGGCACTCTCTTACTCCTACCGGTACTTCGGCGATGGCACCTCCCACCTCGAACCCGCTGGCCTCCAGTGACAGGCCCGGCGGACAGCGCATTCAAGGAGTCCCTGCGTTGAAACTGCGTTCCAGCGTCCCCAAGATCACCGGAAACGGCCCGCACCGCGAGATCACTGCCGAGACCACGTACGCGCGCATGGCCCCGCATCTCAAGCGAATCGGGGTGACCAGAGTCGCCGACATCACAGGCCTCGACCGGGTCGGCATACCCGTCTACAACGCTATATCCCCACGGTCGTTCGACATCATCTCCGTCTACAACGGCAAGGGCGCCACAAAGATCGATGCCAAGACGTCGGCCATCATGGAGGCCGCCGAGCGCTTCGCCGCCGCTCTGCCGATGCGGCCGGCCGCGATCGCCTCCTACACCGAACTGGAAGCGTCGGGGCGCCGCGTTCTCGACCCCAGATCATGCAACTTCGAGCTGCACCACGCCTACAACATCGACACCCCCATCTCCTGGGTCGAAGGCTTCGACCTGATGGGCGAACACACCATCCTCGTACCGCAGTTCCTGGCCGGCTACTACATGAGCTACCACGAGGTCCCCTGCTACCCGGTCTCCACCACCAACGGCATCGCCTCGGGCAACTCACTGGAAGAGGCCATCTGCCACGCTCTGTGCGAACTCGTCGAACGCGACGACTGGACCATGGCCGACCTCATCTCCAACCGCCTCGGCAAACTCGCCGCCGACGACGGGGCCGGACCGGTCGGAGCTGCCATCCGCGCCTGGGCGCAGGAGCGCCACCCCAGCCTCGACCCGGCGACGCTCCCGCCTCGCGCGCAGTTCTTCATGGAGAAGTTCCTCGACGCCGGCATCGCCATCGAGGTCAAGAACATCACCTCGGCGACGGGCATCCCCAGCTTCCAGGCGGTGGTGTCGGAGTACGTAGCCGACTCGTTCTCCCGCTCCCACCATGGCATCGGCACCCACCCGGACGCCGAGGTTGCGGTCGTGCGGGCCATCAGCGAGGTCGCCCAGTCCCGCGTCGTGGACATTCAGGCCATGCGCGAGGACATCACCGCCGCAGGACAGCCCGTGGAGAAGGCTCTCTACCACGTACGGCGCAGCAACCGCGCGAACCCCGACTCATGGGCTATCAAGCCCTCCGCCCGTCCCGTCCGATTCCAAGATGTCCAGTCCCATCCCAGCACAGACGTCATGGACGACGTCCGGCTGCTGCTGCAACGGCTGCGGTCCCGCGGACTCGACCAGGCCATCGTCGTCGACCTGTCCGCGCCCGGCGTACCCGCCACGGTCGTCCGCGTCATCGTGCCCGGCATCGAGTCCTGGACAGTCGACCGCAACAAGCTCGGGCCCCGAGCCGCACAGGCGTGGAACAGCGCCCTGACCACCATCCACTCCGCTCAGCAGCGACTGCGGACAGCCGGTTCCACCCAGTGACGGGAGAAGACACCATGCGCACGGTCGTGTTCGTCGGCCCCAGCCTGCCGCACGAGGAGGCGTCTGCCCACCTGCCCGATGCGGAGTTCCTGCCCCCCATCGAGCGCGGCGGCATCGGCGCCCTCATGGCACAAAAGCAACCACCGCAACAGATCGGCATTATCGACGGAAAGTTCCTCCAGAGCTTCTCGATCTCCCCGAAGGAGATTCTGCGGGCCATGGACCGCGGCGTCCGTGTCTATGGCTCCTCCAGCATGGGGGCCTTGCGGGCCGCCGAGCTCGATGTCTACGGGATGACCGGCGTCGGCACCGTCTACGCCATGTATGCCTCCGGCACGCTGGAAGACGATGACGAGGTCGCCATCACCTTCGACAGTGAGTCGCTGCGCCCGGTGTGTGAACCCATGGTCAACATCCGGGTCGCGACCGAGGCAGCACTACGCCGGGAGGTGGTGAGCGAGGAGAATGCGGAGCTATTCCTGAAGGCCGCCAAGTCCCTGTACTTTCCGCAGCGCACCAGCACCGCCGCCCTGCGCCACCTGAAGGGCGTCATGCCCGAACCCGACCGGCAGCGCCTCGCTGACTACCTGCGTTCGTCCGAGGCCCCCGACGCCAAGCGAGAGGACGCCATCGCCCTTCTCGCCAGGATGCGGCAGGACGCCACAACGTACGAGACCTTGGCTGCCTCAAAGGTGGCTGCCTGATGAACACGATCGCCACCGACCTGGCGGAGCGGTTCCGTACCGACGGCTTCGCATTTCCTATAGACGCCCTCACTCCGGCCGAAGTCGAACAGTCGCTGGCCGCATGCCACACCTACTTGCGCACGGTGAGCGCAGCGGGTGGCGCCCTGGCGAGGTACGCCGTCTTCCCGAAGATCCATCTGGTGTCCACCTGGGCCGACCGGATCGTGCACCACCCCGCGATCCTCGACGCGGTGGAAACGCTCCTCGGGCCGAATCTGCTGGTGTGGTCCACGAACCTCTTCGTCAGGCCCGCGCACAGCGGCAGTTCGCTCGCCTGGCACCAGGACGCCGTCTACCTCGGGCTGAACGGCTTCCAGCAGCATGCGGCCCGCGTCTGGGTTGCGCTCACCGACACCACGGCCGCCAACGGCACCATGCGGTACGCCCGTGGCTCGCATCTGCGGGGTGCGCTGCCGCACCGGTTCAGCGGTTCCGGGCTCGAGGAGATCATGCGCGGCGAGGAAATCGCCGTTGACATCGACGAGGCGGCCGCTGTGGATGTCGTCCTCAAAGCCGGCCAGTGCTCCGCACACCACCTGGCCATGGCGCACTGCTCGGGCCCCAACCACACCGCCGACGGCCGGTTCAACCTCGCAATCGACTACATCACCCCGCAGGTCTCTCCCACCGCAGGCGAGGACAGTGCGCTGCTCGTCCGCGGCACGGACACCGGCGCCTTCTCGCGCGAGACCAGGCCCGCATCCGACTTCGACCAAGCCGCTTTGCGGGAGTTCTACACCGCCGTCGCCCGCCGCCAGAAGCGGATCGATCAGACAGTCCGGAGCCGGAAAGGCGACCACGGCGAGGGCACCGACCGGGACCCGGCATGACGGCAGAGGGAACAACCGGCAAGGGCAGCATCCCGGACTCCGCTGTCGCCGACGCCACCTGGCTGTCCCGGATCGAGCTCCCGTGGTGGACGAGTGGGCGCACGCCTGAGCGCATGAACCTCTCCTACTGGATGCCCCCTGTGATCGACCAGGGCCAGGTTCCGCTGTGTACCGCCGCGGTCACCGCAGCGATTGCCGGTTACTACGCCCGCCGGGCCGAGCAGCTGGAATTCACCGCCTCCGTCCTGTTCAACTATCGCCTCTCGCGCGCGCTCGCCGGGGCCACCGGGCGCAAAGGGTCACGCTTGGAACACAGCTTCCGCGCCTGGGCGGAATCCGGGTTGTGCGAGGAATCCTCCTGGCCGTACGACGAGAACGGCCTGACCAGGGTCGACCGGGATCCACCCGAGCACTGCCACACCACTGCCCGGCGAACCCGCCCCGTCGCGCGACGGCTCTACGCACCGGACGGAGCCAGCATGCTGGAACTGTCACGCTGCGCGATCGCCCGGGGCATCCCAGTAAGTGTGGAGATCCGGCTCTGCCTGTCGATCTCCCTGTCCCTTGTCAATGGCGGTGTCATTCCCGCACAGCTCACGACAGAGCAGTCCGTGGGGCCCCATGTCGTCCTCCTGACCGGCTATGACGACCAGGTCGACACCGCGCCCTACGACCGCGGCACGGGTCCCGGCGCCTTCCAGGTCCGCAACAGCTGGGGGACCAGCTGGGGCGACAAAGGCTACGGTCTCTTGCCCTACACCTTCCTCGAACATCAAATGACGGGCGAGAACTGGGTGGTCGTCGAACAAGACTGGGAGAGACCGTAACGGTGTCCCACGCGACGCATACCCCTTCGCCCGGCACCCCTCTGCAAAAGATCGAAATCCGGCCAGTGGAGACCTCGTCGCCGCCTTGCCACGCAGAAGGGGATGGAATGATGGCCAGAACACCGAGCACACGTGCAAGGAAAGGTGAGTGACGTTGCGGAAGTTTCTCGCTACCGCTGCGCGATGGGCGGCACCCACAATTGTCCTCGCCCAGGTCTGCTTCGTCTGGACCGGCGTGTTCAGCCTGGGCGAGGCCGTGGCGGTAGGACTGTTCCTCGAACTGCTCCTGGCCGGGGTTGTCATCACCGAGATCACCCTCGCCAGACGGGCCTTCAAGACCTCCCGGAGTCAGGGCGCCGACGGCCAGGAGGCCCTCAATCAGGCACTGTCCACGGTACTGCCCGCACCCGTGGCCAAAGCGATAGGGATGGAATTCGGACTTTTCCGCGCCCTTTGGCGCTGGATCCGGCGGAAGCCCGACGCTCCGGAAGGCCACCAGACCCTGACCTACGGATCCGAGCTCAAACCCCTCATGTGGGTGATGGTCTTCCTCGTACCGCTGGAGGTCCTCGCCGTCGAATTCCTGGTCCCCTGGCCAGTGGTACGCATCATCCTGCTGGTGCTGTCCGTGTACGGGACTGTATGGGTGCTCGGATTTATCGCAGCGCTCTTTGTCCGCCCCCATACCGTTGGCGATGGAAAAATGATGCTGCGTTTCGCCCATTTCACCCAGATCGCCATCCCACTCGAACTGGTGGAATCGGTGCGCTCGGCCCGGCACAGCGGCTACCGTAGAGCAGTCCAGATCGACGACGGCGTACTGGCGATGCCGATCGGGGACTCCACCACCCTAAGCCTCAAGTTGCGCGAACCGTACCCCGTAGCGCCGAAGCCAGGAAAGCCGACGCAACAAGTGCGGGAGGTCCGCTTCGCCGCCGACGATACCCGCAAGGCCGTCACTGTCCTCACAGCAAATATCGGCCCCAGCTGATCCAGTTTGTCGAAACTGGAGCGAAGGCCCCCTCGGAACCCTTGGCATCCAAAAGAGCACGTCATTAGGACCTCACGCTATGAGCATACCTTTCTCCATCCTGGATCTCGCCCCCATCGTCACTGGTTCCACGTCAGCTCAAGCATTACGCAATACGTTCGATCTCGCCCAGCATGCCGACCGGCTCGGCTATACGCGGTACTGGCTGGCAGAGCATCACGGGATGCCCGGCATCGCCAGTTCCGCTCCAGCCGTACTGATCGCCGAATTGGCAGCGGCCACATCGCGGTTGCGGATCGGTTCAGGCGGTGTCATGCTCCCGAACCATTCCCCACTCGTAGTAGCCGAGCAGTTCGGGATGCTGGAAGCGCTTCACCCGGGGCGAATTGACCTCGGTGTGGGGCGCAACGCCGGCATCGACCCGCGTATTGAAGAGGCGCTGCAGCTCTCCGCTGGCACCCAATCCATCGAAGACTTCACCAAACGACTGGTCGAGCTGCGGAATTACTTCAGCGAAGACAGCTTGGCCATTCCGGCAGCCGGCAATCGGCCGCCGATGTGGCTGCTGGGATCAAGTGTCCGCAGCGCGAAGATGGCCGGGCTCTTCGGCCTGCCATTCGCGTTCGCGCATCACCTGAACGATCAGCAGACAGTCCAGGCCCTGGATACGTACCGTGAAGCCTTTCAGCCGTCCATCGAACTCGATCGACCATATGCACTCATAACGGTACCCATCATCTGCGCCGACACTGACGCGCGCGCCCAGAAGCTGGCAGAACCGGGAGCCTTGGCATTCATCGAACTGCAGAAGCTGGGGGCTGGACAGTCCCCTCGCTCCCAACTTCCCACCATGGACGAAGTAGAGAATTACCCCTACTCCGCCCCGGAGCGGGAAATCGTCAACGCGTACTTCGAGTCCCAGATCATCGGAGGACAAGAAACAGTGCGCGCAAAGCTGGATGATTTGATTCAGCGCACTCAAGTGGACGAGATCATGGCGACTGGCATGGTCTACCACCATAAAGACCTGCTTCGGTCGTATGAATTGCTGGCAGGACTCTACGCGGATGGCGCTTGCGTCTGGACACGCGCACCGGAGCGCACGGATATCGATGGCTACTGAGCTTGAACCCGTATTGTCCTACCGCCGATAAAGCTTGATCCTCGCGATAGGCCGTATTCGCGAGGTAGTCGTAGACCGGCTGCCTGCAGATGAGCAGCGGGAAACATCATGCTGGTGCAGGCCAAACTACATCCACCGTGTCGACGCCTCGATGCGCGAGCCGAGCGCAGCACGGACCTGGCTGATTGCCTTCCGCCTCCCCCCTACGGCCGATCCCACCCCCAGCCGAGGGCATGGGCTCACCGGAAGGTGAGCATGGGCAACCTGGCCTGTGCAGCATTAGCGAACTTGCCGCACGGGCTCGCACCATCTCAAGCAGATGCAGTATCGGCTCGGCATGCTTGGACCGAACTGGTCCGCGGCCAGCCGCAGGCACACCGCCAACCGAAACCTCATTAGTTACCGTAGTCCGACATGGCTGGAGAACGGCGAATGGCCGAGTCACGGCGTGCAAGGACGATCGTTTCAGGCTGGCAAGCCGTCCACGCCGGCGAACTGCGGTCGGCAATGGCCGCTTCAGAGATCCAGCACGGCCTCCACGACGACGAACGTGCCGTGAGACACCACGTCACGCCTGTTCCATCTACCCCGCGCCCAGGACTCGAAGTTGCGGTCCAGCAGCGACGGCTTACCGATTCAGCCGGACAACTGTCTGGATCTCCAGCCGCTCGCCCGCAACCAGCGGTTTTCCCTGTTCCCACGTTCGTCCCCATGTTGTGGGTCCCCCGCCGAGGATTCGAGCCTGCGCACCGCACGGGATTGAGTATGCGGCATGATCGCTCCGCCACCCGCACCTTTGACAGCAATGTCAACCTCCCCACGACACGAAACTCTGCAGGTCACGGAGAGTGCGTCATGACCAGCACGTGATCGCGGGCCCCTAAGCACACAGCCATGCGCCTACGGAAGATCGTACGTAGCCTGCACCGTGAGCAGAGCCACGGGGGACCGCACGTCGCCCCCGTTCCCATCTGCCCCGCGCCCCACCGTGGACTCGACCCGCACCTACGGAAGCGCGAGATCTAGTTTCGTAGCGACGGGCGTGATCCGTGGGGTATTGGTCCAAGTCCCCCCTCGGACACCAACCAAATCCCCACGGTCTCCCGCAGACCGTGGGGATTTGTCGTTCCCGGGACCATGCGCGGCGGGCGGTCGGGGCGCGACTTCGGCCAGCACCGTCCGCTGGGCCGGGTCGTAGCGCAGCCGCAGCCCGAGGGCCTGGTAGACCTCGGCTTTGTCCCGGGCGGGCGCATTTCGTACGACGGCGACGAGATCCCCCAGGGCGCGGACAAGGCGGACGGTCTCATCCCGGTTGATGCGGGGCGATGCCCTGTGGGCGGCGTCACGGAGATCGGCTTCGGCTCTGGCGCGGGCGGCCTGGGTGTCAGCGATCCATCGGGTGACGACAACTGGGTCCGCGCCGGCTTCCAGAGCGGCACGGTGAGTGGCGAGATGCGCGTCGCACCGGGCAAGGTCGGCGCGGGCGGCCGCCGCGGCGGCTTCGTCCACCGCTGGTGGGAGGTCGGAGCCGACCATGGCGTCGATGGTGCCGTCGAGGCGGTGCGAGGCGAAGAGCTTGCCCAGCCAGCCGTCCAGGGGCGGAGTGATCCAGCTCTCGCGCAGGTAGACGTTGCGGGGGTGGCTGATCCGGTTGGCCAGGGCGTACTCCTCGGGAAAGCGGCAGCGGTAGTACGCCTTGTCGTTCGCCCAGTGCGCGTCCATGCGCCGGCTGCACAGCCCGCAGGTGACCCGTCCGCGGAAGAGATAGGGATTACGGGTGCGGTGCTCGGCGTGGGCAGTGCCCGCGCACGCACGCGTCCCGAGCACCTCCTGGACGGCGGCGAAGGTCTCGTCATCGACGAGCGGCGTGTGAACGACCTCCCGCGAAACGATCCACTTGTCCTGGGGATTCCAGCGCATGACGGTGGTGCAGCCGAGACTGACGTCGTCAAGGTCGAGCAAGGTCTCGTGCTTGTGTTGTCGGTTCCAGACCTGGCGGCCGGTGTAGCGGGGGTTGGTCAGGATGGCGCGGACCGCGAGCTTCGCCCAGGCCCGGCCGTCCCGGTGGCGGTTGCGGGCCCGGTCGTGAGCGGAGGGGCTGGGGATACCGTCCCGGGTCAGCCCCTCGGCGATGACGAAGAAGCCGCGGCCGCTGAGGAACTCGGTGAAGATCCGCCCCACCACAGGGGCGGTGTCCGGATCGGGCTCCAGCCCGTACAGACGCTTGCCGTCGGCGGCCTTGGCGGGATTGGGATGCGCCCCGAGGTCCACGAGACGATAGCCGTAGGGCGGACGTCCTCCCAGATAGCGCCCCTCCATAAGGGCCTGAGAGGCCATAGCCGCATGCACGCGGACCTTGATCCGGTTGCGTTCGCCCTTGGACATGCCGCCGAAGACCGACATGATCAGGTCATGGGCCTCGTTGTCCGGGTCGATGGGGCCGCCGACCTCCGGCACCCATAGCGGGATGCCGTAGTGGGTGAAGAAACGGCCGACCCGAGTTTCCCGGACGTAGAGAGTTCCGCGAGCGCCGACGCGAGCGGACGGCGCACGACGAGAGCATCCTCGTGCGCGATGACCGCGAGCGGGAGGCCCGCCCGACGGGCATCACGGATGTTCTTCATCTGGAAGAACGAGGGACGGGCGATGAGCCGGCCGTCACGAATGCCGGCGAGCAGGGCCACGCACCGCTCGACGGGCACGAGACCGGCGGCTTCGGCAGCAGAGAGGACGGCGGAGGGCAGGTCGACGAGCTCTCCGCGCTCGCGCCACGGACGGGTGGTGATCACGGCGTGACCGCCGGGGCGGAGCAGGTGGCGGCACTGGATAAGAATCTCGGTGAAGGCTTCGAGCAAAGTCTCCAGGCCGACGTGCGCGAGGTTGGACGGGTCTCGGCTGTACCGGTAGTCCTTCTTCACCACGCCGCGCTCGCCGGTCTCACGGGAGGAGCGAACCTGGCCGTGGACGCTCGCCCCGTACGGCGGTGAGGTGACGACGAGGTCGACCAATCCATGGAAGACCCCCGGGACGAGAGTCGTGAGTCGGCGCGCGTCGCCGCAGTACACAGCCCCGGCGCCGCTGGCGCCTTGGTTGTCGGCGTGGCGAAGGTTCCGTTCGGTGAGACGCGCCCATTGGGTCTCGTACTCGACGCCGAGGACATGGCGGCCGAGATGGACGGCTTCGACGAGCGTGGTGCCGATCCCGCACATCGGATCCAGGACCAGGTCACCGGGCTTGGAGTACGTGGTGATGGCGTGGGCGGCGATGGCCGGGAGCATCTTGGCGGGGTGTGCGGCCGAGCCTGCAACGTAGCGGTCCGCTCGCTGGGCGGGGGCGGAGGTAGGTGCGGTGTTCCAGACGGAGCCTGGCACATGTGTGGTCATGACTGGCCTCCCTGGGAGTCGAGGACCAGGAGGTCGGAGTGGATGAGCCCGGGTGCGGATCCGTCCGGTGGCGCCGGCACGATCCGGTCCCCGGCGGCGTGGCCGTGCACAACCACGATGTGCTGCAGGTACCGGAATCCAGCCGAACGGGCGCAGGCGACGAGCAGGCCGAGCGGGTCGGTGAGCACGCCAGCGTCGCGTCGCTGCCGAGTAGCCAGCAACAGAAGTCCACCGCTGCGCAGGAGGCGGTAGACACGATGGAAGAAGCCGGGCCAGCCGTCGTCCATGGCGCCGTACTCGTTGTCGGCGTAACGGCTGCGCGGTGCGGCGGTGGGAAGGGTGTCGGGGTGCAGCTCCGCGAGGATCACTGGCGTACCGGATGTGGTGCGCGGCCCATCGCCGGTGGCGCCCTCGGTCGTGCACGGTGTGCGGGCGTCCATCCCCGGGTCGGTGTCGCCGATGGTCAGGCGCCACAGTGGAGAAGGAGCATCACCGGAGCGACGCGTGAACTCGGCACGGATCTTGTCGAGGGCCCAGTCGGGCAGGACGGCTGGGGCGTCGGGTGACGTATCCGTGTCGTGCGAGCCGGGCAGCCAGATGGTGGTCGGCAGCTGCAACGGAGTCGACGACGATGTCGTACTCGTGTGGGATCGGGTCACGAGCGGGCGCGCTGAGCGAGCCGGGCGCCGAGGTGTGCTGACACCCTCTAAGGAGAATTTTCGAGGCCGATCGTGCCACCTGTCGGCTGAGGCTCTGTTCGTTGTCGTCCAATCAAGCGGATACCTCCCGGCATGCCCTGGTGGTCACGGTCACCGGCGGACAGCGCCAAGACACGCCGCAGTTCACCGAGCTCATGAAACGGATCGGGGTGGCGTGGACAGGAGGCGGACGCCCACGCACCCGCCCGGCCCAGGCGATCGCTGACCGGGCGTACTCGTTCCGCAAGATAAGCGCCTATCTGCGCCGTCGACAGATCGCGCACACCATCCCGGAGAAGCGTGGCCAGGTGGCCGCCCGCCCGACTTCGACCGCGACCGCTACAAGAACAGGCACAGGGTCGAATGCCGGATCGGGTTGCTCGAACAGGCGCGAGGCATCGGCGCTTGACGCGGCAAGTCGTCCTGTCGGCTCTCTCAGTGAGTGTGGGGCGGGGGCAGGCAACCGCTCTCCAAGGTAGTGGCCGTTGACGTCGACCCACACGCGGTCTGTGCTTACGGCTCCCGTGACGCACGCGGTGTCGCCGATCCAGATGCCGTAAGTGCTGCCTTCGGTCTTGTCTGTCCCGGTGCTGTTCAGCTCCGTTACGGAGAGGCGGGTGGGCGCGGCGAGCCGGGCGAGTACAGGTTGCACTTCTGAAGGGCTGATCTTGCCGCGCCGACGCAGGTCATCAAGGGCTCGTTTGACCTCGGTGGTCTTCTGCCTGGCTCGCTTCTCGTCCTGCGACTTCATCCCGCCGGGCTGACGGCCAGCGTCTCCGAGTCGTCTGCGACGAGCGGGGTGTCGGCGCTGTCCGCACTTGCCTCGCCGCCGGAAGACATGCGGAAGCCGAGGTCTGCTCGGTTGCCCCACAGGGACCCGTGGAGCAGCGCCTGGGCCTGCTCGTCGACGGGGCGCAGCGCAAGCTGGTCCAGGGCCGCCAACTCGGCTTTGGCCTCTTCGGTGCGCAGCTCAGCTTGCTTGAAGGGACGGAACGGATCGATGCCCTGCCAGGGGCCTGCTTCGAAGTACCCGACCGCCTGGAGCAGCTTGCGGTAGAAGTAGCTCTCCGCCCACAGGAAGGGAGCGTCGAACCAAGACCGTCCGACGTAGTCCCGCCCCCATACCTCCCACTGTTCCCGGTCGGCTGCGTCAAGGCCCAGCGGTTCGATCACACCCTCCGTGCACTCCTTGAGCAGAGCGTCGAGCGCCTGGTGCTGCTCGGGGCCGTACGGGAAGGCATCGCGCACCCTCTGGATGAGAGCGGGATGCCGCTCGGTCAGCACGCCCCAGGCGAAGGATCCGGGCTCGTTGCTGAGGATCACGGGCGCATCGGCGGTTTCGGGCATGATGTGGCGGTCCTCCGGGATGGTGCTCAGTCGCTGTTCAGGCTCAGTGTCGCAACACCGGCGGCGCTGCCGGCGAGGACACGGTTCGTGGCAGGGTCGAAGGACGCGCAGTGCAGTGTCGCGTCCACCCGCACCTCGGCGAGCTGCCGCTGTTCGGCAAGGGACCAGAGCCGGACCGTACCGTCGGCCGCCGCGGATACGAGCCTGTCCTCGGTGGCAAAGCCCAGCATGAGGATGCGCCCTGTATGCCCCGCCAGGTGAGCGGTGAACCGGTCACCGCTCAGACTGCGGACAGCGATTTCGCCCGTCCCTGCGCCCACGGCCGCCTGCCCCCGGGGCCGTCGAGCGCGACGGTCCGGGCCCATCCGCCCGGGTTGGCGAAGCGGCTGACGTGCAGACCCGTACGGGCCGCGTCGTTATGGGGGCCGATGTGTATGTCCCCTGCCTGGGACACGTCGCATTACGTGAGCATGAGCGCCGGTGGGCCGGTCCAGCGCCTGCGGCGATACACAATCGAGTTGTGCCGCATGTCTCGTTCCGTGAGGCGGTCCCTGCAGGGCCGGTGCGAGTTATCCGCGACGCGTCGTACGGCCCCGGAGCAGCAGGCTTGCCGTCCCGGTCGCCAGCAGCAATGCAGCGGAGATCAGCAGACCGGCGCGCATACCGTCCACAAAGGTCGGAGCGTGGGCGAGCAGGGCGCCGAAGACGGCGATGGCCAGGGCTCCGCCGAGCTGGCGGCAGGTGTTGAGCAAGCCACTTGCCATGCCGGTGCGTTCTGCGGGGACGCTGTCCAGCAGGAGTGCGGTCAGCGGGGGCGCGGCAAGGGCGATTCCCGTCGCGACCGGGATCATGAGTACCGCCATCGTCCAGGTGGGCGTCGCCGACGACACGAAGCACAGGCTCGCGAGGCCCACCACCATGAGGAGCTGCCCAACGGCGACCGGCACTCGCGGGCCCAATCGCTCGGCGACCCGAGCGGCGGACGAGTTCACGAAGCCGGTCAGCAGGGTCATCGGCACGAAGAGCAGCCCAGCCTCCAATGGCGTGAGCCCTCGGTCCTCCTGCACGTAGAGGCTGAGCAGGAAGACCATTCCGAAGAACCCGGCCGTGAGCGCGAAGCCCACGGAAACGGAGATCACCACAGTCCGGGATTGGAACAGGTCCAGTGGCACCATCGGGTGCTTCCCTCGTGCCTGCGCCAGTACGAAAGCGAACAGAGCCACTGCGGCGACAGCCAGCGCAATGAGCACCTCGGGCGCTGCGAAGCCCAGAGTGCCGGCCTCGATCGCTCCGTACGTGAGGGCGCCCATCGCCAGGATCGACGTCACCTGCCCCATCCAGTCGAACGGCACGGCCCGCTGCGGCGAGCGCGCCACCCGCGTGAGTATGAACAGGGCCACCAGGCCCACCGGCAGGTTGATGAAGAAGATCATCCGCCAGCTGATCAGGCTCAGGGCGCCGCCCGCCAGTGGACCGGCGGCAGAGGCGACCGCGCCGCCCACGGCCCACAGCGAGATCGCGCGCGCTCGCTTGACCGGATCGGGGTACGCCTCGCGGATCAGAGACAGCGTGGCCGGCATCATCACAGCTGCCCCAGCCCCCTGCGCCAACCGGGCCGCGACCAGCGCGCCCAGACTCGGCGCCAGCCCGCAGGCGGCTGAGGCGACGATGAACAGCGCGATTCCCACCGCATACGCCTGGCGGGCGCCGATCCGGTCCGACAGCGCTCCGGCGGACAGGAGGAGCGCGGCGAACAAGAGCGTGTACCCGTCCACCACCCACTGCAGGCCCGTGATGCCGCCACCGAGGTCGGCCCTGATGGAGGGCAGCGCGACGTGCACGATCAGGGCGTCGAGGGTGATGACGAAGAAGCCGAGCAGTGAGGTCGCCAGCGCCGGGCCGGGGCTCGGACTGCGGCGGGCAGTGAGGGAGCCCACCGACCGGCGGCGTGAAGAGAGCGAGACGGGCATGCGGAGCGGTCTCCTACCAATGGTTCGTTGCAAAGGCTGGGCGGGCGCTGCCGTCGCCCGTCAGGGTGGCGACAGCAGCGCCCAGTCAGGGAGCGATCAGCGCTCTGCGGGCACAGGCACGGTGATCTCGGCCGTGAGTGCTTCCGCCGTGCAGGAGGCCCCGATCTCCAGGCGGTAGGCGCCCGGCGAGACGGCCCATGTATGACGGACCGTGTCCCAGTACCGGAAGGCGTGGGCCGGGACGGTCACCCGTGCGGTGACCTCCTCACCGGGCCCGGCCTCGACCGAGGCGAAGCCGACCAGACGTCGGACCGGACGGGGCAGTGTGCCGAGCGGCGCAGCGGCGTAGACCTGGACGACCTCGCGGCCCGTCCGGGTGCCGCTGTTGCGGAGCCGGACCGACACCTCGGCAGCGTCCTGGTCGACATCCGCCTTGAGGTAGTCCCACGTGGTGTAGCCGAGGCCGTGGCCGAAGGGGTACAACGGCGTCCGACCGTCGCGCTCGTACGCCCGATGGCCGATGAACAAGCCTTCGTCGTAGTGCAATTGCCCGCCCACGGGGGTGGTGGCCGGCAAGTGTCCGGCGGAGGCAGGCCAGGTCACCGGGAGCCGCCCGCCCGGTTCGGCACTGCCAAGCAGTACGTCGGCCAGGGCGCGTCCGTACTCCTGGCCCGGGAACCAGGTGAGCAGAACAGCGGCGACCTCTTCGGCCCACGGCAGGAGGACAGGAGCGCCGCTGTTGACCACGACGACGGTGCGCGGGTTCGCGGCGGCGACACGGCGGACGAGCTCATCCTGGCGGCCTGGCAGTGCCAGTGATTCACGGTCGAAGCCCTCACTCTCCACCTCGGCGGTGGTACCGACGACCACGACAGCGACGTCGGCGTCGCGGGCCAGCGCGACGGCACGCTCCAGTTCCTCGTCCTCCGGCGGGGCCGGTGGCTGCAGCAAGAAGTGCAGCGAGCTGGACTGGGACGACGTATAGGACGCGCTGGCGCTGCTACGCAGGTCGTGCCTCAGGACGAGACGTACTTCCTGTCCGGCGGAGAGGGGTACCGGTATCGCCTTCTGGGGCGGGGTCGACATTGCTTCGACGGGGTCCGTGCCGGGCGGGAGGACGATGTGCTCGTCGAAGGCGACGCGGCCATCAATGGTGAGCTTGAACCGTCCCTTTCCGGCAGCTCCTACCAAGTAGTCACCCGTGGTCGCGGCACGCAACAAGGCGTGGACCTCGATGGCAGCGACCTCTGCGTGAGACAGCCCGCTCATGCGCTCGCCGAGCCAGATGAAATGGCCGGAGCGACGTTGCTCGCGGCCCAGTTCGGTGCCGTCGGCGGCCAGGAAGCGGAGCTCCACTCCGTCCTTGTCGCTGTTCGGTACGCGCGTCAGTTCTGGGACGGCTTGGGCGATCCGCGTCAGCGTGTGGACGCCGGGCGTGTGCGTGATCTCGACCGTGTCACCGAGTGCGGTACGCAGGCCGTCGAGCGGCGAAATGACGTATGGCGGGTAGACGGTGGCGCTGCCGCCGCCGAGGGTGCGGCCGGCCGCGGCGTTCGGCCCGAGGACCGCCACACGCGTCAAGCAGTCCGACTGCAGCGGGAGTAGCGCGTCACGGTTCTGGGCGAGGACGAAGCCGGCCGCTGCCGTCGCGCGCAGTTCCGCAGACGTTTCGGCAGCCGTCCATCCCTGCTGCTGAGGCGCGGCGGGGGCGATGCCATCGAGCACGCCGACACGGGCGGCGAGCCGCAGGAGGCGCAGCGTCTTGTCGTTGACCGTCTCCTCCGTGACCCGGCCCTCGCGTACGGCTTGGGCCAGGGCCTGGCCCCATGGGCCATTGGGCCCGGGCATGACGAGGTCGAGTCCGGCGTTCGCGGTGGCCTCGGTACTCCGCGCGGCGCCCCAGTCCGTCATGATCACGCCGTCGAAGCCCCACTCCCGCTTCAACACCTCACGCTGCAGCGGACTTTCGGTCATGGTGGTTCCGTTGAGGCTGTTGTAGGCGGACATGACGGCCCACGGCCCGGCTTCGCGGACGATCGCCTCGAACGGTGCCAGATACAGCTCCCGCAGCGCGCGCTCGTCGACGTGGGCGTTCACGTTGAAGCGGTCGGTCTCGGACTCGTTGGCAACGAAGTGCTTGACGGTGGCCGCAACTCCCCCGGACTGGATGCCACGCACCAGGGCCGCGCCGATCCTGCCGGTGAGCAGCGGGTCCTCGCTGAAGTACTCGAAGTTGCGGCCGCCGGCCGGGGTCCGGTGCAGATTGACGCCTGGGGCAAGCAGGACGTGCACTCCCTTGCTACGGGCCTCGGCAGCCAGCAGCGCGCCGATCCGCTCCAGGCGGGCCTCGTCCCAGGTGGCGGCGAGAGCTGTGGAGGAGGGGATGTTCGCGGAAGTGTCCCGCTCATCCCACAGCTCGCCGCGGACTCCGGCCGGGCCGTCTGAAAGCACCATGCGCTGCAGCCCTGCGGCGGGCTCGGTGTGCAGGGACCAGAAGTCGGCACCGGTCAGCAGCCGTACTTTCTGCTTCAAGGTGAGCGTCGCGAGCCGCTCGCGCAGCTCGGCTTCGTTGTCAGGGGTCTGCAGAGGCATGGATCAGCGAACCTTCTTGATGGGGACGATGGCCAGGGCACCCAACACGCAGAGCACAGCGGCAGTTCCCAAGAGCAGGGAGTAGTTGTGGCCGCCTCCGGTGTTCACAAGGAGCGCCCCCACGGCCGGGGCCATGGTCTGCGGGGCGGCGTTGGCGATGTTGAACACGCCCAGGTCCTTGGCGGCGTCGTCCGGGTTGGGCAGGACGTCGATGACCAGTGCAAGGTCCACACCGGTGTAGACGCCGAACCCGATGCCGAGCACGACCTCGGCGACGTAGAACCCGGTGGCCGAGTCGGCGGTGACAAGTAGCGCCATGCCGATACCGAAGACCAGGGAGGACAGCCCCACGAACGCCTTGCGGCGCCGGAGTCGGTCGGACAGCCACCCAGCCACCTGGGCGGCGACGATCAGGGCGAGGGTGTACACGAGAACGCCCGTTGCCATGACGGAGACGGCATCCGCCTGCGTCAGGTTCAAATCCTCCTCCAGGTAGAAGAGCCGGAAGGTGGTGAACATAGGCGTCGCCAGCATGATCAGGAAGCGCGAGATGAAGGTCCAGGCGAAGTCCGGGTACTGACGAGGGCTCACCCAGAACGTCTTGAGAACCATGCGCAGGCCGCCTTCGGACGGCGGACGCTTCACCAGCGGCTTGTCGGGCAACGCGATCGCGTAGAGCACTGTGAGGACCAGTCCGACAGCTGCCGGAACCATGAAGAACAGCACCATCCGGTCGCCGAAGAGCTGCGCGGCGTATGCCGCGCCGAGGATGCCCACGTTCTGCACGACGCCCATGAGGCCGGTGACCTTGCCGCGCTGGGTGCTGGGCACCTGGTCGGCGATGGAGGCTACGTGCGCGGCCAAGGCAGCGTTGGCGAAGATCTGGGCGACGAACCATGCGATGGCCACAACCGCGACGCTCTGAGCGGTCGCGATGGCGGCGAGTCCCGCCGTCATGCCGAGCGCTCCGACGACCAACCAAGGGCGGCGGCGCCCGAACCGGCCTGTCGTGCGGTCGCTGATCCGGCCGAACACCGGGTTGGCGAGGAACGCTGCTACGGCGCCGAGGCTGCTGACCAGGGCAAGAGTGGAGACCACGTCCTGTTCGGGGACGAGGCTTCGCACCTTGATGGCAAGGCTGGAGTAGACCGGCGTGAGGATCGCGAGGTAGAGCCCGCACCGTGCCAGCCCCATGGTGGCGACGGTCCATGGACGGGCTCGGGCGAGGCGGGGGACGTCGGCCGATTCAGCCTCTGGATGCTCTGAGCGGGGAACGGTGGTGGCCATGGGACCGCCTTCTACAGGGACGGAAGGGGGACGAGTGCGGGTTGCGTCACTGGTCGGTCACACGTGTTACTAACACGTGTGACCGAGGTTTCGAGCTAAGGTATGAACGGTTCGGCACATTTACAAGAGGTGAAGGGCAGATTTCTCGATGAGCGGTGTGGCAGGCGGCCGGAGAGTGACGAGCACAGACGTCGCTCGCGAGGCAGGAGTCTCACGCTCCACCGTGAGCATCGTGCTGAACGACGCCCCCCATCACTCGATCCCCGAGTCGACCCGACGACGCGTCCAGGAAGCTGCCTCACGGCTCGGGTACGCGCCTTCGGCAGCCGCGCGGACACTACGCAGCGGTCGCTCCGACATCGTGCTCGGGCTGCTGCCGGACTGGCCGATCGGACCGACGAACACCCAGATGCTCCGGGAGCTGTCCGCCGCCTTCGCCCGACATCGGCTCACTTTCGTCGTACACACCCACGTCCCGGACGCCCGGCCCCTCAGCGAGGTATGGAAAGCGATCACTCCGGCAGCCGTCCTGGCTCTGGACGAGTTCGCCGCCGACGACGCCGAAGCGATGCGGGCCGCCGGCATCGAGGCAACCGTCATGCTCCAGGGCCCCACCCGCAACTGGCAGCGTGTGACGGTCATCCCCGCCCACCCGGTGGGTTCCATGCAGGCCCGTCACCTGGCAGGCAAGCACCGCCAGTTGGGTTATGCCTACCCGGACGACGAGCGCCTCTCCTCCTTCGCCGAACCCCGCCTCCAAGGTGTCCGGCAGACCTGTGCCGAGCTCGGCCTGCCCGCACCGGACGTCCGTCCTGTGCCCCTCGACGCGGAGGGCGCCGCGGAGGTGATCCGAGCATGGCGCTCGGCCGACGTCCCGGTCACCGGTATCTGCGCGTACAACGACGAAGTGGCTCTCGCACTCCTGGCCGGCCTTCGGCACCTCGGTCTGGAGTCGCCCCGCGACCTGGCGGTCGTCGGCGTGGACGACATTCCTTCGGCGGCGCTGGCCGCCCCTCCCCTCACCACCGTGCGCCGTGACGTCGTTGCCCTCGCCGATCGCATCGCACGGGGTGTCGTGGGCGCGCTCGCCGGCCGGCCCCTGCCCGGCACCATCGAACCGGACGTGCTGCGCCTGGTCACTCGCGAATCCTCCTGAGACGGAACTCGATGAACTGATGGAGCATTCTGTTCGGCTGGGCACGTTCTCCGGCCGCGGAACTGGGATACGCGGCGCTGCTCTGTGCGCCAAGCATCCCTGAGGGGGAGGAAATTCTCCTAGGCAGTGTGCGACCCAGGGAAGAATCTCTCCTCTTTTCGAGGTCAGGCGGAGCTGCGAATCTCGATGGCGGCCCACCAGATTTCGCCCCGTCCGGGCACGCGACGAGATTCTCACGCCGAGCCCCGGTGTCAGCACACCGTGACCTTCGGAATGCCGTCGCGCCTGAGGGGCACGCACCACACCACCAGGAGAGACGTGCTCACTGTCAACGCATACGCCGCCGTGTCCGCCACTGAACCGCTTGCCCCAGTCACCATCGAGCGGCGCGACCTCGGTCCGCGCGACGTCCTCATCGAGATCAAGTACGCCGGAATCTGCCATTCCGACATCCACCATGCCCGTGGGGACTGGGGCCCGCAGACCTACCCGGTCGCTCCCGGCCACGAAATCGCCGGCATCGTCACCGCGGTGGGCTCTGAGGTGACCAAGTACCAGGTGGATGACCGGGCGGGCGTCGGCTGCATGGTCAACTCGTGCCGGGAGTGCGCCAGCTGCCGCAAGGGGGAAGAGCAGTACTGCCTCAGGGGCATGATCCCCACCTACGGCGCCATCGACGTGGACGGCACCCTCACCCAGGGCGGCTACTCCACCCACGTCGTCGTGAACGAGGACTTCGTCCTCCGCATCCCCGAGGGCATCGGTCTCGACGTCGCCGCGCCACTGCTCTGTGCCGGCATCACGACGTACTCGCCGCTGCGCCGCTTCGGCGCAGGTCCCGGCACGAAGCTCGCCGTTGTCGGCCTGGGCGGGCTGGGCCACATGGCCGTTAAGCACGCGCACGCCATGGGTGCCGAGGTCACCGTGCTGTCGCAGTCTCTGAAGAAGCGTGAGGACGGCCTGCGCCTGGGCGCCGACCATTACTACGCCACCAGCGACGCGGCCACTTTCGAGGAGCTCGCGGGCACCTTCGACCTCATCGTGAATACCGTGAGCGCCAAGCTCGACATCGACGCCTATCTTTCGCTTCTTGCCGTGGGCGGCACTCTGGCCAACGTCGGTGCCCCGGCCGAGCCCCTGCCTCTCAATGCGTTCTCCCTGCTCATGGGCGGCAAGAACTTCGCCGGCTCACTCATCGGCGGCATCCGCGAGACGCAGGAGATGCTGGACTTCTGCGCAGAGCACGGTTACGGCTCCGACGTCGAGATCGTCCCGGCCGAAAAGATCAACGACGCCTGGGAGCGGGTCCTGGCCTCCGACGTCCGCTACCGCTTCGTGATCGGCACCGCCACGCTGGCGTGATCGACCCGACCGGCGCCGAACCCGGTCCCAGGGCATTGGCGCTGGTGGTGCACGGAGACGTGATCCGTGCCGTCATCGGGAGCGATTCCAGCGCAGCCGCCCCAGCTGCGGCGGCATGCCGTGCAGGGCACGCCATCCGGGTAGTGCGTGACGCCGGACAGGGGCTTCCACCCGCCCGGGCGCGCGCTATCCCGAAGCAAAGAATCAATCAATACCAAAGATTCAAGAAACGGTAAAGGGGAGAAATGCTTCCCCTGAAGCAACACTCCGGGGGAAGCATTTCTCCCATTCACAACGGGCGCCGACGAGGTCAGGCTTCTCTCAACGGGCCGAGGGCTTGAGCAATACGGCCTCGCCCTGCGACTGCGAAGCGCTGCCCCGCATTTCAGAGGAACTCGGACCGCTCCGGTGAATCCGCGAGCTCGGCCGCGTCCCTCTCCAGTGACCGAGATGAAGGATGAAGTAATCCATGTCGACATCGCACAGCAGGTGGGGCCGACGGTCCGTTCTCGGCGCCACTGCCGCGGCCGCCGCCACGGTGCCGCTGACAGGCCTCATGGCGGACTCCGCCCGCGCATCGGCGGCCCCCGGCACGGGGCAGGCGATGGCCGCTCCAGGCGCTGAGCCGTTCACCGTCAGCGCCTACGCAGCCCCCTCCGAAGGCTCGCCGCTCGCTCCGACCACGATCGAGCGCCGTGCCGTAGGGCCCAAGGACATTCTGATCGAGATCCAGTACGCGGGCATTTGCCACTCCGACATCCACACCGTCCGCGGTCACTGGGGACCCCAGACCTACCCGCTCGTCGTCGGCCACGAGATCGCCGGTGTCGTCACGCGGATCGGCGCCAAGGTGACCCGCCACCGCGTCGGCGATCGCGTGGGTGTGGGCTGCATGGTCAACTCCTGCCGCACGTGCGCCAATTGTCGTCAGGGCCTGGAGCAGTACTGCCTCAATGGGAACGTCCTGACCTACGGGAGCAAGGACCGCGACGGCACCATCACCCAGGGCGGGTACTCGACCCACGTCGTCGTCGACGAGGACTTCGTCCTGAGGATCCCCAAGTCGATCCCTCTGGAGAAGGCCGCCCCGATCCTCTGCGCCGGAATCACCACTTACTCACCACTTAGACACTGGAAGGCCGGGCGCGGCAAGAAGGTCGCCATCAACGGACTTGGCGGGCTCGGCCACATGGCCGTCCAGATCGCCCGCGTGCTCGGCGCGGAGGTGACCGTCTTGTCCCGGACCCCGGGCAAGGAGCGGGACGCCCGCCGATTCGGCGCCGACCACTTTCACCTCACCTCCGAGGCAGCGGCCACCGACGAACTGGCCAACACCTTCGACCTGGTGGTCAATACGGCCCCCGAGGCTGTCGACCTCAACCGGCTCATGCCGATGCTCACCCTTGACGGTGTATGGGTCAACGTCGGCGCCTTCTCCGAGCCTATGCCGATCTCCGTCTTCATGACCTTCGCCAACCGGCTCTCCTTCGCCGGCTCAGCCATCGGCGGCATTGCCGAAACCCAGGAAGTCCTCGACTTCTGCGCCCGGCACGGCATCGCCCCGGAGGTCGAGGTCATCTCCGCCGACCAGATCAACACGGCATACACCAAGGTCGTGGCGGCCGAGGCCCGCTACCGGTACGTCATCGATACCACCACGATCTCCAGCCCCCGCGCCTGACCATCCCCTCTGGCATGTCTCTGGGGCCTTTGCCCGAGCACACGCCACCTCGTCCCACCAACCCTGCAGAGATGGGAAGCAGTCATGAAGGCCATTCGACGAACCGGCGCAGCCGTGCTCGCCGGTGTCGCGGGTTCCGCGATTCTGCTCACTGGATGTTCGACGGACACCGGACCTGCCGCCGGTGCCGACACCACGCGGGCCGCGTCGGCCGAGCCTGCCAGCGCGACCTCGGAGCCGGGGATCGTGGTGTCGCGTGACGAGGACCGCGACAGCGTCGCGGGTGCTCCGGACAACTTCACCGGCAAGGTGTCGATCCAGCCGCTCTACACAGGCGACGAGAATTCGGAAGGAGCGTCCGACGTACGGTTCACGGCGGGCGCCCGCACCGTCTGGCACACCCATCCCGACGGCCAGCGCCTGCTCATCACGGAGGGCACCGGGTGGGTCCAGGAGTGGGGCAAGAAGCGGATCACCGTCCACGAGGGTGACGTCGTCTGGTTCGCTCCGGGCGTCAAGCACTGGCACGGGGCGACCAGCGACAGCGCGATGGCGCACACCGCCATCACCTACGCGGTCGACGGAGTCAACGTGGAGTGGCTGGAACACGTCACCGACGACCAGTACGAGAGCGGTAAGCAGGAGAAGTGAGCGCCATGAAGAAGCCCATCACACTGGCCCTCGCCGGGACGCTCGCAGCAGCAACGCTCCTCGTCGGGTACACCGCCCAGGCCGAGCCCGGCTCGGACACCATCGCCCAGTCCCGCACCAGTCAGATCGACTCGGTCTCCCCGGCCCTGGCGAAGTACGACAAGGAGCGGGTCCAGGAACTCTGGAACGACGACAGTCTCTCGCGTCGCGACCGAGGACTGGTCACCATCGCGGTGCTCATCTCCAATGGGCAGACAGAGGAGCTCGGCCGATACACCGACCGCGCCCTCGACGACGGACTCTCCGCCGCGGAGATCTCGGAGACGGTCGCCCACCTCGCGTTCTACACGGGCTGGCAGAACGCCAAGGCAGCGGTGCCGGTGATTGCCGAGGTGTTCGACAAGCACGGAATCGACGCCGATCAGCTCCCTGAGCGGAACCCGGACCTGCTCCCGCAGGACCAGGCGGCCGAGGAGGCACGCGAGAAGAGTGTCCAGGAGCAATACGGCAGCGTCTCGCAGGGAGTCGTCGACGACACCAACGAGGTGCTGTTCGACGACCTGTGGCTGCGCCCGGACCTGAAGCCCCGAGACCGGAGCCTGATCACCGTCGTGGCGCTCATCTCGACTGCCCAGAGCAACCAGATCACCTTCCACCTCAACAAGGCGATGGACAACGGGCTCACCGACGATGAGGTCGACGCACTGCTGAACCACACGGCGTACTTCGTCGGCTGGCCGAAGGTGTTCACCGCCATGCCCGTCATCCGCGACGTCCTCGAAGCACGCTGACCGGACCGGACGCGATCCGCTGACAGCGGCGACAGCATCGCGGTGGCGCCGCTGCCGGGCGAGTATCCGGAAGAGCCCCGGGGGAGGGTGAACACTCCCGCCCCTCGGGGTCACACCCTCCCGCGCCTAGCGGGCCGCGCCTGCGAGAATGGCCTGATGACGCGGAACGCTGCCACTGAACTTGGTGACTTCTTCAAGGCTCGGCGTGCAGAGCTCAGACCACGCGAGGTGGGGTTGGCAGAGGGAACGTCCAGGCGCGTTCCAGGGCTGCGCCGCGAGGAAGTGGCCCGGCTCGCCGCTATCAGCACGGACTACTACACCCGGCTGGAACAGGGACGTCTTCAGGCTTCTGCCGCGGTCCTGGACGCTATCGCCCGCGTCCTTCAGCTCAATGATGATCAGCGAAGTTACGTCGCCTCGCTGGCCGGCAAGGACATCGGCGGGCCACGCGAGGGGGTGGAGCAGACTGTTCAGCCTCAGCTGCAGCGCCTGCTTGATGCTCTCCCCTCGATCCCGGCCATGGTGCTGGGCCGCCACATGGACGTACTGGCATGGAACCCGCTGGCTGCCGCCCTGGTGGGGGACTTCGGGAAGCTCTCCTTGAGGGACCGCAACTACGCGAAGATGGTCTTCAGTGACCGCATGAAAGACCTGTACGCGGACTGGGAGACCACGGCTCGCATGACCGTTGCGCACCTGCGCATGGAGGCGGCGCGCAATACCGACGACCCTGGCCTGAGCGATTTGGTAGGCCAACTATCCGAATCCGACGCCGACTTCAGACACTGGTGGAATGCCCACCATGTGGAAGCCCGTACCGTAGGCACCAAGACGCTCCACCATCCAGTCGCCGGGACCCTCGTCCTGGACTGGGAGACCTACATCTGCAGCACCGACCCCGACCAGCAGCTCGTCGTCTGGACTGCGAAGCCAGGATCTCCCACCCATGACGGTTTGCTGGCCCTTGCCTCGTGGGCAGCCGACAGTCGTCAGTCCTTGTCGGGACCGACAAGCTGACCTCAACCTCGCGATGACGAGGGGCCGTTCGCGGCGTACGGTCGACGCTCGTCTAGCAGCTGTAGCTCACAAGGCGTGTACGAGCTCCACAAAGACGGCGGCGACGTCCTCGCGTGGGACGTCGCCGTAGTCGATGGCCTGCCCGATTCGCACCCTGCCGCTCGCCCGCCCGTTGGTGAGGGTTCCGGGACGGACGCTGACCCAGTCGAGAGCGGTCGCAGCGAGGTAGATGTCAGCGTTCCGCTTGATCCTCATGTAGTGCTCGAAGTCGCCATCCATGTCGCGGTCACGCCAGGCGTCCGGGAAGACGGAGATGCGCAAGAACCGGTCGATCCCCGCAATGAGGGCCGCATCAACCGCGGTGGCCAGGCCACGGCCGTCGACGGCATCGGCGGCCGTGGGCCCCTGGTCCGCAGCTCCGGCCGTGAAGACCACCGCGTCACAGTACGCATGTACCCGGCCAACGTGGAGGCTTCCAGACGCGTCAAATCCCCAAAACCGGGAGAGCGTCGGCGGAGAGCTGTTCGGCCTGGCCCGAGCTGCGGTGCAGGGCGACGACTTCGTCGTCTTTGGCGGTCAGATGGCGCACCAGATGGGAACCGACTCCCCCGGTGGCTCCGAGGACGAAAACACGTGCCACGGCGATGGCTCCTTCCACACTGGAGACGAACGAGCTACGGTCAGTCGGCTGCGGTGATGGTTGCCTCGAACTTGCCGCTGTGGTCGGCGAACCGCTCGATGCCGTCGGTGAACTGGCCGAGCTTGACCAGGCCGGCCGAGTGGCCGAAGTCCTTGTAGAAGATCGCCAGGTTGCCCCAGGGGGCGTAGTAGGTGAGGTCACCGGCCTTCGCGGCGGTGCCGGCCGGGGCGCCGGTGGTGGACAGCTTCTCCGGCAGGTCGCTGACCTTCTCGGTGCCGGCGTAGTCGGAGAGCGTGAGTTTCAGTGGGAGCTGGGCGGCGAAGTCCCGGCTCGCAGCGCTGTCGTTCAAGGTGGCGTCGTAGGCGGTGTCGCCGACGGTAATCCGGATCTTCATCGGGGTGGTCCTCTCTGAGGGTGGGGCGGTTGGTTGTGGGCTGCTGGTGACCGCGCTGGTGCGCTCGCTGTTGGCCGGTCCGGTCGCGCCGCAGCCGACCGCAGTGGCAATCGACGCAACTACCGCTAGAGCAACGGTGGTTCGACGTCGGGCCGCAGCGGCCCGCATCAGCCCTCCATGGGCGAGGCGTAATGGCGGAACTCGCCGCGGTCCTGATGGAGGGCCCACAGGGTGTCGGCGAGGACGGCAGGGTCGGTGTGCGGGTCGCCAGGCTGGATGGCGCCGGGAACGATCAGTTGGGCGACGTGGATGCCGTCACCGGCCAGGCTGTCGTGCAGCATGCGCGCATAGGCGCTCTCGGCGGCGAAGGCGATCGAGGTACCAGCCCGTTCGGGGTGCGGACGGACGGCGCTGCCGCCGTTGACGAACAGCAGCGTGCCGCGGCCCTGGGCGCGCATGTCCGGCAGGACCTGAGCGACGGCCGTCATCGGTCCGAACACCGAGAATTCCACCGGCCCGTGCAGGTCGGCCGGGGTGGTCTCGAGCACCGGCTTCATGAAGTCCTTGTGCGGGACCGGGCTGTACTGCACGACCTCGATGGGGCCAAGGTCGGTGGTGGCGGCGTCCAGGGCGGCGGTGAGCGCTTTGGGGTCGCGTACGTCGGCGGCGAACCCGCGAGCATTCAGGCCATCTTGGCGAAGGTCGGCGGCGAGTTGGTCCACGTGCTGCCGGCTGCGGGAGATGAGCGCGATGTCGAAGCCTTCGCGGCCGAATCGGCGGGCGACGGCTGCGCCCAGGCCGGGTCCGGCCCCAACGATGGCGATGGTGGTCATGAGGATCGCTCCGAATCCGGTATCGATGAATGAGCAGGTGGGCCTGTGGCCAGTGTCTGTGTCAGTGGGCGGTGAAGCCGCCGTCGACGGGCAGCGCGATGCCGGTGACGAAGCTGGCGCCGGGGCTGCACAGCCACAGCACCGCGGCGGCCATCTCCTCCGCGCGGCCGAGGCGTCCGATGGGCTGCTGCTTGAGGATCTCGGCCATGGCTTCGGCTTGGTTGGCGACCATGTCCGCGACCATGGGGGTGTCGATGACTCCGGGGCACACGGCGTTGATGCGCACACCCTTGGGGGCGTATTCGACGGCGGCGCTCTTGGTCAGACCGATCACGCCGTGCTTGGAGGCGTGGTAGGCGGCGCGCTCTGGCAGACCGACCAGGCCGCCGAGGGAGGAGCAGTTGACGATGGCTCCGCTGCCTTGCCGGCGCATGTGACGCAGTTCGTGCTTCATGGCGGCCCAGACGCCGCGCAGGTTCACGGCGCTGACGAGGTCGAAGGACTCTGCGTTCTCCTCGGCCGCGTCCTGGGGTGGGGCCTGCACGCCGGCATTATTGAACGCCATGTCCAGGCGGCCGAACCGGTCCACGCAGAGGTCGACGGCAGCAGCCGTCTGCGCTTCGTCGGTGACGTCGCAGCCGATACCGAGCGCCCGGTGGCCGGCCCGGATGAGCGCGTCGGCCTCCTGCTGCGCTGCTGTCTCGTTCAGGTCGGCGAGCACGACGGCTGCGCCGGCCTCCGCGAAGGCGCGGGCGGTGGCCAGCCCCATGCCGGATGCGGCGCCGGTGACGAGGGCGACTTGGCCGTCGAATCGATAGGTGGGGTTCATCGGTCTTCTTCTCCCGTACGTCGTTCGGCGAGGCGCCGGACGAGGGGGCATCGTGTGGTCCGTCAGTACTGCGGTGTCAGCCGCAGCGTTGGGGCCCTGGCCTGTCGCCGAGCATGGGCTCGACGTAGCCGGTGTAGCGGCCGTACTTGGTGCGGTAGGGCCGTGTCGACACGGTCGTTGACGCCTGGGGTAGGCCGTCGCAGGCTGCCATCGCCGCGCTGCGGGGCGATGTGCGGTTCGTCAGCAGTGGCGATGCGGTCGAATTCGTTGGTATCCCAAGTGAGTGTCGGGCGGCGTCGCCGTGGGCGAGGTTTCCGCCCAGCTCGTGGGAGGCTTCGGCCTGTTCGGTCAAGGTCCGGCCCTTCTTGGCGACGGCGGGGATCGCGTCGGCGCCGGCCACGAACCGCAGCGGCGGGGTTTCCTGCTCGGCCAGCGTGATCAGCACGTCGGCGATCTTGGCCGGGTCACCTGCCTGGGAGCCGTTGATCTGCTGCCACTGGGCGATCTGGGTGGCGGTGCGCTCGGCGTAGTCCTCGATCGACAGCTCGGGCCAGCTGGTGGAGGCATCCACCAACAGCTCGGTGCGGAAGAATCCCGGCTCCACGATGGTGGTCCTGATGCCGTAGGGCTCGACGTCGTAGCGCAACGACTCCATCCAGCCCTCGACGGCGAATTTCGAGGTCGCGTACGCGGCGCAGAACTCCAGGCCCACAACGCCCGCCAGGGACGAGAGGGTGATGACGTGGCCGGAGTGCTGCTTGCGCAGCACTGGCAGGATCGCGCGGGTGATGTTCATCGGTCCGAAGACGTTCGTGTCGATCTGCGCACGCATCTGCTCCGGGGAAATCTCCTCGAAGTAGCCGGCATAGAAGTTCGCCGCGTTGTTGATCAGTACGTCGATGCGGCCGAATCGCTCGACGGCCTGTGTGGCGGCCGCGTGGGCGTTGTCCAGGTCGGTGATGTCCAGGCGGGTGACCAGCAGATTGTCCTGCTCTCCGCCGAGCGCTTCGAGGACCTTGGCGGGAGTACGACCGGTGGCGACGACCTGGTGGCCGGCCTTGAGGGCGGCGCGGGCGATGTCGGCGCCCATGCCGCGGCCGGCGCCGGTGATGAAAATGACCTTGCCCATGAGGGTTCCTTCGCGGCGCCGTCCTCGGCGCCTGGTGGTTGGGATTCGCGGGGAAGGCAGGAGTCCGTCTTCACGCCCCGCACTCGCCTCCGCAATAAATGATCTGCCGGTGCAGCAGAATTCATTTCTGCGTCTCGCTGAATTCGACGTTCGCACGCCCACGCGCACCCGCAAAGGGGAGAGCTTCCTCCTGGGAAGAAAACATCATGGGAAGAAACTTTCCCCCTCTCTTTTACAGAGAATGGTGCGAAACTCATCCACATGACTCGCCACGCGCATCGCAACGAGCTGGGCGAGTTCCTCAAGCAGCGGCGCTCCGAGCTCAACCCCCGCACCGTGGGGCTGCCGGAGTCCGCCGGTCCGCGGCGGGTCAAGGGCCTGCGCCGCGAGGAGGTCGCCCAGCTCGCCGCCATCAGCACCGACTACTACACCCGCATCGAGCAAGGCCGTCTGCAGGCATCGACACCGGTGGTCTACACACTGGCCCAGGCGCTACACCTCGACGACGACCAACGAGCCTACTTGTTGGAGCTCGCCGGCAAGACCGGCGCGCGCCCCCGGCGGCGCCCCGTCCAGAAGGTGCAGCCGCAGCTGCAGCGCCTGCTGGACGATTTGAGCTCCACCCCAGCACTCGTCATGGGACGCCGCATGGACATTCTGGCGTGGAATTCCCTCGCGGCGGCGCTCGTCACCAACTATGCGCAGGTCCCGGAGAAGAAGAGGAACTACACCCGGATTCTCTTCTCCGACCCTTTGATGCGGACCTTGTATGCCGACTGGGAGGGCGTCGCCCGCATGGCGGTGGCCCAGCTACGGATGGAGGCGGCGAAGTACCCGGACGACGCGCGTCTCATGGCCCTCGTCGGGGAGCTGTGCGTTCAGGACCCGGACTTCCGCAAGTGGTGGGCTGCCCACCATGTCTCGTCCCTCACCGTCGGCACCAAGACACTGCACCATCCCGTGGCCGGTGAACTCGTGCTCGACTGGGACACCCTGACCGCCAGCACGGACCCGGACCAGCAGCTGATCGTGTGGACCGCAGCAGTGGGCACACCGGCCCACGACGGTCTGCGCATACTCGCTTCCTGGGCCGCCGACCAGAACCTGCCCGCCTCGAACACGGCGGGATGACGGGCCCGGCCGCTGAGCCGACGGCCGCACGCGCGGCCGTCGGCTCAGCGGTCGAGGTCACCGTCGATGGAAACGCCGTGCGGGATGCTGGCATCGGAGCGGCGAACGAGGCGATGACGAGCTGACCGACCTGGACGCTCTTCATGTCACTGCCGGTTTCCTCGACGATGCCGCCAGGCGTGTTCGAGGCTCTCAGCGGCTGACGGCGGCCAGTGCGGTCTTGTACTGCTCGTCGGTGACAGGCTCCAGCCAGGTGGTGCCGTCGCCGCTCTCGTCGCCCACGACGATGGCGATGTGAGCCATCAGCGTCGTGTCGGTGCCACCGTGCCAGTGCTCCTCGCCCGCCGGGCACTTGACGATGTCACCGGCGGTGATGCGCGCCACCTCGCCGTCTCGCGTGCCGACCAAGCCGATGCCGTCGGTGACATACAGAACCTGGCCCTTGGCGTGGGAGTGCCAGTTGGTCCGGGCGCCGGGGGTAAAGCGCACCAGACCGGATGCAAGACAGGCCGGGGCGGAGGGCGCCTCGATCGGGTTGAGGTAGACATCGCCGGTGAAGCGCTCGGCCGGGGCCTTGAGGGTGGAGGTTTCCGTGATGTGTTCCACGATTGCGTTCCTTACTCCAAAGACGTGGGCGGCTGCGGGCAAAGCCGGGGACGGCTCGATGTCAGGCCGCCCGCTCGTCGGCGATCTTCTTCAGCTGAGAGATCGCGGTCATGGCGTTGGGCCATCCGGCGTAAAAGGCCAGGTGAGTGATGGCCTCCGACAGCTCCTCGACGGTGAGACCGTTCTCCAGGGCCACACCTAGGTGGTACGGCAGCTGCTCGCTGCGGTACAGCGCAGCCAGCACACTGACCGTCACCAGGCTCCGGTCCCGCGGAGACAGCTCAACGCGTTCCCACACGTCACCGAAGAGAACATCGTCGGTGACCTCCACGAGTTTGGGCGCAATCTGGCCCAGCTCCCGAGGTGCGGACTGCTTCGCCATCTCATAACTCCCTGCAGTGGTTCGAATACGTTCCGATGGAAACACTGTCCGCGAGACCTCCTTCGGTCGCAGCCCGGACAGGCGGCACAAAGGGGGCCAGCCGGTACGCAGCGCCACCGACATCGAGGGAACCGCAGGTCACCTGCGTACGGAAGGTACTGTCGTTACAGGTACTCGCAGGCCCCCCACATCGATCAGGGCATGCTTAACCTGGCCATATGGACAGCGCCAACGACATCCGCGAGTTCCTCACCAGCCGCCGCGCCAAGCTGACCCCCCAGCAAGCCGGCCTGCCCGCCTTCGGTGGGAACCGCCGCGTACCTGGCCTGCGCCGCGAAGAAGTCGCCCTCTTGGCCGGTGTCAGCATCGACTATTACGTCCGCCTCGAGCGCGGCCGCCTAGCCGGCGCCTCCGAGGAAGTACTCAACGCCGTTGCGAACGCGCTCCAGCTCGACGAAGCCGAACGCTCGCACCTTTACGACTTGGCAGCCGCCCAGCGCACCAGGCCCGCCCGCCGCGCCGGCAAGCCGCGCGTGAGCGTCCCCGCCAGCATGCAGCGGATCCTTGATTCGATGACCGACAGCCCGGCCTTCATCCGCAACGGCCGCCTGGACATCCTGGCCATCAACCGGCTCGGCCGAGCCCTGTACGCCCCGCTGTTCACCACGGCAGCACCGCTCCCAGTCAATATCGCCCGCTTCCAGTTCCTCGATCCCACGAGCCGGGACTTCTTTCCCGACTGGGAAGCCTCCCTGAACACCACCGTCTCGCTCCTACGGACCGAAGCCGGCCGCGCCCCGCATGACACGGAACTCACCAGCCTGATCGGGGAACTGGTCACCCGCAGCGACGAGTTCCGAATCGCCTGGGCCAAGCACAACGTTCGCCTACACCACACCGGCCGCAAACCCTTCCACCACCCACACGTTGGCGACCTCGTCCTCGACTTCGACGCCTTGGCGCTGCCCGCCCAACCGGGGCTGACTCTCACCGCTTACAGCGCCGAGCCCGGAACCCCGGATCATGACGCATTGCGGCTGCTGTCCAACTGGGCTGCCACGCGGGATTCCCAGCGCGAACCCATCTCGCGAGATTGACAGCAGGTCGCTGCCGCCGCGACGCCTCGCTGCGGGGCTCCGCAGTGCAGCCGAGACTGACATCGTCGAGGTCGAGCAAGGTCTCGTGCTTGTGCTGCTTGTTCCAGACTTGGCAGCCGGTGCCGAGGGCGCCCGCCGCCGTGCGCCCGGCTAACGTGCTGCCATGGTGATGCTGTCTCATCTTCACCGCTTCAACCAGAGGCACCCGTGGAGTCACAACGACCACTACGGCCCCTGGGTTGACGACCAGGTGGCCGCGTCCGGAGCCCGCCACGTCCTCGACGTCGGGTGTGGCACGGGCAATCTCGCCGTACTGCTCCGCCGTCGCGCCGCCACCGTCACCGGCCTCGAACCCGACCCTGCGACCGCACGCGCCGCGGCAAAACGCTTCGCCGACGACCCTGCCGTCACCATCGTCGAAACCGACTTCGCCGGGCGCGACCGGCAGCGGCGCTGGGACGCCATCACCCTCGTCGCCGTCCTGCACCACCTCCCGCTGGTGCCCACCTTGCGCGAGCTCCGCGGCTGTCTCGCGCCGGGCGGGCGCCTGGTGATCGTCGGCTGCTACCGCGAGGCCGGGCTCCCCGACCTGCTCGCCACCCTGCCGGCCGCGCTCGCGAACCCAGTCATCGGGCTGGCCAAACACCCGGCCCGCGCCACTGCCCCGCCGCTGCACCTGACCGCACCCACTACCGATCCGCGGGAGACGCTGGGCGACATCCGGGCTGCGGCCGCATTGGAACTGCCCGGCGCCCGGATACGCCGTCGCCTGTTCTGGCGGTACACCCTGGTCTACGACGCCCCCGCCGGACGCAACCGGACCTGACCCGCGCGTCCCCCTCGAGGCGCTCCGTCGATCGCATCCGCGCGGTGCCACTGGGCGGGCTCGGCTGCGAAACGGCTCAGTGACATCAATTCACAGGTTCTGGTCCACTTTCCGTAGAGCCGGTCGACATTGTGGTCGCCCCGACACGGCAGAACCGATGCGGCCTAGGTCCTGCCTGGCAATTGGTCTCGCTGTGGCAAGCTTCCTCACGGGGGAAGGAGAAGCACTGGTGCGGCTGGAGCGTGGAGCGACTGGGTTCTGGAGTCACGGCGACGAACCGGTTGCGGAGACTGACGTAACACTCTTGCGTAGCGTCTGCTGGGAAGCAGCAAGACGGATTGCCGGCCGTGTCAGCGAATCAGCCTTTGCCGGAGCGTCCAGCTTCCACGCACTCACCATCACCAGCCCCTCGAAGACGTACGACGTTCTGTGCCACAAGAACCTGTCGGTTGTCGCCTTCGCCAGTGCACCCCTTGTGCCCGGACAGCCGCTGTCAGGCTTCGGGGACCCGCCGCCGTGGGCGGACGACCTTGAGGTTGCCGGTTTCCGCTGCCTGACTGTTGAGGACTTGCGGATGCCGATGTCCAAAGTGAAGGTGACGGAGCTGGCGGAAGCAGAGCTCACTCAGATCCGTTACTGGCGCCCCGAGGTGTTGGGCGACTTGCTGTTCAACTGGTGGGACTGATTCCTCGCCGTCGGGCCGCCTGTAGCGCTCAGCGGGCTCACGGACCCAGAGGATGAGCGAGGCGACGTGAGGACTGTCTGTCACCTCCTCACCGGAGCCAGAGCCGGATCGCGGCGAGGGCGACCGTGCCCTGGAACACGTACGCCCTCTTGTCGTATCTGGTTGCTACGGCCCGGAAGCCCTTGAGGACGTTGACGGTTCGCTCGGCTTCGTTCCTGCGGGCATAGCGGCCCCGGTCGAAACCGGTGGGCCTGCCACCGCGGCTTCCACGACGTTGGCGGTTGGCCTGCTGGTCCCGGCGCTCGGGAATCGTGTGCCGAATCTGCCGTCGCCGCAGGTACCGACGGTTACGGCGAGAACTGTACGCTTTGTCACCGCAGACGTGGTCCGATCGCGTCCTCGGATGCCCGCCGGTCGACTGCGGAACACGCATACGATCCAGGATTGGAATCATCTGCGGGGCGCCACCCCACTGCCCGGGTATGACCAGAACAGCCAGCGGACGGCAACCGCCGTCGCTCGCCAGGTGAATCTTGGTGGTGAGCCCGCCGCGTGAACGGCCGAGCGCCTCGTCGGGCCGGTGGTGGGCGGGCTGCCCGCGTCGGCCTGATATCTGCGCCGGGCGGTGACGTGCCCCGGCGGCATGCTGATGGGCACGGCGAGAAGTGGAATCGACGCCGGCCATCGACCAGTCGATGCGGCCCTCCACATCAGCGTCGGCCTGAACAGCCCGCAGGATCCTGTCCCCCATACCATCGGCTGACCACCTGCGATGCCGGTCATGACCGGTCTGCCCCTTTCCGCATCGCCTCGGCAGGTCCCGCCACGGAACACCGGTTCGCTGCCGAAACGGGACCCCGTTGATTACCTTGCCGTGGCACGTCCATCGCCTGCCCCGACCCGTGTTCTTCGGCAAGTGCCGCTCAAGACGAGCCCACTCCGATCCGACAGATCACCTCGCCCCACGCCGACCGGAGCGACACCAGCACGGCTCCGTCACGCGATCCGTCGGACACGGCCTAGGCCAGAAGCCTCTGCCAGAACCGCGCGGAGACGCTCTTGCCCGGCATCACAGAAAGATTTTCGGCCCCCCGCAGGCTGCCATGCCACCCCCCCCATTCCCCACCCAACGGCGCGAAAGGTGTCCGCCATGTCGTCCACGTCCGCATCCACATCCACGTCCGCATGTCCGCCCGCCGACCGTTTCGTCGTTGTCACCGGCGGCCCCGGGGCCGGGAAGAGCACGCTCATCGACCGGCTGGCGGCCGCGGGGTACGCCCGCTCGGAGGAGGCGGGACGAGGAGTGATACGGGATCAGATGGCCATCGGAGGCCGCGGCCTGCCCTGGGCCGACCGGGAGCTGTTCGCCGAGCTGATGCTGTGCTGGGAGCTGCGCTCGTACCGGATCGCCGCGAAGCCGTCGGCCTCCGGGGAGCCGGCCACCGGGCCCGTCTTCTCCGACCGCGGCGTCCCCGACATCGTCGGCTATCTGCGCCTGCAGGGGCTCCCCGTGCCGGCCCATGTGCACGCCGCCGCGCAGGCGTACCGGTACCACCGCCGGGTGTACGTCGCCCCCTTCTGGCCGGAGATCTACGCCGCGGACGCGGAGCGGAAGCAGTCCCCGGAGGAGGCGGAGCGGACGTATCACGTGATGGTCGAGACGTACGCGGAGTACGGCTACGAGCCGGTCGAGCTGGCGCGGGTGCCGGTCGAGGAGCGGGTGCGGGACGTGCTGCGGATGGTGGATGGGTTTCGGACGGGTGAGTGACGGTCGGGCGGGTGCGGGAAACCGGTACGGGGATCGGGGGCAGCGGAGTACGGAAGTACGGACCGGAAGGAGCGACCGTATGGCCATCGCCACGGGCGAGGTACGGGACGGGCCGGATCCCCGCAGCATTCGGCTGCCGGGGATCGTGTTGGGTGTGGGGCTCGGTGGGTTCGTCGACGGGATTCTGTTGCACCAGCTCCTGCAGTGGCATCACATGCTGACCAGTACGAACACCGACCGCATCGGCATCAAGTACTACTCGCCGCACACGGTGTCCGGGTTGCGGATGAACACCGTGTGGGACGGCATCTTTCACACCGTGTGCTGGCTCGCGGTGCTCATCGGGCTGGCGCTGCTGTACTCCCGGGTCACGCACGGGCGGCGGCGGGTGTGGGGGTCGCGGGTGTTGTGGGGCTGGGTGCTGGCGGGCTGGGGGCTGTTCAACCTCGTCGAGGGGCTGCTGGACCATCAGATTCTCGGTATTCATCACGTGCATGGCGGGCCGTACCAGGTCTGGTGGGACATCGGCTTTCTGGTGATGGGGGCGTTGCTGCTCGTCGGGGGTTGGGCGCTTCAGCGCGGCGGGCGGGCCCTTCCCCCTGAGCGGGGTGCCTGATGGGTGGTCATGAGCACCACGCCGGGGGCGGGCACTCGCTGCCCGGTGGCCCGCTTCCGACGCTGGTGGCCGTGGCCGGGCTATTACTGCTCGCCGTCGCCTATCTGCTGCTCGTACGGCGGGCCGCCCGGCGCCGCCCCGCCAAGGGGTGGAGCCCCTGGCGTACCGCGAGTTTCCTGACGGGGTGTGCGGTGGTGGCCGGGGCGCTGCTGCCCCCGCTGGGGACGTTCGCGCACGGGGACTTCCGCGGTCACATGCTGCAGCACCTGCTGATCGGGATGTACGCGCCGCTCGGGCTCGTCCTCGGCGCGCCGATCACACTGCTGCTGCGGACGCTGCCGCCCCGCCGCGCCCGGCGGCTGGCCGGCCTGCTGCACAGCCGCCCGCTGCGGCCGGTGGCCCACCCGGTCACCGCCCTCCTGCTGAGCACCGGCTCGCTGGCGCTCCTGTACGGCACCCCGCTGTACGACGCGACCGCGGCGCGCCCCGCACTGCACTGGCTGGTGCACGCGCACTTCCTGCTCTCGGGCTGCCTCTTCGCCTGGGTCGTGGCGGGGCCGGACCCCGCTCCGGCGCGGCCGGGTGTGCCGGCCCGGCTGGTCCTCCTTGGCGTCGCCGTCGCCCTCCACGCGACGTTCTCGCAGCTCCTGTACGGCGGCTTCCTCATCGGCGTGCACGCGCCGATCGACCAGGTACGGGGCGGCGCGGAGCTCATGTACTACGGCGGCGACCTCGCCGAGCTGCTGCTGGCCGGCGCGCTGGTTGCCACCTGGCGCCCGGCACCGCTTCGCGCGCGCATGGGAGGACTTCCGTAAACCGGAACGCCGGTGTACCGTCCTAATCAGACATTTCGGACAGCGAGGGAGTTGCGTGGGCCCCACTGGGGCGACGGCGGCAAAGGGGAATGCCCCAGTGCGGCCACGCATCACCGATGACCGAATGACCGCAGCGATCATCGCTGCATCCGGCGCGAGACGGTCCGCGAGACGGTCGGTGACAACCTGACCCTGCCGTTCATTTCCGCCCGGCAAAAGCAGTGGCAGGCAAATCCGCGCCCTCATGCGAATTCACCATGCATTGGCTCGCCGGCAAGGGCGAAGCCATCATGAAAAACACCGATTAAGGAGTCGGTCATGATGAAGAAACTCATTGCCACCATTTTCGCCGCGGCCCTGCTCAGCGTCGGCGGTATGGGAGTCGCGTCGGCCCACACGCCGGACGTGCCGCCGACGACATCTGTTACGCACACCTATAAGTGCGGGTTCCCGCTCGGCACATTCAAGGTGACCGCCCCGCAGTACCTGATCGCGCAGTACGACGCGCGGCTCGCCGCTTACGGCTGCACCCACGCCCCGTAGCCGCACCCCTACCCCGTAAAGGAAAAGTGCCGGTGGCCCCACCCGCGGGTGGGGCCACCGGCAGTCTTCTGTGAGGTCCGTCCTCTTAGCCCGACCGAGTCACTTTCCCCGCCCTCGCCGGGGCCCTTCGGTGTGCCCCGCCGCGCGCCGGGCCGGACTCGGAACGATGGTGCGGGTCCAGGCCCCGGCGTAGGCGTACGGCCCCGGAGTGGCGGGGAGCGAGGAGACCAGCAGATGGCTGACCTGTACATCGATGGTGCGTGGACGGGGGCGGCGGCGGGCGGCCGGCGTGATGTGGTCAATCCGTTCGACGCCTCCGTGGTGACGACCGTCGACGACGCGGACGGTACGGACGTCGACCGGGCGGTGCGGGCCGCCCGGCACGCGTTCGACGACGGCGAGTGGGCCAACGCCGCGACCCGGCGCCGCGCCGACATCCTGCACCGGGTGTACGAACTGCTGCTGCGCGACCTGGAGGACATCGCCCGCACGGAGACGCAGGACACCGGCAAGACGATCGCGGAGTCCCGGCTCGACATCGAGGACATCGCGAATGCCTTTCGGTATTTCGCCGAGATTGCTGATAAAGACGGCGGGCGGGTCGTAGATGTCGGCCCGGACGTGCTGAGCCGGGTGGTGTATCAGCCGGTCGGAGTGTGTGCGCTGATCGCGCCGTGGAATTATCCGCTGCTGCAGGCGACCTGGAAGGTGGCGCCCGCGCTCGCGGCCGGGAACACCTTCGTCCTGAAGCCGAGCGAGACGACGCCGCTGACGACGATCATTCTGTTCCGGCTGCTGGAGGAGGCGGGCACGCCGCCCGGAGTGGCGAATCTCGTCCTCGGTCCGGGCTCGACGGTCGGTGCCGCGATGACCCAGCACCCGGACGTGGACATGGTGTCCTTCACGGGCGGGCTGGCCACCGGCCGCACGATCATGGCGGGCGCCGCGGCGGACGTGAAGAACATCGCGCTGGAGCTGGGCGGCAAGAACCCCAATGTGGTCTTCGAGGACTGCGACTTCGACGCGGCGGTGGATTACGCGCTGGATGCCTCCTTCCTGCACTCGGGGCAGGTGTGTTCGGCGGGGTCGCGGCTGATCGTGCAGGAAGGGCTGTACGACCGGTTCGTCGAGGCGCTGGCCGCGCGGGCGCAGCGCATCCGGCTCGGCAACGGCATGCACGAGGACACCGAGAGCGGGCCGCTCAGCTCCGCCGAGCACCGCGAGAAGGTGGAGGGCTATCTGGAGGTCGCCCGCAACGAGGGCGCGCGGCTGGTGTGCGGCGGGCGCCGCCCCGACGACCCCGAGCTGTCCCGCGGCTTCTTCGTGCTGCCGACGATCTACGCCGACTGCGACCGCTCGATGCGGATCGTGCAGGAGGAGGTGTTCGGCCCGGTGGTGACGGTGGAGCGGTTCCGGGACGAGGAGGACGCGGTACGGCTCGCCAATGACACCAAATACGGGCTGGCGGGCGCCGTGTGGACCAGTGACGCGAGCCGGGCGCAGCGGGTGGCGCAGCGGCTGCGGCACGGCACGGTCTGGATCAACGACTTCCATCCGTACGTCCCGCAGGCCGAGTGGGGCGGCTTCGGGCACTCCGGCGTCGGGCGCGAGCTGGGGCCGACCGGGCTGCGCGAGTACCAGGAGGCCAAGCACATCTACCAGAACCTGCGGCCGGCCCCGTCCGGCTGGTTCAAGGGCTGAGGCGCGGACGTGACGACCGGAGGGAGCGAGGAGCGGGGCATGGGTGAGGACGAGACGGAGTACGACTACGTCATTGTGGGCGGGGGCACGGCCGGGTGCGTGCTGGCCGCGCGGCTGACCGAGGATCCGGACTGCCGGGTGTGCGTGGTCGAGGGCGGGCCCAGCGATGTGGGCGACGAGAAGATCCTGCGGCTGCGCAACTGGATCAATCTGCTGGATTCGGAGTACGACTACGGCTACACGACCGTGGAGCAGCCGCGCGGCAATTCGCACATCCTGCACTCGCGGGCGCGTGTGCTCGGCGGCTGTTCCTCGCACAACACCCTGATCAGCTTTCTGCCGCTGCCGGAGGACATGGACGAGTGGGCGGCGCTGGGCTGTACCGGCTGGGACGCCTCGACGGTACTGCCGTACCGCGACCGGCTGCAGAACCGCATCGTCCCGGTGGCGGAACAGGACCGCAATCCGATCGCGAAGGACTTCGTGACGGCCGCGGCGTCCGCGCTGGGCGTGCCGGTGGTCGAGGACTTCAACGTCCGGCCGTTCGCGGACGGGGTGGGCTTCTTCTCGCTGGCGTACGAGGCGGAGGGCAACAAGCGCTCGTCGGCGTCGGTGGCGTATCTGCATCCGGTCCTGGACCGGCCCAACCTGACGCTGAAGCTGGAGACCTGGGCGTACGAGGTGGTGCCGGGCGGGGACGGCCGGACGACGTGTGTTCGGGTGCGCGGCAAGGACGGTGGCGAGGCGACGCTGCGTGCCGAGCGCGAACTGCTGCTGTGCGCGGGCGCGATCGACACGCCGCGGCTGCTGATGCTCTCCGGCATCGGCCCGGCGGACCGGCTTCGCGAGCTGGGTATCGAGGTGCGGGTCGATCTGCCGGGAGTCGGTGAGAATCTCCTCGACCACCCGGAGTCGGTGATCCTCTGGGAGACGGAGGGGCCGCTGCCGCCGAACTCGGCGATGGATTCCGACGCGGGGCTGTTTTTGCGCCGCGATCCGGACGGCGGGCCGCGACCCGACCTGATGTTCCACTTCTACCAAGTGCCGTTCACCGTCAACACGGAGCGGCTGGGCTATCCGCGGCTGGAGCACGGCGTGTGCATGACGCCGAACGTGCCGCGGGCCCGCTCCGTGGGCCGGATGTGGCTGCGCAGCGCGGACCCCGCGGAGAAACCGGCGCTGGATTTCCGGTACTTCACCGATCCGGACGGGCACGACGAGAAGACGATCGTGGACGGGCTGAAGGTGGCGCGCGAGGTGGCGGCGGCGCCCCCGCTGCGGGACTGGCTGAAGCGGGAGGTGGCGCCGGGCCCCGATGTCACCTCGGACGCGGCACTGTCCGAGTACGGGCGCCGGGCCGCGCACACCGTGTACCACCCCGCGGGCACCTGCAGGATGGGCGGGGACGACGACCCCATGGCCGTACTCGATCCCCAGCTGCGGGTGCGCGGTCTGGACGGCATCCGCGTCGTGGACGCCTCCCTCTTCCCGACGATGCCGACGATCAACCCGATGGTGACGGTCCTGCTGGCGGCCGAACGGGCGGCGGACCTGCTCCGGGGCACGGGCGGAGGCGGTCGGTGATGACCACGGCGAACACTCCCACTGAGCCCGGTGACGGGTCCGTCCCCGGCTCGGAGTTCCGCAAGGACATGGGCCCGTGGGCGAACTTCGCGCTCGGGTTCACCTACCTCTCCCCCGTCGTCAGCACCTACACCCTCTTCGCCACGGCGCTCGGCGAGGGCGGCCCGCCCATGGTGTGGGCATTCGTGCTGGCCGGGTGCGGACAGTTCCTGGTCGCGCTGATCTTCGGTGAGGTGGTCGCGCAGTTCCCCATCGCGGGCGGCGTCTACCCGTGGGCCCGGCACCTGTGGGGCAAGCGCTGGGCGTGGATGACCGGCTGGGTCTACATGTGGGCCCTACTGGTCACGATCACGTCGGTGGCGTACGGCGCGGGCCCGTACATCGCCATCCTGATCGGCTTCAAACCCACCGTCCACACCACCGTCCTGTGCACGGTGATCCTCATCATCGTCGCCGTACTCATCAACTACGCGGGTACGAAGTGGCTTTCGTGGGCGGCCGTGATCGGTTTCGGCGCGGAGCTGATCGGCGCGCTGATCGTCGGCGTCTATCTGCTGGCCACCCACCGCGAGCACAATCTCGGCGTCATCTTCGACACCTACGGCACCGAGGGCGACGGCAGCTATCTGCCGGTCTTCCTGGCCGCCGCGATCATCGGCTTCTACCAGTACTACGGCTTCGAGGCGTGCGGGGACACCGCCGAGGAGGTCGCGCACCCGGGCCGGGTGATCCCGAAGGCGATGCGCCGCACGATCTACGTGGGCGGCGCGGCGGCCACCTTCACCTGTCTGTCCCTGCTGCTCTCCGTCACCGACTACCGCGCGGTGATCTCCGGCAAGGACACCGACCCGGTGGTGCATCTGCTGTACGACGCGCTGGGCGAGGCCGGGGCCCGGCTGGTGATGGCCGTGGTCCTCATCTCCTTCCTCTCCTGCACGATCAGCCTCCAGGCGGCGGCCGGCCGGCTGATCTACTCGTACGCGCGCGACCAGATGATCGTCGGGCACCGGCTGCTGCGGAAGTTCGCGCACGCCAGGGCGGTGCCGGGCTGGGCGCTCTTCGTGTCGGCCGTCATCCCGGCGATCATCGCCTTCGGCTCCCTGGTGTCGGAGGACGCGCTCACCAAGATCGTGTCGTTCGCGATCCTGGGCATCTACGGCTCGTTCCAGATGGTGGTACTGGCCGCCTTGCGCGCCCGGCTGAAGGGCTGGCAGCCGAGCGGCGAGTACCGGCTCGGCCGCTGGGGCCTGGTGGTGAACGTCGGGGCGCTGGCGTACGGCATCTTCGCCATCATCAACATCTGCTGGGCGCGCACGCCCGAGGCCCCCTGGTACGACAACTACATCGTGCTGCTGTGCGGTGGCGTCGTCGTCCTGGTGGGCGTGATCTACATGTTCACCACGCACCATTACGGGCGCAGCGACGCACCGTGCGGGGACGCGATCCCGGAGTCGCGGCGCTGAGCTGTCGGCTGCCGGGGGCGCGGCCACCCGTCACCCGAAGAGCCGCGTACGCGGCGCCCGTCAGCGCCGCCGCGGTGAGCAGGCGGCGGGCGGCCGTCCGGCGGCCGCCGGCCCAGCCGCCGCGGACGGCGCCGCCCGGCAGCGGGTGCGGCACGTTGCCGACGCTGTCCGGTGCGGATTCGGTGCGGGACAGGTGCGCGCGGTTCATCTGGTACGCGAGGACCTTCTCCATCAGGCGCGGCGTGAGCTTGGTCTGTGCGGCCAGGAACGCGGCGGCGGGGCCTACGTAGGCCTCGCGGCGCGGCGAGCGGACCAGTTGGAGTGCCTTACGGGCCGCCCGTTCGGGGGTGTAGACGGGGGCCATCGGGATGACCTTGCGGCCCGAGTAGTTGGCGGCGCTCTCGAAGAACGGGGTGTCCATGGTGGCGGGCAGCATCGTGCAGACGTGCACGTCCCGGTGGCCCTCCAGCCACAGTTCCTGGCGCAGACTGCTGCCCAGCGACCGGACGGCGGCCTTGGCCAGCGCGTAGGGCGCGTTGTACGGGACGGGCGAGACGCCGACGACCGAGGAGACGTTGATGAGGGTGCCGCTGCCCTGGCGGCGCATCACGGTGAGCGCGGCGCGGGCTCCGTACACATAGCCCATGACGTCGGTGTCGATCACCTTGCGGCAGACGTCCGCGGGGATCTCGTCGAGCGCGCCGAAGGCGGCGACGGCGGCGTTGTTGATCCAGACGTCGATCCGGCCGAAGGCCGCGACGGCCTCCCGGGCGAGCCGGTCCACCGCGGCGGCGTCGGTCACCTCGGTGGGGACGGGGAGCGCACGCCCGTTGCCGCGTCGGCGGCAGCGGCGGGCGACCTCGTTCAGCTCCTCGGCGCGCCGCGCGGCCAGTACGACGTGCCAGCCGCGGTCCGCGAACGCCTCGGCGCACGCCCGCCCGACGCCACTGGACGCACCGGTGATCACCACGACACGGCCCTCACCCTGGGACACCATGGCCGCCTCCTCCATACGTACGGTCGCGGACCGGTCCGCGGTGGCTGTGAGGCTCACACGTACCCGGACGGGCATAATGCACACATATCGGATCTTCGACCGACCTCCCTCCGTCACCCCGCATGGAGCGCGTCATGGCTGTACGGCACCAGCTCATCGCACGGAAGCCGGCCGCCGTCTGGGCGGTTCTCGAGGACTGCACCCGGTACGGCGACTGGGTGGTCGGGCCCTCGCACTCCGACCCGCAGGACGGCGACTGGCCGAACGTCGGCTCCTCCCTCTGCTACAAGCTCCGGCTGGGCGGCCGGGAGCTGGCGGGCCATACCGTCGTCCGGCGGCACGAGCCGCCGCGGTGGCTGGAGCTGGAGGCGTACTGCGACCCGCTCGGCTCGGCCCGGATCGCGCTGGACATCCGGCCCTGGGGCGAGGAGACGCTGGTCATCCTTGATGAGCACCCGTTGCGCGGCTACGGCGGCCTGCTCCACAACTTCGCCCTGGACGCCCTGCTGCAGCTGCGCCACCGCAACATGCTCAAGCGCCTCGCGACGGTGGTCGAGGAGCTGCCCCGGGACGCGGAGGCCGGGGCCGGGCGCGCGATGGGGCGGTGACATGCCCGACGCGGTGGTGATCGGCGCGGGGCCCAACGGCCTGGTGGCCGCCAACCTCCTCGCCGACGCGGGCTGGAGCGTCACCGTGCTGGAGGCGCAGCCCGAGCCCGGCGGTGCCGTCCGCAGCGACCGGGGCGTCCACCCGGACTACATCAGCGACATCTTCAGCGCGTTCTACCCGCTCGCGGCCGCCTCGCCGGTCGTGCGCGGGCTGGAGCTGTACCGGTACGGCCTGCGCTGGAGCCACGCGCCGCACGTTCTCGCGCACCCGCTGACCGACGGCAGCTGCGCGGTGCTGGCCCGCGACCGCGCGGTGACCGCGGCCGGACTGGAGGGCTTCGCGGCGGGGGACGGCGAGGCGTGGGAACACCTGTGCCGCATCTGGGACCGGCTCGGCGACGACATCATGCGGGCGCTGTTCACGCCGTTCCCGCCGGTGCGCGCCACGGCCCGGCTGGCGGCCCGGCTGCGCGGCGCCGGGGGGCTGCGGCTGGCCCGCAGCCTGGTGCTGCCGGTACGCCGTCTGGGTGAGGAGGAGTTCGCGGGCGACGGCGGGCGGCTGCTGCTGGCGGGCAACGCGCTCCACGCGGACCTGGCGCCGGAGGCCGCGGGCAGCGGCGGGTACGGCTGGCTGCTGGCCATGCTCGGGCAGGCGGTCGGCTTCCCGGTGCCGGTCGGCGGGTCGAGCGCGCTGACCACCGCGCTGGTCACCCGGCTGACGGAGCGCGGCGTCGCCGTGCGCTGCGGGGAACGGGTCACCGAGGTCGTCGTGCGGCACGGCCGCGCCGTGGGGGTCCGCACGGCGGGCGGCGAAACGGTCCCGGCCGACCGGGCGGTACTGGCGGATGTACCGGCGCCGGACCTGTACGGGGAGCTGGTCGGCGCCGGGCACCTGCCGGCGCGGATCTTCGACGATCTGCGCCGTTTCCAGTGGGACTTCGCGACGTTCAAGGTCGACTGGGCGCTGGACGGCCCGGTGCCGTGGACCGCGCCGGAGGCGGCCGGAGCCGGAACCGTCCATCTCGCCGACGGCGTGGACGAGTTGACCCGCTTCGCCGCGCAAATCGCCATGGGCCTGGTCCCCGACCGACCGTTCGCGCTCTTCGGCCAGATGACGACGGCGGACGCCACCCGCTCGCCCGCCGGTACGGAGTCGGCGTGGGCGTACACCCACGTACCGCAGACCGTGAAGGGAGACGCGGGGCCCGACGACCTGACGGGCCGTTGGGACCCGGGCGAGCAGGAGGCGATGGCCGACCGCCTGGAGGAGCAGGTGGAGCGGTTCGCGTCCGGCTTCCGCGGCCGCGTCCGGGCCCGGCGCATCCTCGCGCCACCCACCCTCCAGACCATGAACGGCAACCTGCACGGCGGCGCGCTCAACGGCGGCACCGCAGGCATGCACCAGCAACTGATCTTCCGCCCGCTCCCCGGCACGGGCCGCCCGGAGACCCCGCTCCCCGGCCTCTACCTCGCCTCGGCCTCCGCCCACCCCGGCGGCGGAGTACACGGCGCCCCCGGCGCCAACGCGGCCCGTGCCGCCCTCCGCGCGGGCGGTCCCTCCCGCTTCCTCGCCACGGCACAGGGCGCGCTCGCCAAACGGGGGCGGGGCGGCGAGAAGGGCCGTACGTAAGCCGTTCCAGCATTCGGCCACCGTTCGTCCCACCGAACTTCCATTCCTGCACGGGTCTTGTCGTGGTGCGCGGCGCGGGCCTAGTGTCGCCAGCCGGTAAGCGCTTTCTATCCGAGGGAGCTGTTCCCGGCATGCCCGTTGCCGAACCGCCCGCCCAGCCGCCGTCCCACCCCGTCTCCCCCACTTCCCCCGTCCGCGCCGTAGTCGTCGGCACCGGCGGCATCGTCACCGGCAGCCATCTGCCGGCCCTGCGCGAACTGCACGGTCGCGTACGGCTGGTGGCCGCCGTCGACACCGATCCCGCGCGGCTCGCCGCCTTCCGTGACCTGGCGGGCGACGAGGTGCGCGGCTACGCCGATCTCGCCGACATGCTCGCCGCCGAGCGCCCGGATCTCGTACTCCTCGGCACCCCGCCAGCCCTGCACGCCGAGCAGGCGACGGCCGCGCTGCGGGCCGGTGCCTGGGTGCTGTGCGAGAAGCCGCTGTGCCTGTCGCTCGCCGAGTACGACGCGATCGCGGCGGCGGAGGGCACCGAAGAGGGCGGCACCGGCGGCCCGTACGCCTCCGTCGTCTTCCAGCACCGGTACGGATCGGGCGCGGTGCACGCGCGCGAGCTGCTGCGCTCCGGGGAGCTGGGGCGGCCGCTGGTCGCGCACTGCCAGACGACCTGGTACCGGGACCGCGCGTACTACTCCGTGCCCTGGCGCGGCCGTTGGGCCACCGAGGGCGGCGGGCCGACCATGGGCCACGGCATTCACCAGATGGACCTGCTGCTGCATCTGCTCGGCGACTGGACCGAGGTACGGGCGATGGCGGGCCGGCTGGTGCACGACGTGGAGAGCGAGGATGTCTCGACCGCGCTCGTCCGGTTCGCCGACGGCACCATGGCCACCGTTGTGAACAGTGTGCTCAGCCCCGACGAGGTGAGCCGCATCCGTATCGACTGCGCGGACGCCACGGTCGAACTGACCCATCTGTACGGGCACTCCAACGACGACTGGGCGTACACCCCGGCCGTGCACGCCCGCGACGACGAGCGGCGTACAGCGCACTGGCGCACCCCGGCCGCCGACATCCCCAGCTCGCACGCCGCGCAGCTCGACGGCTTCCTGGATGCCATGGAGAAGGGCGTCCGCCCGCCCGGCAGCGGCAGGGAAGCGCGCCGCACGCTGGAATTCCTCGCCGCGCTCTACAAGTCGGCGTTCACCGGGCGGCCGGTCGGCGCGGGCGAGATCGGTCCGGACGACCCGTACTACCACGCCATGCACGGCAACCACCCCGACTGGGCCCCGAAGGAGCAGTGACCGCCGCGATGAGCGCATCGACACCGATCACCGTCACCCACACCCACGGCGAGCGCATACAGGTCGCCGCCGCGGGCACCGAGCTGCTGTCGTACGTCTACGCCCCCGACCCGGTGGCTTTCGAGTCCCGCAAGCCGTACGTGCATCCGTTGCGCACCCTCGCCGGGCACACCGTCAGCGGCTACCGGCCCAACGACCACCGCTGGCACAAGGGCCTGCAGATGACCGCGAGCCATCTCTCCGGACAGAACTTCTGGGGCGGCAACTCCTATGTGCATGGGAAGGGTTATCTGCCGCTGCACGAACGGATCGGCTCCATGCGGCACGACGGCTTCGACACCTTCGATGTCGCCGAGGACCGGCTGGACTTCACCGAATCGCTCACCTGGGTCGAGAACGGCGGCCAGGAGTGGGCGCGCGAGCGGCGCACGGTCGCGGTGCATTCGGTGGACACGGAGGCCGGCGCGTACGCGCTGGACTGGTCGATCCGGCTGACCAACGTCCGTGGCGAGACGCTGCGCTTCGGGTCGCCGACGACGGCGGGCCGGGAGATGGCGGGCTACACCGGGTTGCAGTGGCGCGGCCCCCGGGCCTTCACCGGTGCGCAGGTGCTGACCCCGGCCGGGCCGAGCACCGACCAGGAGACGATGGGGAAGCCCGTCACCGAGCACCCGTGGATCGCGGTCGTCGGCGAGCACGACGACGTGGACGGGCACGCCACCCTGGCCTTCGCGCACGCCCCGGAGAACACCGAAGCGCCGCACCCCTCGCACTGGTTCGTGCGCTCCGAACCGATCCCGACCGTCGCGTTCTCCTGGGCGTTCTTCGAGGAGTTCGCGCTGGAGCCGGGCGAGTCCTTCGCGTACCGGTACCGGGTGCTGGTGGCCGACGGGGCGTGGGACGCGTCCCGTATCGAAGCCCAGCTGAAGTCGCTGGCCTGGTGAGAGGGGAGCCGGTCATGGTCATGGACGCGCCGCTGCCGGGCGGCATCGGACTGTCGCACCTCAGCGCCTATGAGTGGGAGGCCGCCGACGGTGTGTGCGGGGGCAGCCCGCATCTGCACCTCGCCTGCACGGAGGCGTATGTCGTCACCGGGGGCCGGGGCGCGGTACAGACGCTGAGCGTGCCGGACGGCTACCGCGAGACGCCGCTGGAGCCGGGCGTGATCGCCTGGTTCACGCCGGGGACCGTGCACCGCATGGTCAACGGCGACGGGCTGCGGGTGACGGTACTGATGCAGAACGGCGGGCTGCCGGAGGCGGGGGACGCGGTCTTCACCTTCCCGCCCGAGGTGCTGGCCGATCCGGCGGCGTACGCTGCTGCCGCCGCGCTGCCCGCGAAGGACGGCCCCGATGCGGAGGCGGGTGCGCGGAAGCGCCGGGATCTGGCCGTCGAGGGGTATCAGGTGCTGCGTACCGCACTGGCGGACGGTGACGACGGGCCGTTGCGTGCCTTCCAGGAGGCGGCCGCCCGGCTCGTCGCGCCCAAGGTCGACGGCTGGCGGGAGCGCTGGCGCGAAGGCGCGCTGGCCGCCGCCGAGCGCACCGGGGCACAGCTCGACGCGCTCACAAAAGGCGACGCCGCGCATCTCGCCGAGGGCGGGGTCCGGTCGGCCGGACCGACCCGGCGCGGCGGGTACGGCATGTGCGGCCGCCGCGACGAGTACGAACTGCCCGGTACGACGCTTCCGTACTACGGGGAGTGAGCCGTGCGACGTCCCAGAACCCTCGCGGCCGTTGCGCTCGCCCTCTGTCTGACCCTCGCGGGCTGCGGCGGCGGTGGCGCCTCCACCGCCGCCGGCGGCAAGGTCACGCTCCGCTTCACCTGGTGGGGCAACGCGGACCGGGCCGCCCGCACCGAGAAGGCCGTCGCCGCCTTCGAGCGGGCGAATCCCGGCATCGACATCCAGACCTCCTACTCCACGTACGAGTCGTACAAGCAGAAGCTCGCCACCCAGGCGGCGGGAGGAGATGTCCCCGACCTGATCCAGCTGGACTACCGGCAGATCAGCCAGTACGCGGGCTCGGAGATACTGCTCGACCTCGGCAAGCAGCGCAAGGTACTGCCCACCGAGGACATGGACTCCGGGCTGCTGAAGACCGGCCAGGTGGACGGCGTGCAGTACGCGCTGCCGATGGGCGTCGGCACGCAGGCCCTCGCGTACGACAAGGAGGCGTGGCGGAAGGCCGGGCTGCGCGCCCCTAAGGCGGGCTGGACCTGGGAGGACTGGGCGGACGCGCTGCGGAAGCTGAAGGCCGCCGGGTTCGAGCGGCCGATGACCGACCCGGGCTCGATGGAGGACTGGTTCGAGGTCTGGCTGCGCGGACAGGGCAAGCGGCTGTACGGCGCTGACGGGCAGGCCGCCTTCAGCGCGGCGGACCTGGCCCGCTTCTGGACCTTCACCTCGAAGCTGCGCAAGGAGGGGCTGGTGAGCCGGGCCGAGGACACCACGCAGATGGCGGGCTCGGTGGAGGACTCGCCGATGGGCCGCAAGCGGGCGGTCGCGGAGTTCAACTGGGATGCGCCATCGGCCGGTTACGAGGCCGTGTACGGGGACCGGCTGGCGCTCGCGCCGATGCCGGCGGGCCCGGACGGCACCCCCGGTCAGTACTACAAGCCGTCGATGCTCCTCGGGATCGCGGCCGGCAGCGCGCACCCGCGCGAGGCGGCCCGCTTCCTCGACTTCCTGCTCAACTCCGACGCGGCCGCCGACATCCTCGGCGTGGACCGCGGCACCCCGGTCAACAGCCGGCAGCGGGACCGGGTCCTGCCGAAGGTGACCGGCTTCCAGCAGCAGGTCGCCGGCCTCCAGGAGTCCCTGGCGGGCAAGCTCAAGGACCCGCCGGCCGCGCCGCCGCGCGGTGACAACGGCCTGCAGTCGACCTTCCAGCGCGACTACGACCAGGTGGCCTTCGAGCAGGCGTCCCCGCGCGAGGTCGCCGAGGACTTCCGCACCGAGGCACGGACGGAGCTGAGGCCGTGAGCACGCGAGCGATGGAGCCGACGACGGCCACGCTGCCCCGGCAGCGCCCGGCCTCCGCGGGGCAGGCGCGGAAACGGCGGCCGAAGCGGGAACGGGAGGGCGCCGCCTGGGTGTTCCTCTCCCCCTGGGTGCTGGGCGCCACGATCCTCACCCTCCTCCCCATGGCGATCTCCCTCTACCTCTCCTTCACCGACTACAACCTCTTCGACCCGCCGTCCTGGGTGGGCCTGCGCAATTACACGCAGATGTTCACCGAGGACCCGCGGCTGCTCCGCTCGGTGGGGAACACCCTGCTGTACGTCCTGGTGGCCGTGCCCCTCCAGCTCGTCCTGGCGCTGGCGGTGGCGGTGGCCCTGAAGTCGATGAAGCGCGGCAAGGGCTTCTACCGGTCGGCGTTCTACGCCCCGTCGCTGCTCGGCGCCTCGATGAGCATCGCGCTCGTGTGGCGGGCGCTGTTCAACGACGGCGGCACCGTCGACAACGTACTGGGCTCCCTGGGCCTGCACACCGGCGGCTGGGTCAACCGGCCCGGCTGGGCGCTGCTGTCCGTGGCACTGCTGACGGTGTGGCAGTTCGGCGCGCCGATGGTGATCTTCCTGGCGGGACTGCAGCAGATACCGAAGGAGCTGTACGAGGCGGCGTCGGTGGACGGCGCCGGGCGGTGGCGGCAGTTCGTCTCGATCACCCTGCCGATGCTGTCCCCGGTGCTCTTCTTCAACCTCGTCCTGCAGACCATCCAGGCGTTCCAGGTCTTCACCCCGGCGTTCGCGGTGAGCGGCGGCCGGGGCGGCCCGGCGGACTCCACCCTCTTCTACACGCTCTACCTCTACGACCGCGGCTTCACCGCCTCGCACATGGGCTATGCCTCCGCGATGGCGTGGGTGCTGCTGATCGCCATCGGCATCGTCACCGCGGTGCTCTTCCGCACCTCCCGCTCCTGGGTCTTCTACGCGAACGAGGAGGGCCGCTGATGACCGCACAGCCGATGGCCGTAAAGCCGATGACCGCCAACCGGTCTCGCATCGCTCTGCACATCGCCTGTCTCCTCGTCCTGCTCGTCATGCTGTACCCGCTGGGCTGGCTGGTCGCGACGTCCTTCAAGCCGGCCGACGAGGTGCTCGCCAGCCTCGCGCTGCTGCCGTCCCGGCTCGCCACGGAGAACTACACGACGGCCGCGGCCGGCATCGAGGGCGTGAGCCTGCTGAAGCTGTTCGGCAACTCGCTGACCATCTCGATCGGTGCCGTGCTCGGCAATGTACTGAGCTGCTCGCTGGCCGCGTACGCCTTCGCGCGGCTGCGGTTCCGGCTGCGCGGGCCGCTGTTCGCCTTCATGATCGCCACGATCATGCTGCCGCACCACGCGGTGCTCATCCCGCAGTACATCGTCTTCAACCAGCTCGGCATGGTGAACACCTTCTGGCCGATGGTGCTGCCGAAGTTCCTGGCGACCGACGCGTTCTTCGTCTTCCTCATCGTGCAGTTCATGCGCGGGCTGCCGCGCGAGCTGGAGGAGGCGGCGAAGATCGACGGCTGCGGGCCGTTCCGTACGTTCGCGCGGGTCGTGCTGCCGCTCACCCGGCCCGCGCTGATCACCACCGCGATCTTCACCTTCATCTGGACCTGGAACGACTTCTTCACCCAGCTGATCTACCTCTTCGAGCCGGACAAGTACACGCTCACCCTCGCCCTGCGCACCTTCGTGGACACCTCCAGCCAGTCCGCCTACGGCCCGATGTTCGCCATGTCGGTGCTCGCGCTGCTCCCGATCGTGCTCTTCTTCCTCGCCTTCCAGCGCTTCCTGGTGGAGGGCATGGCGAACTCGGGGGTCAAGGGATGAGCGCCCCGACGGACACGGCTTCCGGCCGCCGGGAGCCGGGCGAGCTGTTCGGGCCGCGCTTCGCGTTCTTCGCCGATGTGCTCGCCATCGGGCTCGCCACGACGGTGGCCGCTCTGCCGCTGGTGACGGCACCGGCCGCGCTGGCCACGGCGTGCACGCTGCTGCGCAGGCGGCAGTGGTACGACGAGCCGTGCACGGCCGGGCGGTACTTCGCCGCGCTGCGCGCCCGGCGGTGGCGCGCCGATCTGGCCGCCGGCGGAGTGCTGCTGGGGCTCGGCGCGCTGGTCGCGGCGGACGCGGCGCTGGCAGCGGCGGGGCTGCCGGGAGCGGTGCCGTTCGCGCTGTTCCTGGCGGCGGTGGGCGCGGTGCTGGCGGTGACGGGGCTGCGGGCGTGTGCGTCGTACGACATGGCGGAGGGCCGGCCCGGCGGTGCGCCGGACGGCACGGCGGGCGGCTGGCGGGCCGCGGTGCGGACGGGCGCGGCCCGCACCGTGCGGGACCTCCCCGGCAGCCTCCTGGTCCTGCTGGCCCTGGCCACGGCCGCGGTCTGCGCAGGGACCGTGCCGCCCCTGCTCTTCCTGCTGCCGGGGCCGTTGGCGGTGGCGCTGACGGCGGTCGAGGCGCGCCGAGCGGGCCCGTCCGCGACGGCGGGTACACCAAAGGCATCGACTCACTGATCCAGTACGACCCTTATCCCCGGCAAAAGGTTGCCCCGGGCGACCCTTGTGTATTCATCCAGCACTTCCTTAACTTCAGGTGAAGCCCGTATAAACACCAGGAAGTCGAACATGCGCAGAGACATACCGCCCCTCGCCGAGGTGCGTCGCCTTACCCAGAAGAAGCGGGACGCATGGTGGACCGTGCTGCTGGTCGACCCGGTCGCCACTCCTCTGGTGCGGCAGACCGCGATGCGCACGCGGATCACCCCGAACCAGATCACCTGGGGCGCGCTCCTCCTCGGCCTGGTCTCCGCGGCCTGTTTCACGCAGGGCGACTGGCGCTGGCTCGTCGCCGGTGCCGTGGTGTACCACCTGAGCTTCATCCTGGACTGCATGGACGGCAAGGTCGCCCGGCTCACCGGGCAGGGCTCCGTCTTCGGTGCCTGGCTGGACTACATCTTCGACCGCATCCGCGTGATGGCCTGCGCCGTCGCCCTGATGGGCGGTCAGTACCACCGCACCGGCGACACCTTCTACATCTGGCTCGCGGCGGGCGTGGTCGCGCTGGACGGCCTGCGGTACATCAACTCGCTGGAGATCTTCAAGACCCGGCACACGATGCGCAAGCAGATCAAGGCGCGCATCCGGGCGGCGCGGCGGGCCGAGGACACGGCGGAGGTCGCGTTCATGGAGGACCTGCTGCGCGACAACCCCGAGGCGGACATCGAGCAGGACATTCAGCAGGACGTCCAGCAGAACCTCCAGCAGGACCGGGTGGAGGCCATGGAGGTCGTGGCAGTCGCGGAGGCCACGGAGAGCGCGCCGGTGCTGGTGACCGTACCCGCGTCGAAGCGGCGGAAGAAGAAGGCCGACGTCATCGACCTGCAGCGGGAATTCCGCAGCCGCTTCCCCGGCTATCTGCGGGCCCGTTCCTACCTGCTGCGGCACCGCGTCCGTACCCACCTCATCAGCGGCATCGAGTTCCAGATGGGCGTCTTCATCGTCGGGCCGCTCTTCGACGCGGTCATCCCGGTCACCGTCGTTTCGGCCGTTCTCCTGCTCCTCTTCGAACTCGCCATCGTCTACAAGCTGCTCCTCTCCACCCGGGACTTCGCCCGCACCCTCGACTCCTTCGAGACCACGAAGACACCGGCGGCCGCGGCCTGACCGCCGGGGCGGCTGTCACTGCCGGCCCTCCGGGCGCAGCCGCAGGCCCGCCATGCCGCCGTCGACGGCGAGCGAGGTGCCGGTGACCGAGGCGGCGGCGGGCGAGGCCAAGTACGCGATGGCCGCGGCGACTTCGTCGGCAGTGACCAGGCGGCCCATCGGCTGCCGGGCGTTGAGCGCGGCGCGCTCGGCCTCGGGGTCGTCGGCCGCGTCCAGCAGCCGCCCGACCCATGGAGTGTCGGCGGTGCCGGGGTTGACGCAGTTGACGCGGACGCCCTCGCGGACGTGGTCGGCGGCCATGGCGAGGGTGAGCGAGAGCACGGCACCCTTGGAGGCCGAGTACAGCGCGCGCTGCGGGAGTCCGGCGGTGGCGGCGATGGAGCAGGTGTTGACGATCGCGGCGTGCGCGGACTCCCGGAGGTACGGGAGCGCCGCGCGGCTGGTGCGGACGATCCCGAGGACGTTGACGTCCAGGACGCGGTGCCACTCGGCGTCGGTGTTGTCCTCGACCGTGCCGGCCGCGCCGATGCCGGCGTTGTTGACCAGGATGTCGAGACCGCCCAGGTCACGGGCCGCGGCCGCGACGGCTTCGCGTACGGAGTCGTCGTCGCTCACGTCGGCCCGGTAGCCGCTCAGCGCCTCCTCGTCGGTGTCGAGCTTGTCGGGTACGAGGTCCAGTACGGCCACCCGGGCACCCCGCGCGGCGAGCAGCCGGGCGGTGGCCAGGCCAATGCCCGAGGCGCCGCCGGTGACCAGAGCCTTGAGACCGTTCATGTCGTCCATGCCCGCTCCTCCTGGAGTGCGTTGTGGTCCGTCGTCGGATAGATACATCGGATGTATTGACCCGGCGGCGTGAACATACGGTCACGTCGAACCGCGGCACAAGAGGCCGCGTACGGCTGCGTGACGGCCCGTCGGATACGGGTACGCATCACGGCGACGAGAGGGGGCGAGCCGTGCCGGGTACGGACGGTCCACACCGCATGACGCCGGCCGAGGTGGCCGAGCGGTACGGGTTGCGGCCGCTGGCCACCGAGGGCGGGCTGTTCCGCCGGACTTGGGCGGGGCCGCCGGACGCCACGGGTCGCCCGGCCGGTTCGGCGATCCTGGTGCTGCTCACCACGGACGCCGACGGTTTCTCCGCCCTGCACCGGCTGCCCTTGGACGAGATCTGGCACTTCTACCGGGGCGATCCCGTCGAGCTGCTGCTCCTCGGGCCGGGCGGCGCCGGACGGACCGTACTCCTCGGCGGCAGCCGCGGCGAGGTGCAGACCGTGGTGCCGGCGGGTACGTGGATGGGCGCCCGGGTGATCCCGGGCGGCAGCTGGTCGCTGTGCGGCACGACGATGGCGCCCGGCTTTCTGCCCTCCGACTACGAAGGCGGCGACGTGGACGTGCTCACCAGGCAGTATCCCCGGTACGCGGAGCGGATCCGGGAGTTGTGCCGGCCCGGAGCGCCGCTGCGGATGCCGGACGGTGCCGGCGATGAGTGACGCGGGAGCGGCGGGCGGCAGCCTGGCCGGGCGGGTGGCGCTGGTCACCGGCGCCAGCGGGCTCATCGGCGGCGGGATCGCCCGGCGGCTCGCGCGGGCCGGGGCTGCCGTGGTGGCCCACTGGTACCGGGGCGAGGAGCAGGCCGCGGCCCTCGTCAAGGAGATCACTGGGACGGGCGGCAGCGCGCTGGCCGTACGGGCCGACGTGACGCGGGAGGAGGAGTGCCGGCGGCTGGTCGACGCGGCGGCCGACTGGCGCGGCCGGCTGGACATCCTGGTCAACAACGCGGGGATCCAGCCGGTCCAGCCGCTCGCCGAGATGACGGCGGCCGACTGGCGGCGGCTCTCCGAAGCCAATGTGACCAGCGCGTTCTGCTGCACCCAGGCGGCGGTCGGGGCGATGACGCGCGGGAGCGGTGAGGGGGCCGGGGACGGCCGGGGCCGTGGCTCGGTCGTGCACATCGCGTCGATCGAGGGTTCGCAGCCCGCGCCGGGGCACGCGCACTACAGCGCCGCCAAGGCCGCGCTGATCATGTTCGCCCGCTCGGCGGCCCTGGAGTACGGTCCCCTCGGCATCCGCGTCAACACCGTCTCCCCCGGCCTGATCGACCGGCCGGGCCTGGATGCGGACTGGCCGGAGGGCGTCGAGCGGTGGACCCGCGCCGCGCCGCTCACCCGGCTCGGCCGCCCCCAAGACATCGGCGACGCCTGCGTCTTCCTCGCCTCGGACGCGGCCTCCTGGATCACCGGTACCGACCTGGTCGTGGACGGCGGTGTCAGCGCCCGCCCTACGTGGTGACGGCCGCTTCCCCGTTCTCCGGCTCGTCCAGGTCGCAGCCGTGATCGCAGATCAGGTCGACGATCGTGCGCAGCAGTTCGGAGTCGTCGTCCGCGCGCCAGACCAGGTGGAAGCGGTGTTCGGGGCCCGGCTCGCTGAGCGGCAGGACGGCGACGCCCGGGCAGGTGATGTTGGCGGGGTCGGAGACATCGGAGGGGTGGGCGTGCACCAGTCCGGACGCCGTGCCTGCTGCCACCAGCGCGAGCAGCTGCTCCTGTTCGCGCAGCCGGTGGTGCTGCCAGAGCGGGGCCACGCCGTGGTCGGCGAAGAACCGTACGGTCGCGTCGTGCACGCCGGGCGCGGTGTCCCGCTCGTTGATCAGGAACGGCATGCCCTCGAACGCGCCGAGCGGCACCGGGACCTGCTTGGTGAGCGGCCCGGGCGCGGGCACCGCCACATGGTCGTCGCGGTACCTCCCGACGATCAGGGACGAGGTGCCGTGCGGCGGCAGCGGGTCGCGGACCAGCGCCAGGCCGAGCTCGCCCTGTACGAGGGCGTCCAGGGCCTGCAGGCTGAACATGGGGACGGACACCACGGCCACGTCGGCGTGGGCCCGCGCCACCTTGCCGATCAGTACGTCGACGAGGCGGGCCGCGCCCGGGGCGCAGCCGATGCGCAGCTCCCCCAGCCGGGCGGCGCGCAGGGTGTGCGCGGTGTCCTCGATCTCGGCGGCGGAGGCGAGGGTGCGGCGCGCGGCGGGCAGCAGTTCGCCGCCCGCGGGGGCGAGCTCCACATGGCTGCTCGTCCGGTCGAACAGGACCAGGCCCAGTTCCCGTTCCAGGTCGCTGATGCGCCGGCGGACGGCGGCGGGCGCGACGTGCAGCCGGGCCGCGGCGCGGCCGTAGTGCAACTCCTCGGCCACCAGGGCGAAGTACTCCAGGTCACGTAGTTCCATGTTTCGCTCCCCACCTTGTACATGGCGGACCCCGCTCTCCCGGAGGAGAGCGGGGCTGGTGCTCGGCAGGTCTCGGTGGACGAGGCCGGGCCGGCTGGAAGCGCCAAATCAGTCGTCGCTGTCCTCGTCGTCGGAGCTGTTGTCGGCACCGGTCTCCACGAGCATGGTGTGGGTCTCCGCGCCCGCGGCCGACCCGCCGTGGTGGTGGCTGGCGGAGCCGCTCTGGTAACCGGAGTCGGTGGACGCAATCTTGGTGTTCAGGAACTCGGGGTCGTCGGCCACGGCTGTGCCGCCGGCCGCCAGAACGAGGGCTGCCACGGGAACGACGACGGCGGTCAGGCGCTTCGCAGTGCGGTTCATCTTCGGTTCCTCCATTGGTTGCACAGGGGCGAGGCGGCTTCCTCCGCCGCCCGGCAGTCGATGAGTAACCACACGTCACAGCTGTCACACACCGCGTCACCTGAATGGAAGGGACGGAGTGGCGCGAACGGCTCCGAGGTGCCTGCGGCCGGCCCTTCCGGTCACGGCGCGTCGGTCACGGTTGGCGCATGTTCTGCAGCGAAGCGACCAGGGTGTCCACCTCCCGCGGTGTGTTGTAGAGGGCGAAGGAGGCCCGGACCGCGCTCTCCAGGCCGTAGTGGCGCAGCGCGGGCTGGGCGCAGTGGTGGCCGGCCCGGACGGCGATGCCGTCGCGGTCCAGACACTCGGCGACCGTTGCCGGGTCGTACCCCGCGAGCGTGAAGGTGAGGACGGAGATGCGCTCGGGGGCCGCGCCGATGACGTCCAGTCCGGGGACGCCGGCCAGGGCCTGTACGGCGTACTCCGTCAGGGCCTTCTCGTAGGCGGTGACGGCGGTGCGGTCCTGGGACGTCAGCCAGTCGATCGCGGCGCGCAGGCCGACGGCGCCGGCGATGTTGCCGGTGCCCGCCTCCAGCAGATGCGGTACGGGCGCGAAGGTGGTCCGGCCGAAGTCGACCGAGTCGATCATGTTGCCGCCGCCCTGCCACGGCCGCATGCCCGCGAGCACCTCCGGCTTCCCGTACAGCGCGCCGATCCCCGTGGGGCCGAAGAGCTTGTGCCCAGAGAAGACGTAGAAGTCGGCGTCCAGGGCCTGGACGTCCACCGGGAAGTGCGCGACCGCCTGGGCGCCGTCCACCAGCACCTTCGCGCCGTACCGGTGTGCCAGTGCGGTCATCTCCCGGACGGGCGGGACGGTGCCGAGCACGTTGGAGGCGTGGCTGAGCGCCACCAGCTGGGTGCGGTAGGAGAGCAGGTCGGCGAAGGCGTTCTGGTCGATCTGCCCGTCCGGGCCGAGCGGTACGGGCACCACCCGGGCATGCCGCTCCTTCGCGATCATCTGCCACGGCACGATGTTGGAGTGGTGTTCGAGGACGGGGACGAGGATCTCGTCGCCGGCGCCGAGGTTGGCGCGGCCCCAGGTCTGGGCGACGAGGTTGACCGCCTCGGTGGTGCCGCGGACGAAGACGACGCTGTCCGCGGAGGCGGCGCCGAGGAACGAGGCGACGGCCGCGCGGCTCGCCTCGTACGCCTCCGTGGCCTCGCGGGCCATGGTGTGGGCGCCGCGGTGAATGTTGGAGTTGGCGGAGCCGTAGAAGGCGGCGAGCGCCTCGATGACCTGGCGTGGCTTCTGGGTGGTGGCGCCGTTGTCGAGCCAGACCAGCGGGTGTCCGTTGACCGTCCGGTGCAGGACCGGGAAGTCGCGCCGCGCGGTCTCGGGGTCGAAGCCCCGGCCGGGGCTCACCGCCTCCCTGGGCGCCGCCTCCAGGGTCCGGGCCTCGGGGCCCTTGAGGGCACCCAGCAGCTCAGGAGTCAGCATCTCAGGAGTAGTCATAGTACTTGGACACCTCGACGTTCTGGAGCACGGCGATGGCGTCCTCGACCAGGACCGCGGTGTTGAAGTACGCGGTCATCAGGTAGGAGGTGATCGCCTTCTTGTCGGTGCCCATGTTCCGCATGGACAGGCCGGGTTCGACCTCGTCGGGCACCTCGGAGGGGCGCAGGCCCACCACGCCCTGCTCGGCCTCGCCGGCCCTGACGAGCAGGATCTCGGTGGTGCCGGCCGCCGCGCCGGAGCCGTTGCTGAACCCGACCTTGTCGGACGGCAGCAGCGGCACACCGCGCCAGGTCAGCAGCGGGCTGCCGAAGCGGGTGTCCATCACCGGGGGCACACCCCGGCGGGTACATTCCCGGCCGAACGCCGCGATGGCCTTCGGGTGGGCGATGAAGTAACCGGGCTGCTTCCAGACCTTGGTGAGGAGTTCGTCGAGGTCGTCGGGGGTGGGTGCGCCGGTGCGCGCCTGGACCCGCTGGCCCGGGGTGACGTTGTGGAACAGGCCGAATTCGGGGTGGTTCAGCATCAGGGCTTCCTGGCGCTCGCGCAGCGCCTGGATGGTCAGGTCGGCCTGGGCCCGCACCTGGTCGTTGGGTTCGTTGTAAAGGTCGGAGACGCGGGTGTGGACGCGCAGCACGGTCTGGGCGACGGTCATGTGGTATTCGCGCGGCGTGTCCTCGTACTCGACGTAGGTGCCGGGCAGTTCGGGCTCGCCCACGTGGCCGCCGGCGAGCTGGATGGGGGCCTCCTTGCCGGCGAGGGGCGCGCCACCCTCGCTGTACGCGGTGATCGCGTTGCACAGCGCTTCGTCGCGGTCCGAGAGCCGGCCGAGGACGGCGCGCTCGACGCACAGCGCGACGCCGGGGGTGAGCGCCTTGACCTGGTACGGCGTGCGCTCGCCGCGGGTCCAGGAGTCGAGGTCGAAGAACTGGCCGTCGCCGACCACTTCGAGCACGGTCTCCTCGCCGTAACGGGTGGTCACGCGCTTCTCCGCGCGGCCGTGCGCCAGCACCCACAGCCGGTCGGTGGACTCGCCCTCCTGGATCAGTAACTGACCGGCGTCGAAGGAGACTTCGGTGAACGCCTGGGCCAGTTCGCCGAGCAGCGCCGGGTCCGCCTCGCGCAGGTACGGGATCTCCCGCAGGTCTTCGCTGACCACGCGGCGGGTGCCTTCGTGGTCGGTGTCGATGGTGATCCGGTCGTCGCCGAGCAGGAACGTACGGCGCCGGTTGACGCGGAAGACGCCGGAGTCGACGTCCACCCAGGGCAGCGCGCGGAGCAGGTAGCGCGGGGTGATGCCGCGCATCTGGGGCGCGGTCTTCGTGGTGGTCGCGAGTTGCCGGGCGGCATCCGGGCTGAGGGTGAGACGGTCGTTCACGGGAACTCCTGGAAGTCGGTGGGGGGTTGCCCCGTACGGACGGGCCCGGACACGGTGAAGCGGCGCCGGGAACGAGAGTGATCGTCACGGCGGGCACTTATCGACCACAAGACGGCGTTGTGTTTCATAGTCCTGAAACAATCGGACCGGTTCTTGTGCCAATTAGTCCGGAATGCAACCACTTTGCGCGTCAAGAGGGCGTGACCAGCGCTCACTTCCGCGGCCCGCGCCGCCGACAGCCGTCGGCCCGCCGCCGTCCGATTCCCGGATACGACGCAATAACATCCGTACAGTCGTACGGTCTTCCGTCAGCGGTCAGCCGTCAGCGGACCGCGACGAGCACGAAGTCCGTGCTGCACTGCCAGACGGTGCCCACGTCGTGGAAGCCCGCCGCGCGGAGCAGGGCGAGGTGCCGGCGCAGGGAGAGGCCGTTGTGGCCGCCCGCGGCGGACTGCGGTACGGGGCGGGGTGCGAGCAGGCCGGCCAGTTCGGGGTCCCGGGCCGCCGCCGCCCACCAGGAGTTCCAGTCCTCGCGGTCCGGCGCGCCCTGCCGCTCGGCCCGGCGGCGCCCCACGTGCTGGGCGATCCGCGCCGTACGGCTGCCGTCCGGGCGGAGCATGTCGCTGTTGACGAGGACGCCACCGGGCCGCAACAGCGCGGCGAGGTCCTCGTACGTGCGCCGCAGGGCGTCCTCGGTGAGGCAGTGCAGCGCGGTGGCGGAGACGGCGGCGTCCAGCGGGCCCGGCAGTTCCAGCGCCGCGGTCCAGCCGTCCGCGCCGAGGGTCGCCTGGACGAAGCGGGCGGCGTCCGCGTGGTGGGCCCGGCCCAGTTCGAGCAGCAGCGGATCACTGTCCACGGCCACGATCGCGGCGTACGGCAGTCGCCGGGCCAGCCGCGCGGCCAGCGATCCGGGCCCGCAGCCGAGATCGGCGACGAGCGGCCGGTCCCGCCCGCCCAGTACGCGCCCGTCCCGTACGCGCTCCGCCAGTACGTGCTCGACCACGTCGGCGATCACCGTGAACCGCTCCTCGCGGTCGATCGCGTACCGCTGTTGCTGGCGCTCCCAGCGCGCCACCCACCGCCCGGCCGTCACCGTCTCCAGTCCCACCGGCCCGAAGATACAGATGAAAACGGTTCCCGTGCGCGCAACTCACTGGAGTGCGGTCAGCGTGGCGAGCAAGCGGTCGATCTCTTCCGGGGTGTTGTAGACGTGCAGGCTCACCCGCACCGCGTGCTCGCGCTCGCCGGCACTGCCCTGGCAGAGGCCGTCGGAGCGGACCATGAAGCCGTGGCTGAAGAGGATGAAGCCGAGGTCGCCGGAGCCGATGGCGCGGTGCCGGAAGGTGACGATGCCCTGGCGCCCCTGGACGCCGGAGTCCGCCGCCAGGCTGCGCCGGCAGCCGAGCACGTCGTACGCGGGCAGCCGGCGCAGCCCGTCGGTCAGGCGCGCGGACAGCGCGCGGATCCACCGGTCGATCCGGTCCGTGCCCGCGGCGTCCAGCCAGTCCAGCGCGGCCCGCAGACTCGCCGCGCCGGTGGTGTCGGGGCTGCCGTCCCAGCCGCCGGGCACGAACCGCGGGCCGCGCGCGTTGCGGGACCAGACGGCGCCCGAACCCGGCAGCGCCAGGGCCTTGTGGCCGGAGAAGACGAGGAAGTCCACGTCGAGTGCGGCGAGGGAGACGGGGAGGTGGCCGACGCTCTGGGCGGCGTCGAGGCAGATCGCCACGTCCGGGCCGACGGCCCGGCGGACGCGGTGGACGTTCATGTCGCCGCCGTAGACGTGGTGCACGTGCGTGGCCGCCACGAAGCGGGTCCGCGGGGTGACGAGCCGGGCCAGGGCCGCCGGGTCGTAGTCGCGGGAGCCCGGTTGGTACGGCATCGGGCGGAGGTGGACGCGGATGCCCTGGCGGGCGAGCAGGTCGCGGGCCTCCTCCCACGGCGCGATGTTGGCCCGGTGGTCGGCGAACGGCACGACGATCTCGTCCTGGTCGGCGAGGACGCCGGTGAGCCAGTCGCGGGCGACGCTGCGCAGCCCTTCGGTGGTACCGCTGACCAGGTGCACCCCGGAGCGGTCGGGGTCCGGGTCGGCGAGGAACTCCTTGATCCGCTCACGGGTCCCGCTCATGAGCGCGGTGGTGCGGTTGGCCCAGGTGTAGGTCCCCCGGCCGGCGTTGGCGTTGCTGGTGGTCAGGTAGGTGTGGACGGCGTCCAGTACAGCCTGCGGTTTCTGCGTGGTCGCCGCGCTGTCGAAGTACGCGAGCTCCGGGTGGGCCGTGATGATCGGGAACTGTGCCCGGAGGGCGGCCTGCCAGTCGCGCAGCTCCTCAAGGGCAGCGGCCACGGTCTCACTCCCGTACGAGCGGGGCGCCCGCGTCCCGCCAGGCGATGATGCCGCCGGAGAGGCTGCGCACGTCGGGGTGGCCCATGCGGGTCAGCAGCGCGGCGTACCGGGCGGACTGCTCCCCCACCGGGCAGGCCAGCAGCACGGGCCGGCTCTTGCTGAACGGCAGGCCGCCCTGGAGGAGTTCGGCGAAGAGCTCGTCGACGATGTTCACCGAGTCGGCGATGTGCAGCGCGGCGTAGGAGAAGGGGCTCCGCAGGTCGACGACGAGGGGGCGGTCCCGGTCGATCCACTGCTCGGCTTCGGTGGCGTCGATCTCGGTGGCGGCCGCCACCTCCGCGTCGGTGAGGGTGGCGACGGAGTTGCGGTGCGCCGGCCGGCCCAGGAGGTCGGGCCGCCGCCGGCGTACGTAGCTCAGATAGCCCTCGATCCGGTCGCACACGATGAACACCGCGGTACGACGCTCCGTCAACTCCGCGTCCAGCGCGCGCAGATGGCGTACCGCACCGGAGTACGCGGCGCCGCCGGTCGGCCCGGCCGGCATCCCGCACCGCCGGGCCAGCGTCACCATGCCCTCGATGGCGTCGTCGGCGGTCACGGTCGCGAGGGTGTCGTAGGTCGACGGGTCGAACAGGCCGACCCCCTGCACCTCGTCGATGGTGCGGATGCCCGGGATGAAGTCCGCCTTGTGCGCCACCAGCCCGAGGACGTGCACGCCGGGGTCGTGGGCGCGCAGCACCCGGGCGACACCGGTGGAGGAGCCGGCGGTCCCCACGCACGCGACGAAGTGATCGGGGGCCCGGCCGCCCAGGTCGGCGACGATCTCCGGCCCGGTGCCCGCCATGTGCGCCTCGGTGTTGCGCGCGTTGTAGTACTGATCGGTGTACACGTACGGGCTGTCCGACCCGCTGAGCTCCTGGTGGAAGAGGGTCAGCGGGTCGTCCGTACTGCTGGGGTCCAGGCACTCCGTCTGCCCCGGCAGCTCCTCGACCTCGGCGCCCAGCAACAGCAGCAGGTCCCGCATCTCCGGGATGCGGATGCGGTTGGTCACGGTCTTGAACGGCACACCGTGCATTCCGGCGAGCAGGGAGAGGGCCTTGGCGGTGTTCCCGCTGGACAGCTCGACGACCGTGTGGCCGTCCTCGGCGGCGACCTTCAGGCCCGGTCGGACCATGTTCCAGGCCGCCCGGTCCTTGACCGATCCGAAGGGGTTCAGCATCTCCAGCTTGGCGTACAGGTCGATGTGGCGCAGGCCGTGCACGGCCGGATCGACGCGGACGAGCGGAGTGTCGCCGATGGCATCGGTGATGCTGTCAAGCCTCATCCGCGTCCTCCCCGGCACCGTGCCGCCGCGTGCCGTGCTGCTGAACGACCGGCCAGTACTCCTCGTCCAGGCACCAGCGCCAGTCCGCCCCGTCGCCGTCCCGCCAGACGGCGACCTTGCGGGCGACGGGCTGCCGCTGGGCCTCGCCGGCCCGGAAGTCCATGCAGTAGCCCGCGGTGTTGGCGAAGGCGAGCAGGTCGCCCGGGCGCGGTGAAGACGGCAGGAACACCGTCCGCCGCGTGATCATGTCGGCCTCCAGGCAGAGATTGCCGGCGAGGTGGACGCCCACCGGGCCGCCCGCGTCCGGCGCCCGCTGCCCGTCGCGCGGGACGAGGACCGGGTCCATCAGGACCCCGTGCTCCTCCAGTGCCACGTCGTCGGCGCCCGCCGCCAGCCGCACCAGCCGCTCCCCCGCCCCGGTGTCCCGCACCTCCACGACGCGCGCCAGCGTGATCCCGCACTGGTCGGCCAGCGCCCGCCCCGGCTCGATGTGCAGTTCGTACAGGCCCTCCAGGAGCAGCGTCGCGAGCGCCCGGCCCAGGGTCGGCGCTGGCTGGGACAGCAGCGCGTCGAGGTACTTCTCGGCGGCGACGGGGCGGTGCGCGGGGTACAGCGCGAGGGTGCCGCGCAGCGTCCCGGCCTCGCACGTGAGGCCGTAGCCGTGGCGGCGCCAGGTCAGCGCGGGGCGCCGCCCCATCACCGCCTGGGTGAGCTCCGTGGTGTACCGCTCCCACTGCGCGCCGTCGGCGAGGTAGCTGACGCCGAAGCCGCCGCCGATGTCCACGGCGCGGGGATCGAGGCCCCGGGCGCGGCACGCGTCCATGGCGCGGACGCACCCTTCGAGGGCCACGGCCTTCTCGGCGAGGCTGGTGGTGTCGAGGTGGTACCCGACGCCGGCCAGGCGTACCGCGTCCGCACACCGTTCCGCGGCCGTGAGCAGCGCGTCGAGCTCCGCGACCGGTGTCCCGAACCGGCTGGGCCGGGTCAGCACCCGGGTCCCTTCGGAGGCGAACTCCGAGAGCCGCAACAGCACGTCGGTGCACGGCAGTTGGTAGCGCCGCACCAGGGCCGCGAGCTGCTCCAGTTCGGCGCGCCCGTCGAGGTGTACGACGACGCCGGCGCGGGCCGCCAGCCACAGGAACTCCGGGGTCTTCGGGCCGGTCGCCACGATCCGGTCCGGTGTGAAGCCCGCACCGAGCGCGTGCCGCAGCTCGCCCAGCGACGCGACGTCGATGCCCGCGTCCGTCGCCGCGAGCCGCCGCACGAGGGCGCTGGACCGGTTCGCCTTGTGCGCGAAGAAGATCCGGCCGGTCAGCCGGTGCGTACGGTAGACGGCGCGGAAGCGCGCGAGGTTGTCGGCGAGCTGGTCGGGCAGCAGGACGTTGAGCGGCGATCCCAGCCCGTCGGCGAGCGCGTGCAGGAACGGGCCGGCGGCCAGCAGCGACGCCGGCCGGGGCGCCAGCCGGGGCTCCAGGTACAAGGGGACGCCCATCCCGAGGCTCCTCCTGTCCTGATGCGGACCGCATCGTGCCTGCTCCGTTCGGCGGCATCCGGCCACCGACGGCAACTGCGACAGTTGTTCGACGGATCCATTTCCCGTGCTGCGGTCGCGCTACGCCCCTCGCCGCCCGATCTCATGTCGCATGTGGACGCGGCGGGTCCGCCCGGCGTACCGCACGTACCGCCGCCCGCCGAGCCCCGCTCCCCCACGCCGGGCATTCACGGCTGGGCCTGCTGCCACACGCGGAGACGAACCAGACATCGGCGATAAAATGCGGTGACTGATCTAGCATTCGGGACACACTGGCGCACTCTGTCCAATACCGCGCAAAGATCATCCACAGTACGGCAGATCAGGAGGAAGTCATGGCGACGGCCACGCACACCACCCACCAGGGCCACACCCATCAGCACGGAGCCGGCTGCGGTCACGTGGCGGTGCCGCACGGCGACCACGTCGACTATGTGCACGACGGCTGCCTGCACCGCGCCCACGAGGACCACGTCGACGAGTGCGAGCCCACCGCGCACACCGAGCACCAGAACCACCCCCACCAGCACCAGGAGGGCTGCGGCCACGTCGCGGTCCCGCACGGCGACCACATGGACTACGTCCACGACGGCCACCGCCACGCCGAGCACAACGGCCACTGGGACGACCACTGACCCCGGGGCCGGCCGGTCAGCTCACCGTGAGGCCCACCTTGGCGGTGGCGGCCGAGCTGGTGCCCACGTAGAGGTCGAACGCGCCCGCCTCCACGGTGAAGTGGCCATGGCTGTCGTTCGTCCAGAAGCCCAGGTCCGCGGCGCCGAGACGGAAGCGCACCGTGGTGCGCTTCCCCGGCTCCAGCGTCACCCGGCGGAAGCCGCGGAGCCTGCGGACCGGCTGGGTGAGGGAAGCGGCGCGGTCGTGGACGTAGAGCTGTACGACCTCGTCGCCCGCCCGCTCACCGGTGTTCCGCACCTCGATGGAGACCTCCAGGGTGTCGCCCTTGCGCAGCGCGTCGGCGGTGACACTCGACCGGCTGAGCTGCGGCTCGCCGAGCGTGAAGTCGGTGTAGCTGAGCCCGAAGCCGAACGGGAACTGCGGGCCGTCGGGCAAGTCCAGGTACTTCGAGGTGTACTTGTTGTCCGCATCGTAAGGACGCCCGGTGGACTCGTGGTTGTAGTGGATCGGGATCTGGCCGACCGTACGGGGGAAGGAGGCCGGGAGCTTGCCGCCCGGGTTCACGGTGCCGAACAGGACATCCGCGATGGCGTGGCCGGCCTCGATGCCGGGGTGCCAGGCTTCCAGTACGGCGGGCGCCTGCGCGAGCCAGTCGCCCACGGTCAGCGGTCTGCCGTTCACGAGTACCACCACGAACGGCTTGCCGGTGGCCGCGACCGCCTCGATCAGCTTCTCCTGCGCGCCCGGCAGCGAGATGTCGCTGCGCGCGGCGGCCTCGCCACTGATCGCCGGGGGCTCGCCGACCACGACCACCGTCACATCGGCGGCCTTGGCGGCGGCGACGGCCTCGCCGATGCCGCCGGTGTCCTTGCCCGCCGCGTCCACGCCCTTCGCGTACGTGACCTTCGCCTTCGGCGCGGCTTTCTTGACCGCGTCCAGCACCTTCACCGCCGGGAACTTCTTCTCGGCGGCCGGGATGACCCAGGTGCCGAGGAGGTCGGCGGAGTCGGCGAAGGGGCCGACGACCGCGATCGAGGAAGCCTTGGCGGAGAGCGGCAGTACCGACTTCTCGTTCTTGAGCAGCACCATGGAACGGGCCGCTGCCGCGCGGGCCGCCTTGCGGGCCTCCGCCGTGGGCTCCGTGATCTCGTCCTTCTCCTCGACGTAGGGCTGGTCGAAGAGGCCGAGCTGGAACTTCAGCTGCAGCACCCGGTACACGGCGTCATCCAGCCGCTGCGGTTCAATCTTCCCGGCGCGCAGCAGCTTCTTGCCGTTCTCGACGAAGTGGGTGCTGGTCATCTCCATGTCGACGCCGGCGTTCAGCGACAGCCGTGCCGCGTCGGCGCCGTCCTCCGCGAAGCCGTGCGCGATCAGCTCCTTCACACCGGTGAAGTCGCTGACCACCAGCCCGTCGAAGCCCCACTCCTTCTTGAGGATGTCGGTGAGGGTGTGCGGGTTGGCGTGCGCGGGGACGCCGCTGATGGTGTTGAAGGACGCCATGACGGTCGCCACGCCGGCGTCCAGGGCGGCCTTGAACGGCGGCAGGTAGAGGTTGCGCAGCCGGGATTCGGAGACGTCGACCGTGTTGTAGTCGCGGCCGCCCTCCGCGCCGCCGTAGGCGACGAAGTGCTTGGCGCAGGCCGCCATCCGGTCCTTGGCCTTGAGGTCCTTCGGGTCCTCGCCCTGGTAGCCGCGTACCTTGGCGGCGGCGAACGCCGAGGTGAGGTACGGGTCCTCGCCATTGCCCTCCGCGATACGGCCCCAACGCGGCTCGTGGGTGACGTCCATCATGGGCGCGAAGGTCCAGTGCACGCCGTTCGAGCGGGCTTCCTTGGCGGAGACCTCGGCGTCCGCCGCGGTGACTTCCGGGTCGAAGCTGGCCGCCTGGGCGAGCGGAATGGGGAAGTTGGTCCACATGCCATGGATCACGTCCAGGCCGAAGACCAGCGGGATGCCCAGCCGGGACTCCTCGACGGCGATCTTCTGCAGGGCGTTGGTGGTCTTCGCTCCGAAGATCGAGAAGACCGAGCCGAGCATGCCCTTGCGCGCGGCGTCCTCGACCGCCTTGGTCTCGCCGCCACCGGGGCCGGTGTCCCAGGTCCACGGCAACTGCTGGAGCTGGCCGAACTTCTCGTCGACCGTCATCCGGCCCATCAGTTGCTTGATCTTCTGATCGTACGGACCGGAGGCACGGGGAACGCCTCGTGCGGCCGGTGCGGCGGCTTGCGCGGCCGGTGCGGTGGCGGCTTGCGCGTTCCCCGCCCCCAGGAGCCCGCCGGCAATGGCTGTACCACCGGCCGCACTCAGAAGCGTGCGGCGTCGCATCCCCTGCATGAGTTCACCTTTTCGGCAATGGGCAGGCCACATTGCCTGCCCCGAATTCAGAAGGTGAATGGACGTTAAGTTTTCTCTGACGGACGGGTCAAGAGGCGCGACGCAGCTCCCCGCATGTGTCACTCGTCCGAAAGCTTGAGGTTCGGCACCCGCAGCACCGCGACGAGGAAGGCCAGCAAGGTCACCGCCGCGCCCGCCAGGAACACAATGCGCATCGCGGCTACATAGCCCTCAAGGAAGGGCAGCGCCAGGCGCGCGTCGAGGGTGTGCAGGAAGGCCGAGTCCTCCAGATTCAGGCCGCCGTGCGGACGCAGTACTCCGCTCAGCGCCCGGGCATTGTCGGGCTCCTCGGCGAGCCGGCGCAGGGACGGCTGGCGGAACGCCGCGTCGAGCCGTTCCCCGATCCTCGACCCGGCCAGGGAGAAGAGGATCGACAGGAAGGCCGCGGCGCCGACCGTGCCGCCGTTCGACCGGAAGAAGTTCACCGAGGCGGTCGCGGCGCCCATGTCCGTACGCGGCACCTCGGACTGGGCCAGCGTCGTCATGGTCTGCATCGCCGCGCCCAGCCCCGCTCCCATGAAGAGCATGCCGATCGAGACGTACCACAGCGGGCTGTCGACGCTGAGCGTCGCGTAGACGAGCATGGCGGCGGTGAAGCAGCCGATGCCCGTGACCAGGTGCACCTTCAGGCGCCCGGTACGGGAGATCAGCCGGCCGACCGTCAGGGTGACGGCGACGTTGGCGACCGTGGTGGGCAGCATGGCCAGCCCCGCCGCCATCGGGCTCATGCCCTGCGCGAGTTGGAGGTACAGCGGCAACGTGGTCATCGCACCGAACATGCCGATGCCCACGACGAAGTGCAGGAGGACACCCAGGCGGAAGCTGCGGACGTGGAAGAGACGCAGGGGCAGCAGCGCCGCCTCGCCCATGCGCCGTTCGATCAGTACGAAGGCGACGAGTCCGATGGCGCCGGTCGCGTACAGGGCGAGGGCCGGCGGCGAGGCCCAGCCCCAGCTGCGGCCCTGCTCGGCGATGACGAGGAGGGGGACGACGCCGACGGCGAGGGCGAGCGCGCCGCCGTAATCCAGGCGGTGCCGTACGGGCTGGTGCGGCACGCGGCGCAGTACGCGCGTGATCACGGCCAGGGCCACTGCTGCCAGCGGCACATTGATGAGGAAGATCCAGCGCCAGCCGGTAATGCCGAGCAGCGTGCCACTGCCCGCGAACACGCCGCCGACCACCGGCCCGACGATGCTGGACCCGGCGAAGACGGCCATGAACCAGCCCTGGTAACGGCCTCGTTCGCGCGGCGAGGTGATGTCCGCTATCACGGTCATGGCCAGCGACATCAGACCGCCGCCACCGAGGCCCTGGACCGCGCGGAACGCGGCCAGCTGGTGGATGGACGCGGCGAAGCCGCACAGCAGCGACCCGGCGGCGAAGAGCAGGATCGCGACCAGGTAGACGGGGCGGCGGCCGTGGATGTCGGAGAGCTTGCCGTACAGCGGCGTGGCGATGGTGCCGGTGACGAGGTACGCGGTGGTCACCCACGCCTGAGCGGTCAGCCCGTGCAGGTCGTCGGCGATGGTGCGGAGCGCGGAGGAGACCACGGTCTGGTCGAGCGCGCCGAGGAACATGCCGAGCATCAGGCCGGACAGGACGGTGACGACCTCGCGGTGGGACAGCCGCGCGGGCGGCCCGGCCTCGTCGGCCGGTCCGCCCGCGGGCCGCTCCGGCTTCCGGAGGGCGTCGGAGGAGGTCACGCGTGCTCTCCGACGAGCCTCTCCAGATCGGCCACCGCGTGCTCGATCTCCGGCAGCGCCAGCATCTCCAGCCGCGCGCGGCGGGCGGTGGCGGCGGCGCCGGGATCGGCCAGTACCTGCCCGCAGGTCGCGGCGATGCCGTCGGGGGTGGGGTCGGTGATGTGCCGGCCGAGGCCCAGCTCCTCGACGCGCTGCGCGTTGGAGGGCTGGTCGCCGAACTGCGGGAGGACCGCCAGCGGCGTCCCGGTGCGCAGCGCCTCGCGGATGCTGTTGAAGCCGCCGTGGGTGAGGAAGAGGTCGACGCACTCCAGGAGGAGCGGCTGCGGCAGCCGGTCGGTGACGTGGACGTGCGGCGGCAGCGCCGTGGTGTCCACCGGTACGCCGGCGGTGGCGACGATCACCGTGCATTCGTCCAGCGCGGCCGCGGCCTCGACGATGGTCTGCAGCAGCTTGGCGGGGTCGGGGATCTCGAAGGGCATGTCCGGCTGCTGCCCCTGGTCCCGCCGCTGCTGGATCATGGGCAGCGCCGTGCCGAGAGCGGCCCACACCAGCGGCCGGTCGGTGGGCAGTCGGGCGACCCAGGAGGGCAGTACGGAGCTGCGGTCCACGTTCACGGTCTGGCGGTACGCCCAGGGAGCCGGCAGATGGCGGGCGAAGGAGAAGTCCGCCGGTACGTAGTCGACGCGGCCGTGCCGGACGATCGACAGCGGGTCCTCCTGAGCGGGCAGCCCGAGTTGGGCGCGCAGGGCGTTCAGGCCGGGGTGGACCAGCGCCGGGTCGAGGACGTTGCTCGCGCCCGAGGGCGTGGGCAGCTGGGGAATGCCCAGTTCCTCGGCGATGAGGCAGGAGCTGAGGTCCATGCCGTCGCGCAGGATGAGGTGCGGACGGAAATCCAGTACGACGGGGCGCAGCAACTCGCGGAGCTGCTCGGCCATCGGGCCGGACAGGGCCCGGACCATGAAGCGCATCACGGCGGCCTGCTGCTCCTCCGGACTCAGCGCCGCGGTGTCCGCGATCCCGGCCAGGTCCTTTGCCGGGTCGACGAACTTCTGCGGCTCGAATTCCGGCAGACAGGTCAGGACGTGCAGGTCGTCGTGGCGGAAGAGCGGGGCGAGCTCCTCATTGGTCGCGACGCGCACCTCGTGCCCCGCCGCCGCGAGGGCGCGCAGGAGGGGCAACTGGGCACGGCCGTGTGAGGGACTGCCGAGGGTGGTGCACAGGACTCGCATGGGAGGGGCCTTTCGGTTGGTCTGGGCTGGGCTGGGGGTGGGGGTGGGGCGACAGGCCCCGGTCACTGTCAGTGGTGGGTTGTAGCGTTTGTGGGAGTGCGGTGGAGGCGGGGGAGGGGGCTTTCATCGTCGGCCGGGGTCGTCCCGGCGGCTCTCCCCGGAATGGGGAGAGGGAGGGGCCCTGCCAGGAATCAGGCGGCAGAGAGCGGCCCTGCCAGCGCTCACCCGGCCAGCCCTCACCAGGCCACCGCTCACCCCGCCATAGCCCAAGCCCTCCCCACGCTCTGCCGCACCAGCCCCACCCGCTCCAGCCGCCCCTCATCCAGCACGTTCCGGAAGTCATGGACGATGCGGCCGTCGAGGCGCGCGGCGACTGCCTCCCAGTCCAGTTCGAGGAAGTCGGGCCATTCGGTGAGTACGAGGACGGCCTCGGCTCCCTCGGCCGCCTTGAGCGGATCGTCCACGAGCGTGACCAGGTCGCTCAGGTCGGGCCGGGTCTCGGTCAGCGCGGGGTCGTAGGCGTACAGTTCGGCGCCGCGTTCCCGCAGCTGCCGGGCGATGGCCAGTGCGGGCGAGTCGCGCAGGTCGGCGGTGCCGGCCTTGAACACCAGGCCGTACAGGGCCAGTCGTACGCCGTCGAGCGAGCCGTCGCCGCGCGAGGACTGAGCCGCGACGCGCTCCACCAGGCGGGCCTGGTGCTCGACGTTGGTCTCGATGGTGGCGCGCAGCAGCGGAAAGTCGATCCCGGCCGCCTCGCACACGGACAGCAGCGCGTGGGTGTCCTTGGGGAGGCAGGAGCCGCCCCAGCCGGGGCCCGGCTGCAGGAAGGCGGCGCCGATGCGCGGATCGTGGCCGATGCCCGCCGTGACGTCGCCGATGTCCGCGCCGAAGCGCTCGCACAGCGTCGCCAGATTGTTGGCGAAGGACAGTTTCATGGCGAGGAAGAAGTTGGCCGCGTACTTGGTGAGTTCGGCGCTGGCGGCGTCGGTGACGACCAGCGGTGCCGCGAGGTCGGTGTACAGCTCCGCCACTCGCCGGGCGGCCTCGGCGTCCGCTCCCCCGACCACGATCCGGTCCGGGTGCAGGAAGTCGTGCACGGCGCGTCCCTCGCGGAGGAACTCCGGGTTGCTCACCACGGAGACGTCCGGCCGGCCGAGCAGCGCGGCGACCCGGTCCGCCGTACCGACCGGCACCGTGGATTTGTTGACCACGACGGCGCCGTGCGGCAGTTCGGTACGGATCTCCTTTGCTACGGCCTCGACGGCGGCCAGGTCGGCGGCGCCGCCCGCGCCCATGGGTGTCGGGAGGCAGAGGAAGACCACGTCGGCGTCGCGTACGGCGGCCGGGGTGTCCCCCACGAATTGCAGGAGGTCCGATTCCAGCCCTTCTCGGACCAGTTCCGGCAGTCCGGGTTCCAGGATGTCGACCTCGGCCCTCCGCAAGCGCTCGACCTTGCCCGGGTCGGCGTCCGCGCACACCACCCGGTGCCCGAGGGAGGCCAGGCAGGCGCCGGTGGTCAGGCCCACGTAACCGGTACCGATGACGGCAACTCGTCTCTCAGCCACTGCTGTTCGCCCCTTCGAATGATCGTCGGCGATCGACCCTAGGCATGACCCCTGGAGCAGGTCAACGATCGATGACAACAAGCGATGACTTCCGGACACGGCGCGAATCCTGGACCATGTGCTGCTGAACGACGAGCCGAAGAAGGTACGAACGCGTGGACGGATCGACAGTGAAGGCGACGGACGACATCAAGGACGACACCGGCGAACGGCCCGTACGGGCGCGCAAGAACAGCGCGGCGGACACCCGCAGCGCCCTGATGGCGGCCGCGGCACTGCGCTTCGGGAGGTACGGCTACGACGGCGCCAGCATTCGGGACATCGCCGGTGACGCGGGGGTCGACGCCGCCCTCGTATACCGCTATTTCGGCTCCAAGGAAGCCCTGTTCGCGTCGGTCACCATGGACACCGCGATCTTCGACTCGCTGCTGGAGGTGCCGCTCGACGAGGTCGCCGCCTGGGTCTCCGACTTCGTCTCCACAGGCCCGTCGGACGAGGCACTGCCGCACCCGTTGTTGTCCGTGCTCCGCTCGTCCAGCCGCGAGGAAACCGCCCGGATGTTCCGCGACAACGTCGCCGAGGTGTTCTCCGGCCGGTTCGCCGAGCGCCTGGAGGGACCCGACGCGGAGCTGCGCGCCGAGCTGCTCGCCGCCTGGCTCCTCGGTACGAGCCTGATGCGGGCGTTCCGCACCCCGGCCCTGGACGCGGCCACGACCGCCGCCCTGGAGTCCCACCTCCGCGCCGGCGTCACCGGTCTCGTCAACCCACGCACCTGCGACTGCGGCTGCACCTGCCCGTGCGGCGTTTGAACCGGCGCCCTCACGAGCCGGGCCGCGCGTCGGACGGAACCTTACTGAGGGTGTACGTAATGCCGGCGTCCAGGTCGGTGTCGTAGCCGGCGCGGAAGGCCGCCTCGTACGCGTCGTCGCCGAGGGCGTCGCGGGCCTGCTGTTCGCAGGCTTGGTGGGCGGCGACGAGTTCGGCGACGCCGGCCTGCGCCCGGCCGATGGTCTCCCAGACTTGTTGACCGAGGCCGAGCAGCCGGGCGGCGCGCTCGCCCTGACCGGTGGCCACCGCCGCCGCGGCCAGCACGTCCAAGCTCAGCCCGACCGCCGCATTGTCTTGCAGCCGGTGTGTCACCTCAAGGGCCAGCCGGCCGTACACCTGCGCGGCTTCGTACCGACCGCGCGCCAGCTCGGCCTGTGCGCGCAGGAGGTGGCCGAGGGCACGTGCCAAGCGTTCACCATGACGGTCACAAACGGCCCGTAGCTTCTCCTCATGGGCGATGGCTTCCTCGATGCGGCCCTGGGCGACGTACGCGCGGATGCTCGCCAACCGGGCCCAAAACCCGGGGACGGTGAGCTCACTGCCGTGTCGCCCGGTGCCGAGCAGGCGCTCCGCCAAGCGCTCCACCTGCCCCGGGTCACTGCGCAACGTCGCCGCGCACATGGCCAGGGCCAGCGCGAAATCCGCCGCATCGGTGTCACCGAGACGCTCGGCGTCCACGGCGCACTCGGCGCTCCGGGCGGCGGTGGCGTCGGCATCGCACAGGATCACCGAGGCCAGGCCGCAGGCCCACAGGGCCCGGTTGCGGATCCGGCTCGGCTCCGTATCCGCGGCCAGGGCCTGGTCCAGATACAGGCGCCCCTCCCGGGCGAATTCGCAACCGAGCCAGAAGAACCACAGGGTCCCGCCCAGTTCCAGCGCGGTGTGGTCTCCCGGCGCCGGAGTGGTCAGGCAGAACTCCAACGCGGCACGGATGTTGTCGTAATCGCCGGTCATCCGGTCGTACCAGGCGTACTGGTCGGGCCCCAGCCAGGCGGCGGAGCCTGCCCGGGCCAGCGCCAGGTAGAAGTCCCGGTGGCGGCGGCGCGCCCGGTCCTCCTCGCCCAGGCGCCGCAGCCATCCGGCGCCGTACTCACGGATGGTGTCCAGCATCCGGAAGCGCGGGCCGTCGCCCAAGGACGGGGCGGAGGTGAGGAGAGAGGCGTGGGCCAGCGCGTCCAGCAGGGCCGGGATTCTTTCCGCGGGGAGTTCCGTATCGGCGCACACCCTCCGGGCCGCGTCCGCGTCGAAGCTGCCGGCGAACACCGACAGTCGTGCCCACAGCAACCGTTCGGCGGGGGTGCACAACTGGTGGCTCCAGCCGATCGCGGTACGCAGCGCTTGATGCCAGGGCGGCTCGGCGTCGTGGGCCACCTCATCGGTCTGGCCGAGTACGGCGAAGCGGTCCGCCAGCCGCTCGGTCAGGTCGGCCACGGACAGCTCGCTCAGCCGCGCCGCGGCCAGTTCGATGGCGAGGGGGAGGCCGTCCAGGCGCCGGCACAGTCGGACGAGGTCGGGGCGGTTGGTGGCGGTGACGGTGAAGCCGGCCACCGCCTCGGTGGTCCGCCGGGCGAGCAGCGCCATCGCGTCCGTCTCCCCCGTCCCCCGGTCGTCGGCCTCGGGGACCGGTAGCGGGGCCACCGTCAGCACCCGTTCCTCGATGATCCGCAGCGGGCTGCGGCTGGTCACCAGGATGCGCAGCCCCGGGGCCGCCGCCAGCAGCGCCTGCGCGATCACCGCGCAGGTGCCGGTCAGGTGTTCGCAGGTGTCCAGCACCAACAGCAGTTCCCGGTCCGCCAGATACTCGGCCAGCACCTCGATCATCGGGCTGCTCGTCCGATCGACCAGCGGGAGCGCCTCGGCGATGGCGTGCGGCAGCAGCGTGCCTCGCTGCAGTGTCGACAGCTCCACCCACCACGCACCGTCCCGCAAGCGCGGCTGTGCCTCGGTCGCGGCCCGCAGGGCCAGCCGGGTTTTCCCCACACCGCCGACGCCGGTCAGGGTGACCAGCCGGGATTCCTCGAACAGCCGCCGGGTCCGGTCCAGCTCCACGTGACGACCGATCAACTCGCTTGCCTCGGCGGGCAGCCGCCCCGTCTGCCGCTGTACCGACACGATCACTCCTTCTCCGAAAAGGCCAGACTGCCGCCTCTCACCACGCCGTAGGACCGGGCGGGAGAAAACGATCGATGCCGACCGGCTGTGGACCGTAACGGACCCGGGCGGACCACAGTGCGCGTGCATCCCACACCCTTCCCAGAGACCCGTGCGCCTGGTAGGACTATTTCTAATAGAAATAGTCGGGACAGTAATAGTCGAGCGAAGGAGCCCGTCGTGAAGTTCTCGATGATCTTCGAGGCGCAGATGGCCGACCCGTCTCCCGCATCCGAGCAGCAGGTGATCCGGGACTGTGTCGAACAGGCCGTGTTCGCCGAGGAGATGGGCTTTGACCGGATCTGGGCGGTCGAGCACCACTCGCTGACGCAGTACGCGCACATGAGCGCGTCCGAGGTCTTCCTGTCCTGGGTGGCGGCGAAGACCTCCCGGATCCGGATCGGCCACGGCGTGGTGACCATGCCCTTCGGCTACCAGCACCCGGTACGGGTCGCCGAACGGTCCGCCATGCTCGACGTGCTCTCCGGCGGCCGCGTCGACATCGGCTCCGGACGCGGCGCCACGAAGCAGGAGATGTCCATGTTCGGGGTGCGGCCCGAGGACACCTATCCGCAGATGGAGGAGGCGCTGCGGATCGTCAGCAGCGCCTGGCGCGAGGAGACCTTCGAGTGGCACGGGTCGCTCGACATCGGCCCCGGCGCCGTGCTCCCCCGCCCCGTCCAGGCCCCGCACCCGCCGCTGTTCATGGCGTGCAGCAAGCACGACACCCTCAAGCTCGCCGCCGAACTGGGCGTCGGGGCACTGGTGTTGGGCTTCGCCGGCGCCGACGACATCCGCGAGATGCGCAAGGTGTACGACGAGGCCATCTCCGTACGCGGTACCGAGCGCTTCGTCTCCACCGAGGTCAACGACCACTTCTCCGCGCTGTGTCCGACGATCGTCCTGGACGACGCCGACACCGCCTACCGGATCGGCACCCGCGGCCAGCGGTTCTTCGCGGAGTCCATCGCGCACTGGTACGGGAACGGCCCGAAGCCGACCGTGTACGCGGAGGACGAGGACCACGTCGCCGCGATGGGGCGCCGCCGCGACGAGCTCGTCGCCAAGCTGCACGAGGCGGACATCCCGGCCCGCCCCGCCGACACCGGCACCTACAACGCCGAGCACGCCTACGGCACCGCGGAGACCGCCATCGACTACGTCGAGCAGCTGCGCAGGATCGGCGTCGACGAGGTGATGTGTCTGATCCAGATGGGTACCGTGCCGCAGGACGTGTGCATGGAGACCATCCGGCAGTGGGGCGAGACGGTCATCCCACACTTCCGCGCCCTGGAAGGGAACGCGCGCTGATGGCGCCGCGGCTGACCGGGAAGGTCGTACTCGTCACCGGTGCGGGACGCGGCCAAGGTGCCGCCGAGGCCCGGCTGTTCGCGGAGCACGGGGCGCGCGTCGTCCTCACGGATGTGCAGGAGGACGCGGGTCACGAGGTCGCCAAGTCGCTCGGCGACCAGGGGGTCTTCGTCGCCCACGATGTGACCGACGCGGTCGGCTGGCAGCGCGTGACCGAGGCCGCGCTGGATGCCTTCGGCCGGATCGACGCGCTGGTGAACAACGCCGCGCTGTGGCGCACCGCGCCCATCGAGGAGGAGAGCGAGGCGAATCTGCAGCGGCTGCTCCAGGTCAATCTGGTCGGGCCGTTCCTCGGTCTTCAGGCGGTGGTGCCCGCGATGCGTGCGACGGGTGACGGCGGGTCGGTCGTCAATATCTCGTCCACGGCGGGGCTGGTCGGCATCCAGGGGCACGCCTCGTACGGGGCGACGAAGTTCGGGCTGCGGGGGCTCACCAAGTCCGCGGCGCTCGACCTCGCCCGGCACCGCATCCGGGTCAATTCCGTGCACCCCGGCATGGTGGACACCCCGATGGTCGCGGCCGCGCTCGGCGCCGACGCCGGGGAGCGCGAGTGGCCGAACGTACCGCTGCGCCGGATGGGCCGCCCGGAGGAGGTCGCGGAGCTGGTGCTGTATCTGGTGTCGGACGCGTCGGCGTACGTCACGGGCGCCGAGTTCGCCATCGACGGCGGGCTCACCGCGCAGTAACCAACGAAAGCAGCAGGAAGCCCGCCGGTTCCGTACCGGCGGGCTTCCTCGTATTGGATCAGCGCGAACTCAGCTTCTCCGCAATGGCATTGACCGCGATCCAGCTGAACGTCATCGCGGGCCCGATCGTCGCCCCCGGCCCCGGGTACGTCTCGCCCATCACCGCGGCCGAGGCGTTCCCGGAGGCGTACAGGCCCTCGATGGCCGAGCCGTCCTCGCGCAGCACGCGGGCGGTCGCGTCGGTGACCGGGCCGCCCTTGGTGCCGATGTCGCCGGGGTGGACGGGGACGGCGTAGAAGGGCGGCTTGGTCAGTGGGGCGAGGTTGGGTGCGGGGAGGGTGGGGTCGCCGTAGTAGCGGTCGTAGACGCTGTCGCCGCGGCCGAAGTCCTCGTCGCGGCCCGCGCGGGCGAAGCCGTTGAAGCGGTCGAGGGTCGTCCGCAGCCGGTCGGCGGGCAGGCCCGTCTGTGCGGCCAGCTCCTCGACCGTGCCCGCCTTCTTCACGAAGCCGTTCGCCGTCCACTTCTTCGGGAACGGCTGCCCCGGCAGCAGCCCCATGAAGACGTACCGGGCCTTGGAGGTGGCGTCGAGGATCAACCAGGAGGGGACGGTGGAGGCGGCGGGCCGGTGGTTGGCGTACATCGCGTCCACGAACTCGTGGTACGGCGCGGCCTCGTTGGCGTACCGTGCGCCGGACTGGTCGACGATCACCATGCCGGGGATGCCGCGGTCCGCGACCAGGAAGAACGGCTTCTCGCCGGGCGCCACCACGGACGGGGCGCCCCACACCTTGTCCATCAGGTCGGTGGCGGCGCCCGCCGCGACGGCCGCTTCGAGGGCGTCCCCGGTCTGGCCCTCCGCCGCCGAGGACCACTCGGCGGAGGTGGGCGCGGGGAGGTACTTCTCGCGCAGCCGGTTGCTGTGCGAGAAGCCGCCGGAGGCGAGGACGACGCCGCCGGTGGCCCGTACGGTGACTTCCCGGTTGCCACGCGCTACCCGTACGCCCGTCACCCGGCCGTCCTCGGTCACGAGGGAGGCGAGCGGCGCGGAGAGCCACAGGTCCGCGCCGAGCCGGCCGAGCGAGTGCCGCATGCGGGCGACCAGCGCCTCCCCGAGCGCCACCGGCTTCCGGCCGGTCGCCCGGTCCTTCAACGCCTGGAGGCCCACCTTCAGTGAGGTGCGCCGGCCCGCCCACGTGCGGGCCGCCATGTTGAGGTAGCGGAAGTCGTAGGAGGTGATGGTGAGGCCGTACGTGGGCAGTCCGGCGCGGCGCAGGGTGCCGTACTGTTCCGGGGTCAGCCGCTTGAGGTCGAAGATCTCCGGTTCGATGGAGCGGCCCTGCGGGTAGCCGCCGAGGCGCTCCGGGTAGTAGTCGCTGTACCCGGGGGTGTACCGGAAGCGGACGGCGGTGCGGTCGTGGAACTCGCGGACCATCGACGGGCCGTGCTCCAGATACGCGTCCTTGCGCTCGGCCGGTACGCGGTCGCCGACCGTCGCGTCCAGGTATGCGCGCGCCTTCTCCCTCGTGTCGCCCAGGCCCGCGGCGTCCAGGTGGAAGTTGCCCGGTACCCAGATGGCGCCGCCGGACAGCGCGGTCGAGCCGCCGTACCGGTCGGTCTTCTCGACCACGAGCGCGGTGAGGCCGCGCAGTCGGGCGGTGAGGGCCGCGGCCATCCCTGCGGCGCCCGACCCGATCACCACCACGTCGTACGTGTGATCCCAGGCGTCCATCAGAAGGCCCCCACTGCGTAGCGGCTGCGGAAGTAGAGGAGCGGGCGGCCGTCCTCGGGCGCGTCGAGGGCGAGTACTTCGGCAGTGACCAGATGATGGTCGCCGGCCTCGTGCACGGTGCTCAGTACGCACTCGATGTGCGCCAGCGCTCCGTCGATGCGTACGGTGCCGTGCTCGCCGGTGGTCCAGGGCACGCCGGCGAACTTGTCGGGGCCGCTGCGGCCGAGCGCGGCGCAGATCTCCCGTTGGTGCTCGGCGAGGATGTTGACGCAGAACCGGCCGGTCCGTTCGATGCGCGGCCAGCTGGTGGAGGCCTTGCCGACGGCCAGCATGACCAGCGGTGGGTCGAGGGAGAGGGAGGCGAAGGACTGGCAGGCGAAGCCGGCCGGGCGGCCGTCGTCGTCCAGGCCCGCGACGATCGTGATGCCGGTGGCGAACCGGCCCAGCACGTCCCTGAACCCGGCCGGGTCCACCGTGCCGCCGGTGCGCCGCGCCGTCCCCGTGCCGCCGATCAGCCGTTCCACCGGTGCCCCCAGAAACTGTCGGCGGTGATCTCCTTGGCGACCCAGGTGGCGGGGTCCACGATCAGCCCGTCCCAGCCGTACTCGACCTGGAAGCCGCCGGGTGCCTGGGCGTAGAAGGAGACCATCCGGTCGTTGGTGTGCCGGCCGAGGGTCGAGGCGATCGGTATGCCCGCGTCGTGCATACGGTCCAGGCCGCGCCCCACGTCGTCCAGCGTCTCCAGCTCGACCATGAAGTGCACGATGCCGGGCGGCAGTTCACCCGGATAGAGGCCGAGGCTGTGGTGGCGCCGGTTGGGGCTGAGGAAGTGCATCAGGTGGAAGTCGCGCTGCTCCTTGGCGGTGGGGACGGCCTGCGGGGGCAGCTTCATGGAGTCGCGCAGCTGGAAGCCGAGCACGTGCTCGTAGAAGTCCAGCGCCGCTTCGATGTCGGGGACCGGCAGGACGACGTGGCCCAGGCCCAGGTCTCCGGTGCCGTCGGCCGTGCCGGTGACGAAGCGGTTGCCGTACGGGGTACCGAGCGGGGTGTGGTCCTGCGCCTGGCCCCAGTAGAGCTCCAGCGGGTTGCCACAGGGGTCGGTGAACTGGATCAGGCCCTGGACACGGCGCTCGGCGAGTACGGCGTCGTCGGCGGCCTTGACGGCGACACCGGCCGCCTCCAGTTCTCGCCCCGCGGCCGCGAGCGCGGCGGCGTTGGCGACCTCCCAGCCGGCGGCCTGCAGCCGGTCCGTGGTACCGCGGACGATGGCGAGGCGGTGGGCGCGGTCGTCGATGCGCAGGTACAGCGTGTCGTCGTCGCTGCCGGTGGCCGCCACCATGCCGAGGAGGTCCAGCGCGTACGTGCGCCACTCCTCGAACTTGGTGGTCTCCACGCGCAGATAGCCCAGTGCGCGGATGTCCATGATGGGTCTCCTTCCAAGCGTTGCGGGAGGGGCGTCAGTGGGAGAAGCTGCTGTTCATTGGAGAAAAGAAGGCGATGGCGAGGCGGTTGAACTCGTCGGCCTGCTCGGTCTGCGCCCAGTGGCCGCAGTGCGGGAAGACATGCAGCCGGGCGTCGGGGATGGTCTTCAGGGCCACCAGCGCGCCGTCGAGCGGATTGGTGCGGTCCTCACGGCCCCAGGTGAGCAGGACGGGCTGGGTGATGCGGTGGGCCTCGCGCCAGAGCATCCAGTCCTGCGCCCAGGCGGGGTTGGCGAAGGCGGCTGCCATCCGGGCGTTGCCGAGCTTGGTCTCGGGGTCGGTGGCCGAGGCCCAGCGTTCCTCGACCAGTTCGTCGGTGACGATGGACTGGTCGTACGCCATGACGCTCAGGAAGGCGCGCAGCTGTTCCTTGGTCGGCTCGGGCGCCGCCTGGAATTCGAAGAGCCGCTTGATGCCTTCGGTCGGGTCGGGCGCGAAGAGGTTGAGGGAGATGCCGCCGGGGCCCATCAGCAGCAGCTTGCCGACCTTGGCCGGGTGGTTCAGTGCCATCCGGACGGAGGTGCCGCCGCCGAGCGAGTTGCCGATGAAGTGGGCCTGTTCGATGCCGAGTTCGTCCATCAGGGCGGCGACGGCGCCGGCGCTGTAGCTGAAGTAGTCCTTGTCGAGCTCGGGCTTGGCGGAACGGCCGAAGCAGGGTTGGTCGACGAGGAGGGTGCGGAACGTCCGGGCGAAGACGGGCAGGTTGGAGCCGAAGTTGCTCCAGCCCGAGGCGCCGGGGCCGCCGCCGTGCAGCATGATCACCACGGGCGCGTCGGCCGGACCCGCCTCGTGGAAATGCAGCTCGATGCCGCCTGCCTTGACCGTGCGGGACGTCGACTCGTACGTGATCGCCATGAGCTGATCCCCCATCAGAGCATCGTGTCCTGGATGTCGAGGCCGAGCGCTGCCTGTCCGAAGAGCACCAGCGCGCGCTCGGGGTCGTTGGCGGCGTGCCCGCGGCCGGTGTGCGCGTCGCGCCAGGCGCGCTGGACGGGGTTGGGGCCGTTGCGCATCGCGCCGCCGCCGGCGTTCTCCACCAGCAGATCCACCGCCGCCACCGCGCGTTCCGTGGCGAGCACCTGGTCGCGGCGGACGCGGGCGCGCAGCTCCGCCGACGGGTCCTCGCCGCGCTCCGCGCACGCGTACAACTCGCTCATGTTGCGGCGCAGCTGCAGCCAGCAGGCGTCGATGTCGCTGGCAGCGCGGGCGATGCGGACCTGCGCGAAGGGGTCCTCGGCGACCTTCTGGCCGTAGGAGACCCGGATGCGCTCCTTGGTGGCCGCCGTGTACGCCTCGTACGCGCCCTCGGCGATGCCGACGATCGGGGTGGAGATGGTGGTGGTGAAGACCGAGGCGTACGGCAGCCGGTACAGCGGCTCGGGGTTGAGCTCCTGGCCCGGCGTCCGCAGCGCGCTCACCGGGCCGAAGCTCAGCGCCCGGTAGTCGGGTACGAAGGCGTCCTTGATGACGATGTCGTTGCTGCCGGTGCCGCGCAGGCCCACGGTGTCCCAGACCCGGTCGATGGTGTACTGGGTGCGGGGCACGAGGAAGGTGCGCATGTCGACCGGCGTGCCGTTCTCGCCGAGGACGAGGCCGCCGAGCAGCGCCCAGTCGGCGTGGTCGCAGCCGGAGGAGAAGTGCCAGCGGCCGGAGATCCGGAAGCCGCCGTCGGCCACGGTGACCTGGCCGGTCGGGGCGTAGGAGGAGGCGATCCGGGTGGTGCGGTCCACGCCCCAGACCTCCTCCTGTGCCCTCGGGTCGTACAGGCCGACGTGCCAGGGGTGGACGCCGACCACGGAGGCGACCCAGCCGGTGGAGCCGCACGCCTTGGCGATCTCCTTGACCGCCTCGTAGAAGAGCACCGGGTCCGCCGCGCAGCCGCCGTACGCCCGGGGCTGCAGCAGCCGGAAGAATCCGGTCTCCTCGATCTCCTTGACCGAGGCGTCGGGCACCCGGCACAGCTCCTCGGCCTCGGCGGCGCGTTCGCGGAGCACGGGGGTCAGCTCCCGGACGGCGGCGAGGACCTCGTGTTCGCTCATGGGCGTCCCCTCTCGGGTCGTGGACGTGCGAAGTTGCCGTGAACGTACGCCTGACTATTTCTTTTCGAAATAGTGGGTTCCCGCTGAGCGGGAAGCGTGGCACGCTCTCGGCATCCCTCCCCGCTCCTCGCAGGAGTCGCCGATGACCGTGCAGTCCGCGCAGTCCCCGCCGTCGCTTCTGGAGAAGGCCGCACTCGTCCTGGGTGCTTTCCAGGGCGCCACGCCCCGGCTGACGCTCACCGAGGTGGTACGCCGCTCCGGGCTGCCCCGCTCGTCCGTGCACCGCATCCTCGACCAGTTGGTGCAGCTCGGCTGGCTGGAGCGGGACGGCCGGGACTACCGTCTGGGGATGGGAATGCTGGAGCTGGGCGCGATGGCCGCGCACCACAACCGGCTGCGCCGGGCCGCGCTGCCGCATCTGCACGCGCTGCACGAGAAGACCGGGCACGTGGTGCACCTCGCCGTGCTCGACGGACCCGAAGTGGTGTACCTGGAACGGCTCGGCGGCATCGCGGACGCGTCGGTGCCGTCCCGGATCGGCGGCCGGCAGCCGGCGTACTGCACGGCCACCGGCAAGGCGATCCTGGCGTTCGGCGAGGCGGCGCTGGTCGCGGAGGTGCTGCGGGCCGGGCTGCGGCCGCGCACGGCGTACACCCTCACCCGGCCCGGACCCTTCCGCGCGGAGCTGGCGCGGATCCGCGAGCGGGGCGTGGCCTTCGACCGGGAGGAGAGCTTCCGCGGCGTGGCGTGCGTGGCGGCGCCGCTGCGGGGCGCCGGGCGCGCGATCGCCGCGGTCTCGGTGTGCGGCAACGGCCTCCACCGGGAGCTGGAGCGGCTGGCCCCGGCGGTGCGGGGGACGTCGCGGGCGATCTGGGCGTCGCTGTACGGTCCGGGGCGGGCGGCGGCCGTCCCCCGTACGGCCGCCGCGCCGGTCCCGGAACCGGCCCTGGAACCGGCGCAGATGGACACGATGATGTCGTGGATGCGGTTCGCGGAGTGGATGTGAGCCCTCGCGAGCCGGGCTCCCGGGTCAGGAGTAGCTGACCGCGATCTCGTCGGTGAGGGGTACGGCCTGGCAGGCCAGCACATACCCCTCGGCGAGGTCCTGTTCGTCCAGTACGTCGTTGCGGAGCATCTTCGTCTCGCCGGACACGATCCGGCAGGCGCACGCGCCGCAGGAGCCCTCGCGGCAGGAGTACGGAGCGTCGACGCCCGCCGCGAGCAGCGCGTCGAGCAGGGGGGTGCGGGTCGGCCAGCGGACCGTACGGGTCTCGCCGTCCAGCTCCACCGCCACCGTGCCGCCGCCCTCCTCCGCCACCGGAGCGTCCGGCGTGTCGAAGACGTCCGCGCCGAGCGAGAAGAAGCGTTCCCGATGGACGCGGCGGCCGTCCAGCGCGTTCTCGACCGCGTCCATCAGCGGTGCGGGCCCACACACGTACGTGTCACGCGCCGCGTACGGCGCGAGCACGGCGGCCAGCCGGTCCGCGGCGGGCAGCCCCTGGACCGACTCCAGCCAGTGCAGCACGACGAGGCGTTCCGGGAAGTCCTCGGTCAGCTCGCGCAGCTCGTCGCGGAAGATGACCGCGGACTCGTCGCGGTTGGCGTACAGCAGCGCGACCCTGCCCCGCCCGCCGGCCAGCGCGGACTTGGCGAGGGAGACGACGGGCGTGATGCCGCTGCCGCCCGCGACGAGCAGCAGGTCGCGGTCGAGCGAGTCCGGCGTGAAGGTGCCCGCCGGGGGCAGTACTTCGAGCTCGTCCCCGGTCGCCACGTGGTCGCAGATCCAGTGGGAGCCGTAGCCGCCGGCCACCCGCTTGACGGTGATCTTCAGGGGCTCGCCGGTGTGCGGCGAACTGGACAGGGAGTAGCAGCGGGCGGCCGTACCGCCGTCCGCGCCCGGCAGCTTCAGGGTCAGGAACTGCCCGGGACGGTAGGCGAACCGGTCCTCGTCCCCCGCAGGCGGCTGCAGTACGAGCGACCGCGCCTCGGCCGTCTCCTCGATCACTTCGAGGACCCGCAGCCGGTACGTACGCGGCTCAGGCATCGGCGGCCTCCAACGTGGTGACGCGCAGGATTCCCTCGGCCGCGGCCCGGTCGATGCTGTCGCGCAGCGCCGCGCAGGTCCGGATCCGCGCTGCGGTCTCCCCCGCGGCCACCAGGGCGCCGAACTCCGGGCAGGCGGCCGCCGCTTCGGCCGTCCACTGCACGGAGGTGTGGGCGGGGCTGAACTTCTCGCACAGGACCTGATTGCCGCAGGCCACGCACTCCACCGGCTGCATGTCAGGCCCCGGCCCCCGTCTCCGCCGCCCGGCGGGCCAGGTTTTCGTCGACCTCCGCGCGCCACGCCTTGTTGGCCCGCTCGGTGTCGATCTCGAACTCGAACCGCCGCGTCATCTCCTCCGGCACCTCGGCCACGTCCCGGTAGAACTGCTCGTACCAGCGGCGCAGCTGGTAGACCGGGCCGTCCTCCTCGGTCAGCAGGGGATTGTCGATGCGGGTCTTGTGCCGCCAGATCTCCACGTCCTGCTCGAAGCCGGTCGCAAGTCCCCGGGAGGTGGCCGCCGCGGTCTCGGCGGCCTCCGCGTCGGTCATGCCGGGCAGCTTCTTGACGATCGCGCCGTATTGCAGCAGGAAGCTGTGCTCGTCGATCGGGTAATGGCAGTTGATCAGCACCATTTCCATTTCGAGACCGTCCGCGCCGGGCACCGGGGACCAGAGGCGGTCGATCATGTAGGAGGGGCCGTAGTACGAGGCGTCGGAGCGCAGCGGGGCGCTGAGGCCGCCCAGGTCCACGTCCTCGCGCGGGGTGCTCTCCATGTACTGGGTGGCGATGTGCCCCTCGAAGACGTTCTTGAAGTACGTCGGGAAGGCGTAGTGCACGTAGTAGAAGTGCGCCATGTCGACGATGTTGTCGACGATCTCCCGGCAGTTGGCGCCTTCCACCCGGAGGGTGTGCCAGGTCCAGTCGCTCCACTCGTCGCTGAAGGCGCCCTCGATGCGCGGGATGGTCACCTCGGGGGGCGGCGGGTTGCCCTCGGGGTCGTGCCAGACGAACAGCTGGCGGTTCTCCTCCAGGGTGAGCCAGGCGCGAGTGCGGGCGCGCGGGGGGACGCGGCGGGCGTACGGGACCTCCGCGCACCGGCCGTTGCCGGACCAGCGCCAGTCGTGGAACGGGCAGGCGAGGGTGTCGCCCTTGACGGAGCCGTGCGCGAGGTTGCCGCCCATGTGCGGGCAGTAGGCGTTCAGTACGTGCAGCGTGCCGTCGTGCTCCCCCTGGAAGACCACCAGTTTGGTGCCGAACGCCTCGATCTCGTGCGGCTTCCCGTCCTTGAACGCGTCGGCGAGGCCGAGGCAGTGCCAGCCGCGGGCGAAGCGGGCGGGCGGCCGGCCCGCGTCGATGACGCGGACCTGGTCATGGAGAGCACTCATCTTCTCTCGTCCTCCTCCGGGCAAGGGGCTGTCCGGGGAGGCTAGGGCGGGGCCGGGCCGCGCCGGGAGGCCGAATTCCCGGTGAGCGGGAAAGCGGCCCCCAGCGGGCGGGCAGGGCTCAGCGCGCCCCGTACACCGGCTGCGGCGGTTCGGCCGCCGCGAGCAGTTTCCGCGCGGTCTCGCCCGCCTCGGCCGGGGTCCAGCGGGCGCCCTTGTCGGCGGTGGGCCCTGGACGCCAGCCCTCCATGACGGTGATCCGCCCGCCCTCCGCCTCAAAGATCCGGCCGCTCACCCCGTCGGAGGCGGCGGAGGCCAGCCAGACGACGAGCGGGGAGACGTTCTCGGGGGCCATGGCGTCGAACTCGTCCTCCCCCGGGGCCGCCATCGTCTGCGCGAAGGTCTCCTCGGTCATCCGGGTGCGCGCGGCCGGGGCGATCGCGTTGACCTGGACGCCGTACCGGGCCAGTTCGGCGGCGGCGACGAGCGTGAGGCCGACGATGCCGGCCTTGGCGGCGGAGTAGTTGCCCTGGCCGACGCTGCCGAGCAGCCCGGCGCCCGAGCTGGTGTTGATCACCCGGGCCTCGGGTGTGCGCCCGGCCTTCGCCTCCGCGCGCCAGTGCGCCGCGGCGTGCTTCAGCAGCAGGAAGTGGCCCTTGAGGTGGACGCGCAGTACGTCGTCCCAGTCGTCCTCGTCGAGGTTGACGAGCATCCGGTCGCGGAGGAAGCCCGCGTTGTTGACCAGCGCGTCCAGCCGCCCGTACGTGCCGAGCGCGGTGCTGATCAGCGAGGCCGCGCCGGCCGCCGTGGCGATGTCGCCGCCGTGCGCGACCGCCTCGCCGCCGGCGGCCCGGATCTCGTCGACGACCTGCTGAGCCGGCCCGGCGGCGGCCGCGCCACTGCCGTCCAGGCCGACGCCCAGGTCGTTGACGACCACCTTGGCGCCCTCGGCGGCGAGGGCGAGGGCGTGCGCGCGGCCCAGGCCGCGGCCGGCTCCGGTGACGACGGCGACGCGTTCACTGCACAGTCCGGTCATGGCGTGTGCTTCCCTTCCGTGTGGTTGACGGTGGCGGCGTCGAGGAACGCCGGGCGCTCCCCTCCCCCGTGGACGAGCAGACTCGCGCCGCTGAGGTACGCGGCACGGCCGGAGGCGAGGAAGACGCAGGCGTCGCCGATCTCGTCGGGTTCGGCGAGCCTGCCGAGCGGTACGGTGCGGCCGACGGCGGCGAGCCCCGCCTCGTCCCCGTAGTGCAGGTGGGACAGTTCAGTGCGGACCATCCCGAGGGTCACGGTGTTGACACGTACCTCCGGGGCCCATTCCACGGCCATCGAGCGGGCCAGGTTGTCCAGGCCCGCCTTGGCGGCACCGTAGGCCGCGGTGCCCGGTGACGGGCGGCTGCCGCTGACGCTGCCGATCATGGTGATCGAGCCGCCGGTGGGTCCCTCGCGCAGCAGGTCGTACGCGGCGAGCGAGGCGTTCAGCGGGGCGAGCAGGTTGAGTTCGACGACCCGCGCCGCGTGCCGGCTGCCACCGTCGGCCAGCAGGCGGTACGGAGTGCCGCCCGCGTTGTTGACGAGCGTGTCCAACCGCCCGTACTCGCTCTGTACGGTGGCGAAGAACGCGCCCACCGCGTCCGGGTCCCGGAGATCCACGGAGTGGAAACGGGCGGTGCGTCCGGCCGCTTCGACGGGCCGGTCGGGGGGCCGGCGCGCGCAGGTCACCACCTCGGCCCCGGCTTCCAGCAGGGCGCGCGCGATGCCCGCGCCGACGCCCCGCGTGCCGCCCGTGACGACGGCGACGTGTCCCGACAGATCGATGATCGCTGGCATTCAGCACCTCCCGCGGCGCGCCGTCCGCTGCTACCTTGCCTGCAACACGCGCCTAACAAACGTTTGGTGGAAAGGTAGCTGATCTGCTCATGGGTGTCTCCACCTCCGCGCCCGAAGAGGGCATCGCGGTCGTCACCGTGGACTTCCCACCGGTGAACGCACTGCCGGTGAACGGCTGGTACGAGCTGGCCGCCGCGCTCCGCGCCGCCGGTGCCGATCCGAAGGTGCGCTGCGTCGTCCTCGCCGCCGCCGGCCGCGGCTTCAACGCCGGCGTGGACATCAAGGAGATGCAGCGCACGCCCGGCCACGACGCGCTCATCGGCGCCAACCGCGGCTGTTACGAAGCCTTCGCCGCCGTGTACGACTGCGAAGTCCCGGTGGTCGCCGCCGTCCAGGGCTTCTGCCTGGGCGGCGGCATCGGCCTGGTCGGCAACGCGGATGCGATCGTGGCGAGCGACGACGCGACGTTCGGCCTGCCCGAGCTGGACCGGGGCGCGCTGGGCGCGGCCACCCATCTCGCCCGGCTGGTCCCGCAACACCTGATGCGGACGCTGTACTACACCTCACGCACCGTCACGGCCGAGGAACTGCGTCGGCACGGCTCCGTGTGGCAGGTCGTCCCGCGCGAGCAACTCATGGCCGCGGCAAGGGTGTTGGCGGGGGAAATCGCCGCCAAGGACGGCACCCTGCTGCGGCTCGCCAAGGCGGCAATCAACGGCATCGACCCGGTCGACGTACGCCGCAGCTACCGCTTCGAGCAGGGCTTCACCTTCGAGGCCAATCTCAGCGGCCTCGCCGACCGGCACCGCGACGCGTTCGTCGGGAACGCCGCGACCACGGAGGGCAGCCAGTGACCGACAAGACCATGACGGCCGACGCGGTCGTCGCCCGGCTGAGCAGTGGTATGACGCTCGGCATCGGCGGCTGGGGATCGCGCCGCAAGCCGATGGCCCTGGTACGGGCCCTGCTCCGATCGGACCTCACCGATCTGACTGTGGTGTCGTACGGCGGCCCGGACGTCGGGCTGCTCGCCGCCGCCGGGAAGATCCGCCGGCTCATTACCGCGTTCGGCACGCTGGACTCCGTACCGCTGGAGCCGCACTTCTGCACTGCCCGGCAGCGCGGCGACTTCGAACTCACCGAGCTGGACGAGGCAATGGTCATGTGGGGCCTGACCGCCGCCGCGCACCGGCTGCCCTTCATGCCGATCCGGGCAGGCCTCGGCTCGGACGTGATGACGGTGAACCCCCAGCTTCATACGGTCACTTCGCCGTACGAGGACGGGGAGGAGCTGGTGGCCGTACCCGCCCTGCGGCTGGACGCCGCGCTCGTCCACCTCAACCGGGCCGACGCACAGGGCAACGGCCAGTACCTCGGACTCGATCCGTACTTCGACGACCTGTTCTGCCAGGCCGCCGACGCCGCGTACGTCTCCTGCGAGCGCGTGGTGGACACGGCCGAGCTGCTCAAGGACCAGGGGCCGCAGTCGCTGCTGGTCAAGCGGCCATTCGTGACCGGCGTCGTGGAGACGCCGCACGGCGCGCACTTCACCTCCTGCGCCCCGGACTACGACCGCGACGAGGCGTTCCAGCGGGCTTACGTCCGGGCGGCCAAGGACCCGGAGGCGTGGCGGGCCTTCGCCGAGCGGTTCCTGTCCGGCGACGAGCACAGCTACCGGGCCGCGGTCGCGGCGTTCCACGAGGAGTCCGCATGAACACGGCTACGACTACGGCTACCGCTTCGGCGACCCGCGCCGAGTACTGCGTGGTGGCCTGCGCCGAGGCGTGGCGCGACGCGGGCGAAATCCTGGCAAGCCCCATGGGCACGATCCCGTCGATCGGCGCCCGGCTGGCCCGGCTCACCTTCTCCCCCGACCTGCTGCTCACGGACGGCGAGGCGCTGCTGATGGCGGACGTACCGGCCCTCGGGGCACCGTCCGGGACGACCGAGGGCTGGCTGCCGTACCGTCAGCACCTCGCGCTCGTCGCGAGCGGCAGGCGGCACGTCATGATGGGCGCGAGCCAGATCGACCGTTACGGCAATCAGAACATCAGCTGCATCGGTGACTGGGCGCAGCCGAAACGACAGCTCCTAGGAGTGCGCGGCGCGCCGGTCAACACCCTCAACAATCCGACGAGTTACTGGGTGCCGCGGCATTCAACGCGGGTGTTCGTCGAGAAGGTCGACATGGTCTCCGGCGTCGGTTACGACCGCGCCGCCGCGGCCGGTCCTTCGGCAACCCGGTACCACCGCATCCCGGAAGTCATCAGCGACCTCGGCGTGTTCGACTTCGAGACCCCGGACCGCACGATGCGGCTGCGCTCGCTGCACCCCGGCGTCACGGTCGCCCAGGTACGGGAGGCCACCGGCTTCGCGCTGACGATCCCCGAGGACGTGCCGTACACCCGTGAGCCCACCGCAGACGAACTGCGGTTGATCCGCGAAGTGATCGACCCGAACGGCGTGCGCGAGCGCGAGGTGCCCTCGCCGTGATGGACATCAGTACGGACATCAGCATCGAGACCGCACTGACGAAACTCGTCGGCGTCCGCCACCCCATCGTGCAGACCGGTATGGGCTGGGTGGCCGGTCCCCGCCTGGTGTCGGCCGCCGCCAACGCGGGCGCGCTGGGGATCCTCGCCTCCGCCACCATGGCCACCGACCGCCTCCGTTCGGCCGTCCGCGAGGTCAAGTCCCGTACGGACGCACCCTTCGGGGTCAACCTGCGGGCCGACGCGGGCGATGCGGCCGAGCGGGTACGGATCATCATCGAGGAAGGCGTACGGGTCGCCTCGTTCGCGCTCGCGCCCTCCCGTGAGCTGATCGCCCGGCTGAAGGACGCCGGGGTGGTCGTCATCCCGTCCATCGGCGCCCGGCGGCACGCCGAAAAGGTCGCCGCCTGGGGCGCCGACGCGGTGATCGTGCAGGGCGGCGAGGGCGGCGGCCACACCGGTGAGGTTGCCACGAGCGTGCTGCTGCCGCAGGTCGTGGACGCGGTGGACATCCCGGTCGTCGCGGCAGGCGGGTTTCGCGACGGCCGCGGTCTGGTCGCGGCGTTGGCGTACGGCGCCGCCGGGATCGCCATGGGCACCCGCTTTCTCCTCACCTCCGACAGCACCGTGCCGGATGCGGTGAAGGCCCGCTATTTGGCGGCGACGGTCAAGGACGTCACCGTCACCACCGCCGTCGACGGACTCCCCCACCGGATGCTGCGCACCGAACTGGTCGACGCGCTGGAGCGCTCGGGCCGGGCCGCCTCGCTGGTACGGGCGGTACGCCACGCCGCGGGCTTCAAGCGCGAGTCCGGGCTGTCCTGGGCGCAGCTGGTCCGGGACGGTCTGGCAATGCGGCACGGCAAGGAACTGACCTGGAGTCAGGTCCTGCTGGCCGCCAACACCCCCATGATGCTCAAGGGCTCGATGGTGGACGGCCGTACGGATCTGGGCGTGATGGCGGCGGGCCAGGTCGCGGGCCTGATCGACGACCTGCCGTCCTGCGCCGAACTGGTCGACCGCGTCATGACCGAAGCCCACGCCACCCTCCGCGCCCTGCCTCGTACGGACTGAATCCCCCCCCCCGGAACACCCCCTCCACCCAAGGGAGTTGATCCCATGCGCGCTGCCCGTATACGCCACACGACCGGAGTCGCACTCTCCGCCCTGGCCCTCGGCTGCTTGCCCACGTCCGCCGTGGCCGACGCACCGATCGGGCCCACGGTCAGCACCACCGCGCCCGCTCACGGGACCGCAACCGTCCGCCACATTCCCCTCCAAGGCGCGGTGAACGTCCGCGACCTGGGCGGCTACCGCACGGAGCGGGGCCGTCACGTGCGCTACGGCCAGGTCTTCCGGGCCGACGCGCTCAGCAAGCTCACCGACGCGGACGTCACCAGGCTCGCCGGACTGGGCCTGCGCACGGTGGTCGATTTCCGCGTCCCCCTGGAGGTGGAACACGACGGCGCCGACCGCCTCCCGAAGGGACTCACCGCAGCCTCCCGGCCCGTGGACGACCTCGGACTGTACGCCCGCACCATGGACGCCATCGGCTCCAAGGACCCCGTCAAGCAGCGGGAGGTACTCGGCGACGGCAAGGCGGAAGAGCTGATGCGCGCCATCTACCGCAATTTCGTCACCAGCCCCGAGAACCGCCGCCAGTTCGCCACGGTCCTCCGGGACATCGCCCGGCACGGGCGTTCCCCGCTGCTGTTCCACTGCACCTCGGGCAAGGACCGCACGGGCTGGCTGAGCTACCTCCTGCTGCACGCCGTCGGCGTCCCGGCCGGCACCGCGAGGTACGACTTCCTGCTCTCCAACACCTTCCGCGCCGACGCCGACCGCAAGACCCGCGAACAGCTTCAGCAGGCCGGTCTGATGGAGGATCCGGACCTGCTCGTCCCGATCCAGGAAGTCCGCACGGACTACCTCCGAGCGGCCCTGGACCAGGCCGAGCAGGACTACGGCAGCCTCGACGGCTATCTCACCGACGGCCTCGGCCTGGACGCGTCGGCCCTGGCCCGGCTCCGCGCCCGGCTGCTGAAGTGAGAGGGGTACCGGCATGCTCCGACTGGGAATGATGGCACCGTTCACCGACGGCCTGATCACCTCGGGCGGCTTCCTCCGCGACCTCGCGGGCACGCTGGAGGAGTGCGGCGTCGAGTCGCTGTGGACGGTGGAGCACGTCGCCGTCGCCGACGAGTACGAACCGCTCTATCCGTACTCCGCCGACGGCCGGATACCGGGCAGTTCCGGGTCCGTCCCCATGCCCGATCCGCTGGAGACCATCGCCTTCCTCGCCGGCGCTTCGGAAACCCTGCGCTTCGGCACCGCGATGATCGTCGCCCCGTTGCACAGCCCGGTGGTACTGGCCAAGCGCGCCGCGACGATCGACCGGCACTCCGACGGCCGCCTCATGCTGGGCCTCGGCATCGGCTGGCAGAAGGAGGAGTACGCCGCCGTCGGCGTGCCCTACCGGGACCGCGGGCGGCGGCTGGAGGAGTGCGTCGGCGCGATGCGCGCGCTGTGGAGCGGCGGCCCCGCCTCGTACCAGGGGCGGCACGTCTCCTTCGAGGGCCTGCACTCGCTGCCGCGGCCCGCGAGCGGTGCCGTGCCCGTGGTGCTCGGCGGGAACAGCGATCCGGCCGTCCGCCGCGCGGGCCGCATCGGCGACGGCTGGTTCCCGTACACGATCACCCCGGAGGACTTCGCCCGCCAGGCCGACCTGCTGCGTGCCGCCGCGCGTGAGGCGGGGCGGGCCGAGGACGCCGTGGAGATCACGGTGTGGCCCGGCTCCTGCGACCGCGAGCGCGCGTCGGATCCGTCCTGGGTACGCGGCTACGTCGACGCGGGCGCGACCCGCCTCGTCATCGCGCCCCATATCCGGGGCGCGGACGGCCTGTCGGGCTCCCGTGGACTCGCAGCCCTGCGCGAGCAGATCGACCGCTACCGCACCGAGGTCCTGGAGAAGCCGGCATGAGCGAATCCGACACGAGCGGGGTTCAGGTGCTCGATCTCGTTGTCCTCCCGGCCGGCGAGGTCGAGCCATGGCTGCGGCGCTGGCGCGCCGACTATCTGCCGGGTGCCCTCGGCCGCGGCATGGTCGCGGAACGCCTCTGGCGCACCTGGACCGGGCCGGACACGGTGGCGGTCCGTGTCCTGTGGTCGCTGACGGACAGCGGCGCGTTCTTCGTTGCGCGCGCCGTGTCCGCCGGTGATCAGCGGGTCACCGAATTCTGGGCGCGTACCGATGAGATCGCGCTGGACCGCGACCGCCAGGTACTGGAACCGGTCGGCCTCGAAGAGGGGGTGACGTCATGACCCGCTGGGTGGCACTGCTCCCGGCCGAAGGAGCCGAGGCGTACAACAAGGTGCGCGGGCTTCCCGGGGTGTCGGACGGCTCGGCGGCGCCCGACCTCCCGGGCAGTTTCGGCGGCCGGGGCGCCACGTGGGATGTGACGGCGGACCGGTCTCCCGTCGCCCTCGCCGCCGGCCTCGGTCTGCCGGAACCGCTCGACACGGTCGCGCTCGCCCCCGTACGCGGCCGGGTCGTCCCCCTCTGCGGCCCGCGCGTGAAACGGACGCTGTTCCTCGCCGTACGCGCCGGGACACCCGCTGGTCTCATCGAGCGACTGGAGGCCGACCTCCTCGCCATGCCCGGCCATATCTCCACCATCCGCTCCTGGTCGCTGAGCCGCGTGGACCAGGCGCTCACGCCCTCCCGGTGGACGCACGTCTGGGAGCAGGAGTACGCGGACGTCGAGGGCCTGACCGGGGAGTATCTCGGCCATCCCTTCCACTGGACCTGCGTGGACCGCTGGTTCGACGGTGAGATCCCGGGCGCCGGGATCGTGGAGCCGCAGTTGGCCCATGTCTTCCGCTGGAGCCGGGAGCCGGTCCTGCTCTCCCACTGAAGCGCTGAAGCGCTGAAGACATGGGCCCTGCGTCACGTCAGAGGCGCTCGATGATCGTGACGTTGGCCTGGCCGCCGCCCTCGCACATCGTCTGGAGGCCGTAACGGCCACCGGTGCGCTCCAGCTCATGGAGGAGTGTGGTCATGAGCTTCGTGCCGGTGGCCCCCAGCGGATGGCCGAGGGCGATGGCGCCGCCGTTGACGTTGACCTTCTCGGGGTCGGCGCCGGTCTCCTTCAGCCAGGCCAGGACGACCGGCGCGAACGCCTCGTTGATCTCGACCAGGTCGATGTCGTCGATGGTCAGGCCGGTCTTCTTCAGGGCGTGCGCGGTGGCCGGGATCGGCGCTGACAGCATGCGGATGGGGTCCTCGCCGCGTACGGAGAGGTGGTGGATCCGGGCGCGCGGGGTGAGGCCGTGCTCCCGTACGGCGCGCTCGGAGGCGAGCAGCATCGCCGAGGCGCCGTCGGAGACCTGGGAGGAGACCGCGGCGGTCAGCCGGCCGCCCTCGACCACCGGCTTCAGCCCGGCCATCTTCTCCAACGAGGTGTCCCGGCGCGGGCCCTCGTCGGCGGCCACGTCCCCGTACGGTACGAGTTCGCGGTCGAAGCGGCCCTCGTCGATGGCGTGGATCGCGCGCTGATGCGACCGCAGCGCGAACTCCTCCATGTCCGTACGGGAGATGCCCCACTTCTCGGCGATCAGCTCGGCGCCGTGGAACTGGTTGACGGGCGCGTCGCCGTAACGGGCGCGCCAGCCCTCGCTGCCCGCGTACGGGCCTTCGGTGAGCCCGAGCGGTTCGGCGGCCCGGCGGCTGGCGAAGGCGATCGGGATCATCGACATGTTCTGCGTACCGGCCGCCACGACCAGGTCCTGGGTGCCGGAGAGCACGCCCTGCGCGGCGAAGTGGACGGCCTGCTGCGAGGAGCCGCACTGCCGGTCGACGGTGACGCCCGGTACTTCCTCGGGCAGTCCGGCCGCCAGCCAGCAGGTGCGCGCGATGTCACCGGCCTGCGGCCCGACCGTGTCCAGACAGCCCATCACCACGTCCTCGACGGCGGCCGGGTCGATACCCGTGCGCGCCATCAGGGCCTTGAGTACATGGGCCCCGAGGTCGGCGGGGTGGACGGCGGCGAGCCCGCCGTTCCGGCGTCCCACGGGGGTGCGTATCGCGTCGACGATGTATGCCTCGGCCATGACGGGCTGCTCCTCGGTCGGTGTCAGGTGCGTACGGCGACCCCGTCCAGCACCATCGAGAGGTACTGGCGGGCGATCTCCTCCGGGCTGTGCTGTCCGCCCGGGCGGTACCAGCTCACCGCGACCCAGACGGTGTCGCGGATGAAGCGGTAGGTGAGCCGGATGTCCAGGTCGGCGCGGAACACGCCGTCGGCCACTCCGCGCTCCAGCGTGCCCAGCCACGCCTTCTCGAACTTCGTCTGCGAGTCGGCCAGGTAGCCGAAGCGCGGCTGGGTGGCGAGGGTCCGGGCCTCCTTCTGGTAGATGGCGACGGCGTCGCGGTGCCGGTCGATCTCCCGGAAGGACTCGGTGACGAGGGCCTCGATGGTCTCCCGGGGGCCGAGCCCGGCGGCCAGCACGGTGTCGTAGCCGTTCCACAGCTCGTCCAGGAAGGTGGCGAGGATCTCGTCGAGCATCGACTCCTTGGAGTCGAAGTGGTAGTAGAGGCTGCCGGCCAGCATCCCCGCGGCGTCCGCGATCTTGCGTACGGTGGTGGCGTTGTAGCCCTGTGCGGCGAACACCTCCGCTGCGGTGTCCAGCAGCTCGCGGCGGCGCTCGGGGGACGGGCTCACGTTGGGTTTCTTCTTGGCGGTTGGCACGGTCCCATTGTCGCCCGGCTCTCACGCGCGCTGGCTGCTGACCGGCACGACCTCGCCGGTCATGTACGACGAGTAGTCGCTCGCCAGGAAGACGATCACGTTGGCGACCTCCCAGGGCTCGGCGTACCGTCCGAACGCCTCGCGCGCGGTCAGCTCCTGCAGCAGTTCGTCGGTGGTGACCTTGGCGAGGTGCGGGTGCATGGCCAGGCTCGGCGCCACGGCGTTGACACGCACGCCGTACTCGGCCGCCTCGACCGCCGCGCAGCGGGTCAGCGCCATCACTCCGGCCTTGGCGGCGGCGTAGTGGGCCTGGCCGCGCTGGGCGCGCCAGCCGATGACGGAGGCGTTGTTGACGATGACACCTTCCTGGCCGGCTGCCTTCATCCGCCGCATTGCCGCCCGGGTGCAGCGGAAGGTGCCGTTGAGTGTGACGTCGAGGACCCGTTCCCACTGTGCGTCGGTCATGTCGACCAGGTCGGCGGTGCCGCCGAGCCCGGCGTTGTTCACGACGATGTCGAGCCGGCCGTGGCGCTCCTCGACCAGGTCGAGGAGGGCGGTGACCTGCGCCTCGTCGGTGACATCACAAGGCAACGCCGCGACCTTGTCCGCGCCGAACTCCGCGGCGAGCGCTTCCGCGGACTCCTTGAGCCGGCGGGCGTGTGCGTCGGAGAGGACGACGCGCGCGCCTTCCTCCAGGAGCCGGCGCGCGGTGGCGCCGCCGATGCCCGCGCCCGCCGCGGCGGTGACGACGGCGGTGCGTCCGACGAGCAGGGCGTGCCCGGGCACGTACGGGGGCGGCGGGGTCACGCGCGTACCTCCTTCGGCAGGCCGAGCACGCGCTCGGCGATCACGTTCCGCTGGATCTCGTTGGAACCGGCGTAGATGGTGTCGGAGCGGGAGAAGAGAAAGAGCCGCTGCCAGTCGGTGAGGTCGTACGGCTCGCCCGCGGCCAGCATGCCGTCGGCGCCACAGACATCCATGGCGAGTTCGCCGAGCTCGCGGTGCCAGGTGGCCCAGAAGATCTTCCCGATGGACGCCTCGGGGCCCGGGGCCCCTGCCGCGACGCCGTCGAGCATCCGCAGCGCGTTGCAACGGATGGTCGCAAGGCCGGTCCACGCACGGGCGATCCGGTCGCGGATCAGCGGGTCGGCGGCGGCGCCGTTGGCCTTGGCCAGCTCGATGACGGCGGCCAGCTCGCGGCGGAAGCCGACCTGCTGCCCGAGGGTGGACACACCGCGCTCGAACCCGAGGGTGGCCATGGCGATGCGCCAGCCGTCCCCCGGGGCGCCGACGATGTTCTCGGCGGCGGCGCGCGCGCCGTCGAAGAACACCTCGTTGAATTCGGAGGTGCCGGTGAGCTGGGTGATCGGGCGGATCTCCACGCCGGGCTGGTCGAGCGGGACCAGCAGGTACGAGAGTCCGTTGTGCCGGGTGGAGCCGGGCTCGGTGCGGGCCACGACGAAGCACCAGTCCGACTCGTGCGCGAGGGACGTCCAGATCTTCTGCCCGCTGATCACCCACTCCTCGCCCTCGCGCTCGGCCTTGGTCCGTACGTTGGCCAGGTCGGAGCCGGCGTCCGGCTCGCTGTACCCCTGGCACCACAGCTCCTCGACCGAGACGATCTTCGGCAGGAAGCGGGCCCGCTGCTCGGGCGTGCCGAAGGCGATGAGGGTGGGGCCGAGCAGCTGCTCGCCGATGTGGCCGACGCGGGCCGGCGCTTCGGCGAGCGCGTACTCCTCGTGGAAGGCGACCTGTTGGGCGAGGGTCGCGCCGCGGCCCCCGTACTCCTCAGGCCAGCCGATACAGGTCCAGCCGGCGGCCGCCATGTACCGCTCCCAGGCGAGGCGTTCGGCGAATGCCTCGTGCTCTCTGCCGGGCCCGCCGCGGCCGCGCAGACCCGCGAACTCTCCGGTGAGGTGGGCCCGCAGCCAGGCGCGGGCCTCGGTGCGGAACTCCTCGACGCTGCTCATGGCCGTACGTTAACCTACCAAACACTTGTTAGGGAAGCTTGGTTTTCCCGGAGGAGGAGTCGCAGATGCCCACTGTGCCCGACGACGAGCCCGTACGTTACGAGCGGCAGGGACCGGTCGCGACCGTCACCATGAACCGGCCCGACTACCGCAACGCCCAGAATTCGGCGATGACTTACGCCCTGGACCGCGCCTTCTACCGCGCGGCCGAAGACAACGACGTCAAGGTCGTGGTCCTCGCGGGCGCCGGCAAGCACTTCTCCGCCGGCCACGACATCGGCACCCCGGAGCGCGACGCCCATCTCCCCTTCGACCGCAAGGCCGGCCTGTGGTGGGACCACAGCGACAAGGCGGGCGCGGAGAGCCGCTACGCCCGCGAGTCCGAGGTGTACCTCGGGATGTGCCGCCGGTGGCGCGAGCTGCCCAAGCCGGTGATCGCGAGCGTGCAGGGCGCCTGCGTGGCGGGCGGCCTGATGCTCGCCTGGATCTGCGACCTGATCGTGGCCTCCGAGGACGCCTTCTTCGCCGACCCCGTCGTCCGCATGGGCATCCCCGGCGTCGAGTACTTCGCCCACCCCTGGGTCATGCCGCCCCGCATCGCCAAGGAATTCCTCTACACCGGCGACCGGATGACGGCCCAACGGGCGCACGGAATCGGCATGATCAACCGAGTTGTACCGCGCGCTGAACTCACCGATACAACAATGGAGTTGGCGCGCCGCATCGCCGAGATGCCGCGCATGGGACTCGCCCTCACCAAACGCGCCGTGAACCAGGCCGAGGACCTCCAGGGCCTGCACACCGGCCTGGACTCCGTCTTCGGCCTGCACCACCTCGCCCACGCGCACAACGCCGAGACCGCCGCCGACTCCCTCGGCGGCATGAACATCAAGGGCATGAAGGAGGCGTCCTCCTGATGGACCTGGACCTCTCCCCCGCCGACGAGGCGTTCCGGGCCGAGGCCCGCGCCTGGCTCGCCGCGCACGTGCCCCGCGCCCCGCTGCCCTCCCTGGAGACGGCGGAAGGGTTCGCGGCCCACCGGGAATGGGAACGCGAACTGGCCGCCGGGCGCTGGTCGGTGGTCTCCTGGCCCGAGGAGTACGGCGGCCGCGGCGCGTCCCTGCTGCAGTGGCTGCTCTTCGAGGAGGAGTACTACGCGGCCGGGGCGCCCGGCCGGGTCAGCCAGAACGGCATCAACCTGCTCGCCCCGACCCTCTTCGAGCACGGCACACCCGAGCAACTGACGCACGTACTACCGGACATGGCGAGCGGCGCGACGATCTGGGCCCAGGCGTGGTCCGAGCCGGAGGCGGGCTCCGACCTGGCGTCGCTGCGGTCGACGGCGGTACGGACCGATGGAGGGTGGCTGCTCAGCGGGCAGAAGACCTGGTCCTCCCGGGCCGCCTTCGCCGACCGGGCATTCGGACTCTTCCGCAGCGACCCGTCCGGCGCGGCCGAGGGAAAGCCGCACCGTGGGCTGACGTATCTGATGTTCCCGCTGGACGCGGACGGGGTGACCGTACGGCCCATCGGGCGGCTCGACGGCAAGCCCGCCTTCGCCGAGATCTTCCTCGACGAGGTGTTCGTGCCGGACGCGGATGTGATCGGGGAGCCGGGGCAGGGCTGGCGGGTGGCGATGAGTACGGCGGGCAACGAGCGCGGGCTGACACTGCGCAGCCCGGGCCGCTTCCTCGCGGCCGCCGACCGGCTCGTCGCACTGTGGCGCGAGCGCGCCGATCCGGCCGACACCGCGCTGCGCGACCGGGTGGCCGACGCGGTCATCGGCGCCCGCGCGTACCAGCTCTTCACGTACGGGAGCGCGTCGCGCATCGCCGCCGGAGGGTCTCTCGGCGCCGAGTCGAGCCTGAACAAGGTCTTCTGGTCCGAGTACGACATCGCACTGCACGAGACGGCGCTCGACCTGCTGGGTCCGGAGGGTGAGCTGGCGGACACGGCCGGGGACGCGCCCGCGCACGGGAGTTGGGCCGAGGGGTACACCTTCTCCCTCGCGGGCCCCGTATACGCGGGCACCAACGAAATCCAACGCGACATCATCGCCGAGCGGCTGCTCGGTCTGCCGAAAGGACGCCGGTGATGCGGTTCCTCCTCGACGACGCACAACGGGAGTTCACCCGCTCCCTGGACGCCCTGCTCACGGCGGCCGACACACCCGCGGTGAGCCGGGCCTGGGCCGGCGGCGACACCGGCCCAGGCCGCCGGTTGTGGACCCGCCTGGCCGACCTCGGCGTCTTCGCCCTCGCGGTACCGGAGGCGTACGAGGGAGTGGGCCCGCTGCCGATCGAACTCACCGTCTCTTTCGTGGAGTTGGGACGCCATGCAGTGCCGGGCCCGGCGGTGGAGACGGTGGCGGCCGCGGCCTTCCTGGACCGGCTGGGCAATGAGGCGGCTGCTGCGGAGTGGCTGCCCGGCATCGCCTCGGGCAAGACGCTCGCGTCCTTCTGCGTGGTCACCGGCGGGAGCCCGTACGCGCTCGACGCCGCGGCCGCCGATGCGGTACTCGTCGTCGACGGGGACACCGTACGGCTGGCGGAATCGGCCGGTCCCGTGCAGCCATCCGCCGACCCGGCGCGTCGCCTGGCCCGGCCGCTCGGCGGGGCGGTGCTGGCGCGGGGGCCGCGGGTGACGGCCGCCGCCGCGTACGCCACCGACATCGCGGCGCTGGCCACGGCGGCGCAGGCACTCGGGCTGGGCCGCGCGCTGCTGGCACACACCGTGGAGTACGTCCGCCAACGCCGGCAATTCGGCGTCGCCGTCGGCTCCTTCCAGGCGGTCAAACACCGGCTGGCCGACACGCTCATCGGGCTGGAGTTCGCGCAGCCACTGGTGCACGCGGCGGCGCTGGGCCTGGCATCGGGCGATCAGGCGGACGTACCGATGGCGAAGGTGGCCGCCTGCGAGGCCGCGTACACCGCGGCCCGCACCGCCCTCCAGCTGCACGGCGCCCTCGGCTACACCGACGAGCTCGCTCTCTCCCTCTGGATACGCAAGGCCCGCGCGCTGCGGTCGGCGTGGGGCACCCCGGCGGACTGCCGCGCCCGCGTGATGGAAGGAGCCGGGGCATGAGGGAGCTGACGCCGACGGCGGAACAGGAGGAGCTGCGGTCCGCCGTACGCGCGGTGCTCACGCGGCACGAGGGCGCGGCGGCCTGGCGCCCTCTGACGGAGCAGATCGGCGTCGCGGGGCTGGCGGTGCCCGAGGAGTACGGCGGCGCGGGCTGCGGCCCCCGTGAAGTACACGTGGTAATGGAAGAGTTGGGACGCACACTGAGCCCCGTACCATTCCTCTCCTCCGCCGTGCTCGCGGTACAGACACTGCTGGCGTCGGGCGACGCGGCAGCGTGCAAGACACTGCTGCCCCAGCTGGCCGAGGGCCGGTCCATCGGAACACTGGCCTGGTCCGAAGGGAGATCCTGGTACCCGGCAGCAATCCGGACGACGACGGCCGCCCCGGGTCCGTCCGGCACATGGCAGCTCACCGGCACCAAGGAGTACGTACTCGACGGGGCGACAGCCGAGATACTGCTCGTGGCAGCACGTACCGGAGCCGGAGTGTCGCTCTTCCAGGTGGCGACGGACTGCGCGGGGGTGCGGAGCGAGGCATCGGTGACGATGGATCAGACACGGTCCATGGCGCGTGTTGTGCTCGACGGTGCCGAGGCACGGCTGATCGGCACGGACGGCGACGGCGGCCGAGTCCTGGACCGGGTACTGGGCCTGGCCTGCACGGCACTGGCCGCCGAACAGGTCGGCGCGGCCGAACGCTGCCTCGAACTCACCGTCACCCACGCAAAGAACCGCGTGCAATTCAACCGCCCCATCGGCTCCTTCCAGGCGGTCAAACACCGGCTGGCGGACGCGTACGTAATGGTGGAGTCGGCCCGCTCGGCGGCACTGGGCGCGGCATTCGCGGCAGCGGCCGACGACGGGACGGAGGCGGCCCGGGCCGCGGCCGTCGCCAAGTCCGTCTGCTCGGAGGCCTTCTCCGCGGTGGCAAGCGAAATGATCCAGCTACACGGCGGCATCGGCATCACCTGGGAACACGAAGCCCACCACTACTTCAAACGCGCCCACAGCACGACCCAACTCTTCGGCCCACCGTCGTGGCACCGGTCGCGACTGGCAACAGACCTGGGCCTGCCGGCCGCCGTCCTCTAGTCGGTACCCGGAGGGCGCAGGCCCTCCCGGTCCGCCAACTCCGCCAGTTCGGCGAGCATTTCGGTGGCTCGGTCGCGTTCTGCCGCGTAGTAGCGTTCCGCCCATTTGAGGGTGAGTTCGGTGTAGGCCCAGGTGGCCTCGGTGGCGGCGCCTTCGGCGTCCGCCGCCGCGCGTCGGCGCATGGTTTCGGCGTAGTCCTGGTGTGCGGCGAGCACGTCGCGCATCCGGGCCGGGCCCATCAGGTGGCCGAGCCACAGGCGCAGCATGACGCCGTGCTTGAGGACCGGCGGCTCGACCGGTGCCTCCCGCGTCCAGGTGCGGACGGCGGCCGTCCCCGTCTCGGTGATCCGGTACACGCGCTTGCTCCGGCCGCCGTTCTCCGGCGTGACCATCCGCGAGGCGGCGTAACCGGCCTTCTCCAGCCGCTTGAGCTCACCGTAGATCTGGCTGAACGACGGGCTCCAGTAGAAGAAGCCCAACGACCAGTCCGCCCATTTCTTCAGGTCGTAACCGGACAGCTCCTCCCCGAAGGAGAGCAGCCCGAGCACGGCCCAGCCGGTCGCGGGGAGGTCAGCGCCGCGTGATTGTTCTTCCGCCACCACCGCAGTCTAGGGAGTCGCCGCGTCGCTTCTCCCACTGGACGGGACTTCGCCCTGGCCACTGGGGCGGGTGACCGGTGTGATGGCCGCGGGACACGGCAGCGGAGCAGGAGGGCGTGATCGTGATCAGCATGGACAGCCGCGAGAGCGGCGAGGCGGACGCGCACGGGCCCGGCACGGTCGCGCAGTTGGCGGACTCCGCCGCGGCCGCGTTCGGGGAGGCGGAGGCGCTGGCCGACGGCGAGGTGCGGTGGAGTTTCGCGCGGCTGCGGGACGAGGTGCACGCGGCGGCGCGGGCCGCCGTCGCGCACGGCGTGGCGCCCGGCGACCGGGTGGCGATCTGGGCGCCGAACAGTCGGCAGTGGATCGCGGCGGCGCTCGGCGTGGTCTCGGTCGGCGCCGTCCTGGTACCGGTGAACACGCGCTACAAGGCCGCGGAGGCCGCCGACATCATCCGGCGCAGTGGTGCCCGTCTCCTGTTCACCGAGCGCGGCTTCCTCGGCACGGATTACGTGGCGATGCTGCATGACTCGGGTGCGGATCTGGGTCGGCTGCGCGACACGGTGGTACTGCGTGACCGGGCGGCGTCCCCAGCGGCGGACCCGGCGGCGGCCCCACCCGCATCGCACACGTACGGAGCCGTCTCCTGGGACGACTACCTGGCGGCGGGCGCCGCGGTTCCCGATGCCGAGCGGGCCGCCCGTACCGCTGCCGTACGCCCCGACGACCTGTCCGACATCCTCTACACCTCCGGCACCACGGGCCGCCCCAAGGGCGTGATGATCACGCACGGGCAGACCATCCGGGTCTACGAGAACTGGTCCCGTGCGGTCACACTGCGCCCCGGCGACCGCTATCTGCTCGTCAACCCCTTCTTCCACACCATGGGGTACAAGGCGGGGGTGCTCGGCTGTCTGCTGCGCGGTGTGACGATGCTGCCCGAGCCGGTCTTCGACACCGAGCTGATGCTGCGTCGGATGGCCGAGGAGCGGGTGAGTGTGCTGCTCGGGCCGCCGACCGTCTTCCACGGCCTCATCCGCCACCCCGGGCGCGAGCGGCACGACCTGTCGGCGCTGCGGCTGGCCGGTACCGGCGCCGCCATGGTCCCCACCACGCTGATCGAGGAGATCCGCCGGGAGCTCGGCGCGACGGATGTCTTCACGGCGTACGGGCTGAGCGAGTCGACCGGGGTGGTCTCCATCTGCCCCGTGGACGCCGATGCCGCGACGGTCGCCCGTACCGTCGGCGTCGCACTGCCCGGCACCGAGCTGCGGGTCGTGGGTCCGGACGGCCGCGAGCTGCCGCCCGGCCGGCCCGGCGAAGTGGTCACGCGCGGCTATCACGTCATGGCCGGCTACCTCGACGACCCGGAAGCCACCGCGCGCGCCATCGACGCGGACGGCTGGCTGCACACCGGTGACGTCGGCGTACTGGACGAGCACGACTATCTGTCCCTCACCGACCGCCTCAAGGACATGTATGTCGTCGGCGGCTTCAACGCGTATCCGGCGGAGGTGGAGCATGCGCTCGGCGCGCACCCCGGCATCGCCGAGGTCGCCGTCGTCGGGGCACCGGACGAGCGGCTCGGCGAGGTCGGCGTGGCCTTCGTCGTCCCTGATGCCGCGCAGGAGCCGCCGACCCCGGACGGGCTCACCGCCTGGGCCCGGGAGCGGCTCGCCAACTTCAAGGTGCCGCGCCGTTTCCATCTCGTACCGGAGCTGCCGCGCAACACGAGCGGCAAGATCCTCAAGACCGAACTGCGCCGCGCGGCCCGCGACGGCCTGCCGTCCCCGACCGACTGACCACCGCGTCCCCGGCCGACCGACGCCCGTCCCCGACCGACTGATGCCCCGGCGGTCCGGCCGACGCCCCAGCCGCTCACCTGCACGGTCGGTCCTATACTCGCCCCCGTGACCGACTCGACCGCGCCCTTCGACCCCGCTGAACTGCCGCCCACCAGCTGGGCGGTGCTCGGGCTGCTCTCCTTCGGGGAGGAGCTGTCCGGATACGACCTGAAGAAGTGGGCCGATGCGAGCCTGCAGTTCTTCTACTGGAGCCCGTCGGCCAGCCAGGTCTACGGCGAGCTCAAGCGGCTGGAGAAGCACGGTTACGTCACGTCGCGGACGGTCGTCCAGGACGACGGCGTGCGCGGCAAGCGGCTGTACAGCATCACGCCGAGCGGCAAGGCGGCGGCCGCCCGGTGGGTCAGCGAAGCACCGGTCGAGCCGCCGGTCCTCAAGCACGGCGTCATGCTGCGGCTGTGGCTCGGCCACCTCACCGACCCCGACGAGCTGCGCGCCATCCTCGAACAGCACCGCACGTACACGGAGCAGATGACCCGCCGGGCCCGCGCCACGGCCGAGGGCTCGGCCAAGGAGCCGTCCTGGGCGTACACCGAGCTCGTCCTGCGCTGGTCGGAGAAGTACTACGCGGCGGAGCGGGAATTCGCCGAGTCGGCGCTGCGGGACCTGGACGAGGTGGCCGCGAAGGTCCGGGCGGCGGAACAGAAGCGCGACTGAGCACCCGGGCCGCCTAGCTGAAGCGCGCCCGCCACAGGTCGCGGAGCAATGCGATCTCGGCCATGTGGTGGATCAATTCGAGGTTGCCGCCCGCCAGCACGCTGACGAACGGGTCGTCGGGGTCGGAGCCGTGCGGGTACTGCGAGAAGCCGACGGTGTCGAGCTGCTCGTCGGTGAGGGTGCCGATGCTGTCGCGCCAGCGGTCGACCGACGCCCAGAACCGCTCGAGTGCCAGGTCGGCGGAGGGGCTGAAGTCGACCATCAGCTTCGGGTCCTGCCGCCGTTCGCCGAAGGTCCACTCCCATCGGCCCACGAACTCGAAGTGCAGGTGCGCCAGCCGCCACGCGATGGTCGTGACCGGCGTGACGTCGGGCTCCGGCACACCGGTGTGGGCCAGGACCTGCTCGACGCGCTCGACGCTCACGCTCCAGTCCTCGGCGATCTTGTCGACGGTCATGCCGTCGGCGGCCTGCCGGGCGACCTCGCCGTACTCGCTCGCCGGGATGTCCGGGGCGCCCCGGTCCAGCACCCACTCACCCGGCCCGAACGCCCTGGGCGTCACCGCCTCGCCCCGGCGCCGGATCGACCAGCAACCGGGCACCGGCTCCCAGAGGTACTCCTCGTCGCGAGCCCCGTGAGCCGCACCTGCGCCATCTCCCTGGCCTGGTCGAACTGGTCGAGCAGTACGCCCAACCGGTCGGTCCGTTGGCCCTCGAGCTCCGTACCCGCCATACCCGGCTCCCCCTGGCTGTCTGGCTGTCTCTCAGTGCGCTGGGGCGGAAGGTAGCGGCTCGCCTCGCGGGGCGCCACCGATTTCCCGCACTCACGACCAGAACTATTTCTATTAGAACTATCGATGGGGAATACTGTCGAGCGGCAGGTCGACAGAGACGTGACGACGAGGTGAGACCGCGCATGCCGTTGGATCCCGTGGCGAAAACCATCATCGAGCTGACCGAGGCACGCTTCCCGCGGCTGGGCACCGAGGTCCTCGACGCGGCCGAGGCACGCCGGATTCTCGCGGCGGCGCAACCGGCCCGCGCGGTGACCCCGGTGCCGGTGGCCCGGGTCGAGGACCGACGGGTGCCGGGGCCCGCCGACGCTCCCGACGTACCGGTACGGCTGTACTGGCCGCGCGAGGACGCCGACGGCGGGTTGCCCATGGTGGTGTTCTGCCACGGCGGCGGCTTCGTGATCTGCGACCTGGACTCGCACGACGCCATCTGCCGGGACCTGGCCAACGCAACGGGCGCGCTCGTCGTCTCCGTGGACTACCGGCGGGCGCCCGAACACCGCTTCCCCGCCGCCGCCGAGGACGCCTACGCGGTACTGCGCTGGGCCGCCGCGCACGCCGCCGAGGAGGGCGGCGATCCGGCCCGTATCGCGGTGGCCGGCGACAGCGCGGGCGGCAACCTCGCCGCGGTACTCCCCCTGATGGCCCGCGACCGCGGCGGCCCGATGCCGGTCTTCCAGCTGCTGATCTACCCGATGCTCGACCCCGCCCGGAACACCCTCTCGTACGAGGAGAACGCCCGGGGGTACTTCGTCACCGCGGACCACCTGCGCTGGTACTGGGAGCAGTACCTCGGCACAGACGGGGACAGTGACAGCCACGGCGACGTGCATCCCTACGCCTCGCCGCTCGCCGCCACCGACCTCTCCGGGCTGCCGCCGGCCCTCATCCTGACCGCGGAGTACGATCCGCTGCGCGACGAGGGCGAGGCGTACGGCAGTCGGCTGCGGGAGGCCGGTGTCAGGGTGGACGTCCGGCGTTACGACGGGGTCTTCCACGGGTTCTTCGGGATGCCGGGCCAACTGCCCGCGGCCGCCGAGGCGAACGAAGCGGCGCACGCTGCGTTGCGTACCGCCCTCAACTCCTCTCCCACTCCCACTTCCTGACGCAACATCAGCTTTCCGGAGCCTGCGCCTTCAGCGCCGCCAGCAGTAGATCAAGCGCGTGCTCCACGGCCGGGCCCGCCATCGTCGGGAGGTGGCCCCGGACCGCATGCAGGTTCGGGAACGCATCGGCGGGCAACTGCGCGTACGCCTCGCTCCATGCCTGTTCGTCGCCGGCCCGCTGGTCGGCGGGGAGGCGGAGTACCGCGGCGTCCAGGGCCGCGTGGCCGAGGACGGTGTCGACGAAGGCGTGGTAGTGGCGCACGGCCGTGGCATCGTCGAAGCCGGCCCGGCGCAGCAGGCCGACGCCCGTCTCGACCGCGCGCTGTTCATGGGGGCGGCGGGTGACGCGGTACGAGCTGAGTACGGTGACGCGCGGGTGGCGCAGCGCCGCGCGGTAGGCGCGCAGCCCGAAGTCCCGCAGCGCCGCCGCCCAGTCGTCGTGCTCCTCGGGCTTGAAGCCGTCGAGCGCTTCGCCGATGAGGCGGTCGCCCAGCGCGAGCAGCAGGTCCTCGGCGCCGCGGTAGTAGCGGTAGACCGCGCTGGGGTCGGCGCCTAGCGCGGTCCCGAGCTTGCGGATGGTGAGGGCCTCGGCGCCGTGCTCGTCGAGGAGTTCCAGCGCCGCATCGAGGATCAGCTCCGCCGACAGGACCACGCCGCTCTTGGTGGGGCGGCGTCGCCTGCGTTCGGCGGGGACGCGGTCGGGTGGTGCCACGGTCGGCCCTTCGGTCGTCGATTCCGGTGATGCCCGGGTACAGGGGCCAGTCAATCACCCCTCTCACCGCCACACGACCTTACGTCAACACCATTGACATAGAACTGGCGGCGGCGGTTTCATCGGCGCACGCCGGTCCGCCACGGCGCTCCCTCCTCCCCGCTCCAGGAGCGTGCCCCATGCCCCCTGCAGTGCCGCCGCATCCACCGGGCCCCCGTATGCGCCGTTCGCTCGGCGTCAAGGACGGCGTGGCCATCGCCGCCTCCAGTACCGCCGCGACCACCAGCATCGGCATCGGAATGGGCACCCTCGCGGTGTACGCGGGCCGCCAGACGCCCGCCCTGCTGGTGCTGGCGTTCCTGCCGATCCTCGGCATCGCCCTCGCTTACTCCCGGCTCAACCGCTCCGAGCCCAACTGCGGCAACGGCTATACCTGGGTGGGTCGCTCCATCGGCCCCTGGCCGGGCTTCCTCACCGGCTGGGTGGTGCTGGTCGGCAACGTCGTCTTCATGGCGTACACCGGCGCGGTCACCGGCTCGGTGATTCTGCAGTTCCTCAACAAGCTGGGCGCACACGCTGTCTTCGGCGTCGCGCTCGACCCGAACTCCACGGCGACCAGTACCGTCATCGGTCTCGTCGCGCTGGTGGCCGTGACCGTCACCGCGGTCACCGGCGTCCGCTCCGCGACCCGGCTCCAACTCTGGCTGCTGATCTTCGAGTACGCCGTACTGCTCGCCTTCTGCGCCTGGGGCCTGGCCGTCGGCGACCAGCCCTTCTCCTTCTCCTGGCTCAATCCCTTCGAGATGGGTTCGACGACCTCGCTCGTCCAGGGTTTGATCCTCGCGGTCTTCATCTACTGGGGCTGGGACGCGGCGTTCACGGTGAACGAGGAGACGAAGAGCGCCGGTGACGCCGCGCGCGGCGGATTGATCGCACTCACCGTCATGCTGGCGCTGTTCGTCTTCGCCGCCGTCTCCTTCCAGCGCGTGATGGGCAACGGGGAGTTGGTGCGCAACGGCCCGCAGGCGCTCACCTTCCTCGGCGCGCACCTCGCCCCCGAGCCGTGGGCGTCCCTGCCGCTGGCCGCCCTGATGTGCTCAGCCTTCGCCTCCCTGCAGGCCGCCGTCATCCCCACGGCCCGGGCCGCGCTCGCCATGGGCCGCGACCGCACCCTGGGCGGTGTCTGGACGAAGGTCAGCCCGCGCTTCGGGACGCCCGCCGTGGGTACGGTCGTCATCATGGCCATCGCCGCGGCCGTCGCCGTACTCGCGCTCGGCATCCCCAAGCTCAACGAGATGATCCTCGCCGCGGTCAACTCGATCGGCCTGGTCGTCTCCCTCTACTACGGCCTGACCGCCCTGGCCTGCGCGTTGCGCTTCCGCACCGACCTGCGCGCCGGGGCCCGCGCCGCGCTCACCGGCGTGGTGATCCCCGCACTCAGCGGCCTGATCCTCTTCGGGCTCGGCGGCTATCTCGCCGTCCACTACGCGACCATGAGCGACCACTTCGAGGCGCGGCCTGACAACGGCTGGTTCATGCTGCTCGTTCCCGTACTGATCGTCGCCTCCGGGCTGGTGGTCGCGGCCCGCGCCAAGTGGGGCCGTCGGTCGCCGTACTTCGTCACGGGGCGCGGCACGGACGCCGAGGCGATCGACCTACCGATGAACGGCGGCGGCGAGCCGACGAACCGCGGTGGCGAGCCGATGCACCGCGGTGACGAGCCGATGAACGGCGGTGACGAGCCGACCGCCCCACCGTCCGAACCCGCCCGCTGACCCGCACCCGCCTTGCCCTCCCCCGCGCCACCCCACCACCGACCCCAGGAGCCCAAACATGCCGCACCCGCACTCGCACCCCGCCGACCTCGTCTTCACCGGCGGCCCCGTCCACACCGTGGACCCCGCCCGCAGCCGCGCCACCGCCCTCGCCGTGCGCGGTGAACGCATCGTCGCCGTCGGACACGACGAGGTGCACGAGCTGATCGGCCCGCGTACCGAAGTCGTCGACCTGCACGGCCGGTTGCTCGTACCGGGCTTCCAAGACGCGCATGTGCACCCGGTGGGCGGCGGGGTGGAGTTGGGGCAGTGCGACCTGAGCGGGGCGGTCACCACCGAGGAGTACCGCCGCCGCATCCGCGCGTACGCCGACACTCACCCGGACGCGGAATGGATCACCGGCGGCGGCTGGTCGATGGAGGCGTTCCCCGGCGGCACGCCCACCCGACAGTTCCTCGACGCGTTGGTACCCGACCGCCCGGTGTACCTCGTCAACCGCGATCACCACGGCGGCTTGGCCAACACCCGCGCCCTGGAACTCGCCGGGCTCGACGCCCGTACGCCCGACCCCGCCGACGGCCGGCTGGAGCGGGAGGCGGACGGGCACCCCACCGGGATGCTCCAGGAAGGCGCCATGATGCTGGTCGCCGCCGCCGTCCCCCCGCCGACCCTCGCCACGCTCACCGAGGGCCTGCTGCGCGCCCAGGCGCTCCTCCACTCGTACGGCATCACCGCCTGGCAGGACGCCCTGCTCGGCAACCACGCCGGGATGGCCGACCCGTCCCCCGCCTACGCGGCCGTCGTCGACTCCGGACAGCTGACCGCCCGCGTCACCGGATCACTGTGGTGGGACCGCGCCCGCGGCACGGAGCAACTCCCCGAACTCCTCGCCCACCGCGAAAAGTTGACTGGCGGTCGGCTACGCGCCACCACCGTAAAAATCATGCAGGACGGCATCGCCGAGAACCACACGGCCGCCCTCCTCCACCCCTACCTCACCGCCTGCGGCTGTGCCTCCGACAACAGCGGCATCTCCTTCATCGAGCCCGAGGCGCTGCGCCATTACGTCACGGAGTTGGACGCGCACGGCTTCCAGGTCCACTTCCACGCGCTCGGCGACCGGGCCGTCCGCGAGTCCCTCGACGCGGTCGAGGCGGCCCGCAAGGCCAACGGCTGGACCGACCACCGCCCGCACCTCGCCCACCTCCAGATCGTCCACCCCGACGACGTACCGCGCTTCCGCCGCCTCGGCGCCACCGCCAACATCCAGGCGCTCTGGGCCACCCACGAGCCGCAGATGGACGACCTCACCATTCCCTTCCTCGGCGCCGAACGGACCACCCACCAGTACCCCTTCGGCGATCTGCTCCGCTCCGGCGCCACCCTCGCCGCCGGCAGCGACTGGCCGGTCAGCAGCCCCGACCCGATGGCCGCACTGCACACCGCAGTGCACCGCCGCCGCCCGGACGCCGCCGCCGATTCCCCCGCCTTCATCCCCGAACAGCGCCTCGACCTCGGCGCGGCCCTCGCGGCGTACACCGCCGGCAGCGCGTATGTGAACCACCTCGACGACACCGGCACCCTGCGCGCCGGCAACCTGGCGGACCTCGCCGTCCTCGACCGCGACCCCTTCGAGGACCCGTCCGGCGACATCGCGGCGACCCGGGTCCTGCAGACGTACGTCGGCGGCGCCCGGGTGTACGCCGCCGACGACGCGTAAGACCGCGTCACGCCTTCAGGGACGCCCGGCGGGTGGCACCTCCTCGCCGGGCGGGACCGGCCCCGGCGGTGTGCCGTCCCCGAAGGGCCGACCGCCCAACTCCTCCCGGTGATGCGGCGTCAGCCAGCCGGCGAGATCGGGCCCGCGAGGCACAATGCCGGTCGGGTTGATGCCCGTATGCACCCGGTAGTAGTGCCTCTTAATGTGATCAAAGTCGACCGTGTCACCGAACCCCGGCGTCTGGTAAAGGTCCCTCACATACGCCCACAGCACCGGATCCTCGGCCAGCTTGTACCGATTGCACTTGAAGTGGCCGTGATAAACGGCGTCGAACCGCACCAGCGTCGTGAACAGCCGAATGTCCGCCTCAGTGATCGTGTCCCCGACCAGGTACCGCCGCTCGCTCAGCCGCTCCGACACCGCCTCCAGCCGCCGGAACACATCCTCGTACGCCTCCTCGTACTCCCGCTCCCCGGTCGCGAACCCGGCCCGATACACGCCGTTGTTGACGTCCCGGTAAATCCCCTCCATCACCTCGTCGATCTCGGCGCGCAGCGGCTCCGGGTAGAGGTCGGGCGCGCCGGGGCGGTGCAACGCGGTCCACTCGGTCGCGAGGTCGAGGGTGATCCGCTGGAAGTCGTTGGTGACGAGCTTCCCGCTCGGCACGTCGACGATCGCGGGCACACTGACCCCGCCGGGATACCCCGTCTCGCGCGCGTCGTACGCCTCACTGAGATAGCGGATGCCGAGGACGGGGTCGCGACCTCCCGGATCCAACGTGAAACGCCAGCTGCGATCGTCCTGGATCGGATCGGCAATCGCCAGCGACAGCGCGTCCTCCAGTCCGAGCAGCCGCCGGGAGATCACGGCACGGCTGGCCCAAGGACAGGCCCGACTGACCACCAGCCGATACCGCCCCGCCTCGACGGGCCAGCCGTCCCGGCCGTCCGCGGTGATCCGATCGGCAAAGTGACTCCGCGACCGCTTGAACCTCTTTCTCCCGTACTCGGTGTTGCCATCGGGCGCGCCGCCACTGTTGTCGGGCGTGCTGGTGCTGGTGCTGGTGTCGGCGGAACGGTGCGTGCTCATTCCCGTCCGTCTCCCTCCGGTATGCGGGTGGCCGGTCTCCAGGAAAGGGTTCCCGCCATGATCCGGTTCTCACAGCACTTCAGCCGCGCGGGTCAGGGTGGCCCGGGGTCGCGCTCTCGCTGCAGCCGATGCCGCGGGCACTGTCGGCACTCCCGATCACAACAGTCGCGTACTCCTCCTCCGAGGTGACCACGCGCGGCGTCAGGCCGCTGTGGCGGAAGGCCTCTGCGGCCGACGCCGCCTGGCGTTCGCTCGTTTCGATCAGGAGGTGGCCGCCCGGTGTCAGCCACTGGGGGGCTTCGGCCGTTACCCGGCGGAGGATGTCGAGGCCATCGGTGCCGCCGTCCAGGGCGACCAGGGGCTCGTGGTCGCGGGCCTCCGGTGGGAGCAGGCCGACCTGGTGCGTGGGGACGTACGGGACGTTGGCGACGAGGACGTCGATGCGGCCGCGCACGGCTGTTGGGAGGCCTTCGTACAGGTCGCCTTCGCTCACCTCGCCCACGGTGCGGGGGATGTTGCGGCGGGCGCAGCGGACCGCGGCCGGGTCTATGTCGGCCGCGTACAGCTCGATGCCGGGCGCGGGTGCGGCCGCGGCCAGTGCGGCGCCGACCGCGCCGGAGCCGCAGCACAGGTCGGCCACGACGGGGCGGCCGGCGCGAGCGGTGGCAGCGGCGGCGATGAGCGTGCTGGCCTGCCGGGCGAGGAATTCGGTGCGGCGGCGGGGTACGAAGACGCCGGGGGCCACGGCCACCCGCAGCCCGCAGAACTCCGCCCAGCCCAGCACCAGTTCGAGGGGCAGACCGGCGGCGCGCCGCTCCACCATGGCGTCGAGTACGTCCGGAGTGCCGGCCGCGGCGAGGAGCAGGTCCGCCTCGTCCTCGGCGAACACCGAGCCGGTGGTCCGGAGTCGGGCGATGGCGGCGGAGCGGAGGGAAGGGAGAAGGGGGGACGCGAGAAGTGACATGGGAGCCTTTCGGATGTGCCTGGCAACTGCCGGGCACGCTCCCTCGCTTCGGCCCGCTACGCCGGTGGCGCCGCGCGGACCGCGCGGATGCGAGCAGGGAGAACCCGGCCTGGTTCAGCGGTAATGGGTCTCACCTCCTCGGTCGTCAGCGATCGCTGCGATCGCTGCGGACGCTCACAGTACCTGACGATGGGCGGAACCCGACGACCGACGGGACCTGACGAACGGCGGAAACCTGACGACCGGCGGGACCTGACGACCGGCGGGCCGCGCCGTCCACCGTGGTACGGGGTCCGGGTAACACAGAGGTACGGGGCCCGCCGGTCCGGTCTCCCGCGTCGGACGATATCGATCGACACTGTGAGACTCGCTGTCAACACTGCCCACATCGCACCAGCGCCATGTCAGGCACCTTCCACGCGGACACGCCGATGGATGGGTGAATAGGACAGGACAGGACGTACGTGGGGCTGTACTGGGCCACACCTCCCTTCATTGCCGTTTGTCCATAGGAGAGACATGCGCATCCGTGCCACCCTGGCCGCCCTCACCCTCGCCACCGCCGGCCTCGCTGCCAGTGCGGGCAGTGCCGTTGCCGCCGGTAACGACGGCGGTGCCAAGAACTTCAGCGGCAACGGCGCCTCGACGTCGTACGGGAACTCGGCCACGCACGGCCAGCAGAGCCCGCAGGCGGGCCTGGTCCAGAACTCGCTCAACGACCTGTGCATCGGCCTGCCGGCCAAGGTCAACGTCGGTTCGCTGATCGGCCTGATCCCGATCACCGTCCAGGACGTCAACATCCTGGCGAACCCGCAGAACCAGCAGTGCACCAAGAACTCCACCCAGAACAAGGGCGACGAGCCGCTGTCGCACCTCATCGACGACGTCCCGGTGCTCTCCGAGAACGGCCACGGCAACAGCTGAGCCGTACCCGCACCCCCGCGGGGCACCACCGTCACGGCGACGGTGGTGCCCCGCGGCACGTCCCCGCTCCCCCACATGCGAGCACGCGCACCGGCGACCACAATGGGAGGGCCGGGACCTGCGGCGCGCCCGGCGTCGCGCCGGCCGTCCGGCATGGGAGGTACGGTTCATGACCACTGCCGGAGACATCATGCACCCCGGCGCCCAGTGGATCCCCGAGGACGCGACCCTGGACCGCGCGGCGCAGCTGATGCGGGAGCTCGATGTGGGAGCCCTGCCGATCAGCGACGCGAACGAGCGGTTGTGCGGCATTCTCACCGACCGCGACATCGTGGTCGGGTGCGTGGCCATGGGGCACGACCCGTCCCAGGTCACGGCGCACGAGATGGCGAAGGGCACGCCCCGCTGGATCGATGCGGGTGCCGACATCAGCGAAGTGCTGGAGGAGATGCGCGGACACCAGATCCGCCGGCTGCCGGTGATCGAGAACAAGCGGCTGGTCGGCATGATCACCGAGGCCGATCTGGCCGGTCACCTCACCGATGACCAGATGGCCGACTGGACCGAAAGCATCACAGCGCAGCGCTGATCACCTCTGGTCCAGCAGCCGTCCGTTACCCGTCGTGGGCCCGTACCGCGGGCCCACCGCCGGTTCGGCGGGTGTTCTCGGTACGCGGGACACAACGGGGCCCGTTGGGCGTACGGTGGTCCATGGCGCGAGGTGGTCGCACGAGGAGGCCGGCCGTGGAGGCGACGTTGAAGACGGTGATCGGCGGAGAGCTGGTGGAGCTGCCGGGCACCATCGCCGGTATCCGCGCCGTCCTCGACGAGGAGCAGGCGCGCGCGTTCGACCAGGAGATCCCGCACGTCCCGGCCGGCGAGCTGCCCGCCAGACTGGCCCGCTGGGCCCTGGGCGGCACCGCCGCCGACCTCGAGGACCAGGAGCTCTTCGAGCGCCTGGAGCGCGGCGAGGACATCGGTGCCGTACCGGCCGACGACAGCCGGCCGGAGGTGGCGTGACCCGCCGCCGCCTCCAGTACGCACCCCCCGCAGACCAAGCCCGCGACTCCATGGACACCACCCTGCGCACCCGCTTCGACGCAGGCATGCGCCGCCTCGCCGACGACCCGTACGGCCACGGCTCCACAGCAATCAAAAAGGAACGCGAACGCCGCGAGGCAACCGTCGCCGGCGTCGTCATCCGTTACTACGTGAGCGAAAGCGTTTTGACGGTGACGGTGGTGCGGATCGTGTACTTCTGATACTTCCGATTCCGGGATTCTCCCGGTCTCCGGGCGGACTCAGCCCGCCAGCCCGGCCTCCCACTTGCGCCGCCGCAGTACGTAGTCGCTGAAGAGATGCCGGCTCCGGTCGAGCAGCTCGCCCACCTCCGTATCGCCGGGCCGTACATCCGCCGACGGGCGCCAGCGCTGCACGGCCTGGCCGGCCCAGGTGCGCAGCTTCACGTCCGGGTCCTCCAACAGCCCGACCGCCGCGCGCAGGGCGACGATCCCGCCGTGCGCGTCGAGCAGTCGGAAGGCGGCGACCCGGACGTGCCGCGGCTGCTCGGGCGCGGTGCGCTGCAACAGCCGGTCGGCGGGCAGGTCCTTCGCCGATGGCAGCAGGGCGATGGCGGTCTCGCGTACGACTCCGGGGGCCGGGTCGTCGAGCAGCGGCCGCAGCCGTTCCGCGTCCGCGCGGTCCAGTGCCCGCAGCCCGGCCACCGCCTGCGCCCGCACCCCGGCTGCCGGGTGTGCCAGGAATGACCACAACAGCCCGGCGTCGGCGCGGTCTCCGCACTCGGCCAGCCCGATCACCGCCCCGGGCGGCAGCTCGGGATCGTCCGGTACCGCACACCGCTTCCGGTACCAGGCCGTCGCATCGATTCCGTGCTGTCGTACGACGTACCGGGCGCAGGCGCGCACCAGCGCGGACCGGTCGCTGAGGAACGGCTCCGCCTGCCGCGGCCGCCCCGCCCGCCGCAGCGCGGTGACGCCGGTAGAACGGGTGCCTGGGTTGCGCGCGGTCAGCAGCAGTGTGAGCACGTCGTCGTGGACGTTGTCGTTGGCGTCCCTGTCGTGCAGGGCCAGGGACTTGAGCGCGGCTGTGGCGCAGAGGTCCTGGACCACGGTGTCCGGGTCCCGGCCGGCCGCGCGGGCCAGCTCGACGGGGCCGAGGAGCTGCCGCTCGACGGCCAGCCGGTACGCGAACCGTCGCACGGTGCGGTCGGCGTCGGCGAAGAGCCCGGCGAAGTGCCCACGGGGTGCCCGGCGCATGACCTCTTCGAGCAGCTGGACGCCGAAGTCACCTCTGTTGCGGCGGCCGACGCGCAGGATCAGTGGCGCGAGTGCGACGGCGGTGTCCCCGTCCAGGGTCTCACTGAGCAGCTCCCGGGCGCGCTCACGGACCGGCTCGACCCAGTCGGCGCAGCGGATCACGATCAGCGGCAACAGGGCGGGGTATCGCCCCGAGCCACGTACCGCCGCCTCACGGACCCGTCCGTCGCGGTGGCAGAGGGTGAGTGCGAACCGAGCCTCATCGAGTCCCGTCGGGTCTCCGGGCAACGGGGCGGTGTACTGCAACTCCGCGCGCCACCAGGCCACCGTCCGCACTCCCGAGTCCAGCGCGAGCCAGTCATCGGCGTCGGCGACGTCCAGCACGTCCCGCAGCGGCGCGCCTGCCGCGAGCCGCACCGCCGCCCCACTGCCGCCGTTGATGTCCGCCCGCATTTCCGCCCCACTTCCCCCGGCTGTACCGGATGATCGTAGAGCCCGGGGTAGGTGCGGGTCGCGCCAATTAGCAGCAGGCCGCCACTCACCTCACCCTCCGTACACGCAAGCCCCCCTTCCCTCCTCCAGCAGCCGTTCCACCTCCTCGTGGGCCGCGTCGATGATGCGTGTGACGGCATGGGCAGCCTCGGACGGGTGGTTCGCCGCGACCGCTTCGGCGACTTCCTCGTGGCGGTGGACCGCTGTCATGTCGATGTCGGTGGGCATCAAGGCGAGGGTGTGACGGGACGTCAGGAGTTCCTCTGTTACCTCGGCCAGTTGGGCGAACATGGTGTTGCCGGAGGCGGTGAGGAGTGTGCGGTGGAAGGCGGTGTCTGCGGTGACGAAAGCCGTGTGGTCGCCGGTTCGGGCGGCGTCCGCCATCGTGCGGGCGTGGGTGGTGAGTGCGGTGCGGGCTTCGGGGGGTGCGGTGGATGCGGCGAGGGCTGCGGCGGAGGGTTCGACGGCGGCGCGGAGTTGGGCCAGTTCGCGGAGTTGGGTTTCGCGTTGGGGGGATGCGAGGCGCCAGCGGATGATTTGGGGGTCGTAGAGGTTCCACTCGGTGCGCGGGCGTACGGTGATGCCGACGCGGGGGCGGCTGGTGACGACGCGTTGGGATTCCAGTACGCGGACGGCCTCGCGGGCCACTGTGCGGGAGACGCCGTACCGCTCCTGTATGTCCTCCAGGCGCAGCACCTCGCCCGCGCGGATCTCGTCCGCGGCGAGTGACCGGCCGATGCGGTCGACCACCTGCCCGTGCAGGCCCTGAAGTTCCACGCCGGGACTCAGAATGCCTGGCGGGGCGGTGTCGAGTCGGTCGCGCCGCGCAGGAAGTCCAGGTCGACGCCGGTGTCGGCCTGGGTGACGTGCCGGTCGTAGAGGTAGCTCCAGCCGCGTGCCGCAGGTGCGCGGGGCGGCTGCCAGGCCGCGCGGCGGCGTTCCAGCTCGTCGTCGCCGATCAGTACGTCGAGGCGGCGGGCCGGCACGTCGAGGCGTACGGAGTCGCCGGTGCGGACGAGGGCGAGCGGGCCGCCGACCGCCGCTTCGGGGGCCACGTGCAGGACGCAGGTGCCGTACGCGGTGCCGGACATCCGGGCGTCGGAGATGCGGACGAGGTCGCGGACGCCGGCGTCGAGGAGCTTCTTGGGGAGCTGTACGTTGCCGACCTCGGGCATGCCGGGGTAGCCCTTCGGGCCGGTGTTGCGGACGACGAGGACGGTGTCGGCGGTGACGTCGAGGTCCGGGTCCTCGGCGACGGCGAGGTACTCCTCCAGCGAGTCGAAGACCAGTGCGGGCCCGGTGTGGCTGAGCAGCTTGGGGTCGGCGGCGGACTGCTTGATGACCGCGCCGTCGGGGGCGAGGTTGCCGCGGAGTACGGCCGTGCCGGTGCCGGCGGGCTGGACGGGGCGGTCGAGCGGGCGGATGACCTCGCGGTCGTGGACCTCGGCGCCCGCGCAGTTGTCGACCAGGCTGCGGCCGGTGACGGTGACGGTGTCGTGGTGCAGGTGGTCGCGGAGGTCGTTGATCAGGGCCGGGAGCCCGCCCGCGTACGCGAATTCCTCCATCAGGAAGCGGCCGGAGGGCATCAGGTCGATCAGGAGCGGGAGTTCGGCGCCGAGGCGGTCGAAGTCGTCGAGTGCGAGCGGGACTTCGAGGCGTCCGGCGAGGGCGAGGAGGTGCAGTACGGCGTTGGTGGAGCCGCCGATGGCGGCGTTGATGCGGATGGCGTTCTCGAAGGCGGCGCGGGTCATGATGCGCTGCGGAGTGAGGTCGGAGCCGGCCAGTTCGACGGCGCGGAAGCCGGTCTCCTCGGCGAGGGTGCCGCGGCGGGAGTCGACGGCGGGCAGCCCGGAGCCGCCGGGGACCATCATGCCGAGCGCTTCGGTGAGGCAGGCCATGGTGGAGGCGGTGCCCATGGTCATGCAGTGGCCTGCGCTGCGGGTCAGCGCGGTCTCGAACTCGGTGAATTCCTCCTGGGTGACCGTGCCCGCGCGCAGCTCCTCGGTCATCCGCCAGACGTCCGTGCCGGAGCCGACGGCGCGGCCCCGGAAGCGGCCGTTGAGCGTGGGCCCGCCGGTGAAGACGAGCGCGGGGACACCGGCGCTGGCGGCGCCCATGAGGGCCGCGGGGGTGGTCTTGTCGCAGCCGGTGAGGAGGACGACGGCGTCCAGGGGGTTGGCGCGGATCTGCTCCTCGATCTCCATGGCGGCGAGGTTGCGGTACAGCATGGTGGTCGGGCGCATGATCGGCTCGCCGAGCGACATCGCGGGGAATTCCAGCGGGAAGCCGCCGGCCTGCAGTACGCCACGCTTCACGGCATCCGCGAGGATCTGCAAGTGGCCGTTGCAGGGCGTGAGTTCGGAGTAGGTGTTGCAGATGCCGATGACCGGGCGGCCGTCGAAGTTGTGTCCGCCGCGGCCCATGGCGCGCAGCGAGTGCCGGGCGATGAAGCCGTTCTTCCCGCCGTCGCCGAACCAGGCGCGGGAGCGGAGCGCGGGCCGCTCCGGCGGGTGCGGGGAGGATGCGTACGCGGCCATGCGAGGTCCTTCCGTACGGGCGTGCCGGACCGGGGACCGGAGGCGGAGCTGCACCCTCCGGCCTTCAATGGTGCTATCAAAGCACGGTACGGTGCCGGGCTGTCCAGAGCCCGGCACGTGCCGTTCTGACGGGTGCGTGCCGCCTCAGGTGAGTTCGGCGGCGATGTACTCGGCGGCCTCGGCGAGGAGTTCCTGCTGGTACGGGGCGTCCTTGGTGGGCTTGCTGGACATGAGCGCGATGACGAGCGGCGGGGTCTTCGGGGGCCACACGACGGCGAAGTCGTTGAGCGTGCCGTAGTCGCCGGTCCCGGTCTTGTCGGCCACGGTCCACCCGCGCGGCAGACCGGCCCGGATGCGCCGGGCGCCGGCTTCGGTGGCGTTGCGTTCCATCAGGTCGCGAAGGAAGGCGCGCTTCTCGGGCGGCAGGGCGTTCCCCAGCACGATCTTGCGGTAGTCGGTGCCGAAGGCACGGGGGGAGGTGGTGTCGCGGGGGTCTCCCGGGGTGGCTTCCGTGATGTACGGCTCGATGCGGTCCATGCGGGTGACCTTGTCGCCGAGGCCGCGCGCGTACGCCGTCAGCCGGTCCGGGCCGCCGAGGTCGCGGAGCAGCAGATTGCCGGCCGTGCCGTCGCTGTAACGGATTGCCGCGTCGCAGAGTTGACGGATCGTCATGCCGGTCGCGACGTGCCGCTCGGTGATGACGGCGTTCTTCAGGAGGTCGTCCTCGGCGTACCGCACGAGCGTGTCCAGGTGGGACATCGGGTTGTGGTGCAGGACCGCCGCTGCCGCCAGCCCCTTGAACGTCGAGCAGAAAGCGAAGCGTTCGTCCGCCCGGTGGGCGATGACGGCTCCGCTGCCGGTGGCCAGCGCGTACACCCCCAGGCGCGCGTGGTACTTCCGCTCCAGCCCGGTCAGGCGGGGATGGCGCTCGCTCGCCCCGGAAGCGGAAACGGAAGCGGAGGGAGAAGCTTTTGAAGTGGACTCGGTTCCGGAAGCGGACGGCTTTGCCTGCGCGCATCCGGCCAGGGGCAGGAATGCCGCCGCCCCTAAAAGAGCGCGGCGGGAGGGACCCTTCGGTAATGACGTCATTGTCTTCCCTTCGCTGTTTTCCCGGTCTCTTTCCCTGTCTCAGGAGAGTCGTGAAGATAGCAAGGCCGTGCGGACGCATCTGGCCCGTCCGCCACCCCTGACCACCCCTTTCACCAGGCACGATGCATACCGGCCGTTTGGGGGGCAGGTTCGCGACACGCTTGCGCGAAAACTCATAGAGTATCAATTTCCGTCATATTCTCCGGTTCTGTGCAGAAGCGTGACGACGTGGTCGTGTCAGGCATGGTCCGGGAAGCGGCGGCGTGTTCTCCGCCCCCTGTTTGGGCAGCACGCCGCCTGAAGGTGTGCTTCCTCCTTTTCAACCTCTACGGCATCGGCGGCACCATCCGGTCGACCGTCAATCTCTCCGGCGCCCTGGCGGACGCCGGGCACGACGTCGAGATCGTTTCGATGATCAGGACCCGGGCCACCCCGGCGCTGCCCGTCCATCCGCGAGTACGGACCGTGCCACTGGTCGAGGCCCGCAGGGACCAGCCCGGCTTCGACCCGGCGCACGACCCCAAGGGCAACCCCTCGCGCGTCTACCCCGCCTGCGACGGCCCGTACAAGCTGTGCAGCGCGCTGGTCGATACGCGGATCGAGGAGTACCTGCGGGACACCGACGCGGACGTGGTCATCGGGACCCGGCCCGGCATCAATGTCTACCTCGCGCGCTTCGGGCCCGCCCGCGCGCTGCTGGTCGGGCAGGAGCATCTCACGCACGACATGCACCGGGCGGAGGTGCGGGCAGTGCAGAACGCGGCGGTGGCCCGGCTGGACGCCTTCGTCACGGTGTCCCGGCAGGACGCCAGGATCTACCGCGAGGCGCTGCCCGACGTGGCCACGGAGATCCGCTGCATTCCCAACGCGGTGCCGCAGCCGGACGTGTCGCCCTCCTCGGGACGCAACAAGCTGGTGGTCGCGGCCGGCCGGCTCATCCGCATCAAGAACTACCGGCTGCTGATCGACGCGTTCGCGCGCGTGGTCGAGCAGCGGCCCGACTGGAAGCTGCGGCTGTACGGGCGCGGCCCCGAGGCGCGGGCGCTGCGGGCCCGCATCCACGAGCTGGGGCTGTGCGAGCAGGTGACGATGATGGGCGCGCACGCGCCGATCGAGCCGGAGTGGGCCAAGGGATCGATCGCGGCGGTCTCCTCGGACGGCGAGTCCTTCGGGATGACGATCGTGGAGGCGATGCACGCGGGGCTGCCGGTGGTCGCCACGGACTGCCCGTTCGGGCCGGGCGAGATCATCTCCGACGGGGTGGACGGGCTGCTCGTACGGCCGGGGAACGCCGAGGAGTTCGCCGCGGCGCTGCTGGATCTGATCGCGGACGACGAGCGGCGGGCCGCGATGGCCGCGGCAGCGCGCGCCAAGGCGCTGGACTACGCGCCTTCGGCCGTCGCCCACGCCTACGTCAAGCTCTTCGAGGACCTCGCCGCGAAGACGGGCAAGTGCTGCGCTCCTCCGGAGGCGCGGAAGAAGCTTGCCGGGGCGCATGCGCTGGGCGGGTACGCCGGTACCGCGGCGCAGGGCAGGGCGCTGCGCGCGGGCAAGGCGCTCGCCCGGCGCGTGGCACGCCCCCTGCTCCAGCGGCCGGTGACCGCCGTGCCGCTGCTCGGTGTCCTGCGGAAGGTCTCGCCCGCGGCTGCCGCGCGGGTCGACGGCACGGCACGCAGGCTGCGCCCCGAGGCGCGCTGCGCGGTGGCCGAGGACGGCGCGCTGGTCCTGACGTTCCCCGCCGTGGGGCTGACCGGCCCGGCCGATCTGGTACTGCGCCGCCGCAACTCCGCCGAGGAGCTGCGAGTACCGCTGCCGCCGCCCCACCAGGAGGGCCGCGGCGGCCCGTACCGGGTCCGGCTGCGGCTGGCCCGGGTGCCGCTCGCCGAGGGGCACTGGGAAGCGTGGGTACGGCGGCGCGCGGACGGGGCGCTGCGGCCCGTGCGGTCCACGATGGTCGAGCGGGCGGCGCTGGTCGGCCGGTCCCCGGAGGTGGCCGACGGCGCCGTGCGGTCCTGGATCCCGTACGCCACCGAGCGCGGGCGGCTGGCGCTGCGCGTGTGGCAGCGCGAGGCCCACGCGGAGGCGGTGTGGGTCGCGGTCGGGCCTTCGGTCACCTACGTCGAGGCCGAGCTGCTGGGCGCGGAGCCGTCGGCGGAGGCCGTGGTGACGGCGACGCGCCGCGGGGCGCGGCCGACCGTGCTGCGGCTGCCCGCGACGGAGCTGGGCGCCGACCGGTTCTGCGTGCTGCTGCCGCACGAGGACTTCACCGGCCGGGTGGCCGGGTCGGCGCCGCGGGACCGGGAGTTCTGGGACCTGCGGCTGGTACTGCCGGGCGGCAGGGCCGTACGGATCGGGCGGATCGGCGGGGACATCGTCGCGCGCAAGGACATCGACAGCCATCCGTCGGCGTACCGCGGCGAGGGCGCGGCCCGCGCGCGGGTCCGTCCGTACTTCACCGACTCCAACGACCTGGCTCTCGTGGCCGCGCCGGCTCCGGCACCGGACACCGCGGCCGTCCACGCGGCCGCACCCCGGTGCGCCCATCTGCGGAACGGCTGAAAGTCACCTCTCGGCAGGCCGACAGGCCTCGGTTCACAGCGACTTCGTCGTACCGGCGAAGACCGACCAGGTCACCGGGCGGCCCAGAAAGGGGCTGAAGGAGCGGGCGCGCGGGCCGACGATGCTGCGCTTGCGGGTGGCGCGGTGTCCGGTGCCGCCGGCGGTCTCGGCGTGGCGGGCGTCGGCCGCGGTCGGGAAGGGCGCCCCGAACACGTCGTGCCAGATGCCGATCGCGCCGGTGTGGTCGCCGGCCTGCTCCCGGCGGCGGGCCTCCGCGGCCTGCGCGGCCAGTGCGGCCAGCACCTCGGCGCGGGCCGCGCGCTGTGCCTCGGGCCAGTCGGCGGTGAGGTCCTCGGAGCCGGTGGGGTCCAGGACGGGGCCGGTGACGGCCTGCGCGGCGTGCGTGAGGGTCGCGGCGATCGCGTCGGTGTGCTGCCGCGGTCCGGAGACCGCTTCGTAGGCCAGCGCCTCCCACAGCAGGCCGCTGGTGCCGCGCAGTACGGGGTGGCTGCCCCTTAACGCCTTGAGCATGCGCACCTGGTGGACGAAGCGGCCGTCGGTGGCGTGGTCGTGCCGGCCGATGACGCGGTTGAGCGTACGGACCGTGGAGCGCTCCCAGGAGTCCCGCTCCCAGTTGGCGGTGAGCAGGTCGGTGCAGCGCGGGTCGGCGAGGGCCGGGGTCAGGCCGAAGGTCACGTCCAGGTCGGCGAAGGTGACCTGGAGGGCGCGGGAGGTGCGGTCCTCGTCGCCGAACCGGGAGCCGGGGAACGCCTCGGTGACCGTGTCGCAGAGCATCGCCATGGCGTCGGCGGCGCCGCCGGGGCGCTTGACGAGGCGGGCGAAGCGCCGGTGGAAGACCATGACCATGCCGATGTCGTCCAGCGGGGCGATGCGGGTCTTGCGCGCGAAGCTGCCCTGCAGGCAGCTGCTTTCGATCAGGCCCGCGTTCTTCAGCGCCGCGGTGATCTGGCGGTGCCGGCGACGGGCCCTCTCGTAGCGGCCGGGTTCCAGGGCAAGGGCCTGGTCGAATGCGCCGAATGCGGTCCGGGCGGTGTACGTCATCGCGAGGGGCTCGTTTCTCTCGACGTCAGCGGGACGTGGGGGCGTGCCGGATGTTCCGGTTGGGCGCCGGCGGCCGGGCCGAACGCTTCCGGGGAGGAGCGAGCGTAGCGGGGAATCGTTTCAGCGGAAGGGGTCGAACATGACACATCATGCATGGGGAAAATCGTTCCTCTCCGACGCCGGCCGACGACCGGACAAGCCGCCGCAAGTTGTCTCGTGCCACTCGATGCCACTCCCGCACGACAGGTTCCGGTTCCCACCGCGCGCACACCGGTCCCGCCGGTCGGCCGCGCCTCCCGGCGATCGTGTTGCGCCCCATTCAACTACGCATATATCTGTCATGGAGCGCCGCAGAACAGCTCGTCCTGATCGATGATGAACTTAATTCCCCCTTCTCCGTCCACTGCCGACAGCGCTTGTTTCACGCCCTGTTGCCATCGCGACCGCATCCGACAGCGGCAGCGACCGTCTGGCATATGCCAGAGTCGCGTCAGCGGCATACCCCTCCGACGGGCCGCCGACACCGCTCAGTTGGTGAGATCCGCCGCCAACAGATCCATCAGAAGCGAGTCGTGCCAGGTGCCGTCGGGTCCGCGCTCGTACTGGCGCATGATCCCGACCGGCCGGAAGCCGACCTTCCGATAGCTGCGGATCGCCGCCTCGTTGTCCGCCGCCGGATCGATCGTGATCCGGTGATGACCACGCTCCGTCAGCAAGTGCCGCGCCAGCGTGCGCACGGCGTCGGTGCCGAGCCCCTGGCCGTGCAACGGCGACGTCAGATAGATGTCGATATTCGCGTGCCGATAGTCCGGATCCGATTCCTGCGACCACTGGATCGCGCCAATGATCCGGCCCGCGTACTCGATCGCGTACGTGTACTCGCCGGGCGAGGCGAGATCATCGGCGACCGCGGCCTCCAGGTCCTTCCCGCCGCGCCAGCGCGCGTACACCTCGGGTTCGCCCCGGATCGCGGCCAGGACGGGGATGTCGTCAGCCGTGGCGGGGCGCAGTACCACGTCGGCGCCGTACAGAGTCGTCTGCATACGCCATGACGCTAGCGGCCGGGCCCCGCCGCCGCACCGGTGCGGACCGGCATCCGCGATCTTCCGCTCGCGCGGGGCTACACCACCGTCCGCACGGCGTGCCGCTCGCGCAATGCGGTCTTGAGCACCTCGCCCGCCGCCGTGACCGGCAGCGCGTCCCTGCTGGAAGAGGTCCCGTCGGCCGCGGTGGAGTACGTCGCCGATCTGGTGAAGGTCCCGGCCGCCGACTTCGCGAAGTACACGCTGGACGGCCGGGTTGTTCAGTGCGCGGTGAGGCCGCCGTCGACCACCAGCTCCGATCCCGTGACGAACGAGGAGTCGTCGCAGGCCAGGAAGAGGATCGCGGGTGCGATCTCGTCGGCGCGGCCGGCTCGGCGCATGGGGGTGCGTTGGATGTCCGGCTGCTGGTCGCCCTGATCGTCCAAGAGTTCCTGGATCATCGGCGTGGCGATCACCCCGGGATGCACCGAGTTGATCCGTACTCCCTGCCGGGCGTACTCGACCGCGGCGGTCTTGCTCAACAGGCGCACGGCCCCCTTGGACGCCTGGTACGCCGCAGCCGCGCCGCTTCCTACCAGGCCGAGTACTGACGACGTATTGATCACCGAAGCGTTGCCGCTCGTACGCAGGAGCGGCAACGCCGCCTTCATGCCGAGCCAGGTGCCTTTCTGGTTCACGTCGATGACGCGGTCCCACGCCTCTTCCCGCGTGTCCTCGATACCCGGCCAGTCCAGGATGCCGGCGAGGTTCACGAGCACGTCCAGCGTTCCGAACCGGTCGCGTACGACGGTGATCGCTTCGTCCCACTCCCGCGCGGAGGAGACATCGAGGCGAGCAGCGACGACCTCCGCGCCGTGTGCCCCGATCCGGTGGGACAGGTCCCGCAGGGGGCCTTCGGCGATATCGGTGATCACTAGCCGGGCGCCTTCGCGGGCGAAGAGTTCGGCGGTCGCTGTGCCGAGGCCGCCGGTCGCGCCCGTGATCAGCGCGACCTTGCCGTCGAGTCGTTGTCCTGTCATGGATGTGGTCCTTGATTCTCGTTGATGCTGACTGGCGGTTGTCGTTGATGCTGACCGGCTGACTGGCTGGCTGACTGCTGTGTCGGGGCTTCTTGGTCCGCCGACGGCGGATGCGCCCCCGGTGCCCAGGGCGGTCGTGGCCCGGCCTCTCTACGACGACTTCTGCTCCCGGTAGAGCACGAGGTGCTCGTGATGGAGCACTCCGTCCCGGATGTCGCCCGTGGCGGTGAACCCGGTGTCGTCGACGTAGTCCAGGTGGCTGCCGGTCACCGTGTACCGGCCGGTGTACGCGCTGCGCCGCTCGCCGCGGGCTTCGTCGTAGCGGCCGTCGGGCAGCAGCTCCTGACGGATGTGACCATCCGCGGTCACCCACATCCCGACCACGTCGACGTGGTCGCCCTCAACGGTCCCGGCCATGGCGGACTCCTCTCCTCGAACGGTGTGGTCCTTCCCGCTCCACCGAGTCTGGGCAGGTCAGCGGTCATCAACCAGGACGCGTGCTGCCTGGGTGCGGCACACCCAGGCAGCGCACCGGGCCGCCGCCTAGCCTGAACGCATGGACGAAAACCACCTGGGAGACTTCCTACGCACACGCCGCGACGGCCTGCGGCCGGAGGACGTCGGCATGGCGAGCTACGGGGCCCGCAGAGTCGCGGGACTGCGCCGCGAGGAGGTCGCCGTCCTGGCCGGAGTGAACGCCGACTACTACACCCGCCTGGAACAAGGCCGCGAGCGCAACCCCTCACCCCAGGTGATCGACGCGCTCAGCCGCGCGCTGCGCCTCGACGCGGACGCACGCGCGCACTTGTACCGGTTGGCCGGGGCCACGCCGAACGACCAGCCCTCCGTCCACGCCGCCGAGCGGGTCAGCCCTTCGCTGCGACAGCTGATGGACGGCTACCCGAACACGCCGGCGTTCGTCATGAGCCGGGCCCTGGACCTCCTCGCCGTCAACGCCCTGGCCGAGGCCCTCTACGCCCCGTTCGAGCCGGCGGACAACTTGGCCCGCATGACCTTCCTCGACCCCGCGGGCCGCAACTTCTCCATGGACTGGGACCGGGCAGCACAGGCCACCGTCGCCAACCTTCGCGAGGCAACCGGATTTGACCCGGACAACCCGCGGCTGCGCGAACTCGTCCGCACCCTCACTGAGCACAGCGCGGACTTCACCCGCCTCTGGAACGCCCACACCGTGCGCGGCAAGACCCAGGGCGCCAAACACTTCCTCCACCCGGACGTCGGCCCCCTCACCCTCACCTACCAGGCTTTCGACGTACGCGACGCCCCCGGCCAGCAGCTCGTCATCTACCACGCCGAACCAGGCAGCCCCAGTGCCCAGTCCCTCGATCTGCTCGGTTCCCTCCACGCCACCCGGCGCCGGCCCCACCCCCGGCCCCACCGCTGATCAGCCGACGGAACATGGAAATGGGTCGGCAATAGTGCCCGGTCGAACTGCCCCGGCCCGCGCGCACCGGCGCCGAACCGGTCGGACACGTCCGCCTCGGCTACGCCCGCGCAGCGACCGCCCGGCAGTCCCTCGACGCCCAGCTCGACTCGCTCGGCGAGACGCGACCGGGAACCACGGGCAGTTGGGGATAGCCGAACGATCGATAAGTCATGGCGGCGTCACGAGCCGTGTCCAGGGGCGGGAGTTGACCGCCGTACCACGTCGGCTCGGGCGGTAGCCGGAACGACCCATTCGGCACATGAGTTGCACGCCTGTCACGGACCTCACGCGTCCCGTACTCGACGCAAAGAGGCCGGTAAAGGTCCGAGACCGATCGGCGGTGCGTCACCGGAGCCCTCTCTCCGGACGTGTCACCAGAGCCATCTCTCCAGGAACTCCACCCAGATGTAGCCGACGAAGCCGTCGAAGGCCGGCGGATCGATGGCCTTCAGCTGGACCGCCAGCCGCCCCAGCTCGGCCACCGCGGCACCCTCGTCGCCGTTCGGGTCGTTCAGGACCGCCGACCGGCTCACGTGCAGCCCGTAGTGGTGCAGCGTGCGCAGCCACAGCTCGATCGAGGAGTTGGCGAACCACGCCTCCCCGTCGGGCAGTACGTAATACACCGCACCGGAGTCGGGATCGACACCGAACGCCCAGGTGAGCGCGGGTGAGCGGCTGCCGTGCGCGTTCTGCGTCAGCCGGTACAGGAGCCGGCCGTCGCGGGTGCGCAGCTGCGGTTCGGGCTCGTGCTGGAAGCACGCCGTGCCGATGAGGTTGTCCACCACCGGTATGCCGGTGGTCACCAGTAACGCCTTCTGGCGGTCCGGTATCCGCCACTTCGCCACGGCGTCCGGATCGGCCCGGACGACCTGTCCGGCACCGGCCCACGCCACCAGCTCTTCGTATTTCGGCACAGGAGCCCCTCCCCCCACGGCTGACCGCACGCGGCGGGACTCTACCGGGAACAACCGTCCGGCGAGTCGGACATCTGACCACGCGGCGCGGCGCGAAGGAGCAGACAAAGGAGCAGACGGGGGCAGGAAAGAGAATTGAACGGTCGTTAAAAGCGGGTGTCCGGACCGGCATCCGAAGGTGTCCGGGCTCGGCCGGGCGCCCGCCGCCGCGGGTCAGCCGGACCGGCGCGGGAGGCTGCCGGCCGGCCGGTACTCGACGAGTACGAGCGCCAACTCGACGTACCGCTCGGCCAGTTCACCAACGCTCACATCACCGCCCGCGTGATACCACTGCGCCACCGCGTTGCACATCGCGATCACGCCGCGCCGGGCGTCCTCCGGGTGCGGCGTACGGAACACGCCCTGCGCGACGCCCCCGTCGACCACTTCGTGGAACAGCCGCGAGCCGTCGTACTGCCGCTGCCGCTGCTCCTTCATCCGGCCCTCGGAGAGGTGCCGCCACTCGGTCAGCAGCAGGCTGCTCTCCAGCCGGCGCTCGGCGCGGTACCGGACGGTGGCCCGCACCAGGGCGGCCAGCCGCTCCCCCGCGTCCGTACCGGCGCGCGCCAGCTCCGCCTCGCAGGACGCGAAGTACTGGGCGCTGCTCTCGTCCAGCAGGGCGTGCAGCAGCTCCTGCTTGCCGGCGTAGTAGTGGTACATCGCGGAGAGGCTGACCCCGGCGCGCCGCGCGATGCCGCGGATGGACGCCGCGCCGTAGCCGCGCTCGGCGAACTCGTGCCGGGCGGCATCGAGGATGGCCTTCTGGCCGGCAGGCCGCTCCGTACTCACCCGAGCCCTCCCCTGAACTTAACGAACGTTGGCTCAGTGTACGCAGCAGTGCGGAGCGGCGCGCAGCCGTACGCACGACGGAGCGCCGCCCGGACGAATCCGGGCGGCGCTCCGTGGTGCGGCGATCAGCCAGGGGCGGACATCAGTCCTTGACCGGCTGGCCCGACAGGCGCTCGACGCCGCGCAGCAGGGCCGAGTGGTCCAGGCCGCCGTCGCCCTGGGCGCGGAGCGAGGCCACGAGGTTCGCGACGACGGAGCCGACGGGCAGGGCCGCACCCACGGTACGGGCGGCGTCGGTGACGATGCCCATGTCCTTGTGGTGCAGGTCGATACGGAAGCCCGGCTTGAAGTCGCGGTTCTTGAAGTTGTCCTTCTTGCGGGTCAGCACGGTCGAGCCGGCCAGACCGCCGTTGAGGACGTCCAGGGCCGCACCGAGGTCGACGCCGGACTTCTCCAGGAAGACCACGGCCTCGGCGCACGCCTGGATGTTGACGGCGACGATGAGCTGGTTGGCGGCCTTGACCGTCTGGCCGGAGCCGTGCGGGCCGCACAGGACGATGGTCTTGCCCAGCGCGTCCAGGATCGGCTTCGCGGTGTCGAAGTCCGCCTGCTCGCCGCCGACCATGATGGACAGCACGGCCTCGATGGCGCCGGCCTCGCCGCCGGAGACCGGGGCGTCCAGGACGCGGATGCCCTTCTCGGCGGCGTTCTTGGCCAGGTCGATGGAGGTCTGCGGGGTGATCGAGGACATGTCGATCACCAGCGCGCCGGACTTGGCGTTCTCCAGGATGCCGTCGGGGCCGTAGGCGATGGCCTCGACCTGCGGGGACGCCGGGACCATGGTGATCACGACATCGGCGTCGCGGACGGCCTCGGCGATGCTCGCGGCCGCGGTGCCGCCGGCCTTGGCCAGCCGGTCGAGCTTGTCCTGCTCAAGGGTGTAGCCGGTGACGGAGTAGCCGGCCTTGATCAGGTTCTCCGCCATCGGGGAGCCCATGATGCCCAGGCCGATCCACGCGATCTTGGGGAGGTTGCTGCTCATGGAGAGTGTGATCCTTTCCAGCGGAATCAGGGGGTTCCAGGGATAAATATGTGGTCGGTCAGGCGCTGTAGAGCCAGCCGAACGCCTGCGAGCTGGGGCGGTCGCCGGGCTTGTACTCCAGGCCGACCCAGCCGTCGTAACCGGCCTTCTTCAGGCGACCGAGCAGGTCCGCCAGCGGCAGGTCGCCGGTGCCGGGCGCGCCGCGTCCGGGGTTGTCGGCGATCTGCACGTGCCCGGTCTTGTCCGCGTAGGCGTCGATGACCTCGTTGAGGTCCTCGCCGTTCATGGACAGGTGGTACAGATCCATCAGGAACTTGGCGTTGCCGAGGCCGGTGGCGTCGTTGACCTTGTCGACGATCTCGATGGCCTTCGGTGCCGAGACGATCGGGCAGAGCGGCGACTCGGGGGCGTTCAGCGCCTCGATCAGCAGCGTCGCGCCGATGCGGTCGGCCGCGCGGGCGGCGAGTACCAGGTTCTCCAGCGCCAGGGTGTCCTGGACCTGGGGGTCCACGCCGTCGACGCGGTTGCCGTAGAGCGCGTTGAGCGCCTTGCAGCCGAGCGACTGGGCGAAGTCGGCGGCCACGTCGATGTTGGCGCGGAACTTGTCGGACTCCTCGCCGGGGATGGAGAGGGCGCCGCGGTCGGGACCGGGGAGCTGTCCGGCGTAGAAGTTCAGGCCGACCAGCTGGGTGCCGGCGTCCTGCAGCGCGTGCCGCAGCGCGTCCAGTTCGGACTGCTCGGGCACCGGCGCATCGATCCACGGCCACCACAGCTCGACCTCGGTGAAGCCGGCGGCGGCCGCGGCGGCGGGGCGCTCCAGCAGCGGCAGTTCGGTGAAGAGGATCGACAGGTTGACGTCGAAACGGGTGTCGGTGAAGCCCATGAGGGGTGGTCTTCCTTCCGGTGCGGACGACAGGGGGTGGGGGCGGGCCTCCCGCGTACGGGATGCAGGCGGGAGGCCCGTCGGCGTCAGCTCTTGAGCTTCAGCTCTTCGGCGTCAGCTCTTCAGCGGCGAGATCGCGCTCGGCGCGTGCCACGGCTCGGTGGCGATCTCCTCGAACTCCGTGACATCGCTGATGTCCGCGGTCTTGCTCATCGAGATGTTGGTGATCCGCTCCAGGATCGCCTCGACGACGACCGGCACGCGGTGCTCGGCGGCGAGCTTCTTGGCCTGCTCGAAGGCGGCGCCCAGCTCGGCCGGGTCGGTGACGCGGATCGCCTTGCAGCCCAGGCCCTCGGCGACCTTGACGTGGTCGACACCGTAGACGCCCAGCTCCGGGGAGTTGATGTTCTCGAACTCCAGGTTGACCTGGAAGTTGATGTCCAGGCCGATCTGCGCCTGGCGGATCAGGCCCAGGTAGGAGTTGTTGACGAGGACGTGGACGTACGGGATGCGGTGCTGCGCGCCGACGGCCAGCTCCTCCAGCATGAACTGGAAGTCGTAGTCGCCGGAGAGCGCGACGACCTGCGCGTCCGGGTCGGCGGTGGCGACGCCGAGCGCGGCCGGGATGGTCCAGCCGAGCGGGCCGGCCTGGCCGCAGTTGATCCAGTGCCGCGGCTTGTAGACGTGCAGCATCTGCGCGCCGGCGATCTGGGAGAGGCCGATGGTCGTGACGTAGCGGGTCTCCGGCCCGAACGCCTTGTTCATCTCCTCGTACACGCGCTGCGGCTTCATCGGGATGTTGTCGAAGTGCGTACGGCGCTGCAGCGTGGCCTTGCGCTCCTGGGTGGAGGCGGCCCACTCGCCACGGTCGGGCAGCTTGCCCGCGGCCTTCATTTCCTTCGCCACCTCGACGAAGAGCTCCAGCGCCGCCTTGGCGTCGGAGGCGATGCCGTAGTCGGGGGCGAAGATCTTGCCGATCTGGGTGGGCTCGATGTCGACGTGGATGAACTTCCGGCCCTTGCGGTACACGTCCATCTTGTAACCGGTGTGGCGGTTGGCCCAGCGGTTGCCGATGCCGAGGACGAAGTCGGACGCCAGGAAGTTCTCGTTGCCGTAGCGGTGCGAGGTCTGCAGACCGACCATGCCGGCGTTGAGCTCGTGGTCGTCGGGCAGGACGCCCCAGCCCATCAGCGTCGGGATGACCGGGATGCCGGTCAGCTCGGCGAACTCCACGAAAAGGTCGGAGGCGTCGGCGTTGATGACACCGCCACCGGCGATCAGCACCGGGCGCTCGGCCTCGTTCAGCATCGAGAGGGCCTTCTCGATCTGGGCGCGGGTCGCGGCGGGCTTGTAAACGGGCAGCGGCTCGTACGTCTCGGGGTCGAACTCGATCTCCGTCTGCTGGACGTCGATCGGCAGGTCGATCAGGACCGGGCCCGGACGGCCGGACCGCATCAGGTGGAAGGCTTCCTGGAAAACGCCGGGGACCTGCGCGGCCTCCAGGACGGTCGTCGCCTTCTTGGTGACCGGCTTGGCGATCGAGGCGATGTCGACGGCCTGGAAGTCCTCCTTGTGGAGCACATGGGTCGGCGCCTGGCCGGTGATGCACAGGATCGGGATGGAGTCGCCGGTCGCGGAGTACAGGCCGGTGATCATGTCGGTGCCGGCGGGACCGGACGTACCGATGCAGACACCGATGTTGCCGGGGTTGGTACGGGTGTACCCCTCGGCCATGTGGGACGCGCCCTCCACGTGGCGGGCGAGCGTGTGCTGGATGCCGCCGCCGGCCTTCAGAGCCGCGTAAAAGGGGTTGATCGCCGCACCCGGCACGCCGAAGGCGTTGGTCACGCCCTCGCGCTTGAGGATCTCCACTGCCGCACGCGCGGCGGTCATACGAGGCATCGAGTACTCCTGCGTCGTCGGCCTGTCAGGACGCGGATACGTTCCGGCGCAAGGCCCGGAACTCGCTGTTTCCGCATCTTGGAAAACTTGTTTTGCTTTATGGAAGACGAAAGTAGAGCGAGACGCGGCAGGCGTCAAGAGCGGACCGCGTCCTTCAGCCGAACCGGGTCCGGACAGCACGACGCCCTCCCCGGCCGGTGAGCCGGGGAGGGCGTGTGTGGGAAGTGGCGGGCGGGCGGCTCGGGAGGGTCAGCCGCGCTTGATGCGGCCGCGGACGGCGAGGACCGCCAGGGCGAGGAGCGCCGGCTCGGAGAGTCGGGCCGCCATCTCGATGTACGTTCCCGCTGTGGTCAGGTTCTGGCCACTGGCGCGGAACACCACGGAGTGGATGACCACGTCGGCGGCCTTCTCGGCCCGCTCCCCCGTGAACCGCTCCAGGAAGGGCCGCTGCAGCTGCGGGTGCTGCTTCCCGAGGACGCCGGCGCTCGCCGGGTAGGGGCGCGCGGGCGTGTCCGGCAGGCCGAACGCCATCATCAGCACGATCGTGGCCGTCATGGCGAGGCCGAGCCCGACGAGGGCGCGGGAGGCGCGCAGGCCGTACCCGGAGAGCAGCCAGTACGCCTGCAGCAGCCAGCGCTCCGCCTTGTGCCGCCCGTGACTGTACCGGCGCATTTCCATTTCGCCGTAATAGAAATCCGCCGCTCCCGGCTCGTCCTTAGCGTCCTCACGGGCTTTACGGAGCTGGCGGTAGGTCGTGGTGAGCGTGGCGAGCCCCGGCACAGCGTCCGGCGACTCCGGCGGCTCACCCCAGGCATGCCGCGCGGGCGGGCGCCGGCTGGGCAACGTACGCCATTGCCGCTCTTCCTCGATGACCAGACGCTTGGTACACCAGCGGGGAATTCCCCGGCTCCACTGAACACCTCTCGGAGCGGCGGAGAGCCGCCATTTTCCTTCGAATCGGAGCTGGTCGAGATGGTGCGCACCGGAGAATCGGCAGCGGGTCAGATCGACGTCGCTGAGCAGCAGCATGGCGGCGTCGACGCCGCGGATCGAGGCGATCGATACGTCGATGTCGTGCGCGGCCGAGAGCGCTTCCTCGCTGGGGTGGCGGGGCGTGGAGTGGCCGGTCGCCACCGAACTCGGGAAGAGCAGCACTACGTCGGTGAGGTCGATTGTTGCCCATCGTGCGCGGAGGGCGACGGTGCTTTCGAAACGCGCGGCACGGGCGTCGATCCGCGCCGTCATGACGGAAATCTGCAGGGCGTTACGGAATTCCGCCTCATGCAGTACGAGCGTCCCGTGACATATGACGGGCCCCACCCAGCCACCGGCGAATAGCGCCCGATGGAATTCCGCGTCACCGCGAAATACCGTCTCGCCGAACCAGGCCCGACCGTCGAATTGAGCGCCGCCGAACCACGCCCGGTCATGGAATTCCGCCGTACCGAATCCGGCGTCCTCCGTAAACCGTACGCCGCCGAATCCCACGGGCCCCGCGAACGACGCCCCGTTGAACCAGCCACCCCGCTCGAATCGCGCCCCGTCGAAAACCACCGACGCCTCGAAACGCGCCGCCTCGAAGACCGCCTCGCCCTCGAACCGTACGCCCGAGAAGTCCGCGTCCACCGTGAACCGCGCCTCCGTGAACAGAGCGTCCCCGCACACCGCCCGGCCACCGTCATCGCGCAGCCGCGCCAGCAGATCCCTGACCAGCTCCCCGTCGAACGTCACCCCACGGCAGTCGAGATCGTCCCCGGGCCCCAGCCCCGCCAAGTACCCCTCACGCTCGGCGAGTTCGAGGTGTGCCAGGCACCGGCCCGCGCCCGCCCGTACGCCCCGGCACCCGACCGGATCGTCCGCGGTCGCTCCGAAGCCGCAGTGGTCCCAGTCCGGTGGTGTCGGAGTCGTGTCCATGCCGCTGATCCGATCAGCACGGACCGGGCAGCGCAACGGGCCGGAACAACCAGCGCGTTCCGGCCCGTTACGGGAAGCGTCAGCGGATCGGCATGCCCGCCAGGGTCCGTGCGATCACCAGTCGCTGGATCTCACTCGTACCCTCGAAGATCGTGTAAATGGCGGCGTCCCGGTGCATGCGCTCGACCGGGTATTCCCGCGTGAAGCCGTTGCCGCCGAGGATCTGAATGGCCTGGCCGGTGACCTTCTTTGCGGTCTCGCTCGCGAAGAGCTTGGACTGGGAGCCCTCGGCGGCCGTGAAGGGCTTGCCGTTGACCGCCATCCAGGAGGCGCGCCAGACCAGCAGCCGGGCGGCGTCGATCGACGTACGCATGTCGGCGAGCTGGAAGGCGACGCCCTGGTTGTCGATGATCGGGCGGCCGAACTGCTCGCGGGTCTTCGCGTACTCCAGGGCCTCCTCGTACGCGGCACGGGCGGTGCCGACCGCCATCGCGCCGACCGCCGGGCGGGACGCCTCGAAGGTGGCCATCGCGGCGTTCTTCACGCTCCCCCAGCTACCGCTGGGAGGTGCCCCCACGCCGCCGCCCGCCTTGGCGCGCTCGCGGGCGCGGGCCATGCGCTCGTCCAGCTTCTCCTTGCCGCCGAGCAGGCAGCTGCCGGGGATGCGTACGTTGTCGAGTACGACCTCGGCGGTGTGCGAGGCGCGGATGCCGTGCTTCTGGAACTTCTGGCCCTGGGAGAGGCCGGGGGTGTTCGGCGGGATGATGAAGGAGGCGTGGCCCTTGGAGCCCAGCTCGGGGTCGACGACCGCGACGACGACGTGGACGTTGGCGATGCCGCCGTTGGTCGCCCAGGTCTTGGTGCCGTTGAGGACCCACTCGTCCTTGGCCTCGTCGTACACGGCACGCGTACGCATCGAGGCGACGTCCGAGCCGGCGTCGGGCTCGGAGGAGCAGAAGGCGGCGACCTTGACGTCGTTCACGTCGCCGTACATCTGCGGGATCCAGGTGCCGATCTGCTCCTCGGTGCCGTTGGCGAGGACGCCGACCGCGGCGAGGCCGGTGCCGACGATCGACAGGGCGATGCCCGCGTCGCCCCAGAAGAGCTCCTCCATGGCCATGGGGATGCCGAGGCCCGTGGGGTCGAAGTACTGCTGGGCATAGAAGTCGAGCGAGTAGATTCCGATCTTGGCGGCCTCCTGGATCACCGGCCAGGGGGTCTCCTCGCGCTCGTCCCACTCGGCGGCGGCGGGGCGCATGACGTCCGCGGCGAATCCATGGATCCAGTCCCGGACTTCCTTCTGCTCGTCGTTGAGTTCCATGATGAACTCGGCCATGACCCCTCCAGCAGTGCGTTACTTGCGGTAACAGCAGTCTGTTACTCACGAGTAAGCACTGTCAACCTCAGCGACCGATATCTCCCGTCCCGGGACAGGGTGTTACGTTGCGCGAACAGCACGAAGTCACCAGGGCGGGGAGCCGGACGAATGGAAATGACACAGGAGAGCCGCCGTACGGCCAGTGAGCGCCGACGACGCGAGCTGCTGGAGGCCGCGGACCGCGTGGTGCTCCGCGACGGCCCCGAGGCATCGATGAACGCGATCGCGGCCGAGGCCGGGATCACCAAGCCGATCCTCTACCGGCACTTCGGCGACAAGGGCGGCCTGTACCGCGCACTCGCCGTACGCCACACCGACGCCCTCCTCGCCGGCCTGCGGGCCGCGCTGGACTCCCCCGTACCACGAAGGGACCGGGTCGAGGCCACGCTCGACACCTACCTCGCGGCCATCGAGGCCAGGCCGCAGGTCTACCGCTTCCTGATGCATCCGTCCGACGAGGGGCAGACGCCCGACAGCGGCTTCGACGTCGGCCGGCACTCCGCGCCCCTGCTGCGGCGGATGGGCGAGGAGCTCGCGCAGGTCATCGCCGAGCGGGTGGACCTGGGACCGGTCGGCGACGAGCTGGCGCGGGTGTGGGGCCACGGCATCGTCGGGATGATGCACGCGGCCGGCGACTGGTGGCTCCGCGAGCAGCCGTGTTCGCGAGCGCAATTGGTACAGCATCTCGCGGACCTGCTGTGGGGACGGCTCGCGGCGGCCGGTGACCGGCCGGGCGGACCGGGGTTCTGAGCCCCCTACGGGCTATTCCGCCGCTGTCCGCCCCGCCCACGGCGCCCTCGCCGCCGCCCGCAAGGCGCGGCGGCGGCGCAGGCCGGTGAGGTGGTCGATGTAGAGGCCGCCGTCCAGGTGGTCGCACTCGTGCTGCAGGCAGCGGGCGAAGAAGCCGGTACCGGAGATCCGGCACGGCTCCCCGTCCAGCGTGACGCCCTCGACCACCGCCTCGTCATGGCGCGGCGTACCGGCCTCGATCCCGGGCAGCGACAGGCACCCCTCGGGGCCGCGGAGGACCTCGCCGTCCACCGCCACGAGCCGCGGGTTGACCACGTGCCCGAGGTGGCGGACGTCCTCGTCGTCCGGGCAGTCGTAGACGAACACCCGCTGCGCGACGCCGATCTGGTTCGCGGCGAGGCCGACGCCCCGGGCCGCGTACATCGTCGCGAACATGTCCTCCACCAGCCGCGCCAGCGCCGGCCCGAAGTCGGTGACCTCCTCGCACGGCGCGTGCAGGGTCGGATCGCCGAGCAGCCGCATGGGGCGGACGCGGCCGGAACTGCCGGGGATGGAGCGGGTGCGCATGCGGGCAAGAGTACGTTCCGGGCAATGACCAGCGACGTTCCGGTCCGGGCACTGACCCGGGCACCGGCCCGGGCGGCGCTACTGGTACAGCGGCACCCGGCCCTACTGGCACAGCGGCGCCCGGCCCCACTGGTACGGCAGCGGACCGGGCACCACATCGGCCACGGCGACGGCCCGGGCACCACATCAGCTACCCGAACGTCCCCAGTACTCGGGCACCACTTCCCCCACCCGATCGTTCCCCGATACAAGGGGGGCCGAGAGCCGAAACGTCACCTCTGGACCCCCCTCACGGGTGGTCTGGTTCGGGCCCCGGCGCGGAAATCGATAGGCTGATCCCCAACCACAGCCTCCCGGCCGGCCGGGCCGGTACGGAGGGGCGTTCCACCGGCGGCCCCGGGGGCAGGAGGGCGCCGGATGCAAGGAGGATCTAGGACGATGGCAGGCAACACGGACCCGCTGTCGCCGCGGGCCAAGCTGGCCGTGACGGCGGGCAGGGCCGCGGCGGCGGCGTCGCGCGCGGTGGGCCGCGGCAGCGGATCGGTGATCGGTGGCAAGGTCGCGCTCCGGCTCGACCCCGACCTGCTGGCCCGGCTCGCCCAGCACCTGGACGTGGTCCTGGTGTCCGCGACCAACGGCAAGACCACCACGACGCGACTGATCGCCGAGGCGCTGCGGGCCAGCGGCCCGGTGGTCTCCAACGCGCTCGGCGCGAACATGCCGGCCGGCATCACCTCGGCGCTGGCCGGGGGTTCGGACGCGAAGTACGGCGTCATCGAGGTCGACGAGAAGTACCTCGCGGGCGTTGCCCGGGACGTCACCCCCAAGGCCATCGCGCTGCTCAACCTTTCGCGTGACCAGCTCGACCGCGCCGCCGAGACCCGCATGCTGGCGGAGAAGTGGCGCGAGGGACTGGCCGGTTCCAAGGCGCTCGTCGTCGCCAACGCCGACGACCCGCTGATCGTCTGGGCGGCCTCCTCGTCCGCCAACGTCGTGTGGGTCGCGGCCGGGCAGGAGTGGAAGGACGACGCCTGGTCGTGCCCGGCCTGCGGCGGTGTGATGCAGCGCCCCGGCGACGACTGGTTCTGCCCCGACCCCGATTGCGGCTTCCGCCGCCCGACGCCGAGCTGGGCGCTCTCCGGCGACCACGTACTGGACCCGCACGGCTCGGCCTGGCCGATCAAGCTCCAGCTGCCCGGCCGCGCCAACAAGGCCAACGCCACGACTTCGGCCGCGGTGGCCGCGGCCTTCGGCGTGCCCCCGCAGGTCGCGCTGGAGCGGATGTACTCCGTCCAGGCGGTCGCGGGCCGGTACGACGTGGTCTCCTTCATGGAGCGCGAGCTGCGGCTGCTGCTGGCGAAGAACCCGGCCGGCTGGCTGGAGACCTTCTCGCTGATCGACCCGCCGCCGACGCCGGTGATCCTGTCCGTCAACGCCCGCGGCGCCGACGGTACGGACACCTCCTGGCTCTGGGACGTCGACTACACCCGGCTCGCCGGCCACCCGATCTTCGTGATCGGCGACCGCAAGCTGGACCTCGCGGTCCGGCTGGAGGTCGCGGGCCTGGACTTCCAGGTGTGCGAGAACGTCGACGAGGCCGTACAGAAGGCACCGCCCGGCCGTATCGAGGTCATCGCCAACTACACCGCCTTCCAGGACCTGCGCCGCCGCGTGGGCAACTGACCCGATCCGCAACGGACAAGGACGAGCAAGCATGAGTGACAACAGCCTGCGTCTGGTGTGGATCTACCCGGACCTGCTGAGCACGTACGGGGACCAGGGCAACGCACTGGTGGTGGAGCGCCGGGCGCGGCAGCGCCGGCTGGACGTCCAGCGCCTGGACGTCCGCTCCGACCAGCAGATCCCCACCTCGGGCGACATCTACCTGATCGGCGGCGGCGAGGACCGTCCGCAGCGGCTCGCGGCCGAGCGGCTGCGCCGGGACGGCGGCCTGAACCGGGCGGTCGCCAATGGCGCGATCGTCTTCTCGGTGTGCGCCGGGTACCAGATCCTGGGCCATGAGTTCATCAACGACCTGGGCGAGCGCGAGCAGGGCCTCGGGCTGCTGGACGTGGTGAGCACCCGCGGCGAGGGCGATCGGTGCGTCGGTGACGTACTGGCCGACATCGACCCGGGGCTCAACCTCCCGCCGCTGACCGGCTTCGAGAACCACCAGGGCGTCACCCACCTCGGGCAGACCGCCCGCCCGTTCGCGAAGGTACGGTTCGGCAACGGCAACGGCGTGGGTGACGGCTACGAGGGCGCATGGAAGGACACCGTCTTCGGTACGTACCTGCACGGCCCGGTGATGGCCCGTAACCCGCACATCGCCGACATGCTGATCAAGCTGGCGCTGGACGTGAACGCGCTGCCGCCGGTGAACGACCACTGGTACGAGGCGCTGCGCCAGGAGCGGATCGCGGCGGCTACACAGCCGGCGTGAGGCGCGAGGCGTAAAGCAACGTTTCGTCGCGAGGCCCCCCTTGCCGTATCAACGGGCGAGGGGGGCTTTGCGTGCCCGGAGGTGGGCTGAATGAAGAGAGGGGCCCGAGGTGACGTTTCGTCTTCTGGCCCCCCTTGTACTGGGGAACGGTTGGTTGAGGGGGCGAAGTGGTGCCCGGTGTGCTCGTCCGGGGCTGTCCGATGGGCACATCCTCGCCAGCCCCATCCGCTCAAGTGTGGCCGGGATCAGCGCATGTGAGGGGCCGGATTCCCGTAGTGCGGGCAAGCGCTTCGGAGGGGAGCGCCGCGCTTGTAGGGTGTGCGGAATCCAACCGGACGACGGGGTCCGGTCATCCGGTTGAGTTGCAGAGGTTTCTACGAGCAATGCGTATTGGTGTACTCACCTCCGGAGGCGACTGCCCCGGTCTGAACGCCGTCATCCGCTCCGTCGTGCACCGCGCCGTCGCCGACCACGGCGATGACGTCATCGGCTTCGTCGACGGCTGGCGTGGCCTGCTGGAGTGCGACTACCGCAAGCTCGACCTTGACGCGGTAGGCGGCATCCTGGCCCGTGGCGGCACCATCCTCGGCTCCTCCCGCGTGCAGCCGGCCCACCTGCGGGACGGCGTCGAGCGGGCCCGCGGCCACGTCGCCGACCTCGGCCTGGACGCGATCATCCCGATCGGCGGCGAGGGCACGCTGAAGGCGGCCCGGCTGCTGTCGGACGCCGGCCTGCCGATCGTCGGCGTGCCGAAGACCATCGACAACGACATCGCGTCGACCGATCTGACCTTCGGGTTCGACACGGCGGTCGGCGTGGCGACCGAGGCGCTGGACCGGCTGAAGACGACCGCGGAGTCGCATCAGCGGGTGCTGATCGTGGAGGTCATGGGCCGGCACACCGGGTGGATCGCGCTGCACTCCGGCATGGCGGCCGGTGCGCACGCGATCGTCGTCCCGGAGCGGCCCTTCGACATCGACGAGCTGAGCGAGCGGGTCGCGGCGCGCTTCGAGGCGGGCAAGAAGTTCGCGATCGTCGTCGTGGCGGAGGGCGCGAAGCCGCGCGCCGGCTCGATGGACTTCGAGGTCGGCGGCAAGGACATGTACGGGCACGAGCGGTTCGCCGGCGTCGCCCGGCAGCTGGCCGTCGAGCTGGAGGGCCGGCTCGGCAAGGAGGCCCGTGCGGTGATCCTGGGGCACGTGCAGCGCGGCGGCACCCCGACCGCGTACGACCGCGTGCTCGCGACCCGCTTCGGGTGGCACGCGGTGGAGGCGGCGCACCGCGGTGACTTCGGGATGATGACCGCGCTGCGTGGTACGGACATCACGCTGGTGCCGCTGGCGGAGGCCGTCGAGACGCTGAAGACGGTACCGGGCGACCGGTACGCCGAGGTGGAGTGCGTGCTGTAACGACACCGCGTACGGCACCGCGTACGACACCGCCTTCAGGAGCCGCCCCCGGTCACCGTCCGTGCCGGGGGCGGCTCTAGGCTGGTCGCGGAGCATTGGTGCGATTCAGGAGCGAGCGGATGGATCACAGCGGGCACGGCATGATGATGGATCTGCCGCCGTTCACGCTGGGGCGCGGGTTGGAGTTCGGCGGCGACGCGTTCTTCCTCGTCGGATGCCTGCTGGGGCTGGCGCTGTACGGCTGGGCCGTGCTGCGGCTGCGGCGGCGCGGCGACAGCTGGCCGGTGAGCCGGATCGTGGCCTGGGTCGTGGGCGTGCTCTCGGTCGCCCTGGTGATGTGCACGAAGCTGAACGACTACGGCATGGTCATGTTCAGCGTGCACATGGTGCAGCACATGGTGATCAGCATGCTGTCGCCGATCCTGCTGCTGCTCGGCGCGCCGGTGACGCTGACGCTGCGGGCGCTGCCGGCCGCGGGCCGTGGCCGCAAGGGCCCGCGCGAGCTGCTGGTGGCGCTGCTGCACAGCCGGTACATGCGGATCATCACGCACCCGGCGTTCACGATTCCGCTGTTCATCGCGAGCCTGTACGCGCTGTACTTCACGCCGCTTTTCGACTTCCTGATGGAGTCGCGGGCCGGGCACATCGCGATGATGGTGCACTTCCTGGCGGTCGGGCTGGTGTTCTTCTGGCCGATCATGGGCGTGGACCCGGGCCCGCACCGTCCGGGGTACGTGATGCGGATGCTGGAGCTGTTCGCGGGGATGCCGTTCCACGCGTTCTTCGGCATCGCGCTGATGATGGCGTCGGAGACGATGATCAAGACGTTCCAGCACCCGCCGGCCTCGCTGGGCGTCGACGCGCTCGCGGACCAGCAGGCGGCGGGCGGCATCGCCTGGGCGTTCAGTGAGATCCCGTCGGTGCTGGTGCTGATCGCGCTGGTCTTCCAGTGGTACACGACGGAGAAGCGGCAGTCGGTACGGAAGGACCGGGCCGCCGACCGGGACGGCGACAAGGAGCTGGCGGCGTACAACGCCTACCTCGCGTCGCTGAACGCGCGCGGCCAGGGATAGCGCGGACCACACGGAATCCGACGAAAGCTGGCGGTACGGGCCGCGGCCGGGGAACATGTCCCCAAGGCCGCGGCCCGTGGCATATCCCCGTACGGGCCGCCGTGAGGAGGATGCCAGGATGCCCGGATCGGCTAAGGCGATGGCAGGGTGCACGGTGGGCGGGCTGATCCTGGCCACGGCGTACACGGTGGCGGTGGGCAGCAGCGGCTGGCTGTGGTTCGCGTGGGTGGTGCTGGCCCTGGTGACGGTTGGCGTGGTGGCCGGGAAGCGGTACTGACGGACACCAAAGCTAACGAATATTTGTTCGATAATTAGACGGCGGGATCCGTTGTGGGGTGTCCCCCGCCCGGTGTGCTGCGCAGATACGCCAGTACCGCGAGCACGCGGAGATTGACGTGGGCACGTTCGTGGCTTTCGGGGTGCGGCAGGCCGAGTTTCTGGGAGATCGAGGTGACACGTTTCTCGATCGTCTTGAGGCTGTAGCTGAGTTCCGTGGCGATCGCCGCGTTCGAGTGGCCTTCCGCCATGAGTGCCAGGATCTGCCGCTCCACCGGGAGCAGGGAAGCCAGTGGATCGGTCGTCCGAGGACGGGTGAGGACGCGTTGGACGACCTCCGGGTCGACGACGACCTCTCCGGAGGCCACCCGCTTGATGGCGTCGACAAGCCGGTCCGCGTCCCGGACCCGGTCCTTGACGAGGTACCCCACAGCCCGGTCGGCCGCTTGCAGCAAGCGCATCGCGTAAGACGTCTCGGCGTAATGCGAGAGCACCAGTAAACCGACCGAGGGATGGCCCGCCCGGATCCGCTCCGCGCCTTCCAGCCCCTCGTCGCGGTGGGTCGGTGGCATGCGGATGTCCAGCACGGCGACATCGGGTGGATCGGCCGCGACGGCTCGCAGCAACTCGGGCAGGGTGGCGACCTCCGCGGTCACGGTGAAGCCACGCGCGGTGAGGATCTCGGCCAGCATCTGCCGCAGCAGTCCGGAGTCCTCCGCGATCACGATGCGCATGGCAGCTCCGCGACCAGACGGGTGCCCGCGCGCAGCGGACTGATCACGTGGAGCTGCCCGTCCAGGGCCCCCACCCGGTCCTCCAGTCCGCGCAAGCCCGTCCCGCGTGCCGGGTCCGCGCCGCCTGTGCCGTCGTCGGCAATGTCGACGACCAGACGGTCCGGTTCGTCGTCCGCCCGGATGCGCACCTGGGTCGCCTCCGCGTGCTTGTATGTGTTGGCCAGGGCTTCGGTGATCACGAAGTAGGCGGTCCGTTCCACATGTTCCGGCCAGCGACGGTGCGGAATGCAGGTGAGCACGGGCAGCGGGCCTCGCTCGGCGAGTGCTTCGACGGCGGCGGCCAGGCCCTCCTCCACCAGGATCGGCGGGCTGATTCCCTCGGCCAGTGCACGAAGCTCGTGCAGGACCTCCGTCAAGTACAGCGCTGCCGAGGCCAGATCGGGCCGCTGTCCCTCATCGGGCTCGTCCGCCGTGCCGGTCGCTCGGGCCCGGTCCACCAGCATGGAGATCACCAGCAGCTTGTGCTGGATGCCATCGTGCAGGTCGCGTTGGATGCGCTGGCGTTCGGCGTCGGCCGCGAGCGCGATGCGTGCACGGGAGGCACGTATTTCTTCGAGTTGGGCGCGTTGCGCGGCCAGCAGGCGGGCGTTGTCCAGCGCGAGCCCCGCCGCGGCCAGGACAGTGCCGATTAGGGGGCGCTGCTCGCGGAGCGCCGGATCGTGGACGAGAAACGCCAGCGGCTGCCCCCGTCGGACGACGGGCGTGACACCGCGGCCGTCTCCGGGAAGGACGTCGGAGGCCGCTCCGTCCGTGCGCACATAACCGGCCGCGGTGTGCCCCGCGGTGTCGGGACGTGGGAACCACAGTTCCAGCGCGGGGTCGCCCAGCGCCTCGGCGATGGCCGCCCGTACGGCCTCCGGTTCAGCGGATTCTTCCAGCCGTACGACGAGATCGGCCACCCGTACGCGTGCCATGCGGACCCGCACCAGCCCGGCGGCGAGTGCGACCGGCGTGACAATCATGCAGAGGGCGTACGCCAGGAGAGTAACCCTCTGCAGCCCGAGTGGCGCGTCGAGCATCGCCGCGACGGCAGCCGTGACGACCACTCCTCCCAGCGCGAGCATGGTCGTCCACACCGGCGCGTAGGCGCGGCGGACCGGCCGCCCCGCCGCGGCCCAGCGGCGCACCACGAGGGCGGCGGTCAGTGCGGTCAGCGCGAGGGCCACGACGCTGCCGATCGGCGCCCAGATCGAATACAGTGCCTGGGGATCTCCCCACTGCTGCGGTTGCGGCAGGTACTCGGCCCGGTATCGCACCCCCTGGGTCACCAACGGCATGGTGTAGAGGAGTGCAGCGACCCGACGTTCGTAGCGGTGGTAGAGCCGTCCCGAGGGCAGGGCGAGCACCAAGTGGCCGAGGGCGGCGTAGGTGAGGTAATAGCAGCAGAAGCCGATCGCGAACAGCACCGCATTGTCGCTGAGCTGCAATTCCCCGATGTACCAGGTGAAGCCGACCAGGATCATCCAGCGTCCGGTAGCGTTCGCCGGCCTGCGGAGCCGCAGTACCACCCCACACCATACGAAGGTCACCCCGGCCGTCTGCACCGGCAGCCACACCCATGGCGGATACGGCGCGCTGCGCCACGTGGCCAGGGTGGCTGCCGAAGCGAGCAGCACGCCCGCCACCCCCAGCAGGAGAGGTCCGAGCGACCGTCCCGGTTCCCGGTCTTCCCCCCACGGCCAGGCAGTGGTCGGTGTCGGGACAGCGCCGGCCGCTGGCATTCCCCCATTGTCGCGGCCGGATCCGGGTTTGTGCAGCGAGATTTCGAGGCGGGCCGCAGCGCGGTGACCGTACGGCCCGCCAGTAACGGCACACCCGTTCGGAGGGAAAACCCGCCGCCGCTTGGCGGGGTCACCCCACAGCGGTGCCGATCGCTCGCTGGCAGCGTGGACGCAAAGCACCGCACACGGTGGAAACGACAGGGGGAACGGGCCATGCGAGCAAAGCTCTTGGTGGTCTCGGCCGGCGCGGCGCTGGCCATGGGCCTGAGCGCCTGCGGGAGTTCGGAATCGGACGCGCCGGAGCAGCCGCCCGGGATCGTGAACGAGGACCCGGCGCAAGGAACAACGGACGAGCCGCTCTACGACGCCCCGGAGGAAGCAACGGCCGACGAGCCGCTGTACGAGGCCCCGGAGCAGGAGACCACCGACGAGTCGCTCTACGACGAGCTCGACAACTACTACGACCACAAGCGGTTGGAGCGTCAGCACGGCCTGACCAACGAGGACCTGCTCGACGACGGTTACGAGAATTTCCAGCGGAACATGGGCTCCTCCAGTGGCTGGTGACCACCGCGAAAGCTTCTCGGCCCGTTGCGTGAACGACGACAGCGAAGAAAAGGAGGAGACCCATGAATCCCAGTTTGCAGTGCCGGAGGCGCATGACCAGGCGGCTGGTTCCTTGGACCGCCATGCTGGCGGCAGCGCTCGCAGCCACGTTCACGGCTCCTGGTGCGGCCCATGCCGACGCGGATGCGGTTGCCGCATTCACGTGTGTCACCCGGACTCCGACGATCCTCGGCACGGAGAAGGACGACACCCTCGTCGGCACCAATGGCCGCGACGTCATCATGGGGCTGGGAGGCAACGACACCATTCGTGGTCTCGACGGCGCGGACGTGATCTGCGGGGATTACCACGACAGTCCCCCGCCCAACGCGAAGCCGGGCCGCGACACCATCTACGCCGGAGCAAGCGGCACGGGAGCGTTCGACGCCGACGAGATCCGCGGAGACGAGCGCGACGACCGGATCTTCGGCGAGGACGGACCGGACGAGCTCGTGGGCGGGACCGGCAACGACGACCTGCGCGGCGGTCCGGGCAACGACGACCACAACGGCCTGGAAGGCAAGGACACCATGTACGGCGGTCCCGGTGACGACACGCTGCGGGAGAGCAATCCCAAGGGCGGAAACGACCGCCTCTTCGGCGAAGAAGGCGTTGACACGCTGGAAAGCGGCGACGGCAACGACAAGCTCAGCGGAGGCAAGGGAAACGACAACCTCAGCGGTGAGGACGGAAACGACGATCTCAACGGCAATGAGGGCCAGAACGCGAATGATGGGGGCGCCGGCCACGACAAGTGCGTCAACCCGAGTGCGCCCACAGCCGTGAACTGCGAGAAGCCCTAGGGCATGGCCGATGGGTCGCCGCGACGCCGCGGCGACCCATCGCACACGGTCCGGCGCCGCCGCACCGTGGCGTGCAGGGCTGTGGGCGGCTGGAGGAGTAGGCCGACGCGGGGGGCCGGGTCGGCGGGGGCTACGTCGAGGTGGTGGTGCTGGGCGAGGGTGGCCAGTAGGAGGGCGGCCTCTACCTGGGCGAAGCGGGCGCCTAGGCAGGTGCGTTGGCCGCCGCCGAAGGGGTACCACGCGTGGTCCGGTACGGGGTCGGGGGCGTCGGGGTCCCAGCGTTGCGGGCGGAATGCCGTGGGGTCGGGGAACCAGCGCGGGTCGCGGTGGGTGGTCCACTGGCTGCACCACACGACGGTGCCGGCCGGGATGCGGGTGCCGGCGAGGGTGGCGCCGTCGCGGGCGACGGCGGGGATGAGCCAGGCGGGCGGATAGAGCCGGAGGGCTTCCTTGATGATTTGCCGGGTCCACGCCAGGCGGTCGTAGTCGTCGATGGTGGGTGGGCGGCCGGCGAGGACCTCGTCGAGTTCGGTGGTGAGCCGTTCGCGGGCCTCCGGTGAGTGCGAGAGCAGGTACCAGGTCCAGGTCAGGGCCGTGGAGGTGGTCTCGTGGCCGGCGGCCCACAGGGTGGCGGCCTCGTCGCGTACCTCCTCGGCGGTGAGCGGGCGGCCCTCTTCGTCGCGGGCCGCCAGCAGCCTGCTCAGCAGGTCGTCGCGGTCCCCGGTGTCGCCGCGCCGCTGCCGCGCGCGGATCAGCCGGTGCACCTCGGCGTCGATGGTGGCGATGGCCCGGAGCAGGCGGCGCCGGCCCGGGGTGCGGATCCAGCCCGGCAGGAAGAGGGTCATGTTCCGCAGTTCGGCGCCGATGCCGTGTTCGGCGACGGCCATCGCTTCGCTGAGCGCCCGGGTCCGGTCGCCGAGGTCGTTGCCGAACAGGGTGCGCAGGACGATGCGCTGGGTGAGCAGCGCCATCTGGTGGCGTACGTCGATGCGGTCGCCGTCCTGCCACTGCGCGGCCGCGTCCCGCGCGCACTCGACCATGGCGGTGGCGTAGCCGCGGACCTGGCGCGGGCGGACGGTGGGCTGGACCAGGGAGCGTTTGCGGCGCCAGTCGCTGCCCTTGCTGAGGATGAGGCTGCCGCCGGTGAGCTGCTTGAAGGCCCAGCCGATCTCCAGGAGCTCGAAGGTGCGCTCCCGGGCGGCGAGGAATTCGGCGATGTGGGTGGGGTGGAAGAGGAAGAGGCTGCGTCGCGGGCCGAGGGACCAGGTCACGGCGTCGCCGTACTCGTCACGCAGCCGTACGAGGAAGGCCAGGGGGTCCCTGCCGAAGGCCGGGAGGTTGCCGAGGAGGGGCAGGCCACGGGGGCCCGGTACAGGCTTCAGAGGGACGGGTGTCAGGGGGACGGTGGTCACGGGCATCAGTGCCTGCTGTGTGCCATGTGCCGCTCGAAGCGGGCGAAGGCGGCCTCCAGGCGCTCCTGCAGCCGTGCCTTCGGGCCAGCGCCCAGGAAGGCTTCCTCCAGTGCGGTGCGGGCGAGGTCCTTCAGCTCGGGGTAGCTCAGGTCGTACGTGGTCGCGGCGCGCTGGTACTCGTGGCTGATGTCGGTGCGGGAGATCCCGGGGTCGTCGGTGGCGAGCGTCACCGGTACGCCGGCCCGGCGGTAGCGCTGGAAGGGATGGTCGTCGCCGCTGACGCCGAGGATCTGGGCGTTGCTCGTCAGTGGCGATTCGAGGGCGATGCGTTGCTGGGCCATGGTGCGCAGCAGCTCTTCCGCGCCGTCCTCGTGCGCCAGGTCCACGCCGTGGCCGATGCGCTCGGCGTGGCCGGTGTGGACGGCTTCGCGGATGTGGAAGCGCAGGTCGGCGGGTTTGACGAGACCGGGGGTGAGTTCGCCGGCGTGCAGGGTGATGTGGGCGCGGGGGTAGACGCCGTGCAGGTAGTCCAGCATCCGCATGTGGAGCCGGTAGTCGCGCAGGGCGACCGCGCCGTCCTCGGGCGCGACGAGGTTCACCGCGACGAACCGCCGGTCGCGCTCGGCCAACCGCATGCCGAGCGCGAGCTGCGTGAAGACCAGCTCGGGGGCCTCGGACCGGATGCCCTGGGAGATGAAGCGGACGGTCACGCGGCAGCCGGGCGCCGGGGCGCGGGTGGCGCAGTGTGCGGTACGGCGGGAAACGGCCGTGGCCCGGTCGGCCTCCCGCCGGGCGTCGCGCACCACGCGGTCCAGCTTGCTGCCGGCCAGCAGCTCGCGGTGCATCCGGGCGAAGTCGGCGTCGTACCCGACGTCGGTGGCCAGTCGGCGCGCGGCGGCCGCGGCCGGGCTGATCATGGTCTCCAGGTACGACTGGTGGTGCGCGGCCGCGGTGCCGGTCACGTCGGCGAGCAGCTCACCGGTGTGCCGCTTGGCGGCCGCGTCGAATTTGCCGAAGGCGGCGAAGAAGTGGTCGTGGCCGGAGGTGCCGGGCGGGAGGTCCTGCATCGACCAGGCGCGGATCAGCCGCTGCCGGAAGGCGGGGTCGGTGCGGGTGTCGGCGGCGGGCCGGGTGCCGGCGCGGCACGGCGGCGGCAGGGCGGTATCGGTCCGGTCGATGCACAGCCCGTCCTGCGCGGCGAGGTGGACGAGCAGTTCGGTGGACGCGGCGCCGACGAGGTGATTGTGCAGGTCGCCGCCCTTGGGCAGGGCCCGCATGAAGGCGCGCAGCGCCCGCGGGTCGTGCCGGATGGCGTTCAGGTGTGCGTCGACGCGCTGCTCGGCGGGGGTCGCGGGGCGGCCGGGCGGTGGCGGGGTCGCGGCGGCGTCCGGTACGGCGGGCAGGGCCGCCGCGCCCAGGGAGGCGGCGGCCAGGAGCGTCAGTACGGTGCGCAGGCCGGGCTTGGGGCGGGGTGCGGGAGCGCTCCTGCGGAGCCGGTTGCCGAAGATCACGGTGCATCTTCGGCACGCCGGGTGGCCGGGTGCGACCTGACAGGCCGCGGGGGCGGGAAGGCCACCCGGTCGGCACAAGCGAGGGCAAGGCCACCGGTCGGCACAAGCCACGGGCAAGGCCACCCGGTCGGCACAGCCACGGGCACGGCGGCCCGGTGTGTGGCTGTGCCGATGCCGCTCGGGCGGTTACGCCCCCGAGACGGTCAGCTCGCGCTCCGCCTCCAGCTCCCGCTCGGCTTCCCCGACGGCTTCCCGATCGGCTTCCCGGGCGGCGAAGGGGCACTGCCAGTCGGCGGGCTTCGGGCGGCCGGAGTAGCGGCGGGCCTCGGAGAGCTGCTCGTACTCGTACAGGTTGGGGTTGATGTCCCCCTGCAGCTTGATGTCCTGCTTGCGTATCTTGTCCGCAAGCCGGTCCCACATGCCGGCGCCCTTTATGAGGTCGAACTGCTCGTGGGAATTGAAGGCCAGCATCGGGAAGGGAGGCCGACGGCCCCAGCGGCGGTGCGTCTCGTGCAGACCGATCACGAAGAAGGGGTGGCCGGCCACGGAGAAGGCGAACTGTCCGGACTGCGGATCGGACGAATAGCCCTCGGCCCAGCGATGACTTTCCGCGTCCTGTTCGTGGAGCAGCTGGAGCTGCTGCCAGAGAAGCTCTTCGAACCGCAGCTCATCGACCCCGCGAGGTTGCTCGAAGGTCGCGATGAAGCTGGTGAACGTCCGGGGGCTCCAGTCCGCCGAGCCGACGAATTCCGCGAGATCGAATGCCATCAGCCGGGCGGCTTCCGTACTCCCCATCCGGTCGTAGTGCCGGTGGGTTATGCCGCCCCGGCGCCAGGCCGAACGCCCTGCCAGGCAGGCGAACCGCTCCCCCAGGATGAACTCCTCGACCTCGCCACGCGCATCCGCCGTCATGGCCAGCCTTCCTTCCAATTACGTGCCTCCTCACAGGGAGATCGTTCCGGTGTGCCTGGCTGATTGTGACGGCCGAAGGCCGGTCAAAGAAAATCCGCGGCGGAATTCGCGATGACGAATCGCCCACATCCCGAGCAATCGGGTGGTTGTGTGCCGCCGCGCGGCGGCACGGGGCAGGCGTCACGAGGCAGACGTTCCGTGGCGGCGTTCCGCGGAGGCGTGAGGAACGCGGAATCCAGGAACCCGGCAACCGAGAACCCAGCGACCGAGGAACCCAGGAACCGAGGAGAGGCGTGGCATGACTGAGTACGAGCGTTCGCGGACGATGCCGGCGCTGCCCGAGCACGTCTTCGACCAGGCGAGCAATGTGTCGCAGCTCGATTCCTGGATGCCGGCGGACCTGCACGTACGGGAGGCGGAGCTGCCGGCCGTGACGGTGCACGAGGACCGTACGGGCGAGGACGCGTCCGCCCTCTTCCGGGCCGAGCCGGATCAGCAGCGCATGGAATGGGGCACCCGGGAGACCGGCAGCTACGCGGGGTGGCTCCAGGTGGCCGGCATCGGGAGCGGGGCGAGCGAGGTGACCATTCACCTGTCCTTCTTCGAGGCGTCCCACGACCCGGGCGGCGAGGCCGTGGAGGCGGCGCTGGACCGGAGCCTGGAGCGGCTGGCGGAGCAGGTACAGCTGCGTGTCGACGGCACGGAAGGGTGAATGATCATGCATCACGACGAGTTCCTGCGCCTGGTGCAGGCAGGAGCCGCGCTCCCCGACCGCGGGGCGGCGGAGCGCGCGGTGCGGGCGACGCTGGAGACGCTGGCGGAGCGCGTCCCCGACGGCCTCGCCGAGCATCTGGCGGCCCAGCTGCCGCAGGAGATCGGCGAGCACCTCCGCCGGGTGGTCGCCGCGCACGAGGGCGGCCCCGAGGAGTACCACACGGCGGAGCGGTTCGATCTGACGACGTTCGCCGCGCGGATCGCCTGGCGCGGCGGGGTCTCGGAGGACGCCGCGCTGCAGGAGGCGAGCGCGGTCTTCGAAACGCTGGACGCGGCGCTGGCGCCCGAGCTCAGCGAGAAGCTCGGCAGCGTCCTGCCGCCCGACATCCGTGAGCTGCTGCCCGTCTCCCGGGCGGAGGAGCGTTGACCATGAACCCGGCACCGGACCTGCGTACCGCCGTGATCACCGGGGCGGACTCCGGCATCGGCCGGGCCACCGCCGTACGCCTCGCCGAGCAGGGGCTGGACATCGGCATCACCTGGCACAGCGACCGGGAGGGCGCCGAGGCGACGGCCGAGGAGGTCCGCGGCAAGGGCCGGAACGCGGTGATCGAGCGGATGGACCTCGCGGATCTGCCCGCGGCCGCCGGCGCCGTCGACCGGCTCGCGGAGCGGCTCGGCCGGCTCGACGTACTCGTCAACAACGCCGGTACCGGCACTGCCACGCCCTTCCTGGACATCGACCACGCGACGTTCCAGCACGTGGTGGACGTGGACCTCATCGGCCCGTTCCTCTGCTCCCAGCCGGCCGCCCGGCGCATGATCGACCAGGGTGACGGCGGCCGGATCGTCAATGTCACCAGCGTGCACGAGCACCAGCCCCGGGTCGGCGCCGCGCCGTACTGCGCCGCCAAGGGCGGGCTGGGCCTGCTGACGCAGGTCATGGCGCTGGAGCTGGCCGAGTACGGCATCAACGTGAACGCCGTCGCGCCCGGTGAGATCGCCACCCCGATGACCGGGCAGACCGACGAGGACGTGACCGTCAAGGACCGGCCCGGTGTCCCGCTGGGCAGGCCCGGCGACGCCCGTGAGGTGGCCGCCGTCATCGCCTTCCTCGCCGGTCCGGACGCGGCGTATGTGACGGGGGCGTCGTGGGCCGTCGACGGCGGGATGCTGCGGATGGGTCCGCAGGCCGGCTCCCACCTCCCGGACCACAGCTGGCGCCGCCCGTAAAAAGACCGCCCGCAAACGACCGCCCGTAAAAAGCGTTACGTGGCGCTGCGCTCGCTCTCGTCCCGCAGTTCACGCTCCACGGCGCGGTTGCGGGCGTCGTCCGGGCGGCCGGCCGCGGTGCCGGGCCGACCCGCTCTGAGCAGCTCGCGCCACCGCTCCGGGCTCCAGTCGGCCGGCCGGGTCGTGGCGATGAAGTGCTGCACCGCGGCGAGGAAGCGGTCCGGATCGGCGGTGAAGGGGAAGTGCCCGGCCCCCTCGAAGACCTCCAGGCGGCTGCCGGGCATCGCATCGTGCGCACGGTACGCGTGGCGTACCGGTATCACGCCGTCCCGTGACCCCCACAGCAGCAGGGTGGGCATGCCCTCGGCCAGGTAACAGCGGTCCAGCATGGTGACGACCTGGCCGCGCCAGTCGACCACGGCGCGCAGGCTGCGGACGAACGCGCTCCGGGACGCCGCGTCCGGAAGCGCGTCGACCAGCCGGAGCAGGGTCGGCGCGTCCTGCCCGAGGTCCGTACCGAGGCGCTTGAGCAGCCCGAGGGCCAGCCGGGTCTGGGCGCGCATCCCCGGCAGGCCGAGCACAGAGAGCAGCGCGGCGGCCACCGGCAGGGACACGGCCCGCAGGACGGGGGTGACCTCCCGGCCCACGCCGCCCGCGCTGACCAGCACCAGGCGCTCGGTGCGCTCGGGGAACTGGTACGCGAACTGCATGGCCACCCCGCCGCCGAGCGAGTGCCCGATCAGGGTCGCGCGGTCGATGCCGAGGACGCCGAGCAGGTCGCGGACGCCGTTGGCGTAGGCGGCGACCGAGTAGTCGGCGCGCGGCTTGTCGGAGGCGCCGTGGCCGAGCAGGTCGGGGGCGATCACGGTGTAGTTCCTGGCCAGCGCCGGGAGGATGCCCGCCCAGGTCGCGGAGGAGTCCCCGATGCCGTGCAGGAACACGAGGGCGGGGCCACGGCCCGCGAGCCGGAAGGCGCGGCGGTAGCCGTGCACCACGTGGTGGCGCAGCTCCACGTCGTCCTGCACGCCCGAACGCCCCTCCCCCGGCCGTCTCCCCGTCCCCACCTTTCCGTACACCTTCTCCGTACGAGCGTAGAAGGCGTAGCCCCCCGGGGCCGTTACCGGAGTATGTCGTGCCCGCTACGGTCGCGGGTGCACTCGGTGCCGGACCCAGACGTTGGGTTCGACGTAGACCGCGTGATCGTGTGTGGTGTCGCAGTGCACGGGGATCAGGGCGCCGGGCACCTCTACGGGACCGTCGTGGTCGAAGGGCAGGCCGGTCCATTGGCGCCACTGGGCCAGGGAGCCGCTGACCGTCATCGACGCCGGGGCGATCTTCTCGATGGTGCCGCCGGCCTTGAGGTGCACCCGTAGCCACGGGTCGGCCGGCAGTCCGTCCGCGCGTCGCCGGTGGATGTAGTCGGTCATGGGGACGTGCGGTTCGAGGTGCTTGGCGGTCGGGCGGACCGGGGCCAGCAGCGCGTCGTGGCCCTGCCGGCCGACGGCATTCCGCAGCGCCTCCAGCATCCGGTAGGACAGCCCGCGGCCGAGGTATTCGGTGTCCACCGTGATCTCCAACGCACTGGCCGTCGTCGGCCGGTCCCCGTCCCGCCGGTCGTGGAACGACCATCCCAACACCCGGTCCCAGCCCCGGTCCGGCGTCTCCTCCCGGCCGTCGCTCGCGCCGTCGAAGGGCACGCTCAGCCCGCGCGCCACGACGCGGTCGCCGTCCGTCGCCACCACGCAGTACTCGGGGAATTCCGCGGCCACCCGGCCCAACAGGGCGTCCGCCACCGGGTCGTGCGGGACGAAGTCCGGCCAGGTGTCGGCGAACTCGTAGAGCCGGGGCAGCAGTTCCGGGCGCTCGGCGACGGGGGTTATCCGGATGCGGTCGGTGTCGGTCACGGCGGGGCCGGTGCCACTTCGGTCGGTGTCGGTCACGGCGGGGCCGGTGCCACTTCGGTCGGTGTCTGTCACAGCGCGGACGCTGCCACACGGACACCGCTCCGGCCAGCGGTTTTCCCCGGTCCTGCGTGGCCCGCCGACAAGCGGCTACACGTCCTCGTGGCGCCACCTGGCGGGCGATGCGTCAGGGGCTCCCGAAGAGGGAGGAGTGGGCATGCTCTTCTTCCGGCGGTCCCGCCTGAAGGCACGCGCCGTGAAGCAGAAATCGAGGCAGGCCGCCGGCCGCACCACGGAGGCGCTGGACGCCCGGCTGCCGGTCGCCGAGGGCGGCGGGCTGCTGCGCAAGCCGTTCCCCGACCACTGGTCGTTCCTGCTGGGCGAACTGGCCCTCTACAGCCTGATCGTGCTGGTGCTGACAGGGGTGTACCTCACGCTGTTCTTCCAACCCGGCATGAACGAGGTGGTGTACGACGGTTCGTACACTCCGCTCTCCGGTGTCCGGATGTCCGAGGCGTTCGACTCCACCCTGCGCATCAGCTTCGACGTGCGCGGCGGGCTGCTGATCCGGCAGATGCACCACTGGGCCGCGCTCGTCTTCCTCGCCGCGATCGGCGTGCACCTGCTGCGGGTCTTCTTCACCGGCGCGTTCCGCAAGCCCCGCGAGGTGAACTGGATGATCGGGGTGACGCTCTTCCTGCTGGCGCTGGCGGAGGGCTTCGCCGGTTACTCGCTCCCGGACGACCTGCTGTCCGGCACCGGGCTGCGGATCGCGCAGGGCATCATGCTCTCGGTGCCGCTCGTCGGGTCGTACGTCAGCATGTTCGTCTTCGGTGCGGAGTTCCCCGGCCACGACCTGATCTCCCGGCTGTACGGAGTACACATCCTGCTGCTGCCGGGCCTGATCCTGGCCCTGGTCACCGTCCATCTGATCCTGGTCTTCTACCTCAAGCACACGCAGTGGTCGGCCCCCGGCCGCACCAACCGCAATGTGGTCGGCAGGCCCCTCGTCCCGCACTTCGCGGCCACCTCGGGCGGCCTGTCCCTCATGGTCTTCGGGGTGACGGCGTTTCTCGGCGGGGTGGCGCAGATCAACCCGGTCTGGGTGTACGGCCCTTACCGGCCGGACCAGGCGTCCACCGGCGCCCAGCCGGACTGGTACGTCGGCTTCCTGGAGGGAGCGCTGCGGCTCGTACCGCCGTGGGAGACGACGGTCACCGGCCACACCCTCATGTGGAACGTACTGCTCCCGGCGGTGGTGCTGCCGCTCGCGCTGTTCGCGTTGCTGTACGCCTACCCGTTCGCCGAGGCATGGGTGACCGGCGACCGGCGCGAGCACCACCTGTGCGACCGGCCGCGCGACCGGCCCGTGCGCACGGCGCTCGGCGCGGCGGCCGTCAGCGCCTACGGCGTACTGCTGCTGGCCGGCGGGAACGACGTGGTGGCCCACGCCTTCGGCATCTCCCTCAACGCCCTTACCTGGGTGCTGCGGACGGCGTTGATCGTGCTGCCCGTGCTGGTGTTCATGGTGGTCAAGCGGGTGTGCCTGGCGTTGCGCGAGGCGGAACTGGAACGGCTGGCCGAGGGCGAGGAGACCGGACGGATGCGCCAGACGGTCGAGGGCGGTTACGAGGAGGAGCACCGGCCGGTGGGCGACGAGGAGCGGTACGTGGTGTTGCACGGCTCGATGCCGGCGGCTCCCCCGCTGGCGGCGGCCGGGCGGGACGGGTCCGGTGACGGGGCCGGGCGGCTGCGGTCCGCGCTCAGCCACTGGTTCGCGGCGGCCTCGCACCCGCGCGCGGAGTCCCGGGAGTCCGCCCGTCAGCTGCGCGACCGGCCGCCGGACTCCTGACGGTCCCGTCGGCCCCGACTGTCCTGTCGGTCCTGACTCCTCGCGTACTGGAACACCATCTCGAAGATGCCGAGGGCCAGCACCCCCGCGCCGAGCAGCGCCAGCCACAGCCCGAAGACCACACCGAGCGCGACGACCGTGAACCCGGCGGCGACGACCAGGGGCCAGGGGCTGGCGGGCGGGAAGAACTCCAACGGCCCTGCGGTGTCGGCCACTTCGGCGTCGCGGCGGTCCTGCGCCCGCGACCCGCGCCGCCGGTACTGCACGGCCAGGAAGAAGGCGACCAGCGCGGCCATCAGGCACGCGACGATCAGCACGCTGGTGCCCGCGGGGTCGTGCCCGTACCTGCCGTAGACGCCCGCGGTGACACCGAAGAAGCCCGCCACCCCGGCGAAGAGAACAGCTTCCGTCTTCATGTCCCCTACCTCTCCTGCGACTTCATGTGTGCCACTCCTTCTCCGGATGGTGCAGATCGAAGGCGGGCGACTCGGAGCGGATGCGCGGCAGGGCAACGAAGTTGTGGCGCGGCGGCGGGCAGGAGGTGGCCCACTCCAGGGACCGGCCGTAGCCCCACGGGTCGTCGGTGCCGACGCGCGTGCCGTACTTCGCCGTCTTCCACACGTTGTAAAGGAACGGCAGCGTCGAGGCGCCCAGCAGGAACGCGCCGATGGACGAGACGGTGTTGAGCAGGGTGAATCCATCGGCCGCGAGGTAGTCGGCGTAACGCCGCGGCATGCCGTTCTCGCCGAGCCAGTGCTGGACGAGGAAGGTGGTCTGGAAGCCCACGAACAGCGTCCAGAAGTGGATTTTGCCGAGCCGCTCGTCCAGCATCTTCCCGGTCAGCTTGGGCCACCAGAAGTAGAAGCCGCCGAACATCGCGAACACCACCGTCCCGAACAGCACGTAGTGCAGATGCGCCACGATGAAGTACGAGTCGGTGAGGTGGAAGTCCAGCGGCGGCGAGGCGATCAGTACGCCACTGAGCCCGCCGAGCAGGAACGTCACGAGGAAGCCGACCGCCCACAGCATCGGCGGTTCGAAGGACAGCGCCCCGCGCCACATCGTCCCGATCCAGTTGAAGAACTTCACTCCCGTGGGCACCGCGATGAGGAACGACATCAGGGAGAAGAACGGCAGCAGCACCGCGCCGGTGGCGAACATGTGGTGTGCCCAGACCACGGCCGACAGCATCGTGATCGCGACGGTCGCGCCGATCAGCCCGACGTACCCGAAGATCGGCTTGCGGGAGAAGACCGGCAGGATCTCCGTCACGATGCCGAAGAACGGCAGCGCGACGATGTACACCTCGGGGTGGCCGAAGAACCAGAACAGGTGCTGCCAGAGGATCGCCCCGCCATTGGCCGCGTCGAAGATGTGCGCACCGAACTTCCGGTCCGCCTCCAGCGCCAGCAGCGCCGCCGTCAGCACGGGGAAGGCGGGGAGCACCAGGATCGAGGTGAAGAGCACGTTCCAGGTGAAGATCGGCATCCGGAACATCGTCATGCCGGGCGCGCGCAGGCACATGATGGTGGTGATGAAGTTGACCGCGCCGAGCGTGGTGGACACCCCCGCCACGACCAGGCCCATCGTCCACAGGTCGCCGCCGGCGCCCGGTGACCGGACGGCCCCGTTCAGCGGCGCGTAGGCGAACCAGCCGAAGGCCGCGGCCCCGCCGGGCACCAGGAAGCCGCTCACCACCATCAGGCCGCCGAAGAGGTACATCCAGTACGACAGCGCGTTCAGGCGGGGGAAGGCCACGTCCGGCGCGCCGATCTGGAGCGGCATGACGGCGTTCGCGAAGCCCGCGAAGAGCGGGGTGGCGAAGAGCAGCATCATGACCGTGCCGTGGATGGTGAACAGCTGGTTGTAGAGGTGCTCGTCGGTGATCTGCAGACCGGGGCGCGCCAGTTCGGCCCGCATCAGCAGCGCGAGCACGCCGCCGAAGAGGAAGAAACAGAACGACGTCACCAGGTACAGATTGCCGATCACCTTGTGGTCGGTGGTCTTCGTCAGCCGGACCAGCCGCCTGCCCAGCGGTGGGGCCGGTCGGTACACGGGACGCACCGCGCCGTCCGCCAGTTCGGTCACAGCCTCGCCTCCCGGGAACACGCCGACTCAGCCGTGCCCGAGTGCCCCGCGGGGCCGGGAAAATCCGCCCGGTCGGCGGGACAATTGCTGTGTGGGCAGGGATCGGGAGAAACCAGGGGTGCGCGGCGCTCAGCTGTGGGTGCCGGGGGCGGTGAGCGGGCTGCTCGCCGGATACGCGGCGCTGGCCGTCGCGGAGCTGGTGTCGGCGGCGGTGCGGCCGGAGGCCGGGCCGGTCGTGGCGGTCGGCGGCGCGGCGGTCGACCTGACCCCGGCGCCGGTGAAGGACTGGGCGATCCGGACCTTCGGTACGGCGGACAAGCTCGTCCTCCAGCTCGGCATCCTGGCCGTACTGGCGCTGCTCGCGCTCGCCCTGGGCGTCCTCGCGCTGCGCCGCCGGCGGCTCGGCGCGGCGGGCGTCCTGCTGTTCGGGGTGGTCGGGGCGGTGGCCGCGGTGAGCCGGCCGGACGCGGGCGCCCTCGATGCGCTGCCGTCGCTGGTCGGGGCGGTGGCGGGCGGCGGGCTGCTGTACTGGTTCGCGGGGCGGCTGCGTGGGCGTACGGTACCGGGCTCGGGCCCTGCATCGGCCGCGGCTCCGGCTCCGGCTCCGGCTCCGGCTCCGGCTTCGGCTCCGCCTCCGGCTTCGGAGGCGACGGCGGCCGGGGAAGCGCCCGTGGCGGGCAAGGGCTGGGACCGCCGCGGCTTCCTCCTCGCGGCCTCGGCCGCCGCCGCGGCCTCCACCGGCGTCGGCGTGCTGGGCCGTACGCTCGGCAGTCCGGGCAGAGACGCGCTCGCCTCCCGGAGCCGCGTCGTCCTGCCCCCGCCGGCGTCCCCCGCACCACCCGTCCCGCGCGGAGCGCAGCTACGTATCGCGGGCCTCGGCCCGTTCCGCACCCCGTCGAAGGACTTCTACCGGGTCGACACGGCGCTCCTCGTCCCCAAGGTCGACGCCACGACCTGGCGGCTGCGCATCCACGGCACGGGCGTCACCAGACCTCGGACGCTGACCTTCGACGATCTCCTCCAACGCGACCTGATCGAACGCGACATCACCCTCGCCTGCGTCTCCAACGAGGTCGGCGGCCCGTACGTGGGCAACGCGCGGTGGATCGGCGTACCCCTGGCCGAGCTGCTCCGGGAGTGCGGCATCCGGCCGCCGTCCCGGGGCGGCCCGGCCGATCAGTTGGTGGCGCGCTCGGTGGACGGCATGACGATCGGCAGTCCGGTCGAGGACATCATGGACGGCCGGGACGCGATGCTGGCGCTGGGCATGAACGGCCGGCCACTGCCGCTGGAGCACGGCTTCCCGGTACGGATGGTCGTCCCCGGCCTGTACGGCTACGTCTCGGCCTGCAAGTGGATCGAGGACATCGAACTCACCACCTTCGACGCCTACGACGCGTACTGGGTCGAGCGCGCGTGGGCCCGCAAGGCCCCCGTCAAGACGCAGTCCCGTATCGACACACCCAGGCCCGATGCCCGGCTGCGGACCGGCACGGTCATGATCGCCGGTGTCGCATGGGCGCAGCACCGCGGCATCGACCGCGTCGAGGTACGGATCGACGACGGACCGTGGCGGCGGGCCGCTCTCGCCGCCGAGGACACCCGCGACACGTGGCGCCAGTGGTCCCTCCGGTGGCGCGCGAGGCCCGGCAAGCACACCCTCACGGTCCGCGCCACGGACCGCACGGGAAAGACTCAGCCCGCACGCCGCACCCCACCCGTTCCCGACGGGGCAACGGGCCACCACTCGGTGGTCGTCACCGTCGAGTGACGTGCCCGCGTGCCCAGCTGGTCTCCTCAGCCGTCTCTCCTCAGCCGTCAAGCACCCGGTCGGTGTCCAGGCGGGTGAGGAGTTCGGGGTGGTGGAGTTCTGCCAGGGGGGCCAGCAGGTCCGGGTGGCGCAGGAGGGCGGCGGCCTGCTGCTCGTGGGTGTCGGGCGCGACCAGGCGGCGGAATTCGACCGGTGTCCCGGAGGTGTGCCAGGAGTCGGCGAGGGCGTTCACCGCGGTTTCGGCCAGTGCGGGCGTACTGAGCAGGGCCGCAGCCCAGCTCGCGACGACCTCGTCCACCCACGACCGCCACGCGCGCTCCGCCTCGCCGTCCGGGTCGGAGGCGTCCGATCCGGGGGCGTCCGATCCGGGGGCGTCCGCGCCGGTGAGCCAGTCGAGACGGGCTGAGCCACCCGGGCCGGTGACCGAGACCAGCGCGGCATCCATCGGCGTCGGGTAGCGCAGCCACGCCGCGACGGTCACGGCCTGCCGGGCCTGCGCCTCGGTGAGGGCAGCGCTCATGGCACCGCCGCTCGACGGATACGCGCACGTCAGCCACTGGGTCGTCGCCGATATCAGCGGGGAGAGGTCTGCGGGCACCGATGAGCCCTCCGAATCGGTGAGGGGGCAAGCCGTACAGAACGTTACCCAGCAGCACTCTCCGGATAAATGACGCAGGTCACGACGGCGGCGTGGCATTCATCTCCGCTTGTCCCGTACTTGTCCAGTTCTTGTCCAAGCGCCGGTCAGGATGCACCTGGCAGTGGTACGCAGCTGCCTCTGCAGGTGAGGACGGACTCCGCGGGGCCCGGACCGAGGCAGCCGGCCCGGACTCGCGGGTCTGCTCAGTGTCAGTCGTACTCAGGGACAGTCCTACTCGGCGTCAGCGGTCGGCATGGGGCGGACGGTGAGTATCTGCTGTGCGTGGCCGACGGGCCCGTTGATGTCATGCAGGACCGTGCTGGTGATGCCCTGCCCGGTGCCGCCGAAGGTGACGGTGGTGTCCAGCCCGGTCCAGCGCCCTTCCGGCTGCCGGTGGAGGTGGACGGTGAGGTCGACGTTGGGAAACATCCAGGCGGTGGGCGACTCGCGCACGGCGATGCCGTTGGCGGTGTCGACCAGGGCGAGATAGGACGCCAGCGGACTGCTCGGCTGTCCCGCGACGAGGTCGAGGTGTGTGGACACCCAGGCGGTCGTGCGCCCCGGCTGCGGCGGTGCGACCGGCCGGACATCCAGCGAGGCGATGTACCCACCGGGCCATACGGAGCCCAGCGGCCAGGCGGGCAGCGACTCGGGCGGCTGGAGCCGGTCACCGGCGCCACCGGCCACGGCCGCGGTGTCCACGGCGGCGAGCAGCCAGGCGCGCGCCCGGACCACGGGGCGGCCGGCGATCCGTACGACGGCCTCGATCAGTTCGATCGTACGGCCGGGCCGCAGCGTCTCCACGTGGATCTCGCACTCGTCGAGCGCGAGGCGCCCCAGGATGTCGAAGCTGACCCGCCCGAGGACCAGCCCGCTGTCCGGACGCGCCGTCAGATGACGCTCCATGGCATGCACGATGAGACCACCGAGCGGGCTGAAGTGCTGCTCGTTGACGTCCCAGGCACCGCTCACGTGCGGGGTGGGCTTGTAACGGTGCTCATATCTATGGGCTCGTAAAAACTGTCGTACTGCGGCGCGCCGGTACTCAACGGAAGGTTCTCCTCGGCCTGCTGTCAAAGAGTGTAAGGAGCACAGAGTGTCAGGTCAGGATGACATGCAGGATGCGGAATGCAGGCGGTGAAGATCGTCACGCCGGGTCTTGAGCCGCGGACCGGTGGCGGGCCGTGTCGGGCGGCCAGACGGGGCGGTGGCTCTCGGGGAGAGTGGCGAGGGCCTGGGTGACGGTGGTGAAGACCGGGAGCAGTTCGCTGCCGCCGGTCTGGTCCAGTACGTGTCGTACGCGGCGGCCCACGCACGCCAGCAGCAGCCGCCCCTGGCGGCGGCGCAGCAGCCAGTGCAGGCCCAACAGGCAGTTCAGGCCGCGGGAGTCGCAGAAGGTGAGGGCCGAGCAGTCGAGGGTCAGATAGCGGTGACCGGCGCCGACGCAGGCGCCCACCGTGACGCGGAAGACGCCTTCACTGTCGTGGTCGAGCTCGCCGCTGACGCGTAGCACCGCGCCGGCATCGCAGGAGGCGAGCGTGGTGATCGCCAGTCCGTCGGCGTACGGCATCCAGCACCTCCGGCGCTCCTCATGCCCACTTCTGTCCACTTTCCCGTTGCTGCGGATCGTACGGGCCGCGCGAGGGGAAACAAGGCGCTTCCCCCAGTTTCCTCCTCGCCGCTCCGATCTCCTCCCCCCGTGCGGAGTTGCCTCGGCCGTCCCGGCCGACCGTGCGCCGTACGCACTGTGCGGTACGGTCCGTTCAGGCAACACCCGGCGAGAGGAGGTGCGCGCAGTGGCCGGACCTGTGGCTCGCGCCGTCATGGACGACCAGACCCAACTCCGCACGGTGCTCGACTTCGCCCGCCGCCACTTGGCGAGCAACGCGGCCGAGGCCGAGGCGTTCGCCCCTGGCGATGCCGGCGGCCAGATGCGCCACCGCCTCGCTGGCCTCACGAAGACGATCGAACTCCTCCTGGAAGCCGCCGAGCCGCTGGCCGCCCCTCCTCGACGCGAGGCGCCCCGCCCGGGCTCTGACGAGCAACACCGTGCGGACTGAGAGGAATTCCGTGCGTACTGATATGGCACCACTTATCAGCATGCCGATCAGCACTGCCTATCAGTAGTAGCACTCACCGGGAGTATCCCACTTGCTCCGCTGAGCAACCATTGCCAGGATGCGGGTGCACTTGAGATATGACCCAGCAGCATGCCAACGTCAGATTCGAGCCAGGTCGAGCGAGGATCACCGGCGTTCGGTCCACAGGAGACAACCACGCATGTGCGACGAATCGATCCCTCAACAATCGGTCCCTCAGCAGTTGACATCCGTTCTCCTCGACCTTGCCGACGCCGGCCCGCGTGACCACGACAACGGTGGCGTACTGCGGCGACTGACCGACCACAGCCGGAAGCTGCCGGGCGTCGAGGCGACGGCGGTCATCTCCGTGGACGAGCGCAACAAGAACGCTCCGACGGTGGCAGCCGCATCGGACCACGCATCCGGTCAACTTGCCAACGCTCAACTGGAGTTCGACGAGGGGCCCGGCCTCGAAGCCCTCCGTACCGGACGCCCGCTCGCCGACCTCCCCCTCGACCGGCCGAGCTTCCGCTCCCGATGGCCGCGCTTCGTACCGCGGTCCCTGTCCGAGGGGTTCACCGGCATCACCGTCATCCCCCTCCGCCACCAACACCGCACCATCGCCGCACTCCATCTCCACCACCAGCATTGCCGGCACCACGCCTTACCCGACGAGTCCGTCCGGGCAGCACAGGCCATGAGCGAGGCGGCAGTGATAGGCGTGGCGCATCAGAGGCAACAGCGGTACGTCGACCAGTTGCAATCGGCCCTGACCTCGCGGATCGCCATCGAGCAGGCGAAGGGAATACTCTCGGAACGCTTCGGGTGGACCATAGACGAGGCGTTCGAGCTGCTCCGCTCGTACGCGCGCAGCCACAACACCCGCCTGCACGACCTCGTCCGCTCAGTCCTCGACGGCCCACCCACCGAGGGCCCGTTCCGCCGCGCTTCACCTCAGTAGCCTTTTGACCTCAGGGGGCCTCACCGCCTCCAACCATCTCCGACCATCTCCAACCGCCTCCAACCGCCCTCTAACAGTGAAAGGTCGTGGTCGCTTCGAGGGAAGCCCGGCCGGTCGTGAGGCGGTTGACCGGCGCGGCCTCATCGGCGTACCCGAAGGAAACGCCCACGAGCAACTTCCCTTCCTTTACGCCGAGTTCACCACGGACGGTGTCGGCGTAGAAGCTCAGCAACCCCTGCGGGCAGCTGTCTATGCCGTACGCGGCCATCGCCAGCAGCAGCGTCTGCGTGTAGATGCCGACGTCCGCGGCCAGCCGCGCCCCGCCGTCACCGGCCACGAAGAGAAAGGCGACGTGCGGGGCACCGTAGAAGCGCAGGCTCTCGGCGTCGTAGGCCGCACGGGCCGCCTCGTCGTCCCGGTCGATGCCCAGCGCGCCGTAGAGCTCGCCGCCGAACGCGGCGCGGCGGCGCTGTTGCGCCGGCGAGTACATGTCCTCGCGGTACGGGAAGTCGCTCGTGGTGCGCCGCCCGGCGTGGGCTGCCTGGAGCGCGTCGGCGAGGCGGTCTCGCGGCGCCCCGCTCACCACCTCGACTCGCCAGGGCTGCGCGTTCGAGTTGGACGGCGCGGCACCGGCGAGCGCGAAGACCGCGCGCAGAGTCTCCTCCGGTACCGGGTCGGGCAGGAAGGCGCGGGTCGCACGGCGGCCGCGGATCAGCTTCTCGGCGTAACCGCTCAACTCGGTGCGGTGGGGCGGGCCGGACGGGTTCATGGGGGCACTCCTCAAGGGTCACTCAGGTACACGCGTCAAGGTCACTTAGGTAAACGTGACCGTTTACTTAAGCCGAGACCGTAACAGCACCTCCCCCCTTAAGTAAACGCTCGCGTATACTTCTGCTCCATGAGCAGCACGACGACCGCGAAGAAGACCCAACGCCGGGGGCGCGGCGCGCGGGAACGAATCCTGGCCGCGGCCGCCCCGCTGTTCGCGCAGCAGGGGATCAACGCGACCGGCATGGAGCAGGTCGCGGAGGCGGCGCCGGTGTCCAAACGGACGCTCTACGCGCACTTCCCGCTCAAGAGCGATCTGGTGATCGCCCACTTGCGGGAGCTGGCCGCATCGGGCCTGACCCTGGAGAGCGTGCTCACCCGCGAGGATCTCGATCCCCGCGAACGCATTCTCCGGCTGTTCGACCCCCCGGCACCGGACGCGAATCCGGTGCGCGGGTGCCCGTTCATCGATGCCGCGGTCGAATTCCCGGATCCGCTGAGCGAGATCCACACATACGCATGCGAGCAGAAGCTGCTGATGGCGCAACTCGTCACCGAGCTGGCGACAGAATTGGGCGCCGCCGAACCCGCCGCGCTCGCCGAGCAGTTGGTCACCCTCGCCGACGGCGCCGCCAGCCGCGCGATGGTGCTGAATCAGCCGGATTACGGCCGCCACGCGCGCACGGCCGCGGAAATCCTGCTCGACCGGGCGGCGCGTCACTGATCGTCACCCCCATCGGCAACGGTCGCCGCGGAGAGTCAACCGGATGAGGGCATGTGCACACGTACCAGCGAGTTTGGCGCCCCGTTCGAGTTACGGGCGTTTTCTGCACATCGCACCGGAGATGCTCCGTGCGGGCATTCCCTCACATCAGGAGAAAATCATGAGCATCCGTCGCGCAGTCGTCGCCACCACCCTGGCCGCCGCCGCTGTCCTGGGAGGTGCAGGCGTCGCAGCAGCCGATAGCGGTGCACAGGGCGCCGCCCTGAACTCGCCCGGCGTCGCCTCCGGTAACGTCATCCAGATCCCCGTCCACGTTCCGGTCAACGCCTGCGGCAACACCATCAGCGTCGTCGGGCTGCTCAATCCCGCCATCGGCAACACCTGCGTGAACACCTGACCCAACGCCACCGACTGACCCGTCGGCCTCCGGTCGAACGCCCCGCCTTCTCCCCCTTGCGGCGGGGCGTTTCGCATGCCCGCGTGCGAAACCCGGCGCAGAACCCTTGTGAAGCGATTCGCCGCCGCTCTACGGTATCGCCACTTGAATCGATTCAGCACCTAGAGACAGCCAGAGATGCAGGCTGTCGTGCAAGCCACAGCCACTCCGGGCTTCCATACGCGACGTTTCAAAGGGGAACAGTCATGGCTCTGCCGATCCCCCGCACCGTCAGAACGCCCAACCCCTGGCACGTGGGCATCGTCTCGGGAATGGCGTCCTACATCGACGCGGCAGCGATCGTCTCGAACGGCACCGCACTCGTCATCTACCAGGACGCGATCGGCCTGAGCGGCAGCGAGTTCGGCTGGCTCTCGGGCATCCTCACCTTCTGCATCGCCATCGGCGCCGTCGTCGGCGGCAAGCTCGGCGACGCCTTCGGCCGGCGCGCCGTCTTCCTCGTGACGATGGCGATGGCCGTCGCCGGCTGCGCGCTGCTGGTCTTCGGGACGTCCTTCCCGCTCATGCTGACCGGCGTCGCCCTCGTGGGCCTGGGCACCGGCGCCGACCTGCCCGTATCGCTCGCCACGATTTCCGAGGCGGCGACCGACAAGAACCGGGGCGCGCTGCTCGGCCTGTCCAACATGCTCTGGACGGTCGGCATCCTCGCCACGGCCCTGATCGCGTCCCTGGTCGGCGGCCTCGGCCGGCTCGGCGGGCAGATCCTCTACGCCCACGTGGGCATCGTCGCCCTGATCATCCTGCTCCTGCGGCTGGGCATCCCCGAGTCGCCGTACTGGCTCGCGGCCCGCAACGAGCGCCGCCGCGGCATCGAGACGGTGCGGGCAGAGCGGGTGCGCTTCGGCGAGCTGTTCACGCACCCGTACGCCAAGCCGTTCGCCGCGCTCCTGGTCTTCTACTGCCTGACCAATCTCGCCGCCAACACCAACGGCCAGTTCCACACCCACATCGCCGTCAACGTCGTCGGCATCAGCGTCGAACTCGCCTCGCAGCTCAGCCTCTTGGGATTCCCGCTCGGCCTGCTCAGCAGCCTGATCTTCATGAAGTACGTCGGCACCCGCCACCGGATGCGTCTTTTCGCGACCGGCGCGGTGATGCTCATCGTGTCCTATGCCACGCCCGCCGTCGTGGGATTCAGCCTCCCGGCATTCATCACGATGGGGATCATGGGCGGCGCCGGCGGCATGCTCGCCTTCGAGGGGATGATGAAGGTCTGGACGCAGGAGTCGTTCCCGACGATGCTGCGGTCCACCGCTCAGGGCGGAATCATCGCCGTCGCCCGGGTACTCGCCGCCGTCGCGGCCGTCCTCACCCCGGCCCTCCTCCAGTACAGCCCCCGCCTGACGTACGCGGGCCTCTGCCTCGCCACCGCCATCGGCCTGGGCGCCGCCTGGCTGGTCTTCCGCCGCCGGACACGCAACGAGTTCGAGGCGGAGGACGAGATCGACACGGAAACCCACCCCACCGCACACTCCGAAGGGCACCCATGCTCGACAACGCCACGATGATCACCGCCGGCACCGACCGCGCCGCCGCCGTCGTCCTGCACCGGACCATCGCCCTCGACGCCCCCCGATCGGAGGTGACCGCCGCACGGCTCCGGGCGACGGCGCACGGCATCTACGAGGCCCGTATCGACGGGCGCCCGGTCTCCGATTCGGTACTCGATCCGGGCTGGACCTCCTACGAATGGCGGCTGGAGGTACAGACGTACGACGTGACCCACCTCCTCAACAACAACCACGCCCACGAACACCACGACAACTCCCTCGACATCCAGGTGCTCCTGGGCAACGGCTGGTGGCGCGGCGATCTCGGCTTCGAGGGCGCGAACGCCAACTACGGCGAGGAGACCGGCTTCCTCGGCGAGCTCGAGATCACCTTCGCCGACGGCCACACCCAGTTCGTACCAACCGACACCACCTGGTCGGCCCGGACGAGCGAGATCCTGGAGAACAGTCTCTACAACGGCGAGCGGATCGACGCCCGGCTGCGTGGCAGCGGCGTACCACTGGAGGTCCGTGAGACCGCCTTCGACCGCACCACGCTCGTCGCCGAGACCGGTCCCCGAGCGACGCGGCAGGAAGTACTGCGGCCGCAACGCGTCTGGACCTCGCCGCAGGGACGAACCCTCGTCGACTTCGGTCAGAACCTCGTCGGTTGGATCCGTCTGCGTGTCACCGGCCCCGCCGGGACCGAGATCGTCATCCGGCACGCCGAGGTACTGGAGGACGACGAGCTCGGCACGCGGCCGCTGCGCGCCGCGAAGGCCACCGATACGTTCGTACTGTCCGGCGGTGACGACGAGTTCGAGCCGACGCTCACCTTCCACGGGTTCCGGTATGCCGAGGTCACCGGATATCCCGGGCGGCTCACGGTGGGCGACGACGCCCTGGTGGCCGTCGTCGTGCACTCGGACATGGCGCGCATCGGCACTTTCACCTGCTCGCACGACCTCGTCAACCGGCTCGTCGAGAACTCGGTCTGGGGCCAGAAGGGCAACTTCCTCCACGTACCGACCGACTGTCCGCAACGGGACGAACGCCTCGGCTGGACCGGTGACATCGCCGCGTACGCCGCCACCGCCTCCTTCCAGTTCGACACCGCCGATTTCCTGCACCGATGGCTGCTCGACCTCGCGGCGGAGACCCGGCACGCGGGCGCCGACGGAGTACCGCATGTCGTCCCCGACATCCTCAAGCACGGCCACTTCGCCAACGCGGAGTTGCTGGAGAAGTGGAACGGACCCACCGCCATCTGGGGCGACGCCGCGGTGTGGGTCCCGCAGGCGCTCTGGGAGGCGTACGGCGACCGCGAGCGACTCGCCGCGCACTACCCGGGCATGGTGCTCCACCTGGAGTCCGTACTCCCCCACCTCTCGGCGAACGGGCTGTGGGACAAGGGGTTTCAGTTCGGCGACTGGCTGGACCCCGACGCCTCGCCGCACGAGCCGTGGGCCGCCAAGGCCGACGCCGGTGTCGTGGCAACCGCGTGCCTCTACCGGTCGGCCTCCTTCGCGGCCGAGACCGCGCGCATCCTGGGCGAGGAGGCGGACGCGGCGCGCTGGGAGGAGCTGGCCCGGCGTACGAGGGAGGCGTTCCAGCAGTACTACGTCGACGGCACGGGTACGGGCGTGGGCACGGGTACGGGCGTGGGCACGGGCGGTGCCGATGGCGGGGGCGTGTTGCGCATCCGCTCCGACTGCGCAACGGTCTACGCGCTGGCCATCTGCTTCGGCCTGCTGGACGACGCAACGCGCGCCGCCGCCGGTCGCCGCCTCGCCGAGGTCGTCCGCGACCGCGACTACCGCGTCACCACCGGCTTCGCGGGAACGCCCTTCGTCACCTGGGCGTTGTCCGAGACCGGGCACGTCGACGACGCGTACCGGCTCCTGCTGGAGACGGAGTGCCCTTCCTGGCTCTACCCCGTGACGAAGGGCGCGACGACGATCTGGGAACGCTGGGACTCGATGCTCCCCGACGGGAAAATCAACCCGGGCGAGATGACCAGCTTCAACCACTACGCACTGGGCGCCGTCGCCGACTGGCTCTACAAGGTCGTCGCCGGCATCCAACCCGCCGCGCCGGGCTACGCCCGCATCCGCATCGCCCCGACACCCGGCCCCGGCCTCGACTGGGCCACCGGCACCCTCCGGACCCCGCACGGCCGCGTCGAGTCCCACTGGCGCCGTACGGGGTCCGGCATCGAGGTGCGTGCAGTCATCCCGCCCGGCATCGAGGCCGACGTACTACTCCCGGACGGCTCCACAACCACCGTCACGAGCGGCGGCGAACACATCTTCCACTCCCCCACCGCAACACACTGAACTACCACTGAACTGAGCTCCCGGACGCCCATAGAGTCCGCGGGCGGGCTTTACGCGGTGCGCCACTGTTCCAGCAGCGAACGCGCATGGACTCACCTGACGAGACCTCGCCGATCAACGTGGATTCCGCACCCCGTACGCTCGTCCGTCTACAGGCCGACGTCGACGAAGTGGAAGAGGAAGCGCATGGCGGGGGACAAAAACACACACGGGCTCGTGGCAGGAGCCGAGCAAGCAGCCCAGCCGGTCGAGAGCGCTCCTGCCCGACGCCGTACGCGCCCGATTCACTGGTTGTTGTTCAACAGCGTGTGCGCTGTGGCCTCGGTGGCCTTGATGTGGCTGGGGCCCGTGGTGCCGGTGCCGGTTCTGCGGCCCGTGGGCTTCCTCGTCTCCGCGTTGCTGATTCCCCTGGCGCTCATCCTGGTGCCGGTCTTCTGGTTCCGTCGTGTCATTCGGCAGAAGCGGACGGCCGCGTGGGAGCTGATCATTACCGTCATCGCCGCGGTCGGGCTGGCGGTCGTCTCCATGTCGGCCGGTGAGGATCAGGCATTGGAGAAGCGGGGCCGGTGGGTCGAGGCCGTCGTGACCAAGGTCGATGACCGCAAGACCGACCGATGCGAGCTCCGCACGCGCGACGGCCGGGAGATCTCCCCCCGGCTGTCGGAGGGCGACGGCTGTGACGCGGACATCGTGCAGCCGGGCGATGAACTGCGCGTGCTGGTCGACCCCGAGGGCATGGCCGGTCCGGCGGACGAGATGCCGTCCGGCTCGTACGTGGGAGCCATCGTCGGCCTGGCGGCACTGGTCGTCGCAACGGGCACCTGCGGCTGCGTACGGCTGCGTTTCTGGGACAACGCGGACGACAACCACTGAGTTCTCGAGGGTACTCGTGAGGCGGAGCGCCTGACGGGAGACAACGACGTATCAGCGCCGCAGAGCCGTATGCACAGCAGAACATGTAAAGGAAGCACTTCATGACCACCGCGGACAACGCGGACAGCGTGGACAGCAGCACCGGCGGCACGGCGGCTCGGCGAAGGCGGGGTGAGCCGTACCCGGCGCCCGGGCCCGTCCAGGCGTATCCGAACCGGGCCGCCCTGTTGCGGGAACGGGCGCAGGCGCTCAACTCGCTGGTGCGTGAGGACTTTTCCCGGCTGCGCGGTCTCGGCTTTCTGCTCTGTGCAGGGGTGCTGGTGGTCGCCGTCGCGCTCGGCGTGGGCAGTGTGACGGACGCGGTGCAGGCAGGTATCGACGGCGAGAGCGAGCGGTTGAGAAGCGACCTGATCGGCACCCCCGCGACCGTTGTGGCCGCGGGTATCGCACTGCTGGGGCTGCGGGCCATCCGCTCACGGGACCGACTGCGTTGGCAGCGTATTCGGGCCTGGTACGTGCTGGAGCGCACGCCCGCTGCCCGTGCCCTGCCGACAGGCGACATCCCGGCCGAGCTCGAACCGGCGGATGAACGCCCCCGGGTCCTGGACCGCTATGTCCGCTACCAAGGCTTGCACCTGCGTGGCAATTGCGGCTGCGTCGCGCTCCTCGCCTGCGCCATCTGCCTCCTCATCGTTCTGGTGAACGGAGACACCGCCTCGCCATTCACCATCATGGGTGCCGCCGCTCTGCTCACCGCCGGGGCACTGGCCTGGCAGGTCGTGTCGAAGTATGCCCGGCGGTCCCGCTGGTCCGGCGAGCAGAAGTCCGCGCAGGTCACCGAACGCAACCGCCACATCTTCCGCGAGCGTCTCACCGAGCCGGAGGCCAACAAGCAGGCCGCTGCGATGCCGCGCTACCTCCTCGCCGCCGTTGTGATCGCCCCGACCGTCCTCGTCCTCGGCGCGATCTGCGTAGCACGCCCGCGTACGGCGGCCAACCTCGGCGGCATCGCCGCCATGGCACTGGGCATCCTCCTCCTGCTGCTGCCCTTCGTCCTGGTGGCACGCCTGCGCGAACGCCGCGCCCTCAAGGCAGCGGCCCGAACCGCAGCGGCCGCCCTCCCCGCCGGGTCCGCCTTCTATGCGGTGGACTTCGGCCTGAACGAGGACGTGGCCCACGACACGGAAGCAGCCGTCTGGGACCGCGGCCCCGCCCGCGCCGGCGCCGCAGCGCTCACCGACTCGGCCGTCCACCTTCGCGAACCAGCCGGCGCAGCCCTGGACATCGCCCTGACCGACGTCCTCGGCGCGGTGCATTCCACCCCGGCGCCCTGGCTGGCCGACGGCTCACTGGACCTGCATCTGCACTCGGGTGAGGCCATCGAACTCCGTACACCCCAGCACAAGCACTTGGCGACCGACCTGGCCTCGGCGGGCGTACGGGTACTCCGGGCATAGCCTCGGGGCCGTACACCGCAGCGGCGTTGACGCCATCAGTTGGTGCGGTCCGCGAAGCCGGTCGGCAGGTCGGACGGGCCCGCGGCGACGACGTTTTCGTTGTTCTCCCCGACGTGTTCGAACAGGGTGATCTTTGCGAACTCCGGGACGACGTAGATGGGGTAGGTCGGGCCGGCGTCGCGGTAGGCGCGCATTTCGTCCAGGTGCTCGTTCTGGTACAGGACGGTCTTGCTGCCGTCCTCCTCGATCCAGTGCGGGAAGAAGATCGTGCCGTGCAGGACTCGTCGGCGGGGCAGGACGTTCACGACGACCGAGGTTCCCGTCGGTTCATTCCACGAGACCTTGTAGGCGTCTTCGGCCAGCTGTACCAGGTCGACTTCCTGGTCCTTGACCCATCGGCCGCCGACCATGCCGGTGTGGATGCGGTAGTCGATCGTGGTGGCATTCTTCACGTACATCTCGTACTGCCAGCCGTTGGCGTACGTGTAGATGAAGCGGTGCCCCACGATGCCGGACAGGTCCTGCGGCGGTACGGGGTTCTCGATGGTGGTCGTAGTCGTGGTCATGGGGGGGCTCCTCGGTGGTGCGTGGCGGTTGCCGTTCGGCTTCCGCTATTTGATTTTGCCACAAAATAGTTTTGCCGCAAAAGCATGCCGCTGACAGGGCAGAATGGGGCCATGGACTACAGCGCAGCAGACACCGGCACCGGCACCGGCACCGGCCAGCACGTCGCCATCGAGCTCGGCAGGCTCCTGGGGCCACTGCGGCGCGCCGTGCTGCGTGCCACGCGGAACGCCGAGGGGCTTCCCGATCTGCCCGAGGCGCAGATCGCGCTGTTGCGAGCGCTGTCCGCGGCGCCCGAAGGGCTGGCTCCGCGTGAGGTGGCGGCCCGGCTGCGGGTCGCGCCTTCCACGGTGAGCAATCTGGTGCGCACCATGACCGCGGCCGGGCTGGTGCAGCGGGTGCCGCACCCGCATGATCTGCGTACTGTGACGCTCACGGCTTCCGCGGCGGCGTTGCAGCTGCTGGAGCGTTATGACAGTGCGAGCACGGCGACCCTGGCCAGGGCGAGCGACGAGTTGCCGGCGGCGGACCGGGCGGCGCTGACCGCGGCCCTGCCCGCGTTGGACCGTCTGCTTCTGACCCTGGAGCGACAGGGCCCCGCGGTGGTCCGGCAACAGCAGCACACTGCGCGGGAAGGGCGTGACATATCCGCCGGTTCCGCCGATTGAGTCACGGGGCGTTCGTATCGTCCTCGGTGAGTGCTCGGGCCTGGGCGATCAGGAGGGCCACGTCGTCGTGGTCGTCGGGTTGGCGCAGGGTGTCCAGGAGCCACTGGCAGGTGGCCTCCAGTGGGCGGTGTTGTTGGCCGAGGACGTCGAGGAGGGTGTCCAGGCGCTCGTCGATGGGGTGGTGGCGGGTCTCGATGAGGCCGTCGGTGTAGAGGACCAGGCGGTCACCGGGGGTGAGTGGGAAAGTGACGGTGCGGAAGTGGACTCCGCCGACTCCGAGTGGCGCGCCGGTCGGCAGGTCCACCAGTTCGGGGCGCTGCCCACGGGGCATGCGGACGGGTGGCAGATGGCCGGCGTTGGCGATGTGGCACTCGGCGCGGTGCGGGTCGTAGACGGCATACAGGCAGGTGGCGATGTAGTGCTCCAGCCCGAGGGTGGTCTTGTCGAGGTGTTGGAGGACCTCGTGCGGCGCCAGGCCGAGGTCGGCGTAGGCACGTGTGGCGGTGCGCAGGCGTCCCATCGTCGCGGCGGCGTCGATGCCGTTGCCCATCACGTCGCCGACCACCAGCGCGGTCTTGTCCTCGGTCAGCGGGATGACGTCGTACCAGTCGCCGCCGATCTCGCTGGACGCCTGAGCGGGCTGGTAGCGCGAGGCGACCTCCAGGCCGGTGAGGTGGGGCGGGTGGCTCGGCAGCAGGCTGCGCTGGAGGGTCTCGGCGGAGTTGCGCACGCTCTCGTGCCAGCGGGCGTTGTCGATGGCCACGGCCGCCCGTGCGGCCAGTTCGCAAGCGAGGAGGACGTCGTCTTCGTCGAAGGGGAGCGGGTTGCGGGCGCGCAGCAGGTCGAAGGCGCCGATGACCTCGTTGCGGGCGATCAGCGGCACGGCGAGGTAGGAGTGGACACCGGCGCGGGCCAGCGCCGTCGCGGCCTCGGGGTCGCGGGCGATCCGCAGCAGGTCGTCGCTCTGTGCGTGGGCCACCAGGACGGGCTTGCCGGTGTGCACGCACTGGGTGATCAGGCGGTCCGCGCTGTACGCGGCGACCTCGCCGACCGCGTCCACGGCGGCAGCGGCCTCGGTGGGGTAGGCAGTGGCCACCGCGAGCGCGCGGAACACCTCCGAGCCCTCGTGGCCGCCGGTGGTGCGACGGCAGGCCAGGACGGCGTCGAGGACGTCCACCGCCGTGATGTCCGCCGGCTCGGGGACCGCGACCTGCGCCAGTTCCCGCGCGGTCTGCGCCACCTCCAACGACGTCCCGACGTGCGCGGAGGCGTCGGCGATCAGTGTCAGCCGGCGCCGGGCCCGCTCCGCCTCGGCCGCCGCCCGGTGCCGTTCGCTGACGTCCAGGACCGTGTTCGCTACACCGATCACCCGGCCGCCGGGCCCTTCGAGGCGGTAGTACGACACCGACCAGGCATGATCCGTGTCCGGATCGGCCAGGGTGCGGCCCACGATGTACTGGTCGATCAGCGGTGTGCCGGTGCGCAGGACCTGCCACAGCGCGGATTCGATGGCGGAGGCATCGAGGAGCTTCAGAATGTCGTGCGGGCGGCGGCCGAGGTGGTCGGCGGCGGGGACGCCGTTGATGCGTTCCAGCGCGGGGTTGGTCAGGACGTACCGCAGGTCGGTGTCCAGCAGCGCGACGCCCATGGGCGACTGCGAGACGAGGTGCTCGGACAGCGCCAGCTTGTCCTCCACTCGCTGCAACGTGGTCCGGTCCGCCGCGATGCCCAGGGCGTAGACGTCGCCGAGGTCGTCCAGCAGCCGCATGTTGCGGAATTCCACCAGCCGTGTACTGCCGTCCTTGTGGCGGACGGGGAACGCACCCGCCCAGCCCGCCTCGCTGCCCATCACCTCGGCGAAAAGCCGCAACACCAGCTCACGGTGGTCCTCGCTGACCAGCAATCGGGCAGCGTACTGGCCGAGCGCCTCCTCAGCGGTGTAACCGAACACCTCGCCGGCCTGCGGGCTCCAGAACACGATCCGCCCATTGCTGTCCAGGACGATCGCGGACACGCCGAGCAGGTCGAGCAGCTCCCCCGGCGGCACTGGCCACTCCTGGTGGTCCGGCCCCTCCTCCGCGAGCGATTCGTCTGCCACCATCCCGCCTCCTCCGCGGCGGTGCCGAGCGCCGTGTGCGACCAGAGCCGTCCCATCCATGCTGCCTCTGCACCGGCCGGTGCACGAGTGGAGCCGACGGCCCGAGGTCGGCACCGAGTCGGCATTAGTCCGGTTGTAAGTGGTTACATCTGACCACACCCGCACCTACACTTCTGACCTTCATGGCATAGCTGACCTGCGGAAACGTCAGTGACGGCAGGGTCGGCAGAGGGAGGGGTAAGCGCGTGTTCTACCAGGTGCTCAAGTACGTACTCCTGGGGCCGCTGTTGCGGGCGGTCTTCCGGCCCCGGGTGGAGGGGCTGGAGCACATACCCGAGGAGGGGGCGGCGATCATCGCCGGCAATCACCTGTCCTTCGCCGACCACTTCGTCATGCCCGCGATCGTGCCGCGCAGAGTCACCTTTCTGGCCAAGGCCGAGTACTTCACGGGGCCCGGCCTCAAGGGCCGGCTGACCGCGGCGTTCTTCCGGGGGGTCGGGCAGATTCCGGTGGACCGGTCCGGCGGGAAGGCGTCGCGGGGCGCGATCAGGTCGGGGGTGAACGTGCTCCGGAAGGGGCGGCTGCTGGGGATCTACCCGGAGGGCACCCGCTCGCACGACGGGCGGCTCTACAAGGGCCGCACGGGGGTCGCGGCGATGGCGCTGGAGGCCGGGGTGCCGGTGGTGCCGTGCGCGGTGATCGGTACGTTCGAGGCGCAGCCGGCCGGGCGGCGGCTGCCGCGCGCCATTCGCGTGACGATCCGTTTCGGGGAGCCGATGGACTTCTCCCGGTACGCGAACATGACCTCCGAGCACGCCGCGCTGCGGGCCGTCACCGACGAGATCATGTACGAGATCATGAAGCTGTCGGGGCAGGAGTACGTGGACATGTACGCGCCCGACGCGAAGGCCGCCGCGCAGCAGCAGACGGGCAAGTAAGCGAGCGGGGCGCACCGTACATAAACGAGCGGGGCGCCCGGGAAACCCCGGGCGCCCCGCCTTGTGCAAGCTGTCGCTACGGCTTCGGCGTGGCGTGCGGCGCGCACGTCACGTCCTCGGCGTCCGTCTTCCCGTCGACGAAGTACGCGTCGACGCGGTTGTTGATGCACGGGTTGGCCAGGCTGGTGACGCCGTGCGAGCCGGCGTCCTTCTCGGTGATCAGGCGCGAGCCCGCCAGCCGGCGGTGCAGCTCGACGGCGCCCTCGTACGGGGTCGCGGCGTCCCGCTCGCTCTGCACGATCAGCACGTTGGGCAGGCCCTTGCCGGTCTTGACGTTCACCGGGGTCTGCTGCTTCTCCGGCCACGTGGCGCAGGGCAGGTTCATCCAGGCGTTGGACCAGGTCATGAACGGGGCCTGCTCGTGGATGCGGGTGTTGTCGCGGTTCCAGCGCTGCCAACTGGTGGGCCACTTGGCGTCGTTGCACTCCACGGCGGTGTAGACGGCGTTGCCGTTCTCCGCGGAGATGTTGCCGGCCTTGTCGCTCATGTCGGGGGCGGCGTTCTCGACGAGCGGCTTCTCGTCACCGGCGACGTACGCGCTCCACGCCTTGGCGACCGGCGCCCACATCGAGTCGTAGTACGGCGCGTTCTGGAAGAAGCCGGTGAGCTCGGCCGGGCCGACCTGGCCGCCGAGCGGGGACTTCTTCGCGGCCGCGCGCAGCTTCTCCCACTGCGCCTGGACCTTCTCGGGGGTGTCGCCGATGTGGTACGTCGCGTCGTTCTTCGCGACCCACTTCTTCCAGTCGCCCCAGCGGGTCTCGAAGGCGATGTCCTGGTCGAGATTGGCCTGGTACCAGATCTTCTCGCGCGAGGGGTTCACGACGGAGTCGACGAGCATCCGGCGCACGTGGTCGGGGAAGAGCGTGGCGTAGACGGCGCCGAGGTAGGTGCCGTAGGAGACGCCGAGGTAGTTGAGCTTCTTGTCGCCCAGCGCCGCACGCACCACGTCCAGGTCACGGGCGGTGTTGGGCGTCGTCATGTGCGGGAGCAGGTCGCCGCTGCGCTCCTTGCAGCCGTCCGCGTACTCCTTGGCGAGCTTGCGCTGGGCGAGCTTGTCGGCCTCGTCGTCGGGCACCGGGTCGGCCTTGGGCGCCTTGACGAACTCCTGCGGGTCCATGCAGGAGATCGCGGCGGAGTGGCCGACGCCCCGCGGGTCGAAGCCCACAAAGTCGTACGCCTTGGCCATCTTGGCGTAGATCGGGTTCTTGGTCGTGACCCGGGTGGGGAAGCGGAGGCCCGAGCCGCCGGGGCCGCCGGGGTTGTAGATCAGCGAGCCCTGGCGCTCGTCCTTGGTGCCGGTGTTCTTGACCCGGTCCACCGCGATCTTGATCTTCTTGCCGTCGGGCTTCGCGTAGTCGACCGGCACGGTCACGAACCCGCACTGGATCGGGGCGTCCAGGCCCCAGTCCTTGGGACAGGTCTGCCAGTCGATGCCCGCCTTCGCGGCGCGCGCGGCGGCGGTCTGCACGCCGCGGTCCTCGGCGGAGCCGCGCTGGTGGTTGGTGCCCGCGCTGGCGGGTGTGGCGGCGATGGCGCCGGCTATGAGCGCGCCCGCCACCACGGTCCCGGCGGCGCCGAGCGCTGCTGTTCTTCTCACGTAGGTGTTCCCCCTGCATGGTGTGCCACTTGTGGCGGCGATGATCACAGAGCCGCAGGGGGATCCTGTCTCGTACAACCGTCCGATGAAAAGACCGGACGGCGTTTTCTTTACCAACCCGTAGGAATCGCGGCCATTTCGAGCAGTCGCCGGACGGCCAGTGCGTCGGGTGCGACGGCGGTGACGAGCGCCGCGGGCCCGGCGAGCGGGGTGAGCACGGCCTGGCCGGGACCATCGGCCGCCGCCAAGGTCCGTACAGGTACGGGGTGTTCCTCGTACGCCGGGTCGACGACGAGCAGCTGTCCGACGGCGCGGTGTCCGGCGAGCACCGCGGACGAGTCCCAGCCGGGCACGCCCGGTCCGTACGCGGTCTCCTGGTCCAGCAGGACCCGGCCCGCGCGCCGGACCGTCAGCCGGGCGGCGAGCCGTCCGGTCGCCTCGCCGGTCCGGCCGAGCACCTGCTCCTCACGGAGCACCAGCCGGGCGGTGGGCGCGAGGTCGACGGTGGTGGTCTGGATCAGGTCGCTGCCGGCCGCGGTGATCAGCGGCTCGGGCAGCCAGTCCAGACGCGCCCCGTCGGCCACGTCCAGCGCCACGTCGTAGCGGGCGGTACCCGGATGGTGGCCGGGCAGCGCGAGGGTCGCGGCGGCCGCGGTGATCCGCAGGTCGCTGCCCTCCCCCGCACGCGCCTCGATACGCAGCCGGTCGCCGCCCACCGGGGCGCTCATCGCGCCGACCACGCAGACCCGGGCCGCCGCGTCGTGCGAACGCAACCGGCGCAGCGCCAGCGGCCCGTCGCCGTCCAGTACGGGCAGCCGGGTGACGCCGTACGGGTCGGTGGTCGCGGTGATGCGGGCGGTGGCGCGCAGTTGGCGGGCGGCGGGCGGTACGGCGGCGGACGCCGCAAGAGCGGGCGCGGTGGGCGCGGGCGGTGGCGGCGCGAGCGTCATGCCGGGCCCGCGGTCCACTGGGCGAGGCACTCGCGGACCCACTCCGCGACCGGCGCGACACCGTTCTCACTCTTGATGGCGGTGAAGACGACGGGCAGGTCGCCGCGCTGTGCCTTCGCGTCCCGCGCCATCGACTCCAGGTCCGAGCCGACGTACGGGGCGAGGTCGGTCTTGTTGATGACGAGCAGGTCGGCGGTGGTGACGCCGGGGCCGCCCTTGCGCGGGATGTCGTCGCCGCCGGCCACGTCGATCACGAAGATCTGGAAGTCGACCAGGCCCTTGGAGAAGGTGGCGGTGAGGTTGTCGCCACCGGACTCCACCAGGATCAGGTCGAGCGGGCCGACCTCCTCCTCCAGGTCCTCGACGGCCTCCAGGTTGGCGGAGATGTCGTCGCGGATGGCGGTGTGCGGACAGGCGCCGGTCTCCACGGCGGTGATCCGCTCCGGGGGCAGTACCGCCTCGCGGAGCAGGAATTCGGCGTCCTCGCGGGTGTAGATGTCGTTGGTCACGACGGCGAGGGACAGCTCGTCGCGCAGCCGGCGGCACAGGGCCGCGACGGTCGCGGTCTTGCCGGAGCCGACCGGGCCGCCGAGGCCGATACGCAGCGCGCGGCGCGTCCCGTCGGCGCGCTTCGGCTCGGCCGCGCCGTAGGTGTGGCGGTGCGGGAACTTCTCGTCGAGATCGTGGTCGAGGTGCATACGAACTCCGTTGGGTGCAACAAGTGAGTGGGGGTCAGGACGCGAACAGCCGTACCGGCCAGGCCGCGTGCTGCTCGGCGGTGATGTCCAGCAGCGGTGCGGAGCGGGCGGGCAGCGCGCCGGTGCCGTCCTGCGGGACGCGCGCCGCGGCCGCGACGGCCTCGGCCACGACCGCGTCCAGGTCGGGGGCGAGGCGCGCGAGGACGGCCGTCGCGTCGAAGGGGTCCAGGCTCAGCAGCCGTACGGCGGCGGTGGCCGGGCCGCTGACGGTCTCGTACGCGACGGCGTACGCGGCGTCCTCCGGGTCCAGCCCCGCCGAGCGCGCGGCGAGGCCGAGGACGACGGGCTGGTGGGCGCCGCGCGGCCGGGCCGCGGCGAGCGCGTCCAGTTCGGCCGAGGGCCAGGTCGCGCGGGCCGCGCGCATCATCTGGCGGCCGAGCTTGCGTGCGGTGGTACGCAGGGCCGGTACAGGTGTACGGGCGTCCGCCGCCTCGTCCAGGGCGAGCGGATCGCAGCCCGCGGCGGCCGCGGCGGCGAGGCCCGCCGCGACCAGCCCGGCCGTGTGCAACCGGCCGCGGCAGAACTCCTCCAGCGAGCCGCCGTCCCGGATGCGCCCTGCGGCGACGGCCGGTTCGGCGCCCCCGGAGTGGGCGTGCCCGCCGGCGGGGAAGCGGCCGTCGGCCAGGACCAGCAGCGCGGCGCGGCTCATCGGTGATCCGTTCGGTACGGCATCGGTACGTACCCCATCAGAAGAGGAAGTACCGCTGGGCCATGGGCAGTTCGGCCGCGGGGGCCGGCTCGACCACCGCGTCGTCGATGGTCACCGTGAAGGTGTCGGGGTCGACGACGACCTTCGGCAGCGCGTCGTTGTTGCGCATGGACGCCTTGGTGACCTGGCGGGTGGAGCGGATGGCCGTCAGCTCCTTGGCGACGCCCAACCGGTCGCTCAGCCCGTCGTCGATGGCCTGCTCGGAGACGAAGTTGAGCGAGTTGGCACCGGGGGCCTTGCCGATCGCGCCGAACATCGGGCGCGGCAGGATCGGCTGCGGGGTGGGGATGGACGCGTTGGCGTCGCCCACCTGCGCGTACGCGATCTGGCCGCCCTTGATGACCAGCCGCGGCTTGACGCCGAAGAACGCCGGGTCCCACAGCACGAGGTCGGCGAGCTTGCCGGTCTCGACGGAGCCGACGACGTGGTCGATGCCCTGGGCGATCGCCGGGTTGATGGTGTACTTCGCGACGTACCGCCGTACGCGGTTGTTGTCCGCGGCGAAGTCGCCTTCCAGCGCACCGCGGCGCTTCTTCATCACGTGCGCGGTCTGCCAGGTGCGCATGACGACCTCGCCGATGCGGCCCATGGCCTGGGCGTCGGAGGACATCATCGAGATGGCGCCCATGTCGTGCAGGAAGTCCTCGGCCGCGATGGTGGAGGGCCGGATGCGGGACTCGGCGAAGGCCAGGTCCTCGGGGACCGCGGGGTTGAGGTGGTGACAGACCATCAGCATGTCGAGGTGTTCCTCGACGGTGTTGACGGTGTGCGGCCGGGTCGGGTTGGTCGACGCGGGCAGCACGTTGGGTTCCGACACCATGGCGATCATGTCGGGGGCGTGGCCGCCGCCCGCGCCCTCGACGTGGAAGGCGTGGATCCCGCGCCCGGCGATGGCCGCGATGGTGTCACCGAGGAAGCCGGCCTCGTTCAGGGTGTCGGTGTGGATCGCGAGTTGGGCGCCGCTCTCCTCGCAGACGTTGAGGCAGGCGTCCAGTACGGCCGGGGTGGCGCCCCAGTCCTCATGGATCTTGAAGCCGAGCACGCCGGCCCGCAGCTGGTCGCGCATGGAGGCGACCGACATGGTGTTGCCCTTGCCGAGCAGCCCTACGTTGACGGGGAAGGCGTCCATCGCCTCGAACATCCGGGAGACGTGCCAGGCGCCGGGGGTGATGGTGGTGGCCTTGCTGCCCTCGGCCGGACCGGTACCGCCGCCGATCATCGTCGTCACACCGGAGGCCAGCGCCTCGGTCGCCTGCTCGGGGCAGATGAAGTGCACGTGGGTGTCGATGGCGCCGGCCGTGAGGATCTTGCCCTGCCCGGCGATGATCTCGGTCTCCGGGCCGATGACCAGGTCCGGGTGGACGCCGTCCATGGTGTCGGGGTTGCCGGCCTTGCCGAGCGCCACGATGCGGCCGTCGCGGATGCCGACGTCGGCCTTGACGATGCCCCAGTGGTCGATGACGATCACGCCGGTGATCACGGTGTCCGGGGCGCCGTCCGCGCGGGAGAGCCGGGACTGGCCCATCGACTCGCGGATGACCTTGCCGCCGCCGAAGACGGCCTCGTCACCGCTGCGCCCGGGGCCGCCTGCCCAGTCCTCACTGATCTCGATCAGCAGGTCGGTGTCGGCGAGGCGCACCAGGTCGCCGGCCGTCGGGCCGAAGAGGTCGGCGTACGCGGCACGGGAAAGTTCAGCCATCGAGGGTGCCTCCGGTCTCGCCACGCAGGCCCGCGACGATCCGCTTGCCCCCGAGGGGCACCAGTTCGACCTCGGTGGGGATACCGGGCTCGAAGCGCACGGCGGAGCCGGCGGCGACGTTCAGGCGCTTGCCGTGCGCGGCCGCACGGTCGAAGTCGAGGCCGGGGTTGGCCTCGGCGAAGTGGTAGTGGGAGCCGACCTGCACGGGGCGGTCGGCGATGTTGAGGACGGTCATGCGCGTGACGGGAAGCCCCTCGTTGAGGCGTACCGGCTCATCGGCGTAGAGGATCTGTCCCGGGATCATCTGCGGCTCTCCCTGGGTCAGCTGATGGGGTCGTGAACGGTGACGAGCTTGGTGCCGTCCGGGAAGGTCGCCTCGACCTGGACGTCGTGGATCATTTCGGGGATGCCCTCCATGACGTCGTCACGGGTGAGGACCTGGCGCCCGGAGGACATCAGCTCGGCGACCGTACGGCCGTCGCGCGCGCCTTCCAGGATGTGCACGGTCAGCAGGGCAATGGCTTCGGGGTGGTTGAGCCGTACGCCGCGGGCCCGGCGCTTTTCGGCAACGTCCGCCGCGACATGAATCATCAGCCGTTCTTGTTCATGCGGGGTCAGTTGCATATTCCACCTCACATTTCTTACCAGCCTGAACCGCATCGGCCCAGGTCACAGGCAGCGACGCGCCCGTATAAGTAGATGTATCACACATTCAACAAAGGAAAAGCAAACTGATCTCCAGCTAAGTTCCATGAATCGCCCCGGACTTCGCAGGCTAGCTCCGCTCGATGTCGGCGGCGTTACCTCGGTGAATCCCTTGTTAAATCTGGGGACCGCACTCCCGGCGCCACATTTCCCAATTACCGGCGACTCGCCTCGAAGCAGACATAACACCCAGACCGCCCCGCTCGCCGGAACAACGCGTTCGCTATTCGCCCTTGACTGCCCACAGACAAGTCACGATGCTCATCTGCGCGCGCCCGCACGCCCCACGCGTCGCGTACGCGCTCGCACGACACAACAACAAGCTCCGCACCAACCCCCCACACAGCATCGGAGCCACATCGTGACCCGTTCCGCACGCATACGCCGGGCGGCCCTGGCCGCCGGCGCCTGCACCGCCGTCGCCGCCACGCTCTTCACCGCGGCCGGCGCCCAGGCCGATCCGGCGCCGCTCGCCGCGCCGGACATTCCGGTCTCCGCCGTCAAGGCGGACCTGGACCAGCTGCAGTCCATCGCCGACGCCAACAGCGGCAACCGCGCCCACGGCCGGCCCGGCTACAAGGCGTCCATCGACTACCTCAAGGGCAAGCTGGACGAGGCCGGCTTCACCACCAAGGTCCAGGAGTTCGACCACAACGGCACCAAGGGCTACAACCTCGTCGCCGACTGGCCCGGCGGCGACGAGAGCAAGACGGTCATGGCCGGCGCCCATCTGGACTCGGTCGACGAGGGGCCGGGCATCAACGACAACGGCTCCGGCTCGGCCGGCATCCTCGAAGTCGCCCTCGCGGTCGCCAAGGCGGACCTCAAGCCCGCCAAGCACCTGCGGTTCGGCTGGTGGGGCGCCGAGGAGTACGGCATGGTCGGCTCGCAGCACTACGTGTCGAGCCTCGCCGAGGCGGACCGCGCGAAGTTCGACTCGTACCTCAACTTCGACATGATCGGCTCGCCCAACCCGGGCTACTTCGTCTACGACGACGACCCGCGGCTGGAGAAGGTCTTCAAGGACTGGTACGCCACGAAGGACATCGCCACCGAGATCGAGACCGAGGGCGACGGCCGCTCCGACCATGCCTCGTTCAAGGACGTGGGCATCCCCGTCGGCGGCCTCTTCTCCGGCGCCGACTACAAGAAGACCGCGGAGCAGGCGAAGAACTGGGGCGGCACGGCGGGCGAGCCGTTCGACGCCTGCTACCACCAGTCCTGCGACACGACGAAGAACATCGACGAGAAGGCGCTGGACACGAACACGGACGCCATCGCCCACGCGGTCTGGGAGCTCAGCTCCTGACGCCTCCTCAACTGCCAGGTCGGCCCGCGGGCTGACCCCGCATCACCTCTCGTGGCCCGGTCGCCGATCCCCGGCGGCCGGGTCGCGGTGTTCCGCGGCGATGCCGAACCGGCGGCGTTCGCCCGCAGCGGACGCCGGCAGCTGCCGCACCGAGGAGACCGTACTGATGACCTCCTCCCCGGCGGCCGCCTCCGCCCGGTCGAGCTCTTCGAGTCGTCGCAGGTCAGCAGCGGACACCAGCGCCACCAACGGCTTGCCGTGGCGCGTGACGACCACGCGCTCGGAGCCGTACACGACGCGGTTGATCAGATCCGCCAGCTCCGCCCGGGCTTGCGTCACCGGAATCTCGTAGGTCATGCTCCCCATTCTAACGGGATGTACGTCCTGTACATTTTTTACAACGGAACAGAGGAGGAGCACCATGCTCGAACCCACGGCCCGCTACGTCCTCCCGGAGTTCACCGAGCGCACGACGCAGGGCACGCGGACGCTCGATCCGTACTCCAAGCTGCTCGACGAGCGCATCGTCTTCCTCGGCACCCCGATCGACGACACCTCGGCCAACGACGTCATGGCCCAGCTGCTCCACCTCGAACACGCCGCCCCTGAGCGGGACATCTCGCTCTACATCAACTCCCCCGGCGGCTCGTTCACCGCGATGACGGCCATCTACGACACGATGCAGTTCGTCACCAGCCCCATCGAGACGGTCTGCCTCGGCCAGGCCGCCTCGGCCGCCGCCGTCCTGCTCGCCGCCGGCCACCCCGGGCGCCGCCTCGCCCTCCCCGGCGCCCGCGTCCTCATCCACCAGCCGTCCGTCAGCGATCCGATCCAGGGCCAGACCTCCGATCTCCTCCTGCAGGCCCAGGAGATGCTGCGCACCCGCGACTTGCTGGAGGAGCTGCTCGCCCGGCACACCGGGCAGCCGCGCGAGCGGATCAGCGCCGACATCGAGCGCGACAAGATCCTCGATGCCGAGGAGGCGGTGGCGTACGGGCTGATCGACGGGCTCACCCGCGGCCGCAAGGCGTCGTCCGCCGCCGCGCCGGGCGCGAGGTGAGACGGCGATGGCGCTGCCTCCCGAGCTGCCGCCGCTGCCCGCGCTGACCCGGGCCGAGGGCGCGGTCATCGACAGTTACCTCCAGGTCCTGGACCTCCTGGGGCGGATCAACCCGGCCCGCGGCGAGGGCACGTACCGGGGGCTGCGCGCGGCGCAGGCGCTGGTCGGGCAGGCGGTGGCGCTGCGGGACGCGCTGGCGCTGATGCATGAGCGCGGCGAGACCGAGCTGCACGCCGAGACGCTCACCCGCGCGCTGCGGGTGCTGGACGGTGAGCGGCGGGCCGGTCTCGTCGCCGTGCCACCGCCTGATGAGGAATGACGGGACGATTCCGTTCCACGGGGGCGCGGAATCCGATCGGGCTACCGCCGTTGGAGTACTCCTTGGCCCGCTTGCGGCGGCGTACGACTTGCGCACTCCGTCGACGTGTCGCGTTGCGGGCGGTACGACGGTGCCGGTGCGGGGGTGCGTACGGGGTGCGGGCCGCTCGACGGACCGCGCCTGTCCACCCGAACGGATCAAGCGTGACCACCTTCACAGACCTCATGTTCCGCGCCTGAACCACCCCGGCGCTGCGTCACGATCCCCCCGACGACAAGCCCCCGCCGCAGCGGCGGGGCGGTCCGGGCGGACGCCGAATCCTGCCGCCGTGCCCGGGCGCCTGGTCGATACGCGTGGACCGGCAGGAGCGGAGGACCCGAGCACGACGGGGCCGCGGCCGTAGTACTGGCCGGGCGGCCCCTTGGGGTGAAGCGTTCGCCGTCTTTGGCGGCGGCACAGCGCCGGGCATCTTCGCCTGCCCGAACCCGACAGGTCTTCCTTCGCAGGCGGCTGACGAAGGAGTGCGCATGACTGCGCGCGTTGATCTTCCTGTTCGTGGTGTTGCCGCGCCGGGCCTCCTGGCCCGTGCCGGGGTGGTGTCGGCCCTCGGACTGGCGCTGCTGGTGCCCGGGAGCGCGGGGGACGCCTCGGCGGCGCCCGCCTCCGGTGCCACGTCCGCCGCCACGTCCGCCGTGTCGGCGACGGCCTCGGGGTCCGGCAAGGCGGCACTGCGGGTCGCGGCGTCGAAGAAGGGGGCGCCGTACGCATGGGGGGCCGAGGGGCCGCACCGGTTCGACTGCTCGGGCCTCACGCAGTACGCCTTCAAGCGCGTGGGGAAGCGGCTGCCACGTACGGCGGATTCCCAGTACCGCCATGTGCGGCACATCAAGGCATCCTCGCGCAAGCGCGGTGACCTGGTCTTCTTCCACTCGGGCCGGTACGTGTACCACGTCGGCATCTACGCCGGAAAGGGCCGCATGTGGCACGCCCCCAAGCCGGGCGCCTCGGTCCGCAAGGAACGGATCTGGACCGGCCGCGTCTGGTACGGACGGGCGTGATGCGGGTGTGATGCGGAGCTGACGCAGAGGTGACATAGAGGGGGCGGGGCCGGGGGCCCCGCCCTCCTTCTGCGCTGCTGAAGCGCAAGCGCGGCACGGGCCCGGCGAATGGTCTCGGCCGCATTCGGGCGGGTCAGGTGCCGGCCGTGCGCTGTTGTCAGGTGCCGGCCGGGCGGGGTTCCGCGGGTGGGACCGGGGCGGGCCAGGGGAGGGCGATCCAGACCGTCTTGCCGCCGCTCTCCGTCGGTTCGACGGTGATCTTTCCGCCGGATTCCGCCGCGAGGCAGCGGATGATGGCCATGCCGCGGCCGTTGTCCTGCTGGACCGCGGCCGGCAGCCGGCGCGGCATCCGGGGGTGGCCGTCCGTGACGCCGATGCGCAGGACTTCGTGGCGGTCGAGGTGGACGTCGACGGTGAAGGTCGGCGACCGGTCCGAGGTGTGCACGACGGCGTTGGTCGCCAGCTCGGAGACGATGAGCCGGACGGAGTCGAGGAGTTCGGCGCGGCCCGTGCCGGTCGGCGCGTCGTCCCACTCCGTGAGAACTCGCGTAACGTATCTGCGCGCTATCGGTACGGAGCCGGGCGCGCTCGGCAGGGTCAGTGCTGCTTCCTGGTGATCCGCCATCGCCGCGCCGTCCCTTTCCCGCCCGAGGCCGTCTCCTCGCTGGACAGCGACATGATCGGGTCCGAAAATCGGTCCCTTGCCGCTGCTTTGCGCCAGACTGCCACTCATGCTGCCCCTGCCGTGAGCCATCCACCAAGATATGCATATATCTGTCGCCCGAAGCGGTGAACTCTGCTACGCGAGACCGTATTTGGGCGGCACACTGACGCATCGGTGTCAGTTATGACGAATCGCGGTACGTCCGTGAGGAGGGTTCATGCACCACGGTCCCGCAGTGCGCCGTCGCAAGCTCGGTGCGGAGTTGAGGCGCCGTCGGAATCTGGCCGGGCTCACGAGCGGCGAGGCCGCCCGTCTTGTGGGCTGGCATCAGTCGAAGGTGAGCCGGATAGAGACCGGCCGGAGCGGAGTGCGTCCGGCCGACGTGGAACGGCTGCTGGACGCCTATGACGTGCGCGACGAGGAGTCCCGCGCACTGCTGGCCGCGCTGTGCGGCCAGGACGCGGGCGGCGGCAGCGGCGGGGATGCCGGGCGCGGCTGGTGGCACACCTACCGCGACCTGCTGCCGCCCCAGTACCGGGACTTCATCAGCCTGGAGGCCGGCGCTTCGCACGCGCGAACGCTGGAGACGACGGTCGTACCGGGGCTGCTGCAGACCCCGGACTACGCACGGGCCGTCACCCGGGCCGCGCTGGCCGACCTGCCGCAGAGCAGAATCGATGCGCTTGTCGATGTCCGCATAGCGCGGCAGAGCGTTCTGGAGGGGGACCCTCCGCTGAAACTTTCAGCCGTGTTGGACGAGGCGGTACTACGCCGTCCGGCGGGTGGTCCAGAGGTGATGAAAGCCCAATTGCGGCATCTCCTGAAGGTCATGGAACTGCCGCACGTGCGGCTGCAGGTGCTGCCGTTCACTGCCGGGGTCCACATCGGCATCACCGGCCCTTTCGTTATCTTCTCCTTTCCGCTCATTGCTGACTTGGATGTGGTGGTTCTCGACCATTTGACGAGTAGCCTCTATCTCGAACGCAAAGAGGACCTCAGGGCGTACAGCGATGCATTCGACACGCTGCGGGGGCACGCCCTCTCATGCGAGGAATCATCGGCTTTGATTGCCCGGGCCGCAGAGGGCTGACAGCCTGGCCCGGGCGCGTTGAGGAGGCTCCAACATGACGGCATCGCCGCGGTACGTGCCCGCCAGCACGGCCCTTGCGGGCGCGCGCTGGGTGCGCAGCACGCGCAGCACGGGAATGAACAACTGCGTCGAGACCGCCCGGGTCAACGGTGAAACTCTCGCCGTGCGCGACTCGAAGGACATTTCGGGACCGGCGTTGCTCTTCGCGGTCCCTGCATGGCGGGCTTTTGTCGACGCCCTGCACACCGGTCGGCCCATAAAGGAGGGCTGATCCAGCTGGGGCTGAACCAGCCCTTCTCGGAACCGGTTCAAGAATAAAATTCCGACACCCGTTCCGGGGAATTCGGTCAAGCGGTCGGCGCGGTCGAAAGAATCGCGCCGACCGCTTCGTCGATCTGCCGGTCGGTCAGATCCCCACGGGCGGTGAGCCGAAGGCGCGAAATACCGTCGGGAACGGACGGCGGACGGAAACAGCCGACCATCAGACCCGCCGTGCGGCAGTCCGCGGCCCACCGCACGGCCGCCTCCGGCGAGGGCGCCCGTACGGAGACCACCGCGGCGTCCGGAAGGACGGCGGACAGTCCGCCGGCCGTCAGACGGCGGTGGAGTTCGCGGGCCACGGCGCGGGCCCGGTCCGCGCGCTGCGGCTCGCGGCGGAGCAGCAGCAGCGCGGCGAGCGCGCCACCGGCGGCGGCCGGCGCCAGGCCGGTGTCGAAGATGAACGTACGGGCCGTGTTGACCAGGTGCTCGATGACCTTCGCCGGGCCCAGTACCGCACCGCCCTGACTGCCCAGGGACTTGGAGAGCGTCATGGTGGCGACCACGTCCCGCTCCCCCGCCAGGCCCGCCGCGTGCAGCGCGCCCCGGCCGCCCTCGCCCAGTACGCCCAGTCCGTGCGCGTCGTCCACCAGCAGCGCCGCGCCGTGCGCGCGGCAGGCGGTGGCGTATCCGGCCAGCGGCGCCGCGTCCCCGTCCACCGAGAAGACCGAGTCGGAGACGACCACGGCCCGGCCCTCGTAGTCGGGTTCGGCGTGGGCCGCGTCGAGTGCCTTGTGCACGGCTTCCGGGTCGCTGTGCGGGACAACGGCCGTACGGGCGCGGGAGAGACGGCAGCCGTCGATGAGCGAGGCGTGGTTGCCGGCGTCGGAGACGACCAGGGAGCCGGGCGCGGTGAGCGCGGTGACGGCGGCGAGGTTGGCCGCGTAACCCGAGGAGAGGACCAGTGCGGCCTCGAAACCACAGTATTCGGCCAGTTCGCGTTCGAGTTGCGCGTGCAGTTCGGTGGTGCCGGTGACCAGCCGGGAGCCGGTCGCACCGGCGCCCCAGCGGTGCGCGGCGGCCGCGGCGGCCCGGGTGACCTCGGGGTGCCGGGCGAGGCCCAGGTAGTCGTTGCTCGCCAGATCCAGGAGCGGCGAGTCGGCCGGGCGCGGGTTCAGCGTCCGTACGAGCCCGGCGCCGCGACGCCGTTCGCGCGCCTCGTCGATCCAGGCGAAGGGGTCGTTACCGGGCTGGGCGGCGGCGGGGTCGGCAGGCATCGGCTTCCTCGGGTTTGTTGGCTGTCGATAGACGTTAGCGGTCGTTACGCCTGCCTACGGTGTGGCGATACACACACCGCCAACCAGCGGCGTTGTGGGAATCCTCCTTGGCCCCGGGCGGTGCCGTAGGACAGGATCTTCGCCATGGACCTGCTGAACGCTCTGGTGGAGAAGGGTCTGCGGCGCGAGTCGCCGACCCGCGAAGAGGCACTCGCCGTACTGGCGACATCCGATGACGAGCTGCTCGACGTCGTAGCGGCGGCGGGCAAGGTCCGCCGCCAGTGGTTCGGGCGGCGGGTGAAGCTCAACTACCTGGTCAACCTCAAGTCGGGCCTGTGCCCGGAGGACTGCTCCTACTGCTCCCAGCGGCTCGGCTCCAAGGCCGAGATCCTCAAGTACACCTGGCTCAAGCCCGACGAGGCGTCCAAGGCGGCCGCCGCGGGTGTCGCCGGCGGCGCGAAGCGCGTCTGCCTCGTCGCGAGCGGCCGCGGGCCGACGGACCGCGATGTGGACCGGGTGTCGGAGACGATCTCGGCCATCAAGGAGCAGAACGAGGGCGTGGAAGTATGCGCCTGCCTGGGGCTTTTGTCCGATGGGCAGGCGTCGCGGCTGCGGGACGCGGGCGCCGACGCGTACAACCACAACCTGAACACCTCCGAGGCCACGTACGGCAAGATCACCACGACGCACACCTACGAGGACCGCGTCTCCACCGTCCAGCAGGCCCAGGCGGCCGGCATGTCCGCCTGCTCCGGCCTGATCGCGGGCATGGGCGAGACGGACGAGGACCTCGTCGACGTGGTCTTCTCACTGCGCGAGCTGGACCCGGACTCCGTACCGGTCAACTTCCTCATCCCCTTCGAGGGCACCCCGCTGGCCAAGGAGTGGAACCTCACCCCCCAGCGCGCCCTGCGCATCCTGGCCATGGTCCGCTTCGTCTGCCCCGACGTCGAGGTACGGCTGGCCGGTGGCCGCGAGGTACATCTGCGTACGCTCCAGCCCCTCGCGCTGCACCTGGCCAACTCCATCTTCCTCGGCGACTACCTCACCAGTGAGGGCCAGGCCGGCAAGGACGACCTGGCGATGATCGAGGACGCCGGGTTCGAGGTGGAGGGCGCGGACACCACGACACTGCCTGCGCACCGCGCCGACGCACTGGCCGCCGCGGGCGGCGGCTGCGGCGGGCACGGTGACGGCGGCGGCTGCGGGCCGTGCGGTGACGGTGGGGCGGCCGACGCGGCTCCCGAGCCGGTGGCCGCCGGTGCAGTTGCCGCCGAGCCGGAGCCGGTGGCCGCCGGTGCGGTGGCCGAGGTCCGGGACGCCGACGGTGCCCGTACGGACCTGGTCTCGGTGCGCCGCCGCGGCGCCGGTACCGACCTGCCGCCCAATGCCTGAGCCGATGGACATGCGCGACCTGCTGGCCCTGGACCGGCAGCACGTATGGCACCCGTACGGCCCGATGCCCGGCAAGGACGACCCGCTGGTCATCGAGTCGGCGGCCGGGGTCCGGCTGCGGACCGCCGAGCCGGTCCAGGGTCACACCGAGCTGGTCGACGGCATGTCGTCCTGGTGGTCGGCGATCCACGGCTACAACCACCCGGTACTGAACGAGGCCGCGCGCGGCCAGCTGGACCGGATGAGCCATGTGATGTTCGGCGGGCTCACTCATGAGCCCGCCGTCCGGCTCGCCCAGCGGCTCGCCGACATCGCGCCGGGCGACCTGGAGCATGTCTTCCTGTGCGACTCCGGGTCCGTCTCCGTCGAGGTCGCGGCCAAGATGTGCCTGCAGTACTGGCGTTCGCTCGGCCGCCCGGCCAAGCAGCGGCTGCTGACCTGGCGCGGCGGTTACCACGGTGACACCTGGCATCCGATGTCGGTGTGCGACCCGGAGGGCGGGATGCACGACCTGTGGTCGGGTGTCCTGCCCCGGCAGGTGTTCGCCGACGCGCCGCCGGGCGGGTTCGACGCACCGGTGGACGAGGCGTACGCGGACCATCTGCGGGACATGATCGGCCGGCACGCCGATGAGCTGGCCGCGGTCATCGTGGAGCCGGTCGTACAGGGCGCGGGCGGCATGCGCTTCCACTCCCCCGCGTATCTGCGGGTGTTGCGGGAGGCGTGCGACGCGCACGACGTGCTGCTGGTCTTCGATGAGATCGCGACGGGCTTCGGCCGCACCGGCGAGCTGTTCGCGGCCGGGCACGCGGGTGTCGTACCGGACGTGATGTGCGTCGGCAAGGCGCTGACCGGCGGCTATCTGACCATGGCGGCGACGCTGTGCACGCCGCGGGTGGCGGACGGGATCAGCCGGGGCGAGGTGCCGGTGCTCGCGCACGGGCCCACGTTCATGGCCAACCCGCTGGCCGCCGCGGTCGCCAACGCCTCGCTGGATGTGCTGTTGGCCCAGGACTGGCGGCAGGAGATCAAGCGGATCGAGACCGGCCTGCGGGACGGACTGGCACAGGCCCGGACGATTCCGGGCGTCCAGGACGTACGGGTGCTGGGCGCCATCGGCGTCGTCCAGCTCGACCACGCCATCGACATGACGGCGGCGACCCGGGCCGCGGTCGGGGCGGGCGTATGGCTGCGGCCGTTCCGCGATCTGATCTACACGATGCCGCCGTACATTACCGGCGACGAGGACATCGCCCGTATCTGCGCGGCGGTGTGCGCCGCCGCGCGCGAGGGCTGAGAAGGAGCACGTTCACATGTCGGTGCTGTTCATCACGGGCACGGGCACGGAGATCGGCAAGACGGTCACCACCGCCGCGATCGCCGCCGCCGAGCTGGGCCGCGGCCGGTCGGTCGCGGTGCTCAAACCCGCACAGACCGGTGTGGCGGCGGACGAGCCGGGGGATGTCGCGGAGGTCGCGCGGCTCGCGGGCTCCGGCGTCACCACCGCCGAACTCGCCCGGTATCCCGAGCCGCTGGCGCCCGCCACGGCGGCCCGCCGGGCCGGGCTGCCACCAGTACGCCCGTACGAGGTCGCCGAGGCGGCGAGCAAGCTGGCCGCCGAGCACGATGTGGTGCTGGTGGAAGGCGCGGGCGGGCTGCTGGTGCGCTTCGACGAGGCGGGCGGGACGCTGGCCGATGCGGCGAAGGCGCTGGGCGCGCCGATGCTGATGGTGGCGCAGGCGGGGCTCGGCACGCTCAACGCCACGGCGTTGACCGCGCTCGCGTTGCGTACGGCGGGCATCGAGACGCCCGGTGTCGTCATCGGCAGTTGGCCCGCCGAGCCGGATCTGGCGTCGCGGTGCAACGTGGAGGATCTGCCGGAGGTGGCGGGGGCGCCGCTGCTTGGCCTTGTGCCGGCCGGGGTGGGGGCTTTGCCGTCTGCGCGGTTCCGGGCGCAGGCGCGGTCTTGGCTGGCGCCGCGGCTGGGCGGTACGTGGGGGCTGTGACGGCCGCCCCGGCCCGGGGTGTTCGGGGGCGCTGCCCCCGGACCCCCGGTCCTCAAACGCCGGACGGGCTGGAATTGGTCAGCGATCGCCGGACGGGCTGGATTTTGGGCAAGCCCTTCAGTCCAGCTCAGCGCCCTTCCGCTCTGGGATCAGGAGCATCGCTGCCATGTCCAGGACGTAGATGACGGCCAGTAGGGCGATGGCCTTCTGGAAGCCGTACGCGCCGGCCACGAGGGCGACGACGAGCGGGGCCAGGCCGCCGATGCCGCGGCCGACGTTGAAGAGGACGTTCTGTGCGGTGGCGCGGGCGTGTGTCGGGTACAGCTCGGCGATGAGCGCGCCGTAGCCGCCGGTCATGCCGTTCACGAACGCGCCCATGACCGCGCCGCCGATGAGGAGTGCGGTGGGCGTTTCGAGCGTGGCGTACGCGAGGACCGTGACGACCGAGCCGGCCTGGAAGATCCAGAAGGTGGGGCGGCGGCCGATGCGGTCGGCGAGGTGGCCGAAGGCGAGGATGCCGCAGGCCATGCCGACGACGGTGACGGCGGTCCAGGCGCCGGACTTGGTGAGGCTTTGACTTCCGCTCCCCCGGCCAAAGCCGGGGGATTCCTACCACGGTCGGCTGACCGTCTCGGTGGGTTCCTGTTTCACCGCGCTGTGCCGGGACGGGTCCCGGTCTTACCCGCGCTCCGCAGGCTGACACGGCCAGTCCGGCCGCCTTGGCGATGTTGACCGCCGCGTTGATGTCCCGATCGACGACGGCCCCGCAGGCTCCGCACTCCCACACGCGGACGTGGAGGGGCTTGGGGCCGTCCTTGACGCCGCACTGCGAGCAGACCTGAGACGTCGGCTCGAACCGGCCGATGTGTACGAGGGTGCGCCCGTACCGGGCGGCCTTGTACTCCAGCATCGCTGTGAAGGCGGACCATCCGGCGTCGTGGACGGACTTGGCCAGGCGCGTCCGGGCGAGTCCCTTGACCACCAGGTCCTCAACGGCAACCGCTTGGTTCTCGCGGATGATCTTCGTTGACAGCTGGTGGTGGAACTCGCGCCGTGCGTCCGTCACCTTCGCATGCGCGCGGGCGACCTTGAGCCGGGCCCTTCCTCGGTTGTTGCTGCCCTTGGCCTTCCGGCTCAGGGCTTGCTGTGCGCGCTTGAGGCGCTTCTCGGCCCGGCGCAGGAAACGCGGACTGTCGATCTTCGTGCCGTCCGACAGAATCGCGAAGTGCGCCAGGCCCAGGTCGATACCGACCTGCCCGGCCACCTCGGGCAGCGTCTCCTCCGCCCCGGTCTCGATGACGAAGGAACAGAAGTACCGGCCGGCCGCGTCCTTGATCACGGTCACCGTGGACGGGGTGGAGGGCAAGGCTCGGGACCACTTCACCCGTACATCACCGATCTTCGGCAACGACAGGTCACCGCCGGCCGTGATCTTCCAGCGGGCATTGGCAGTGAACCTCACGGCCTGCCGGTTGTCCTTGCGGCTCTTGAACCGGGGAGCCCCCATGCGCGGGCGCTTTCCCTTGAGGCCGTCGAAGAAGTTCCGGTACGCGGCGTCCAGGTCCCGCAGGGACTGCTGGAGGACTACGGCGGATACCTCGCCGAGCCAGCCTCGTCCCTCGGTCTTCTTCGCCTCGGTGATCAGCAGCTTGGACAGGTCCCCGGTCCTCGGGAACTCCGCACCGGCGGCGCGGGCGGTCTCACGAGCGCGCAACGCGTCGTTGTAGACCACCCTCGCGCACCCGAACGCCCTGGCCGGCGCCGAGCGCTGAGGACCGTTCGGGTACATCCGGAAGGCGTACCTGAGCTGCACAGCGGTCACCGTACTGCGGTTAGTTCACAGCCGAGTTCAGAACAACCACATTCACCTACTCGCGAACTCCCCGCCCAAGGCCGCTGTCTACAAGCTGGTCAACAGCCTCAAGGGCGTCAGCTCCCGGAGACTCCGGGAGGACTATCCGGAACTTGCCCGGCACTACTGGCGGGCTCAGCGGCTGTGGTCCGGCTCCTGCTTCGCAGGATCGGCCGGCGGGGCTCCGCTGTCGATCGTCCGTCAGTACATCGAGCAGTAAAATCGTCCGCTCTGACCTGCAGGTCAGAGCAACGCTCAGAATCGCCTCACCTTCCCCATAAACGGGGGAGCACCGCGATTGGCCCCGGTAGCTTCGGGAGGTGTGTGGTGGGGGAGGGGGCCTCGATCACCGGGGATCACCGGGCTCTCCCCGTGGGGAGAGGGAGGGGCCCTGCCAGAAACCACGAAACTACGTTCTCCCTGGCCGAGACCCCATTCTAAGACCGGCACATCGTGTCAGGTACACGCGGTCTCCGTACCACCGACGGACCGGCGTCCCAGCGGCCCAAGTCCGCACCGGCGACGGACCGGTCCCCCGGCGGCACAATCAGAGGCGGGAGCCGCCGATGTCAAAGGCGGGAGCCGCCGTCGGGTCGTACGGGAAGGGCGAGACATGTCGCTGCGTAACAGAGGACGCCGGACCGCCGTGCACCATCCGCTCTTCGCCCGGGCCTACGCGCGGCTCGGGCCGCTCGCCGACGCGCACGCCGGTGTCCGGCCGTTGCGGCGCGAGCTGCTGGCGGGGCTGTCCGGGCGGGTCATCGAGATCGGCGCGGGCGGCGGGCTGAACTTCGCGCACTATCCGGGGACGGTCTCGGAGGTGGTGGCGATCGAGCCGGAGGCGGCGCTGCGGCAGGCAGCGCGTACGGAAGCGGTGCGGGCCGAGGTGCCCGTCGATGTGGTGCCGGGGGTCGCCGAGGCGCTGCCGGTGAAGAGCGAGGCGTTCGACGCGGCGGTGGTGGCGCTGGTGCTCTGTTCGGTACGGGATGTGGAGCGGGCGCTGGCGGAGTTGCGGCGGGTGCTGCGACCGGGGGCCGAGCTGCGGTTCCTGGAGCATGTACGGGCCGAGGGGCGCGGGCTGCGGGCGGTGCAGCGGGCGGCGGACCGTACGGTGTGGCCGCTGCTGAACGGCGGCTGTCACACGGGGCGGGACACGGTGGCGGCGTTGCGCGCGGCCGGGTTCGCGGTCGAGTCGCACCGGCGGCTGCGGGTGCCGCCGCGCGGTATCACCCTGCCGACCTCGCCGATGGTGCTGGGCACGGCACGACGCCCGGAGACGACGGGCTGAACGGCACGCCATCTCCGAACGCCGACCACATCCGCAAACCCGTCCGCGGACCCCTCAGCGGCGCTCCCCCGCCACCCCGGTCCCCCGCCCCGGCACGCTCCGCACACTCGCGCAAGGCACCGATGACCGCAGGTGCTTGCTGCCGCGCTGTACTGCCAGTGCGTCGGTGGCCCGGACTCTTGCCACCGAACCGCGCTGGAAGACCAGCACGACAGCCGGTGCCCCCACCGCCCGCACATCCGCTCTAACGGACTGGACTTGCCGCCAACGGCCCTGAATGAGCACCAGGTCGCCCTGCCTCACCTGCAGCGCCCTCACCGCACCATCACAGCCCACATTTCTTGGCCCACCCCATCTGTCGTGGCGGGACCACTCGGTGCGCCCCCTCCCCAGGGGCGGACTTGGGTCCTGCCGTGATTGGTCCGGTAACTCTGGCGCCTCGTTCGCTTCTGCGTACACTCCGATCCGGTCACATTGCCGACCCTTGGGTATACGCGCGTTGCGTGACCATATGCGTTTGCTCATGCGGAGTAGACCACTGAGCGACGGGGGCCTGGGTGGCACTGGGTGCCACATGCCGTCCGAGCTGCATGCGCGCTCCGTCCGGCCAGCGAAAAGTGCAATATTGCATCCGAACGAGGGGGTGCATGGATGCACTCGTACGCGGGCGCGCGACCCCGTGATGGCAGTGCGTGCCACTCTGATCACGCCCCGCTACGAGCCGGTCACCGGCCTGCTGACCTCGGCCGGTGCGCAGCCGCCGCGGAACCCTCGCGAACCGCCTCCTGCGCGGCAGTTGGGCTGATCACGGCCCGGACGGGCGCAAACGGCCACTGGAGACGGAAGGCACGGGGTGACGGCCGGATAAGGGCGGTGGGTGGCGCACGCCACTGTCTCCGACCGGCCGTTACTCGTCCGTACCTCGGATTACTCGTCCGTATCGGCGGTTCCGGCACCGTCCGCGCCGGCGGTTCCAGGGCCGTCCGCACCGGATCCCGAGCCGGGCAACTCCCCCGGCCAGTGACGCAGTTCACGCAGCAGGGTGAGGAAGGCACGTTCCGCCGGGGACAGCAGGCGGTCCCGGCGGTGGACCAGGCTGACCGGGCGGGGCTCCGGCGCGGGTACGACGGGCAGTACGGCGAGCCGGCCGGCCCGTACGTCCTCCCCCACCGCGTGCTCGGAGATCAACGCGAGCCCCAGCCCGGCCGCCACGCACTGCTTCACCGCCTCCGGGCCCCAGATGTCCGCGCGCGGCACATCCTCCAGCGCCCAGTCGGCCAGCACCTGTTCCTGCAGGCTGCGGGTCTGCGAGCCGGGCTCGCGCAGCAGGAACCGGGCCCCGGCCAGCTCGGCGGGCGTGACCTCGGCGGCGCCCGCGAGCCGGTGGCCGGGGGCCGCGACCAGTACCAGCCGCTCGTCCAGCACGGTTTCCACGACGAGCCGGTCGGCGTGCGGGCTGCCGGCCACCACCGCGATCCCGATGCCGCCGCCCAGCAGTTGTTCCTGCACCGCCTCGCCGTTGCCCACGAAGATGTCGCACTCGATGGCGGGGTGCCGCTCCCGGTACCGGGCCAGCAGCGCGGGCAGCAGGTAGGTGCCGACGGTCGTCGAGCCGCCGACCAGCAGCCGGCCGGTGGCCAGTCCGCTGACCTGCTGCACGGCCGCGACGGCTTCCTCGGCGAGCAGGAAGACCCGCTTGCCGTACTCGGCGAGCACCTCGCCCTCGGCGGTCGGCCGCGCACGGGTCCCGGAGCGGTCCACGAGCGTGACGCGCAGCGACTGTTCGAGCTTGCGCACCTGGTTGGAGACCGAGGGCTGGCTCATGTAGAGCTTCTGCGCGGCGGCGGAGAAGCCCTGGTGCTCGACGACCTGCATGAAGATCCACAGCCGGTGGAGGTTGAGTTCCATGGCACCTCCAAGGGCTTGCGAGGACCGAAGATCAGCCGGCCGCGCGCAGCTTAACCTTCCGGCTGCCCGCCGGACAGGGCCACGACAGGGCCATCCGTACCGTCCAGATCAGCGGCCCCCTCTCCCGCGCCCTGCCGCGCGCGGGCCCACAGGTAGTACAGCGGCGCGGTGACGACCAGCCCGACCAGCCAGGAGAGATCGGCGCCGCCGAGATGTGCGGCGAGCGGGCCGGTGTAGAGGTCGGTGGCGAGGAACGGGATCTGTACGACGATGCCGAGGGCGTACGAGCCGAGCGCGACCGGGTTGAAGCGCCCGTAGCGGCCGCCGTCCGGGGCGAAGAGGGCGTCGAAGTCGTAGCGGCCGCGGTGCAGCAGATAGAAGTCGATGAGGTTGATCGCGGTCCAGGGGACGAGGACGACCAGCAGGACGAGGACGAGATTGACGAAGTGGGTGACGAAGTCGCTGGAGAGGCCGAGGGCGATGAGCAGGGACGCGGCCAGGACGAGTGCCGAGACCGCGCCGCGGGCCGCCACCCGCGGCTGCCAGCGGGCCCGGAAGGTCTGCCCGATGGTGATCATCGAGAGCACCGCGCCGTAGAGGTTGAGCGCGTTGTGGTTGATCACGCTGAAGAGGAAGAGCAGCAGGAGTACGGGGCCGAAGGCGCCGGCCGCGTCGTGGAATCCGGCGACCGCGTCCGGGTCGGGGCTGACCAGCGCGACGACCGTACCGGCGAGGAAGGGCAGCGCGGAGCCGAGGCAGGAGCCCCAGTAGGTGGCCCAGAAGGTGCTCGCGGTGCGGACCGTACGCGGCAGGTAGCGCGAGTAGTCCGAGACGTACGGGGCGAACGCCAGCTGCCACAGGGCGCTGAGCGAGACGGTGGCGAGCCAGCCGGCGAAGGTGAAGGAGCCGCGGGTGAGGAAGTCGTCGGGCAGGCCGTGCGCGACGACCATCGCGAGGCCGGCGAGGATGCCGAGGCCGAGGACGACGGTGGCGATCTTGTTGAGGGTGTGGATGAGGCGGTAGCCGATCAGGCAGATCGCGGCTGAGCCGGCCGCGCCGAGCAGGATGCCCGCGTCGACCGGGACGGCGGGCGCGAGGCCATGCAGGGACTTGCCCGCCAGGACGATGTTGGAGGCGAAGAACCCCACGTACATCGCGGCGGCCACGACCACGATGAGCAGCGCGCCCACCGACCCGAACTGCGCCCGGCTCTGGATCATCTGCGGCACGCCCAGCTGCGGCCCCTGCGCCGAGTGCAGCGCCATGAAGACACCGCCGACGAGCTGGCCGACGACGATGGCGAGGACCGCGGAGACGAAGGACTGGTGGAAGACCTGGACCCCCATCGCGCCGGTGACCAGCGGCAACGGCGCGATGTTGGTCCCGAACCACATGGTGAACAGGTCGCGGACCCGGCCGTGCCGTTCGGTCTCGGGGACGTGGTCGATGGTGTGCTTTTCGAGCGCTTCGGTGGGTTCAGGCACGGGCGTCTCCTCGCCTCACGTGTGGTGGCTGGGAGTCTCGGGGAGCCCTGTTGATCCGGTCAATCAGAGAAATCCGCTCTCCTTCATCTGATGAACCGATGCAGCGGGGATGGCAGGATCCCGTCATCACGACGCACAGGAGCAGCCCCATGCCCAAGGACGCGAACTTCACCCTCGTACAGCTGCGGTACTTCCTCGCCGCGGCGGAGCTCGGCAGCATGACCGCGGCGGCCCAGCGGATCAATGTCTCGCAGTCGGCGATCTCGACCGCGGTGACGCATCTGGAGCGGGAGCTGGGGGTGCAGCTGCTGATCCGGCGGCATGCGAAGGGCCTGTCGCTGACCCGGGCCGGCGAGCGCTTCCTGCACGAGCTGCGCGGCTTCCTCACGCACGCCGAGGATCTGACGGAGGCGGCGCGCAGCCTCGGTACGGAGCTGGTGGGCGAGCTGGCGGTGGGCTGTTTCCAGACGCTGGCGCCGTTCTGTCTGCCGCGGCTGCTGCGGGAGTTCGGCCAGGCGCACCCCGCGGTACGGGTGCAGGTCACCGAGGGCGACATCCGAGCGGTGCAGGAGGACCTGCGCAGCGGTACGTGCGAGCTGGCGCTCCTGTACGACCTGGGGCTGGACCCGGACATCGAGCGGGAGGTGCTGGCGGTGGCGCCGCCGTACGCGCTGGTGCCGCCGGACCATTCGCTGGCGGGCGCCGGTGCGGTACGGCTGGCGGAGCTGGCGGCGGAGCCGATGATCCTGCTGGATCTGCCGCTGAGCCGGGACTACTTCCGTTCGCTGTTCCTGAAGGCGGGCGTGGAGCCGAAGGTGCGGCACCGCAGTACGAGTTACGAGACGGTGCGGGCGATGGTGGCGGCGGGGCACGGCTTCGCGATCCTCAACCAGCGGCCGGTGCACGACGCGACGTACGACGGCGGGCGGGCGGTGGCGCTGCGGCTGACCGATCCGCTGCCGGCGCTGCCGGTGGTGCTGGCCCGGCTCGCGGGCATCCGCCCGACGGGCCGCGCCCAGGCGTTCGCGGCCGTGTGCCGGGAAGCGCTGGGGGCTTGACCTGCCCCGTAGTCGCAGTATCTGCAAAACCGATGCAGTAGGTCGAAAACCTCTGCTTTACGGATGCAGAGCGGCGCGCCCATAGTCATGTCTCAGCAGAGCCCGCACGCCTCGGGAGGCTGATGATGACCCTCACTCTGGACGACGCCGTGGATCCGCGGACGCTGCGCGCGGACTTCGTCGCGGCGATGGGGAATGCCGCCACCGGCGTCACCGTGGTCGCCACCGACGGAGCGGCCGGCCGCTTCGCGCAGACGGTCAGCGCGATGAGTTCGGTGTCCGCCGATCCGCCGTCGCTGCTGGTGTGCGTCAACCGCCGCAGCCCGCTCGCGGACGCGGCCGTACGCAACGGTGTCTTCTCGGTGAATGTGCTCGCCGTGGACCAGGCCCATGTCTCGGACGTGTTCGCGGGCCGGCCCGCCGACGGTGAATCCCCTTACGAGCCCTATGACTTCGACTGTGCGCGCTGGCTGTCACTGCACACCGGCGCGCCCACCCTGGCCGACGCGGCCGCCGTCTTCGACTGCCGGCTCGCCGACGCGTACGAGCACGGTACGCACCGCATCCTCATCGGCGAGGTGCTCGCCTCCGCCGTGACGGATGCCGCCCCGCTCGTGCACCACGCCCGTGCTTACGGGTCGCACCGCCCGCTTTGAGCCCCCTCTTCCTAAGGAGCACCCGCATGATCCGTACCGGGGAGCAGTACCGGGAGTCGATCCGCGACGGCCGGGAGGTGTGGATCAACGGCGAGAAGGTCGCCGATGTCACCGCACATCCCGCCTTCAAGCCGCTGGTCGACATCCGGGCGCGCATCTACGACATGGCCCACGAGCCGGACACCCGCGAGGTCATGACGTACACCGACCCGGACACCGGCGAGGTCAACGCGATCCAGCAGAAGCCGCCGCGGACGCGGGCGGACTGGGACGCCAAGCGGGCGGCAACGGACGCCGTGCTGACGGACGTCGGCGGGGTCGTCACCCGTGTCGGTGACGAGACGATCGGCGAGGTGTGGTCGCTGATCGACGGTCAGGACGTACTGGACGCGATCAACCCGGCCTACAGTGACAACGTCAAGCGCCACATCGACAAGGCGTGTTTCGGCGACCCGTTCCATGTGTCGGCCAACACCGACCCCAAGGGCGACCGTTCCAAGCGTCCGCAGGACCAGGACCCGGACATGCTGCTGCATGTCGTGAAGGAGACGGACCGCGGGATCGTGGTGCGCGGCGCGAAGTACGAGACCGCGGCGGCCTACTCCAACCAGGCGTTCACCAAGCCGACGATCGCCAACTGGGGGGACTCCGAACTCTCGGACTACGCCCTGGGGTTCATGCTCGACATGGGCTCGCCGGGGCTGAAGTACATCTGCCGTACGGGCTTCGCGGGGCGGGCGCCGGCGGAGGACTATCCGCTCGCCAACCGCTTCGATGAGGTCGACACGCTCGTTGTCTTCGATGACGTCGAGATCCCGTGGGAGAACGTCCTCTTCTACCGGGACACCAAGGCGGCGACCTTCATCCGCGCGACGTTGCACCGGTACAGCGCGTACGCCTTCACCCAGCGCAATCTGCGGCTCGCGGACCTGATGATCGGCGCGGCGCTGTGGAACGTGAAGCAGACCGGGCTGGAGAAGCAGCAGGCCGTGCAGGAGAAGCTGGCGACGCTGGCGTGCTACCGGGAGGGCATCAATGCGCACCTGACGGCGGCCGTGGCGATGGCGGAGCCGAGCCCGGGCGGGCTGCTGATGCCCAATCAGTCGCTGCTGTACACCGGTCGTGTGCTGGCCTGTTCGCAGCTGCACGAGATGATGCACATCGCGCGGGAGCTGTGCGGCGGGCAGATCTGCATCACGCCCGACAAGGCGTCCTTCGACCACCCCGACACCGCGCCGTGGCTGGAGAAGTTCTACTCGGTGAATGAGCACTGGGTCGCGGAGGACCGCCGCAAGCTCCTCGCGTACGCCCGTGATCTGCTGAACTCCGATTACGCGGGCCACCGGCTCACCTTCCAACTCTTCGCGCAGTCACCGCCGTTCGCGCATCTCGGCGCGGTGTACCGGAACTTCGACTGGGACGGCCCGCTGGACCTGGTGAAGGACGCGGCCGGGCTGTCGGACAACGTCCTCGGCACGCTGGGAAGGAAGACCAAGTGACCACGCACCGGCGCATTCGGCCGTTCAACACCGCCGAGACCTATCCCGAGCAGAATCTCTCCAACGACCTCGCGCAGGCGGTGGTCGCCGAGGGCACGGTGTATCTGCGCGGCCAGATCGGCCAGGACCTGGACACCCGCGAGAATGTCGGCGTCGGCGATGTCGAGGCGCAGGCCGAGCAGGCCATGGCGAACATCGCGATGCTGCTGGAGGAGTCCGGCAGCCGGCTCGACGAGATCGTCAAAATCACCGTCTATCTGACGGACATCCGCTTCCGCGAGCCGGTGTACCGGGTGATGGGGCGCTGGCTCAAGGGCGTGCATTACGTCTCGACGGGTCTGGTCGTCTCCGCGCTCGCCCGCCCGGAGTGGCTGGTGGAGATCGACGCCACGGCCGTGATCCCGAAGGAGCGCCGATGACTTTTTCCGTTGCCGCACGTTGTCCCCGTACCGGGGAATTCGGTGTCGTGGTGTCCTCGTCCTCTCCTGCCGTGGCCGCGCGTTGTGCGTATGTACGGGCCGGGGTCGGCGCCGCCTGTTCGCAGAATGTGACGGATCCGCGGCTGGGCCCCGAGCTGCTGGATGCACTGGCGGACGGGGTCGATGCGGAGACCGCGGTGGCGCGGCTCACCCAGGCCGTACGGCACGTGGACTGGCGGCAGTTGACGGCCATCGGGGCGTCCGGCGAGCCCGCCGCGTACTCCGGTGACCGCACGCTCGGGGTGCATGCGCAGGCCGTCGGCGCGGACGCGGTCGCGGCGGGCAATCTGCTCGCCGATCCGGGTGTGCCGGCAGCGATGCTGGCCGCCTTCGCCGCCGATCCCGCGGCCCCGCTGGCGCAGCGGCTGGTTGACGCACTGTCAGCGGGGGCCGCGGCAGGCGGTGAGGCGGGTCCGGTGCATTCGGCGGGGCTGCTGGTCAGCGGGCAGGTGCCGTGGCCGGTGACGGATCTGCGGGTGGACTGGACGGACGGCGATCCGGTGGCGGAGCTGGCGGCGCTGTGGAAGCGGTGGGAGCCGCAGGCGGCGGACTATGTGCGGCGCGCGCTGGACCCTGATGCGGCGCCCGGATACGGCGTGCCGGGTGATCCCGCATGAGCGGTGCCGAGACGGCCGTGCGGGACGCCGTCGCCGCCTCCGCCGACGGCCTGCTCGCCCTCAGCCACCGCATCCACGCCCACCCCGAGACCGCCTGGGAGGAGGAGCGGGCCGCCGACTGGACCGCGTCGGCCCTCGCCGACCTGGGCTATCGGGTCACGCCCGGGATCTGCGAGCTGCCCACCGCGTTCGCGGCGACGATCGGCTCGGGGCCGTTGCATCTCGCGCTCTGTGCGGAGTACGACGCACTGCCCGGCCTGGGCCATGCCTGCGGGCACAACATCATCGCGGCCTCGGCGGTGGGGGCGGCAGCCGGGCTGGCCCGGGTCGCCGACGATCTCGGGCTGACGGTGACGGTGCTGGGCACGCCGGCCGAGGAGGGCGGCGGCGGGAAGATCCTGATGCTGGAGCGCGGTGCGTTCGACGGGATGCACGCGGCGATGATGGTGCATCCGGGGCCGGTGGATGTCGCGGAGGCGGAGCCGTACGCGGTGGCGCATCTGCGGATCGACTACGAGGGCAAGGCCGCGCACGCCGCGGCCTATCCGGAGCAGGGCCGCAACGCGGCGGACGCGTTCACCGTCGCGCAGGTCGCGATCGGCCTGCTCCGCCAGCAACTCCCGCACTCCGTAAGGGTGCACGGGATGCTGACGCGCGGTGGCGAGGCGCCGAACGCGATCCCGGAGCGGACGAGCGGGCGGTGGTACGTGCGGGCCGGTTCGCTGGAGGAGCTGGCGGCCGTACGGCCGCGCGTCGAGCGGTGTTTCGAGGCGGGGGCGCTGGCAGCCGGCTGTGAACTGTCGGTGGCGCACGAGAGCCCGCCGTACGCGGAGTTCCGTACGGACCACGAGATGCTCGGGCTGTACCGGGCGCATGCGGAGGCCGCCGGGCGGAAGTTCACCCCGCCGTCGGCGCCCGAGGCGCGGATGAACCGGGCCTCGACCGACATGGGCAACGTCTCGCGGGTGCTGCCCGCGATCCATCCGTACATCGGCATCGGGTCGCTGCCCGCGGTCAATCACCAGAAGGAGTTCGCGGCGCACTGCGTCACGCCGGAGGCCGACCGCGCCGTGCTCGACGGCGCGGTGGCACTGGCGCTGACGGGGGTGTCGTTGGCTTCGGATCCCCGCCGGCGGGAGCGGCTCACAGCCGCGGGCACCCCGTGACCGTACGGGCGTAGCGGAGGACCGCGTCGCGGGCCGCGGCGTGGTCCACCGCTGGGTTGCGGCTGATGATGTGCAGGCCGTAGCCGTCCTCCAGGGCGACCAGGTCGCGGGCGACGGCTGCGGCGGGCTGGCCGAGGGTGAAGTCGCCGCAGGCGGCGCCCAGTTCGAGGAGTGTGGTGTAGAGCGCGACCTCGCGGGCGTAGAGCGATGCCATCAGCGTGGCGTGCTGGCGGCTGCGGTCGGCGAGGCCGTGCAGTTCGTAGAGCAGGCGATGGGTGGCGTCGTCGCTGTCGCGCGGCAGGCCGCTCGCCGCTGCCGCGCGCAGCCGCTCGACCGGGTCACCGGCGTCGTCGGTAGCAGCGTGACGGTTGGTCAGGTACCGTTCCACCGCGCTCTGGTGCACCTCGAAGACGAGATCGTCGAGCTCGGGATAGTAGTAGAGCACCGAGCCCGCGGAGACCCCGGCCTCGGCCGCGATGTCCTTGATCCGCAGGCCTGCCAGGCCACGGCCGGTGATCGCCCGGCCCGCCGCCTCGATGAGTGCTTCCCGGCGGGCGCCTTGGTTCTTGGTCCTTGCCATGCCGTAAATTCCCCGTTTCTCGCTTCAACGAATGCGACTTTCTCCCCCGCGATGCATTGACAGAGTAGCGCCCCATAGTTTGAATCACGGTTCAAAGAATCCCTCCCCCTCGCAAGGAGGCGGCGTGGCACGCGAAGCGAACGCCACCGTGGAGCGGCACACCATCGACGTCATCCCCGACGACGAGCGGCACGGCCGCACCCGCGACCTCTTCACCATCTGGTTCTCCGCCAACCTCGGCCCGCTCACCATGGTCACCGGCGCCCTCGCGCCCACCGTCTTCGGACTGTCCTTCGCATGGAGCGTGCTCGCACTGCTCGTCGGCCACCTCGGCGGCGGCTTCCTGATGGCGCTGCACTCGGCGCAGGGGCCGCAGCTGGGCGTGCCGCAGATGATCCAGAGCCGCGGCCAGTTCGGCAGCGTCGGCGCGCTCGCCGTGGTCCTCGTCGTGGTCGTGATGTACCAGGGTTTCTTCGCCTCCAACCTGGTGCTCGGCGCCCAGTCGCTGGAGCAGGCGCTGCCGGCCGTGCCCGTCGACGCGGGCATCGCGCTCGGCACGGCGGTCAGCCTCGTCGTCACGGTCGTCGGCTACCGCCTGATGCACGGCATCGGCCGGCTGACCACCTGGCTCTTCGGCGCGGTCCAGCTGGTCGGCGCCGCCTGGATCGCCTTCGGCGGGCTGCCCGCCGGGTTCCTGACCCGCGGCGGCTTCTCGCTCGGCGGCTTCCTCGGCATGATCTCCGTCGGCGTGCTCTGGCAGATCGCGTACGCGCCCTATGTCTCGGACTACTCGCGCTACATGCCAGCCGACCGCGCCCAGGTCCGCTCGACGCTGTGGTGCACGTACTGGGGCAGTGTGCTCGGCAGTGTCCTGCCGATGCTGGTCGGCGTGGCCGTCGGCGTCGCGGTGGGCGGCGAGGACCCCGTGGCCGCGCAGTCGCAGCTGCTGGGCAGCCCGCTCGCGCAGATCACACTGTGGTCCTTCGCCGTGGTCACCATGCTCACCAACTCGATGAACCTGTACGGCGCGACGCTGTGCGTGGTCACCGCCGTCCAGACCTTCGCGCACCGCTGGCTGCCGGGCCCGGCGCTCCGCGCGCTCCTCTCGCTCGCCCTCGCCGCCCTGTCCTTCGTACTGGCCGCGGCCTTCGCCGACTCGTTCATGGCCAGCTACCTGAACCTGATCTACCTCCTGCAGTACGTCCTGATCCCCTGGACCGCCATCAACCTCGTCGACTTCTACCTCGTCCGGCACGGCGACTACGACGTGCCGTCGTTCTTCGCGCGGGACGGCGGGGTCTACGGCCGCTGGAACGCCACGGCCCTGGGCGTCTATCTGCTCGGCATCCTGATCGAGGTGCCGTTCATGGCCCAGACGCTCTACACCGGGCCGCTCGCCCACGCCCTCGGCGACACCGACTTCGGCTGGCTCGCCGGGCTGCTCTTCACCACGCCGGTGTACCTGTACGCGGCGCGGCGGCGAGTACGACGGGCCGCAGCGCGCGCCGCGTCCGGCGCGGCCGCCGCCCCTCCCCCGTATGCCGACACCCACTGACCTGCACTCACTGACCTGGAGCCGCCATGAGCACCCCCACGTACGAAGAATGGCAGCAGCGCGCCGCCCAACTCCGGCCGGAGACAAGGGCGTTCATCGACGGCGAGTACGTCGACGCCGCCGACGGCCGGACCTTCTCCGACGTCGATCCCGCCACCGGCAAGACCGTCGCCGAGGTCGCCCGCTGCGGCGCGGCGGATGTCGACGCGGCCGTACGGGCGGCCCGTACCGCCTTCGAGGACGGCCGCTGGTCGCGGCTCGCACCGGCCGAGCGCAAGCGGCGGCTGCTGCGGCTCGCCGAGCTGATCACGGAGCACGGCGAGGAGCTGGCGCTCCTCGACACCCTCGACATGGGCAAGCCCATCACCGAGACGCTGACCGTGGACGTGCCGGGCGCCGCCGGGTGCTTCGCGTGGCACGCGGAGGCCGTCGACAAGCTGTACGACGAGGTGGCGCCGACCGCGCCGGGCAGTCTCGCGACGGTCCGACGGGTGCCACTGGGCGTGGTGGGCGCGGTGGTGCCGTGGAACTTCCCGTTGGACATGGCGAGTTGGAAGCTGGCGCCCGCGCTCGCCGCCGGCAACAGCGTGGTGCTCAAGCCCGCCGAGCAGTCGCCGCTGTCCGCGCTGCGGCTCGCCCGGCTCGCGGCGGAGGCCGGCATCCCCGACGGCGTACTGAACGTCGTCCCGGGCTTCGGCGAGGAGGCGGGGCAGGCGCTGGGCCGCCACCCGGACGTGGACGTGCTCGCCTTCACCGGTTCCACTGCCGTCGGCAAGCTCTTCCTCTCCTACGCCGCCGAGTCCAACCTCAAGCAGGTCTGGCCCGAGTGCGGCGGCAAGAGCCCCAACCTGGTCTTCGCCGACGCCGACCTGGAGGCCGCCGCGGAGAAGGCCGCGTGGGGTTTCCTGTACAACTCCGGGCAGGTGTGTTCCGCCAACACCCGTCTGCTGGTGGAGAGTTCGATCGCGAAGGAGTTCACCGCTCGGGTCGTGGACCACGTACGGCAGTGGCGGCCCGGCGACCCGCTCGACCCGGCGACCGTGCTCGGCCCGCTGGTGGACGAGGCGCAGGCGAACCGGGTGCTGGGCGCGGTGCGGACCGCGCGTGCCGCGGGCGCCACGGTGGCCTGCGGTGGTACGCGGCCGGAGGGCCCCGGCGCGTACCTCGACCCGACCGTGGTGACCGGCCTCGCCCCGGACGCGCCACTCGCCCGCGAGGAGCTGTTCGGCCCGGTGCTGGCCGTGCTGCCGTTCGCGGACGAGGCGGCGGCGGTACGGATCGCCAATGACTCGCCGTACGGGCTGGCCGCCTCGGTGTGGACCCGGGACATCGGCCGGGCGCACCGGGTGAGCGACGCACTGCACGCCGGGACGGTGTCGGTGAACACGGTGGACGCGCTCGACCCGGTGACGCCGTTCGGCGGCTTCAAGCAGTCCGGCTTCGGCCGGGACCTCTCGCTGCACTCCTTCGCGAAGTACACGGGGCTGAAGACGACATGGATCCAGTACGCATGACGCAACGTCAGGACGTTGAGCAAGAGATTGCGCGGCGGGCGGACGATCTCGTCGCGCTCACCACCGCCCTCGTCGGCTTCGACACGACCGTACGGGGGTCGGCCGGGGAGCCGGCGCGGGACGAGGCGGAGCTGCAGGAGTTCCTGGCCGGGCGGCTGCGGGCCGCGGGGGCCACCGTGGACGTGTGGACGCCGAAGCCCGGGGACCTGCCGGAGTCGCCGCAGACCCCGCCGGGGCTGGGCTTCGACGGGCGGCCGCAGCTCGTGGCGCGCTTCCCCGGTACCGGCGGCGGCCGCAGCCTGCTGTTCAACGGGCACATCGATGTCGTCTCGGCCGAGCCGCGCGGTGACTGGGCGTCGGACCCGTTCCGGGCCGAGGTGCGGGACGGGCGGCTGTACGGGCGCGGCACGTGCGACATGAAGGGCGGCATCGCGGCCGCGGTGGTCGCGGCGGAGGCGCTGGCCGCGCTGGGCATCCGGCTGCCCGGCGATCTGCTGCTCAACACGGCGACCGACGAGGAGTGGAACGGCGCGGGCACGCTCGCCTCGGTCGGGTACGGGGTGCGTGCCGACGCCGCCGTCGTGCCCGAACCCACCGACCTGAACGTCGTCACCGCCCAGCGCGGCATCCTCGGCGGCACGGTCACCGTGGCGGGGCGGCCGGGGCACGCCGAGTTCCCGCCCAGCGACTGGCGGGCGGGCGGCGCGGTGAACGCCATCGAGAAGACGCTCCCGGTCCTCGACGCACTGCGGGAGCTGCGCGAACGCTGGGCCGAAGACCCCGGTCACCGCCACCCGCTCCTCCCGCCGCCGTCGATCGTGCCCACGATGATCAAGGGCGGCGAGTGGTGGGTGACCTATCCGGCGTCCTGCGAGGTCTGCCTGGACGTCACGTATCTGCCGGTGCAGGCGGACGGGGACGGCTGGGCGAGCCGGGTCCGTACGGAGATCGAGGAGACCGTACGGAAGGCCACCGGGGCCGACGGCTGGCTCGCCGCGCATCCGCCGGTCTTCGCCTGGGACACCGAGCTGGCGCCCGCGGAAGTACCGGGTGATCACGCGCTGGTCGGGGCACTGAGCGAGGCCGCCACCAATCTTGTCCGCGCCCCGCGTGTGGTCGGCGAGCCGTCCTGGACCGATGCCGCCACCCTCACCCGCTTCGGGAACACCCCTGCCGTCTGCCTGGGCCCGACGGCCACCCGCCCGGACGGCTCCCCCACTCTCCACACCGTCGACGAATACATCGAGGTCAGCGACCTGATCGCGACTGCTCAGACGCTCGCGCTGACCGCACTCACCATGACCGCTGAAGCTCCGAAGGGGACCTCATGAACCACGCCGAACTCGCCGCCGCCGACCGCGCCCGCATCATCCACCCGTATCTCCCCGGCACCGTCGAGGAGCGGGTCGTGATGACCGAGGGCTCCGGCTGCCGGCTCACCGACGCCGAGGGGCGCTCGTACCTCGACGCCACCGGCGGGCTCTGGCTCGCGCAGATCGGGCACGGCCGCGAGGAGGTCGCGCGCGCCGCGGCCGAGCAGATGGCGAAGCTGGAGTACTTCACCAGCTTCTGGGAGTTCTCCAACGACCGGGCGATCGAGCTGGCCACCCGGCTCACCTCGCTCGCGCCCGAGGGCCTGGGCCACGTCTACTTCACTTCCGGCGGCTCGGAAGGCAACGAGGCCGCGATCAAGATGGCGCGGTACTACCACCACCGGCGCGGCGAGTCCTCGCGTACGTGGATCCTGGCGCGCGACAAGGCGTACCACGGCATCGGCTACGGCGGCGGCTCGGCGACCGGCTTCCCGCTGTACCACGAGGGCTTCGCGCCGATGATGCCGCACGTCAGCCACCTGACGCCGCCGTGGCCGTACCGCACCGAGCTGTACGGCGGCGAGGACCCGTGCGACTTCCTGATCCGGGAGCTGGAGGAGCGGATCGCGGAGATCGGGCCCGGCAACATCGCGGCGATGATCGGTGAGCCGATCATGGGCGTGGGCGGGATGCTGACGCCGCCGGCGGACTACTGGCCGCGGGTGCGGGAGGTGCTGGACCGGCACGGCATTCTGCTGATCTTCGATGAGGTGGTGACGGCGTACGGGCGGGTCGGCGAGTGGTTCGCGGCGCAGCACTTCGGTGTCACGCCGGACATCATCGTCACCGCCAAGGGCATCACCTCCGGCTACACACCGCTGGGCGCGCTGCTGGTCGGGGACCGGGTGGCCGAGCAGCTGCTGCGCGAGCACGGCTTCCCGATGGGCTACACGTACAACGGTCACCCGGTCGCCGCCGCGGTGGCACTCGCCAACCTCGACATCATCGAGCGCGAGGGGCTGCTGGCCCGCGCGGTGGAGATCGGCGGTGCGCTGCACGGTGAACTCCAAGCGCAGCTGGGCGACTTGCCGGTGGTCGGCGAGGTGCGGTCGGTGGGCATGATGCTCGCCGTCGAGCTGGTCGCGGACAAGGAGACGCGCGCGCCGCTGCCGGTGCGGCCGGAGCGGATGCCGCACGATGTGATCCGGCGCGAGACGGGCGTGATCGTACGGGACTCCGCGCACAGCATCGTGCTGTCCCCGCCGCTGGTCATGACGGAGGCGGAGGTGAAGGAGACGGTGACCGCGATGCGGTCGGTGCTGGAACGCACGCTGCCGACCGGCGAGATTGGCAACTGATCCACTCCACCGCAACCGGCCACGACTGGAAGGGCGCACTGCCGTGTCCGTACCACCCACCAGATCCGCACCCGTACCACCACCGCAACCCCCTGAGACCGTCCCCCACCTGCACCGCAGCCTGCGCCGGTTCGACATCATGGCGATGGGTGTGGCGGCCGTCATCTCCTTCGACGTGCTGGGGCAGATCGCCGGCGGCGGGGGCGAGGCCGTCACCTGGATCGCCGTGATCGCGGTGGGCTTCCTGCTGCCGTACGCGCTGGTCTTCGCCGAGACGGGGGCCGCGTTCCCGCAGGAGGGCGGCCCGTACGTCTGGGTGAAGCTGGCCTTCGGGCGCGCCACCGCGGCGCTCACCACGCTGTTCTACTGGGTCACCAATCCGGTGTGGCTCGGCGGTTCGCTGGTGTTCATCGCGGCGGAGTCCTGGGACGGTTTCGTCTTCCCGCTCGGCTCCGGGACGGTGGCCGACTACGCCTTCAAGCTGCTGTTCATCTGGGCGGCGATCCTCACCGCGATCGTGTCGCTGCGCCGCGGCAAGTGGATCACAACGGCGGGTGCGGCGGCCAAGGTGCTGGCCCTCACCGTCTTCTCCGGCACGGCCGTGGCGTACGGCATCCAGCACGGCTTCCACGGCCTGGACCAGGCCTCCTTCTCCCCCACCGCGGTCGGCTTCCTGGGCCTGGTGCCGGTGCTGCTCTTCGCCTTCGTCGGCTTCGAGGCGCCGAACGCGGCGGGTGACGAGATGCACGACCCGCAGCGGGACGTCCCGGTCTCCATCGGGATCTCCGGGCTGATCGCGACGTGCTGCTATCTGCTCCCCGTGCTGGCGATCCTCTCGGCGGCACCCGCCGGAAAGGTGACGGGCATCGGCGGGTTCATGGACGCGGCCCGGCTGGTCTTCGCCGTGTACGGGGACTGGAGCGGGCCGCTGCTGACCACGGCCGCCGTGCTGTTCGTCTTCGCACTGCTCACCCAGGGCAGTGCGTGGATGATCGTCAGCGACCGGATGCAGGCGATGGCGGCGGCCGACGGCGGGTTCTTCAGCCGCGGGCTGGGCGCGTTCCATGCGCGGCTGGGCACTCCGGTACGGATGAATCTGCTCTCCGGGGTCACCGCGACGCTCTTCATGGTCGCCTCGATGAAACTGGCGGCCGGGGACACCGCCGCGGTGTTCGGTGTCGTCCTGACCGTCGCGATCACCACGCTGCTGCTGTCGTACCTCGCGATAGTGCCGGCCCTGATCCGGCTGCGCCTGCGGCGCGCGGAGGTACCCCGCCCGTACGAGGTGCCGTTCGGCACGCGCGGCTTCGTGGTGTGCGCGTCGCTCGTGTACGCGTGGGTCGTGCTGGGCTCCTGGGTGGCGCTGTTCCCGGGCACCCTGGAACACCTCGTCGGGCTGCCGTACGACTTCGCCGACATCTGGGGCGTCTCGCGTACCACCTTCGAAACCTTCACGCTGGGCACGGTCGTCCTGCTGCTGGCCGTCGGCGCGGCGGGGCTGTGGGGGCAGCGCGGAAGGAGCGCGCGGGACTGAACGGGAGCGCGGCGGCCCCCGGCGACCCTCGGTCGGTCGCCGGGGGCCGCCGCGTCGGGCTATGAGCGGTATAGGGATTCCGGTGGTTCTGCCGGGGGCCCGGGCGGTGTTCCCTGGTGGGGCAGGGCGGCGCGACCGGCCGCCGACTACGACCTCAGGGGTGGAACCGCACATGAAGGAAGCTGGTGCCGAGCGGCAGTCCGAGCCGCGGACCGAGCGGCTGACCGTCAACGGGCGCGACTACGCCTGGCCCGCCCGGCCCGTCGTCGTGGTGTGCATCGACGGCAGCGAGGACGCCTATCACGAGCGGGCCATCGCCGACGGCCGGATGCCGTTCCTGGAGCGGATGCTGCGGGACGGCAGCGATCTGCGCGCGGACTGCACGATGCCGTCCTTCACCAATCCCAACAACCTGTCGATCGCGACCGGAGTGCCGCCGTCGGTGCACGGGATCTGCGGAAACTACTTCTACGACCCGGCCGCCGACGCCGAGGTCATGATGAACGACCCCGAGCTGCTGCGGGCGCCGACGCTGTTCGCCGAGTTCTCGCAGGCCGGCGCCAAGGTCGCGGTGATCACCGCGAAGGACAAGCTGCGCCGGCTGTTGGGCAAGGGGCTCGCCGCGGACGGCATCTGCTTCTCCGCCGAGAAGGCCGACCAGGTCACGCAGCAGGACAACGGCATCGAGAAGGTGCTGGAGCGGGTCGGGATGCCACTGCCGTCGGTCTACAGCGCCGAGCTGAGCGAGCTGGTGATGGCGGCGGGCGTGGACGTGCTGGAGCGGGACCGCCCGGAACTGACGTACCTGTCGCTGACGGACTACATCCAGCACAAGCACGCGCCCGGCTCCCCCGTGGCGAACGACTTCTACGCCATGCTGGACGGCTACTTCGCGCGGATCGACGCGCTCGGCGCCGTGCTGGTAGTCACCGCCGATCATGGGATGAACGCCAAGAGCGATGGCGACGGGGACGCCCAAGTGGTGTTTCTGCAGGACGAGTTGGATGCCCGGCTCGGCGCTGGCGCGGCGCGTGTCGTGCTGCCCATCACCGACCCGTACACGGTGCACCACGGCGCGCTCGGCTCGTACGCCACGGTGCATCTGCCGGCGAGCGCGGACGCGGACGCGTTGCGTGCCGAACTGGCCGCGCTGGACGGCGTCTCCGAGGTGATGGGCCGGGAGCGGGCCTGCGTCCGCTTCGAGCTGCCCGGCGACCGGATCGGCGAGCTGGTCGTCATCGCCGAGCGCAACACGGTACTGGGCACCACGCCCGCCCGGCACGACATCTCCGGGTTCAAGGAGCCGCTGCGCTCGCACGGCGGGCTGACCGAGCAGCGTGTGCCGTTCCTGGTGAACGCGCAGGTCGGACCGGTCCCTCAGGGCCACCGGCTGCGTAACTTCGACAGTTATTGGGTGGGCACGTCGGTGGCGGCGGGGGTGCTGCTCACCGCCTGACCCACCGTCACCCCGCCCCTCCTACGGACGATCCAACCCCCCGCATACGGACGACGCACCACCCGGCCCCGGCGCGCCGCCGAGGCGCGCGCCGGGGCCCCGTCATGCCCGAATCCAGGCCGAGGGACAGGACTCCGCCATGGCCGACGTCGCACCGCAGTCCGTACCATCACCACCACCCGGTCCCCCGCTCTCCACGCGGGAGGCGCTGAAGGGGATGACCCGCTGGCGCCGGCAGATCTTCGCGGTCACCTGGCTCGCGTACGCGGGCTTCTACTTCGTCCGCCAGGCGTTCTCGGTCGCCAAGCTCGGCATCCTGGACGATCCCCTGGTGAACGGGGTGCTGACCGAGCAGGTGCTCGGCGTGCTGGACGCGTTGTATCTCGCGGCGTACGCGGCAGGGCAGTTCGTGTGGGGCATGTGGGCCGACCGCTTCGGGCCGCGGGTGGTGGTCGCCGGCGGCATGATCGGCGCGGTTGTCGCCGCGTGCGCGATGGGCGTCAGCAGCGCCGTGCTGGTGTTCGGCGGGGCGATGGTGCTCCAGGGGCTGGCGCAGTCGACGGGCTGGGCGCCGCTGTGCAAGAACATGGGCAGCTTCTTCACGGTGCGCGAGCGGGGCCGGGTACTCGGCATCTGGAGCAGCAACTACGCGTTCGGCGGGCTCGCCGCGCCGCCGTTCCTCGGCTGGTGGGCGTACGAGGTCTTCGACAGCTGGCACGCGGCGTTCCTCGCGGGCGCGGCAACACTCGCCGTCGTCCTGGTGCTGTTCCTGGTCTTCCAGCGGAACACACCGCAGGACGTGGGGCTGCCGGATCCGAATCGTACGGAGGATCCGCATCGTACGGAGGAAGAGCCCGCTGCGGTCACCCGCCGCAAGCCCGCCCTGGCCCTCTACAAAGAAGCACTGCGCGACCGCATGGTGCTGACGCTCGGCGCCGCGTACTTCCTGCTCAAGCCCGCCCGGTACGCGATCCTGCTGTGGGGCCCGGTGATCGTCAGCCGGCAGCTGCCGGAGGTCGGCAAGGTCGGGGCCACGCTCATTCCGGTGGCGTTCGGTGTCGCGGGGGTGCTCGCACCGATCGTGATCGGCTGGGTCTCCGACACCGTCTTCCGGTCCCGCCGGGTGCCGCCGTGCGTGCTGGCGCTGGCCCTGCTGACCGTGGCGCTGGCCCTGTTCATGCCGCTGACGGCGACCGGCAGCGCGGTGGTGATGATCGCGGTGCTGGCGGTGATCGGGCTGGCCGTGTACGCGGCGGACGCGATGATCAGTTGTGTTGCTGCGGTGGACTTCGGCAGCGCCGGCGGCGCGGGCACGGCCGCCGGGCTGGTCAACGGCTGCGGGTCGATCGGTGCGATTCTCGGCGGTCTGCTGCCCGGCTTCCTCTCCGGCACCGCGCTGTTCTACGGCTTCGCGGGCGCCGCGCTGCTGGCCGGCCTTCTGATGCTCCCGCAGTGGAACCGCGTACCCGCCAACGCGGCGGCCTGAGGCCCGGCACGCTTCGTCCTGATCCATCCACGGTGCACTACCACTCAAGAGGGGATCATCCATGGCGACTCACCGTTGTGACACCGCCGTCGTCGGCGGCGGCATCGTCGGCCTTGCGCACGCCCTCGCGGCCGCCAAGCGCGGCGACCGCGTCGTCGTCTTCGAGCGCGACGACCGCTCCGTCGGCGCGTCCATCCGCAACTTCGGCATGATCTGGGCAGTGGGGCAGCAGCGTGGCGCGATGTACGAGCGTGCGCTGCGCAGCCGCGAGATCTGGCTGGAGGTGGCGGCGAAGACCGGGCTGTGGGCCGCCCCGACCGGCTCGTTGCATCTGGCGCACCATCCCGATGAGGCCGCGGTGCTGGAGGAGTTCGTCGCGACCACGCCCGCCGCGAGAGAGCGCGGTACGGAAATGCTGTCCGCGAGAGAGGCGGTGGCGCGCAGTCGTGCGGCGCACCCGGACGGGCTGCTGGCCGCGATGTGGAGCCCGACGGAGCTGAACGTCGACCCGCGGCACGCGATCCCGGCGGTCGCGGCGCATCTGGCCGAGGAGTACGGCGTGGACGTGCGCTTCGGCACGACCGTGCGGGGCATCGGTATGCCGACGGTGTCGACCACGGCCGGCGACTGGCGGGTGGACCGGGTCTTCGTCTGCAGTGGCAATGACTTCGAGACCCTGTATCCGGAGGTGTTCGCGGCGAGCGGGCTGGTCCGCTGCAAGCTGCAGATGCTGCGGACGGGGGTGCAGCCCGGCGGGTGGCAGTTGGGACCGATGCTGTGCGGCGGGCTGACGCTGCTGCACTACGCGGCGTTCGAGGAGCTGGCGGCGCGGGCTGCGCTGGACGCGCGGATGCGGGCCGAGCTGCCGTTCCACCGGGACAACGGCATCCATGTACTGCTGTCGCAGACGGCGGACGGGCGGCTGACGATCGGCGACAGCCATGCGTACGCCACGACCCACGACCCGTTCGAGAGCGAGGAGATCAACGCGGCGATCATGGAGTACCTGGCGGGCTTCGCGAGGCTCCCGGACACCGGGATCACCGAACGCTGGTCCGGCTTCTATCCGTCCCTGCGCGACGGCCGCACGGAGCTGGTGGTCGACCCGGAGCCGGGGGTGACCGTGGTCAACGGCGTCGGCGGGGCCGGGATGACGCTGTCGTTCGGGCTCGCGGAGGAGAACGTCGCGGCGCGCTGAGCGCAGTACACGGGGCGGGCCCGGCGCACCATCGCGCCGGGCCCGCCCCGTGTGTGCCGCAGAGCGGGAACCGTCAGACCGCCGGGGCCGGGTAGGTCGGGTACTCCACCCCGGAGACGTGCTGGACGACGCGGATGACCTGGCAGGAGTAGCCGAACTCGTTGTCGTACCAGAGGTAGAGGATCGCGTTGTCGCCCTCGACCTTGGTGGCGCCGGCGTCGACGATCGAGGCGTGGCGCGAGCCGATGAAGTCGTTGGAGACCGCGTCGGGGGCGCTGGTGAAGTCGATCTGGCGGCGCAGCGGCGAGGTCAGCGACACCTCGCGGAGGTGGTCGAGGACCTCCTCGCGGGTGGTCTCGCGGGCGAGCTGCAGGTTGAGGATCGCGATCGAGACGTCCGGGACCGGGACGCGGATCGAGCTGCCGGTGATCTTCGCCTTGAGGTCGGGCAGCGCCTTGGCGACGGCGGAGGCGGCGCCGGTCTCGGTGATGACCATGTTGAGCGGCGCGGAGCGGCCGCGGCGCTCGGACTTGTGGTAGTTGTCCAGCAGGTTCTGGTCGTTGGTGAACGAGTGGACGGTCTCCACGTGGCCGCGCAGCACGCCGTACTCGTCCTCCATCGCCTTCAGCGGCGGGACGATCGCGTTGGTGGTGCAGGAGGCGCAGGACAGGATCTGCTCGTCCGGCTTGATGGTGTCGTGGTTGACGCCGTGCACGATGTTCGGGACGTCGCCCTTGCCCGGGGCGGTCAGGACGACCTTCTCGACGCCGGGGCGCAGGTGCTTGGACAGGCCCTCGCGGTCGCGCCACTTGCCGGTGTTGTCGATGAGGATGGCGTCCTTGATGCCGTACGCCGTGTAGTCGACCTCGGAGGGGTCGTTGGCGTAGATCACCTTGATCTCGTTGCCGTTGGCGATGATCGTGTTGTTCGCCTCGTCAACGGTGATCGTGCCCTGGAACTGACCGTGGATGGAGTCGCGGCGCAGCAGCGAGGCGCGCTTCACGATGTCCTGGTCCCCACCGCCGCGGACGACGATGGCGCGCAGCCGCAGGCCGTTGCCGGAGCCGGCCTTCTCGATGAGCAGGCGGGCGACGAGGCGGCCGATGCGGCCGAAGCCGTAGAGGACGACGTCGCGGCCCTCGCGGCACTCGATCTTGTTGGCGCCCGTGGCACCGGCGACGGCCTCGGCGGTGAACTCCGCCACCGAGAGGCCGCGGTCGTCGGCGTCGTACGTCTCGGCGAGCCGGCCGATATCGATCTGCGAGGGGCCGAGGTCGAGCGTGGTGAGGGCCTGCAGGAACGGGAACGTCTCGGTGACCGAGAGCTCCACGCCCGCGATCTGCCGGGCGAATCGGTGGGTCTTGAGGATGCTCACCACCGACTTGTTCACCAGGGAGCGGCTGTGGAGCAGGACGGTGACGTCCCGCTCCCGGTGCAGCTTCCCGATGATCGGGATCATCGACTCCGCGATCTCCTCGCGGTTCTTCCAGTTGGTGAACGAGTCGTCGTTGACAGTCACAGGCTTATCTCTCGATCGAGCTAGGCGGTGCTCACATGATAAACCCCTCTTCTTCTGATCTTTTCACCGGTCCCCCTGGGCACTCCCGCCCCGCAGCTGCCCGCCGGCCGCCTAATAGCTGATGCAGGCCGAGTGCCACTCCGTGTAGAAGTCCCAGACCTGCGGCGAGCACTCCGGCGGGCCGTACTGGGACGCCTTGGCGCCGACGTGCGGGAGGTGCGCGTACGCACCCACGCCCGGGCGGTTGACGTGCAGCATTCCGGCTTCGAAGCGCTCGATGGCCTCGAAGGCGCGGGACTGCGAGGCGGTGAAGATCGTGCCGGACATGCCGTATTTGACCGAGTTGGAGATCCGCATGGCGTCGTCGAAGCCGTCCGCGTCGACGACGGCGAGCACCGGCCCGAAGACCTCCTCCTGGGCCAGCTCACTGTCCCAGGGCACGTCGCGGATGACGGTGGGCTGGACGTAGCAGCCGTCCGGCAGGCCGTCCCCGGTCGCCCGGCCGCCGCCGCACAGCACCTTGCCGCCGTCGCGCTGCGCCCCGGCGACGGCCGCCAGCGCCGCGTCCAGCCGCGCGGTGTTCACCACGGGGCAGATCTGCGAGGCGGGGTCGTCGCCCGGGCCGACCTTCATGCCCGCCACCCGGGCCACCAGCTTGTCCAGGAAGGCGTCCCGCACGCGGACGTCGACCACGGCCCGGCTGGTGGCGCTGCACCGCTGTCCGGCCTGCCCGAACGCGCCGTGCACGACCGCGTCCACCGCCCCGTCCAGGTCCGCGTCGTCCAGCACGATCACCGCGTTCTTGCCGCCGAGCTCCAACTGCGTACGGAGCAGCCGGTGGGCGCCGCCCGTGTGGATGGCGGTGCCGACCGGCAGCGAGCCGGTGAAGCTGACGCCGGCCACGGACGGGTTCGCGACCAGCGCCTCGCCCGCCGCGACATCGCCCTGGACGAGGTTGAGCACACCGTCGGGCAGCCCGGCCTCGTGGAAGACCTCGGTGAGCAGGGCCGCGGTGAGCGGGGTGAGCGGCGAGGGCTTGAAGACGGCCGTGCAGCCGGAGAGCAGGGCCGGGGCCACCTTCCACATCGGGATGGCGAGCGGGAAGTTCCACGGCGAGACCAGCCCGACGACGCCGATGGGGCGCCGGAAGGTGTACGCGAACGTACGGTCCTCCTCGGCGGGCGCGGTGACCCCGCCGAGCAGCCGCGCCTGGCCCACGGTGAAGTCCAGTACGGCGCGGGACCGGGCCACCTCGCCGCGGGCCTCGCGGAGCAGCTTGCCCTGTTCGCGGGTGATGGCGCGGGCGAATTCCTCGGCGCGCTCGGTCAGGAGGCGGCCCGCCTCGGCGAGGATCGCGGCGCGCCGGATGGGGCCCTGCGCGCGCCAGGCGGGCAGGGCCGCGGCCGCGGCGTCCGCCGCGCGGTCCACGTCGACGCCACCGGACTCGGCGAACTCGCCGAGGTGATCGCTCAGATCGGCCGGGTTGGTGTTCGTGCGGGTCTGCCCCGATTCGGCCGGGCTCCACCGGCCGTCGATGAAGTTCAGCAGGTGATGCGCCGCGATGGGCTGCCGCCCCGATACGTCTGCCATGCTCGTCCCTTCGCCGGACCTTCGCCGGACAACTGTCGCCACTGGGCTGCCGCCAGGCTGTCCCAGCGAACGCCGGGGCACCATCCGGGAATTGGCAATGCCCCCGATAGCGCTCCCCTATCTGGCACCGTGCCGGCGGACGCGGCTGGCACCCTGCCGCGCGCCGCGCGGTGCCGTACGTACGGACAGATCACGGACAGATCCCCGACCTCAGGAGGCTCGATGACCCGGCCGTTCCGTTTCGGTGTCAATACGCTCGCGATCGCCTCGGGCGAAGAGTGGCGCGCCAAGTGCCGCAGGGCGGAGGCGGCCGGTTACGACGTGCTGCTGGTGCCGGACCATCTGGGGATGCCCGCGCCGTTCCCCGCGCTGGTGGCCGCGGCCGAGGCCACCGAGCGGCCGCGGGTGGGCACCTTCGTACTCAACACCGGCTTCTGGAACCCGGCGCTGCTGGCCCGCGAGGTGGCCACCACCGACGCGCTCACGGGCGGCCGCCTCGAACTGGGCCTGGGCACCGGGTACGTACGTGCCGAGCACGAGACGGCGGGGCTGCCCTGGGGCAAGCCGGGCGAGCGGGTCGATCATCTCAGCCGCACGATCGAGGAGCTGGACCGGCTGCTGGGCGACCCGGAGCACGTCCCGCACGCCGCGCAGACGCCCCGGCCGCCGCTGCTGATCGGCGGCAACGGCCCGCGGATGATGCGGCTGACGGCGCGGCACGCGGACATCGCGGCCTTCCAGGGCGGCCGCCAGGCACCCGGGAAGCCGGAGGGCGTACTGGAGCTGGCCTCGGCGGAGCAGCTGGACGCGACGGTCGCCCGGTACGCGGAGGCGGCGGCGGGCCGCGCGGAGCCGGCCGAACGCAACATCCTCGTACAGCGCGTGGTGATCACCAACGACCGCAGGGCGGCGGCCCGCGAGTTCGCCGCGCACGACATCGGCCTGGACGAGGAGCAGCTGCTGGACGCGCCGACGCTGCTGTTCGGCACGGTCCGGCAGATCGCCGACCAGCTCCGCGAGCGCCGGGAGCGGTACGGCTTCTCCTACGTCACGGTGCTGGACGCGGTCCTGGAGACGTTCGCCCCGGTCATCGAGGAGCTGCGGGGCAGCTGAGTCCGGGTGCCCCTGGGGCCGGGCCGCTGATCATGCCCGGCCCGGTCCCAGTGCCGGTACCGCTTCCAGTACCAGGACGGCGAGGTCGTCGTCGATCGGGTCGGGGCTGAAGTCGTGGGCAGCGCGCCGCACCCGCTCCGCGACGGCCTTGGCGCCCAGGCCCACGCAGCCGCGCAGCACCTCGGCCAGGCCGTCGTTGTCGTCCAACTGCCGGTTGCCGCGGCGGCGTTCGGTCACGCCGTCGGTCACGCACAGCAGCGTCTCGCCCGGCGCGAGGTGGAAGGAGTTCGCGCGGAATTCCGCGTTCTCGTCGATGCCGAGCAGCATCTGCGGTTCGGCGGCCGTGGTCACCGTGCCGTCGGCCGACAGCCGCAGCGGCAAGGGGTGCCCGGCGCTCGCCACGGTGACGCGCGCGCCGCCGGAGACCGGGTCGGGCTCCAGCTCCCCGTACAGCAGGCTCAGGAACCGGGAGCCGACCTGCTCCCCGCCGACCACCACCGCTTCCGCGCCCTCCTCCGCCATGGCCAGATTGAGCCGCCCGAGCAGGGCCTCGACGCCATGGCCCTCGCGTGCCAGCAGCCGTACGAGGTGGCGGGCCAGGCCGGTGACGGACATCGCCTCCAGGTCGTGCCCGCACACGTCGCCGAGCAGGAAGCACCAGCGGCGGTCGCCCATGGGGAACAGGTCGTAGAAGTCGCCGCCGACGCTCTGGCCCTCGCCGTGCGGCTCGTACACGAGCGCCGTGTCGATGTTCGGGATGGCCGCGAGGGACGTGGGCAGCTGCCTGCGCTGCAGCGAGTGGCTGATGTCCGCCTGCCGGGTGTAGTGCCGGGCCGTGACGACCCCCTGGGCCACCCGTCGCGCCACGTCCTGCGCGAGGCGTACCACGTCGCCGGTCAGGGGCGGCTGTCCCGCCCGGCCGATGAGCAGCGCGCCGTGGCACCGTCCGGCCGCGACCAGCGGGATCATCAGCGCGGAGCCGCCCTGGCCGGCCGGGGCCGCCGCCTCCGGCCAGGGCCAGGCGATGACGGTGGTACTCGGCATGACGGGCGGCGGGCGGTCCTCCTCCAGCGCTTGGCGGAGCGTGCGGATGCGCTCCTCGTCCCGGTGCCAGACGCGGGAGAGCCGCATCCGGCCCTGGGTGGTGGTCAGCCATACAGCGCACCAGTCGGCGATCCTGGGGACCAGCAGCTGTCCGGTGAGCGCCGCGATCATGTCCTCGTCCAGCTGCCCGCCGAGCAGCTCGCTGACCTCGGCGAGGAAGGTCTGCCCCGCAGAGTCCGTCCCGTCGGGGGCCGGAGCGCGGCGGTCGGGCGCCACGGCGTCGTGGATCGCCGCCGCGAGGGGATCGCCGGGGCCGCCGGGCCGGGCCTCCATGGGGGTGTCCAGCCGGAACCACACGGCCCGCTCGGTGTGCCGGCAGGTCACGCCCCAGGATTCGGCCAGCGCGCGCAGCAGCTGCAGACCGTGACCGCACAGGTTGTCCCGTAGCTCCTGCCCCTCGTGATCGGCGCCGGAGGCGTAGCGGTCCACCACGTCGACCACCACGCCCACGCGCCGTGTCCCGCCCAGGGCGAGTGGGGCGGGGAGGCCCTCCCCCGAGTCGAGGCGGCAGCCGACCTCGACCTCGAATCCGCCCTGCGCGGTGGCGGCGGTGGTCAGCTCGCTGACGAGGAGCACGGCGTCGTCGACGAGTCCGTCGTCGATCGCCGGTGTCCCGCTGATCGCCAGTGTCCCGGGGAGGGCCGGTTCGGCCAGTCCGGTGAGGGCGACGCGCAGGAATCTGCGGGCCGCGGAGGGTGCGAGCGCGTTGGCGGGCAGCCGGATCCGCGGCTCTGAATCCCGCAGGTCGGAGGAGGTCCCCACTGGCGACTCCCGGCTCGGTTCCGGTGCTCAGCTCAATGAATGTAGCCTAAATCGCGGCAAAGAGGTACATATGGTTTTATTGCCCGATTGAGGATCTTCCCCATGGAACGCTCTTCGGAATCCACGCCGGACACCCCACCCGGGGCCACCGGGCCCGCCGAGCCCGCCGACCGGCCCGGCTTGGCCCGGGACGAGCAGGTGCTGCGCGCGGCCGAACTGCGACCGCTGCTCACGGCCATGAACGCGGTCCGTGACGGCGATTTCACCGTACGCGCGGACGGTGCGTACGAGGGTGTCGCCGCGGAGCTGGCGGAGGCGTTCAACCAGATCGTCACGCGGAACGCGCATCTGGCCTCGGAGCTGCAGCGGGTGCGCCAGGAAGTGATCCGCGAGGGCCGGCTGGACGAGCGGCTCGCGGCCAGCCCCGGGCACGGAGCCTGGACCACGAGCGTGGAAGCGGCCAATACGCTCCTCGAAGCGCTGGTCGTACCGGTCGGGAACGCCACCCGCGTACTGGACGCGGTCGCCGACGGCGATCTGACCCGGCGGGTCGAGCTGCACGACGGCAAGCGGCAGCTCCACGGCGATCTGGCCCGCCTCGGGCGCGGCGTGAACCGCATGGTGGACCAGCTCTCGCTGTTCACCGGTGAAGTGACCCGGGTGGCCCGCGAGGTCGGCACCGAGGGCCGGCTCGGCGGGCGGGCGAAGGTACAGGGCCTGTCGGGCGACTGGCGTTTCGTGACCGAGGCCGTCAACGCGATGGCCGCGCGGCTGACCGCGCAGGTCCGCGACATCGCGGTGGTCACCACGGCGGTCGCCCGCGGCGATCTGACCCAGCAGGTCACGGTCGAGGCGACCGGTGAGCTGCTGGAGCTGAAGCTCACCGTGAACACCATGGTCGACCAGCTGCGGGCGTTCGCCGACGAGGTCACGCGGGTGGCCCGCGAGGTCGGCACCGAGGGGCAGCTGGGCGGGCGGGCCCATGTGGCGGGCGTCTCCGGCGTATGGAAGAACCTCACCGACAACGTCAACTTCATGGCGTCGAATCTGACCTGGCAGGTACGCAACATCGCCCAGGTGACCACGGCCGTCGCCAACGGCGACCTGAGCCAGAAGATCACGGTGGACGCCCGCGGCGAGATCCTGGAGCTGAAGTCGACGATCAACACCATGGTCGACCAGCTCTCCGCCTTCGCCGACGAGGTCACCCGGGTCGCCCGCGAGGTCGGCACCGAGGGACAGCTCGGCGGCCGGGCACAGGTCCGCGGCGTCTCCGGCGTATGGAAGGACCTGACGCAGAACGTCAACTCGATGGCGGACAACCTGACTTCGCAGGTACGCAACATCGCGCAGGTCGCCACCGCCGTCGCCCAGGGCGACCTCGGCAAGACGATCACCGTGGAGGCGAAGGGCGAGATCCTGGAGCTGAAGTCGACGATCAACACGATGGTCTACCAGCTCTCCGCCTTCGCGGACGAGGTCACCCGGGTCGCCCGCGAGGTCGGCACCGAGGGGAACCTGGGCGGGCAGGCGCAGGTCCGCGGCGTCTCCGGGGTGTGGAAGGAGCTGACGGACAACGTCAACTTCATGGCGCTGAACCTGACTTCACAGGTACGCAACATCGCCCAGGTCACCACGGCCGTCGCCGACGGCGACCTGTCGAAGAAGATCACGGTGGACGCGCGCGGCGAGATCCTGCAACTGAAGGACACCGTCAACACCATGGTCGAGCAGTTGCGCGCGTTCGCCGACGAGGTGACCCGGGTGGCCCGGGAAGTCGGTACGGAAGGCAGGCTCGGCGGCCGCGCACAGGTCCGCGGCGTCTCCGGGGTCTGGGAAGACCTCACGGAGAACGTCAACTTCATGGCGGACAACCTCACTTCACAGGTACGCAACATCGCCCAGGTCGCCACCGCCGTCGCCCAGGGCGACCTCTCGAAGAAGATCGACGTGGACGCGCGCGGCGAGATCCTGGAGCTCAAGACCACCCTCAACACGATGGTCGACACGCTCTCCTCGTTCGCCTCCGAGGTGACCCGGGTGGCCCGCGAGGTCGGCAGCGAGGGCCAGCTGGGCGGCCAGGCACGGGTCGAGGGCGTCTACGGCACCTGGAAGCGGCTGACCACCAGCGTCAACGAGCTGGCCTCGAACCTCACCACCCAAGTACGCGCCATCGCCGAGGTCGCGAGCGCCGTCACCCAGGGCGACATGTCGCGCTCCATCACCGTCGAGGCAAAGGGTGAGGTCGCCGAGCTGAAGAACAACATCAACCTGATGGTCTCCAACCTCCGCGAGACCACCCGCGCCAAGGACTGGCTGGAGTCCAACCTCACCCGCATGGCCGCCCTCATGCAGGGCCACCGCGACCTGGTGGAGGTCGCCGGACTGATCCTCAGCGAGCTGACCCCGCTGGTCAACGCGCAGTTCGGCGCGTTCTTCCTGGCCGAGTCCGGCGCGCGTCCCGGCGAGGGCCTCCAGTTCATCGCCGGTTACGGCACCGACCAGGCCGGCGGCGAGAGCCCGCTCCCCGGCTCCGGCACCCCGGGCCGCGGCCTGATCGCCCAGGCGGCCAAGGAGAAGAAGCGCATCCTCGTACTGGACGCCCCCGAGGACTACATCACCATCAACTCCGGGCTCGGCGCGGCCCTCCCGGCCAGCATCGTCATCGTGCCGATCCTCTTCGAGGACGAGCTGCTCGGCGTGATCGAGCTGGCGTCGCTCAGCAGGTTCAGCGATGTGCACCTGGCCTTCATCGACCAGTTCGCCAACACGATCGCCGTCTCGTTCAACACCATCATCGCCAACTCCCGTACAGAATCGCTGCTTTCGCAGTCCCAGCGGCTCACCGCCGAGCTGCGCGAGCGCTCCGACGAGCTCCAGCGCTCCAACGCCGCACTGGAGGAGAAGGCGGCACTGCTCGCCACCGCCTCGCAGTACAAGTCGGAGTTCCTCGCGAACATGTCGCACGAGCTGCGCACCCCGCTCAACTCGCTGCTGATCCTCTCCCGGCTGCTCGCCGACAACCCCGACGGCCATCTCTCCGAGCAGGACGTGCAGTTCGCCGCCACGATCCACCGCTCCGGATCCGATCTCCTCCAGCTGATCAGCGACATCCTCGACCTGTCGAAGATCGAGGCGGGCCGGATGGACGTCCACCCGAGGGACCTGTCCCTCGACAAGCTGCTCGACTACGTGCACGCCACCTTCCGGCCGCTGACCGCCGACCGCGGACTCGGTTTCGAGATCACCGTCGGCGACGACGTACCGCACGAGCTGTACTCCGATGAGCAGCGCCTCCAGCAGGTCCTGCGCAACCTGCTGTCCAACGCGGTGAAGTTCACCCACTCCGGCGGTGTGGAGCTGTGCGTGGAACGGGTGCCGGGCGAGCAGTTCACGGAGGAGACGCTGCGCGACGCGGACGCGGTCGTCGCGTTCCGCGTCAAGGACACCGGCATCGGCATCTCCCCCGACAAGCTCCCGATGGTCTTCGAGGCGTTCCAGCAGGCCGAAGGCACCACCAACCGCAAGTACGGCGGCACCGGCCTCGGCCTGTCCATCAGCCGGGAGATCGCCGGGATGCTCGGCGGCCGGATCACCGCCGAGAGCGAGGTCGGCGTCGGCTCCCGCTTCACCCTGTACATCCCCGCGCGCCATCCCGGCAGCCTGGAGATCCCGGCACCGGAGGGCGCCCTGCGCTCGGCGGCGGCCTCCCGCCCGGCGGCGGACGCGCGCCCGGTGGAGGGCCTCGCCCCGGTCGCGGACCTGAACCCGGAGGAGCTGGTCCCCGCCACCCTCGACTGGCCGGACGAGACGGTCGGCACCGGTGCCTCCGCGGGCCCGGGCCCCGAAGCCCGCGAGGATGCCTGGCCGCAGACGACGCGGCTCAAGGAGTGGCTGAGCGGGCGCCCGGGGCAGGTGCTGGCCGGGCGCCGGATCCTCGTCGTGGACGACGACATCCGCAACGTCTTCGCCCTCACGCATGTACTGGGCCGGGTCGGCATCACCGTGAAGTACGCGGAGAACGGCCGCGAGGGCCTGGAAGTACTGCAGCGCACCCCCGATGTTTCCCTGATCCTGATGGACATCATGATGCCCGAAATGGATGGCTACGAGACCATCCGCGCGATCCGCCGCACCCCCCGGCTCGCCGAGCTGCCGATCATCGCGCTCACCGCCAAGGCCATGCCCGGCGACCGCGAGAAGGCCATCGAAAGCGGCGCCTCCGACTACGTCCCCAAACCCGTGGACATCGACCGCCTGCTGTCGGTGATCTGCGCGCTGCTCGATCCGGAGAACGACACGGCGTCGCCGGACGGCGGCGACGCGGCACAGCAACACGATCCGGCGCAGGACGATGCCGGCGAGGCGCCGAAGGGCAGGTCATGAGCACACAGGCCATGAGCACCGTCGCACCCGACCAGTGCAACATCCTCCTCGTCGACGACATGGAGGAAAACCTCATCGCGCTGGAGGCCGTACTCGGCCCCCTCCACCAGAAACTGGTCCGCGCCCGCTCGGGAGAAGAAGCCCTGAAGGCGATGCTGCGCCAGGACTTCGCGGTGGTACTGCTGGACGTGGTGATGCCCGGCATGGACGGCTTCGAGACCGCCGGCACCATCAAGCGCCTCGATCAGACCAAGGACGTGCCCATCATCCTGGTGACCGGCGCCAACCCCGAAGCGGACTACGCCTACCGCGGGTACGCGGTGGGCGCCGCGGACTTCCTGACCAAGCCCATCGACCCGTGGATGCTGCGCACCAAGGTCGGCATCTTCCTCGACCTGTACCGCAAGAACCAACGCCTGGCGGCCGCCGCCGAGCAGCCCGCCGACGGAGAGCGGCTCGCGGAAATCACCCGACAACTCGCCCACATCGAACTCCTCCTCCGCGACACCCCGCCCCCCGACCCCACCGACATCGCGGACCGCGTCGCGGAGGTGACCCGCTCGGTGGAGAGCCTGCGGGGGAACGGGGACTGACGTCGGCGCTGCGCCTCGATCGGAAACCGCTCGCCGTACCGGCCGGTGATCTGCTTGGCTCCCCCCATGAGTGATCTTCTGAGTGGACTCCGCATCCGCCCCGCCACCCCCTCCGACATCGACGCCGTGCTGCGGTTCTGGCGCGACGCCGCGGAAGGAACAAGCATCAGCGACGACCACGACGGGGTGGCCCGGCTGATCGCCCGGGACCCGGAGGCGCTGCTGCTGGCCGAGCGGGACGGCGAACTGGCCGGCACGGTGATCGCGGGTTTCGACGGGTGGCGCTGCCACTTGTACCGGCTGGCGGTCCACCCCGACCGGCGGCGGCAGGGCATCGGGCGGGCGTTGTTGGCGGCCGCGGAGGAGCGGTTCGCCGCGCTGGGCGGGCGGCGCGCGGACGCGATGGTGCTCAACCGCAACGAGTCCGCGCACCATGCGTGGCACGCCTCGGGCTATGCCCCCGAGCCCCAGTGGAGCCGCTGGGTCCGCCACCTGACGGACTGAGGCCGGCCGGCGCCCGTTCAGTACGCCGTCGGCCAACCGCCGCTCCAGTTCAGCAGGTTGACGCCCAGCTTGGGCGTGCCGCCGTCATTGCCGTCGTAGTAGTGGTAGACGAGCAGGTCGCCGTCGGCGTCGGGCATGACGTCCTGTCCGCCGGGGCCGATCACGGAGCCCTGCGACGCCATGACCACGGTGCCGCCGTTGTCGGTCATGGCAACGCCGTTGCGGTCGTAGTACGGGCCGGTGGGGCTGGTGGCCCGGCCGACTTTGATCTTGTACGTGGAACCGGTGCCGTTGCAGCACGTGTCGTACGAGGCGAAGAGGTAGTAGAAGTCGTTGCGTTTGACCACGGTCGGGCCCTCGACCGCCTTCGTACCGGTCGGGCGCGCGGCCAGCGAGTGGCGCGTGGTGTCACCGGCGTACTGCTTGCCGGTCGCCGGATCGAGACGGATCATCTTGATCCCGCTCCACCAGGACCCGAAGGCCAGCCACCACTTGCCGTCACTGTCGACGAACAGGTCGGGGTCGATGGCGTTGTAGTCGCTGCCGGAGGTGGAGGAGTGGACGATGCCCTGGTCGCGCCAGCTGCCCGGCAGCCCGGTCGAAGAGGGGCGAGCCCGATGGCGGAGGCGTTGGTGCCGAAGCGCGAGACGGCGTAGTACATGAGGTACCGACCGCCCTGGTAGGAGATGTCGGGCGCCCACGGGTCGTTCGTGTCCGAGTACCGCGACCACCAACTCGGCGGCGCGGCAAAGGCGTTGCCGTCGCGGGTGAAGGCGGTGCGGTCGGTGGAGGTGCGGGCTTCCAGGTAGCCGTGGGTGGAGTAGAGCAGGTACCGGCCGTCCGGCGCGCGGAGCATGGTCGGGTCGTGCACGACGACGTCACCGGTGACATGGCCCGGGCCGGGGTAGGCGGACGCGCTCGCCGGCATCAGGGCGAGCAGGGCCGCGGCGGGCACGGCGAGGAGGGCGGATCTCAGGCGGGGGTGGCGCACGCGGTTCTCCTTTGCTCGGAGATTCGCACGGCATGGCGTTCGGGATATCGAACCATGCCCGCGACTTCGAACGGAAAGCTAGGGAACAAGTGACGGTGCGTCAACGCTTCGCGCAGAGATTCCTGTACCGGGTGGGGCCCGGGAGCTGGAATAAGGCGCGGGCCGTGGCGGGTTGTGGGCTGCATGACTTCCTCAGACCACGACACGCCCTTCGGCCGCATCGGCATCTGGAGCTCCGCCCTGCGCTCCCAGGACGCCGAGAGTCTCGCCCGGATCACCGATGCGGTGGCGGAGCTCGACGAGCTCGGGTTCGGCACCGTGTGGCTGGGCGGCAACCCGTCGGTGGCCGATGCCCGTCACGTCGTACAGGCCACCCGGCGCGCCACCGTGGCCACCGGAATCCTCAGCATCTGGGACCACGACGCGGCCACCGTGGCCGCGGAGGCCGCCCAGCTGGAGAAGGAGGCGCCGGGCCGGTTCGTCCTCGGGATCGGGGTCAGCCACAGTGCGCTCGCGCCGCAGTACGCCAAGCCGTACTCCGCGATGGTTGCGTATCTGGACGGGCTGGACGCGGCACCGGAGCCGGTGCCGGCCGAGCGGCGGGTGCTGGCCGCTCTCGGGCCCAAGATGCTGCGGCTCGCCGCCGACCGTGCCGCCGGGGCGCATCCGTACCTCGTCACCGCGGAGCACACCGCCCAGGCACGTGCCGCGCTCGGCAGCGAGGCGCTGCTCGCGCCGGAGCTGAAGGTCGTGCTCGACAGCGATCTCGAGCGGGCGCGTGCCACCGCCCGCGAGACCCTCGCGATGTATCTCCAGCTGCCCAATTACACCGACAACCTGCTGCGGCTCGGCTTCGCCGAGGAGGACCTCAACGGCGGCGGCAGCAACCGCCTCCTCGACGCCCTCTTCGCGCTGGGCGATGTGGAGACCGTCAAGGCCCGCCTGGACTCCTACTACGCCGCGGGCGCCGATCACGTCGCCCTCCAGGTCCTCGACAAGGACGCGGACCGGCACGCCGGTCTGCCGCGCGCCCAGTGGCGCGAGCTCGCCACCGCGCTCGGGCTGACGGGCTGAGCAGCGCCTGAGAGCTGCGGACGCAGCGGCCCGGGACCTGTCCGGTCACCGGGCCGCTGTTTTGCCGGTCCTTTACTATGGATAGTCCCCCCGCTGCTGGATACACGGACTCCGCAGCGCATTTCCCGAGGAAAGGTGTGAGCGTCCAGCCATGGGCGACCCTCCCAGTTGCAGTCGACATAGCGCGAACCTCCCGGTCCTGTTCGATCATGGGACGGAGGTGACCCGATGACCGAGCTGCTCCTGTTGGCCGTGGCGTTCCTGCTGACCCTGGCCTGCGGTGTCTTCGTCGCGGCCGAGTTCTCGCTGACGACCGTCGAGCGCAGCGACCTCGAGCGCGCCGCCGAGCGCGGCGAGCGCGGCGCAGACAGCGCTCTGAAGGCCGTACGCGGCCTGACCTTCCAGCTCTCCGGCGCCCAGCTGGGCATCACGGTGACCGGCCTGGTCATCGGCATGCTCGCCAAGTCCTCCATCGCCGCGCTGCTCACCGGCCCCCTGGAGGCCATGGGGCTGCCGCGGTCCGCGGGCGAGAGCGCCGCGCTGATCCTCGGTACGGCCATTTCGACGGTCGTCCTGATGGTCGTCGGCGAGCTGGTGCCGAAGAACTGGGCGATCTCCAGCCCGCTGCCCATCGCCAAGCGGGTGGCCACGCTCCAGCGCGGCTTCAGCGCCATGTTCCGGCCGCTGATCGGCCATCTGAACAACACCGCCAACCGTGTGGTGCGCCGGATGGGCCTGGAGCCGGCCGAGGAGCTGGCCTCCGCACGCGGCCCGCAGGAGCTGGTGGCGCTGGCCCGGCACTCCGCGAAGGAGGGCGCGCTGGAGGCGGACACGGCCGAGCTGTTCGTCCGTACGCTGAGTCTCGCCGACCTCACGGCGGAGAACGTCATGACCCCGCGGGTGCAGGTCACGGCCCTGGAGGTGCAGTGCACCGCCGAGGACGTGGCCAACGCCACCCGCGCGACCGGCCTGTCCCGCTTCCCGGTCTACCGCTCCAGCCTGGACAGCGTCGTCGGGGTGGCCCACATCAAGGACGTACTGGCCATACCGGCCGAGCGGCGGCGCCGGCACCCGGTCGCGGAGATGCTCCGCGAGCCGCTACTCGTACCGGAGACGCTGCCGGTCAATGAGCTGCTGGACCGGCTGTCGGGCAAGCGGACGATGGCCGTGGTGATCGACGAGTACGGCGGCACGGCCGGCGTCGCGACGCTGGAGGACATCGTCGAGGAGGTCGTCGGCGAGGTCGTCGACGAGCACGACCCGATGGAGACCCCGGACCTGGCCCCGGCCGGCAAGGACGAGGACGGGCGCACGCTGTACGACGCGGACGGCGCGGCCCGTTCCGACCAGCTGGAGCGGATCGGCCTGCGGATGCCGGAGGGCCCGTACGAGACGCTGGCCGGGCTGATCGCCACGGAGCTGGGCCGCATCCCGCAGGACGGCGACGAGCTGACGGTCGCCGGCTGGCGGATGGACGTCGTGGACGCGTCCGGCCACCGGGCGGCGCGTGTACTGCTGCACGCCCCCGCACCGGGTGACGAGGGCGCCGCCCGTACGCACGAGGAGGCCGCCCGATGACCGCGCTGCAGCTCTTCATCGGCCTGCTCACACTGGTCGTCAATGCCTTCTTCGTGGGCGCCGAGTTCGCGCTGATCTCGGTGCGCCGCAGCCAGATCGAGCCGTACGCCGAGCAGGGCGACCGCCGGGCGCGCAGCGTCCTGTGGGGCCTGCAGCACGTCTCCGCGCTGATGGCGGCTGCCCAGCTGGGCATCACGCTGTGCACGCTGGTACTGGGCGCGGTCGCCGAGCCGGCCATCGCCCACCTCCTGGAGCCGCTCTTCCACGTCACCGGCGTACCGGAGTCCCTGGTCCACCCGGTGTCCTTCGTGATCGCGCTGGCCCTGGCGACGTATCTGCACATGCTCTTCGGCGAGATGGTGCCGAAGAACATCGCGCTGGCCGCCCCGGTGCGCAGCGCGCTGCTGCTGGGGCCGCCGCTGGTGGCGATGGCCCGGGCGCTGCGCCCGGTGATCTTCGCGATCAACTCGTTCGCGAACGGGCTGCTGAAGCTGTTGCGGGTCGAGGTCAAGAACGAGGTCGCCGCGACCTTCTCCGACGCCCAGCTGGTCAAGATGGTGGAGGACTCCTCCGACGCGGGCCTGCTGGACGACCGGGGCGCCGAGCGGCTGCGGGACGCGCTGGAGCTGGGCCGCCGCCCGGTCCGTGACGTGGTCCTGCCGGCCGAGAAGGTGGTCTCGGCGCGCCTCGGCATCACCCCCGAGGGGCTGGAGGACCTGTCCGCGCGGTCCGGCTTCTCCCGCTTCCCCGTGGTCGACGGCTCCCGCCGCATCCTGGGCTATCTGCACGTCAAGGACGCGCTGGACGCGATGCCGCGGGACCTGCCGTTCCAGGTGTCCTCGATGCGGCCGATCGCCCGGGTGCGGGCGGCGACGCCGCTGGACGACGTGCTGACGGCGATGCGCGGCTCGCGTACCCACCTGGCCGCCGTGATCGGCGACGACGGACGGCTGGCCGGGCTGGTCACGATGGAGGACGTGCTGCGGGAACTGGTGCTGCAGCACCGGCCGGCGGTGTAACGGCTCCGGCTCCGCGCGAGCGATCCTGTACTGCGTATAGGATCGCTCGCGCCATGGAGATGAGTGCTCAGTACACCAGTTTTGTCGCGGTCGGGGATTCCTTCACCGAGGGCATGTCGGACGCGCTGCCGGACGGCTCGTACCGCGGCTGGGCCGACCTGCTCGCGGCCCGCCTCTCCGCCCGTACACCGGGCTTCCGGTACGCGAACCTCGCCGTGCGCGGCAAGCTCATCGGCCAGATCGCCGAGGACCAGGCGCCCGCCGCGGCGGCCATGGGCGCCGACCTGATCACACTGGTGGGCGGCCTGAACGACGTACTGCGCCCGAAGTGTGACGTGCCTCGCGTGTGCGCACTCCTGGAGGAGGCCGCGGCACGACTGGCCCCGAGCTGCAAGCAGCTGGTCCTGATGCGCAGCCCGGGCCGGCAGGGCCCCGTACTGGAGCGCTTCCGCCCGCGCATGGAGCTGCTCTTCGACCACATCGACGAGGTCGCGCGCCGGCACGGCGCGCTCGTCGTCGACCTCTACGGCTCGGCGTCGCTCGGCGACCCGCGGCTCTGGGCGGACGATCGCCTCCACCTGACGGCCGAGGGCCACGAGCGCGTCGCCGAGGCCGTCTGGCAGACGCTCGGCCTTCCCCCGGAGGCGGACTGGGACGCCCCACTGCCGCCACCCGTACCGCCGGGCTGGGTGGCCCGCCGCACAGCGGACGCCCGCTTCGCCCGGACACACTTGGTCCCGTGGATAGGCCGCCGCCTGACGGGCCGCTCCAGCGGCGACGGCCGCCCCCCGAAGCGCCCGGACCTCCTTCCGTACGGGGAGGACTGACCACACACGCAGCACCGGATGGGCCGCGCACAGCCACGTGCGCGGCCCTTTTGCATGTCTCGAACGGTGGGGCTGGAACGGTATGGACAGCCAACACATCACGCAAGATGCGTTAACAACGGCGATCTCTTCTGCTAAAACTGCTGCCCGTCCCTGTTGGCGCACCCCCGTCCCCGAGGTGGCACCTTCATGCCTACATCCCTGCCCGCTCGCTCCCCCGTCGGCAGACGCGCCCTCCTCCGAGGCGCCGCCGCCGTCGGTGCCGCCGGGCTGCTCACCGCTTGCGGCCGCGCCGCCGGCGCGTCCTTCGACGCGGGCGCCGCACCCTGGCGCCGGTACGCCGGCACCACGCTGAACTTCATCTCCGAGAACACCGCGCCCACCGCCGCGATCGCCGCGAACCTCGTGCCCTTCACGGAGCTGACCGGCATCCACGTCAACATCGTCACGCTGGAACTGTCCGCGCTCGCCCAGAAGGTCGCGCTGGACCTGGCCTCCGGCAACGGCGAGTACGACGTGGTGTACGCCGACCCGTACCAGGTCCTCGCGCCGTACGCGGCCGCCTTCGCCGACCTGCGGGAGTTCCAGGAGAACCCGGACCTGCCCCGGCTGCCCGGCGGGTTCGGCGACTTCGTCGCGACGCACCTGGACGCGGCCGGGCGCTTCGAGGACGAGGAGAAGGTGCTGGCGCTGCCGTACGACTCGGCGACCATGATCTGGCAGTACCGCGCCGATCTCTTCGCGAAGTACCACGACCGGATGGCCGCCGACCTCGGGTTCGACCCGACGCCGTCGGACGGCACGACGTGGGAGCAGTACTACGCGATCGCCCGCTGGTTCAACGAGCACACCGACGAGGTGAAGTACGGGACCGGGCACCAGGCGAAGCAGCACGACTCGCTGATGTGCGACTTCTCGAACGTGCTGTGGGCGTACGGCGGGGACTACTTCGACGACGGCGCGCGGGTCGGGAGCCTGGGTGCCACCGCCCCCGGGCGGTGCCGGCTGGGGTCCGAACGGGCCGTGGCCGCGGCCGAGTTCTACCAGCGGCTGCTGAAGATCGCCGACCCCGGGTCGCGGACCTGGGACTGGGACGGGCTGGGCGCCGCGTTCCGGGCCGGGCGGATCGCGATGTGCCCCAACTTCCACGAGTACGCGGCATCCAACGAGGCCGTCATGCCGGGGAAGGTCGGGTACGCGCGGCTGCCGAAGGGGCCCGCGCGGGCCGCCGGCATGTACGGCGGGACCGGCATCGCGATATCCGGCGTCGCCCCGAAGCGGCGCCGCGAGGCCGCCTGGCTCTTCGCCAACTGGGCGACGGCACCGAAGACGCAGCTCGCCGGGCTGGCGAGCAAGGTCGGCGGCGGCACCCCGACCCGTACGTCGGTGTACGCGGAGCGCGCGGTGCTCCGCGCCGAGCACCGGCCGACGAAGCTGCCCAACATGCTGACCGCGAAGGCCCTACGGGAGACCTGGCGGCCGGCCAACATCGGGCTGCGGCCCAAGATCCCGATGTGGGGCGAGTGCGACACGGCCGTCTACACCCAGCTGTCCGGGCTGCTCGCCGGGGACGCGTCCCCGCGCGCGACGATGCGCGCCGCCGCCGAGCGCATCGACAGGATCACGGCACGAGGGTGGGTGGCCTGAGCATGACGACGCCTTCCGTACGGGCAACGGCGCCGGACACCGCCGCCACCGCGCCCGGCACCGGGTGGCCGCGCCGCCGCCGTCCGCTCCCCGGCTTCCACGGCCGGATGATGGCCCCCGGCATCCTCGTCCTCGCCGCGGTCTCCGTGCTGCCGTTCGTGGCCGTGGTGGCGATGAGCTTCTCCCGTGTCCATCTGCTCGGCGGCCTCGGGCTGGAGGGCGTCGGCCTGGACAACTGGGGGCGACTGTTCGCCGACCCGGACATGGCCTGGGCCTGGGTCCGCACCGCCGCGTACTTCGTCCTCACCGTCGGCGGCGAGATGGTGCTCGGCACGCTGCTCGCCGTCTGCCTGTGGCGGCTGCGGCGCGGCCGCAACGCGGCGCTGAGCCTGGCACTGCTCCCGATGTTCGTCGCGCCCGTGATCGTCGGGCTGCTCGGCCGCTTCCTCACCGACTCCACGTTCGGCCTGTACAGCTGGCTGCTGCGGCAGGTCGGGTACCACGGCGACATCATGGGCGACCGGGCCGGCGCGTTCACGGCGGTGACGCTGATGGACATCTGGGAGTGGACGCCGCTGATCGCGCTCATCGCGCTGGCCGGGCTGACGTCCGTACCCGCGAGCGTCCTGGAGGCCGCGGCCCTGGACGGCGCGGGCATAGTGCGCACGCTCCGGTACATCGTCCTGCCGTCCCTCACGCCCGTACTGCTCGTGGCGCTGCTGATCCGGTCCATGGACGCGCTGCGTTACTTCGACATCATCTGGAACACCACCGGCGGCGGCCCGGCCGACGCCACCAAGGTCGCCTCCGTACGGCTCTACGAAACGGCCTTCCGCTTCTTCGACTTCGGGTACGGCGCCGTGACCGGCCTGCTGATGCTCGCCGTGACCACCGTCGTCGCCCGCTTCTTCGTCCGCCTCCTCGAACGGAAGGAGCTGCCGCGATGACCACCGCCGCTCTCGAACGCGGTACCCGTACCGCCCGCTGGACCGTCCGCGTCCTCGTGCTCGTCGCCCTCGTGTGGACCCTCGTACCGCTGGGCTGGATGCTGCTGTCGTCCCTGAAGGCCACCGGGGAGGTCACCGCGCCGACCCCCAGTCTGTCGTTCGCGCCGACGCTGGAGAACTATCGGCGGCTGTTCAGCGGCGGCAACTCGCTCTGGCCGTACCTGCGCAACAGCGTGGTCGCGGCGGGCGCTTCGGCGCTGCTGGCCACCGCGCTGGGCGCGCTCGCCGGCTACGGCCTGGCCCGCAGCAGGATGCGAGGCAAGCACCACCTGTCGTTCTGGATCATCTCCACCCGGATGGCACCGATGGCGGCCGTGGTGCTGCCAATCTTCCTGATCTTCCGCTGGCTCGGGCTGATCGACACCCTCCCCGGCCTCGTCCTGGCCTATCTCTCCTTCAATCTGCCCTTCGCGATCTGGCTGCTCAGCGCCTTCTTCGCGGAGGTACCGCCGTCCCTGGAGGAATCCGCGCTGGTGGCCGGGTGCGGCAACTGGCAGGCGTTCCGGCACGTCATCCTGCCGCTGACGCGCCCGGGCCTGGTGACCACCTTCGTACTGTGCCTGGTGTTCTCCTGGAACGACTACGCCTTCGCGCTGGTCCTCAGCGGACCGCACACCCAGACCCTGCCCATCGCCGCCAGTCAGCTGGTCACCCAGACCGGCATCGACTGGGGGCAGCTGACCGCCATCGGGACCGTCGTGGTGATCCCGATGATGCTGGTCGGCCTCGCCGTACGCCGGTGGCTGGTCACCGGCCTGACCATGGGAGCCGTGACCGGAGAATGACCCACACTTCCGACCTTCCGGAGACGATGCGGGCCGCCGTGCTCGTCGCACCGAAGCAACTGGAGATCCAGGAGCGCCCGGTGCCCCGGCCGGGGCACGGGCAGGTGCTCGTACGCGTCGAAGCCGTCGGCGTGTGCGGCTCCGACGTGCACTACTACGAGCACGGGCGGATCGGCGACTTCATCGTCCGCTCCCCCATGGTCCTCGGGCACGAGCCGGGCGGCACGGTCGTCGCGCTCGGGCCCGGCGCCCGGCGGCACACCCTGGGGCAGCCGGTCTCCATCGAGCCGGGCGTGCCGTGCGGCCGCTGCGCCCAGTGCCGGCAGGGCCGGTACAACCTCTGCCCGGACGTGTCCTTCTACGCCACGCCGCCGGTGGACGGGGCGCTGTGCGAGTACGTCGCCGTGGACGAGGACTTCGCGCATCCGGTGCCCGAGTCGCTGGGCACGGAGGGCGCGGCGCTGCTCGAACCGCTGTCGGTGGGCGTCTGGGCCGCGCGGAAGGCGCGGATCGCGCCGGGGGCGCGGGTGCTGGTGACGGGGGCCGGGCCGATCGGGCTCGTCGCCCTGCAGAGCGCGCGGGCCTTCGGGGCGAGCGAGGTCGTGGTCACCGACGTCGCGCCGCAGCGGCTCGCCGTGGCCCGCGAGCTGGGCGCCACCGCGACCGTGGACGCGCGGCGGACGCGGCTCGCCGACACCGGGTACGAGCCGGACGTCCTGCTGGAGTGCTCGGGCGCGCCGGCCGCCGCCGAGGAAGGACTGCGCGCGCTGGGCCGGGCGGGGCGTGCGGTGCTGGTCGGGATGGGCGGGGACACCATCCCGCTGCCGCTGGCGCATGTGCAAAACTTCGAGATCGAGGTCACCGGTACGTTCCGTTACGCCAACACCTGGCCGACCGCCATCTCGCTGGCCGCTTCCGGCGAGGTGGATCTGGCCCGGCTGGTCACGCACCGGTACGGCCTGGAGGACAGCGGGGTGGCGCTTACCGCGGGCGCCGCCGATCCGGCCGCGATCAAGGCGGTGGTGCGCCCGCAGATCGGCTGACGGCGCGCCGGGCCCGGGCGCGGCGCACGAGAGGGAACGCACGAGGGAAGGAGGGCCGGGTGCCCGCCAAGGCGCGGCTGTCGCAGGCAGCCGTCGAGGACCGCCGGCAGGACGTACTGAAGTACGTCGTCGAGCGGGGCGAGATCCGCATCGACGACCTCGCCGCGCACTTCGGCCTCAGCCTGATGACCATGCACCGCGATCTCGACGACCTCGCGGGGCGTCATCTGCTGCGCAAGGAGCGCGGACGCGCGGTCGCCTTCCCGGCCCTGACCATGGAGACCGCCACCCGCTTCCGGGAGGGCGCGCACCGCGAGGTGAAGAGCGCTCTGTGTGCCGCCGCGGCCCGGCGGATCCGGCCCGGCAGCACGCTGCTCATCGACGACTCGACCACGCTGTACCCGCTGGCCGGCCTCCTGGCGGCGATCGACGGGCTCACCGTCGTCACCAATTCGGTGGGGCTGGCCCAGCGGCTGACCTCGGGGACCGGGGCATCCGGAGCGTCCGGCGGGCCGGCCCGGTCGGCGCGGTCGGGTCCGGAGGTGACGCTGCTCGGCGGGCAGTACCAGGGCGACTTCAACTCCTGCACCGGACGTGAGGTGACGCGGGGGCTGTCGCGGATCCACGCGGATCTGGCGCTGATGTCGGCGACGGCGGTGCACGGCGGTCGCCTCTTCCATCCGCTGCCGGAGTTCGTCGAGGTCAAGGAGGCGATGCTGGGCGCCGCCACCGGCAGCCTGCTGCTCGCCGACCACTCCAAATTCGGCACGACCGCCACGTACTGCTACGGGGACGCGGCACTGTACGAGGCGGTGATCACCGACGCCGGCACGGATGCCCGCGAGGTCGCCGCCGTGCGTGAGCTGGGCGTCGAGGTGGAGACGGTACCGGCGGAGCCGCGCGGCTCGTAGCGGGGGCCGTGCGGCTTGTGGCGGGGTCGGGCGGCTTGTAGCGGAGCCGCGCGGCTTGTAGTAAGCCACAATCCGGACCGTGGCGCCGGCCTGCGCAAACGAACAGTAGAATCGGCTCACGTGACTGCAAAGCCCCGCATCCCCAATGTCCTGGCCGGCCGCTACGCCTCCACCGAGCTGGCCGTCCTGTGGTCCCCCGAGTACAAGGTCAAGCTGGAGCGGAAGCTGTGGCTCGCCGTGCTCCGCGCGCAGAAGGACCTCGGCGTTGAGGTGCCCGAGCAGGCCCTCGCCGACTACGAGCGAGTCCTGGACAACGTCGACCTGGCCTCCATCGCCGAGCGCGAGAAGGTCACCCGGCACGACGTGAAGGCCCGGATCGAGGAGTTCAACGCCCTCGCAGGGCACGAGCAGGTCCACAAGGGCATGACCTCCCGCGACCTGACCGAGAACGTCGAGCAGCTCCAGGTCCGCCTCTCCCTCGAACTGATGCGGGACCGCACCGTCGCCGTCCTCGCCCGGCTCGGCAAGCTGGCCGGCGAGCACGCCGAGCTGGTCATGGCCGGCCGCTCGCACAACGTCGCCGCCCAGGCCACCACCCTCGGCAAGCGCTTCGCCACCGCCGCCGACGAGCTGCTCGTCGCCCACGCCCGCCTCGAGGACCTCCTCTCCCGTTACCCGCTCCGCGGCATCAAGGGCCCGGTCGGCACCGCGCAGGACATGCTCGACCTGCTCGGCGGCGACGCCGGCAAGCTCGCCGAGCTGGAGCAGCGCATCGCGGGCCACCTCGGCTTCGCCCAGAACTTCACCTCCGTCGGCCAGGTCTACCCCCGCTCGCTCGACTACGACGTGGTCACCTCCCTGGTGCAGCTGGCCGCCGCGCCCTCCTCGCTCGCCAAGACCATCCGGCTGATGGCCGGCAACGAGCTGGTCACCGAGGGCTTCAAGCCCGGCCAGGTCGGCTCCTCGGCGATGCCGCACAAGATGAACACCCGCTCCTGCGAGCGCGTCAACGGCCTGATGGTCATCCTGCGGGGCTATGCCTCGATGGCCGGTGAGCTCTCCGGCGACCAGTGGAACGAGGGCGATGTGTCCTGCTCCGTGGTGCGCCGCGTCGCGCTGCCGGACTCCTTCTTCGCGCTGGACGGCCTGCTGGAGACCTTCCTGACCGTCCTGGACGAGTTCGGCGCCTTCCCCGCCGTGGTCGCCCGCGAGCTGGACCGCTACCTCCCCTTCCTCGCCACGACGAAGGTGCTCATGGGTGCCGTGCGCGCCGGCGTCGGCCGCGAGGTCGCGCACGAGGCGATCAAGGAGAACGCCGTCGCCGCCGCGCTCGCCATGCGCGAGCAGGGCGCCGAGCGCAACGAGCTGCTGGACAAGCTCGCCGCCGACGACCGCATCCCGCTGAACCGCGACCAGCTGGCCGAGGCGATGGCCGACAAGCTGTCCTTCACCGGCGCGGCCGCCGACCAGGTGGCGGCCGTGGTCGCGCGCATCGAGGAGATCGCCAAGGCGCACCCCGAGGCCGCGGCCTACACCCCCGGCTCCATCCTCTGACGCCGGTCTCCCCATGCCGCGCTTCACCCCCGAAGAGCTGGAAGCCGCTCGTGACCGCCTCGTCCCGGACGTGGCCGCGAGCGGCCTCCGGGTGCTCTTCTGCGGCATCAACCCGGGCCTGATGTCGGCCGCGACCGGCCACCATTTCGCCCGGCCCGGCAACCGCTTCTGGCCGACGCTGCACGCCGCCGGCTTCACCCCCCGGCGGCTGCGGCCGGACGAGGAGCAGGAGCTGCTGCGGTACGGCGTCGGCATCACCAACGTCGTGCAGCGGGCCACGGCCCGCGCGGACGAACTGACGCCGGAGGAATTCGCGGAGGGCGGCCGCCAGCTGGAGGAGAAGGTGCGCCGGCTGCGGCCCGCGTGGCTGGCGGTCGCCGGGGTCACCGCCTACCGCGCGGCCTTCGGCGACAAGCTCGCCAAGGTCGGGCCGCAGGAGCGGACCATCGGCGGCGCCCGCATCTGGGTACTCCCCAACCCCAGTGGCCTGAACGCTCACTGGAACCCCACCACCCTGGCGGAGGAGTACGGCCGGCTCCGCGAAGCGGCGTTCGCCGAGGACTGACCGCCGCCGTCCGGCCACACCGCCACGACCAGCTCGTACGGCAGGAAGTCGGCGGCTCTGCCCACGCCGGTCGCCACGCGGCAGTCCCCGACCTTCCAGACGTGTGCCGTCGTGGTCAGGGCGGACAGGTCCGCCAGCGGCGGCCACACCGGCAGGCCCATCGCCGACCGCTCCAGATGAGGCGTCAGGTCCAGCACTTCGGGCGGGCCCCAGCGTAAGGACAGCACACCGTCCAGCGCCTCCCGTTCCGCTTCGAACTCCTCGGCGACCGCCCGCTCGTCCGCCGGGTCGGCGTCCCAGTACTCCTCGCTCACGCGGAGCCGGAGAAGCCGACCGACGTCGCCGGGCACGGAGAGCGCGGCGTCAATCGCGGTGTCGATCGCGGACAGGTGACCGGAAAACTGTTGCTTCGTCATGTCACCAGTAAAGACCCGGGGTCTGACAATCGGTCCGTCACAGGCCGTGACCAGCGCACTTCGGGGCTCGCCGCACGCCGTCCGACCGGCTACGATCCCGCAAACACGCGAGGCGAGGGAGACGGACGTTGGGGCGGCTCACCGGAGGGGACCCCTCCCTGCTGCGGCGGATCAACTCCGCGGTGGTACTGCACACGCTGCGCGCCGCCGACTCCCCCACCCTGACCCACCTGGTACAGCTCACCGGGCTGTCCCGGCCCACCGTCGAGGGGGTCGTGGAGGGCCTGATCGAGTCCGGGCTGGTCGTGGAGGCGCCGGCCGAGGAGGGCGCGCGGCGGCAGGGCCGGCCCGCCCGCCGGTTCCGTTTCCGTGCCGAGGCCGGGCACTTGCTGGGCATCGAGATCGGCGCGCACCGGGTCTCGGCGCTGCTGTCCGATCTGAGCGGCCGCGTACTGGGTTCGGTCCAGCACGACGTGGACGAATCGGCCCCGGCCGACCGGCGGTTGGCATGCGCCCGGGACACGGTCGCCGACCTGCTGCGGCAGGCGGGCGTGGCCCGCGACTCGCTGCGCACGGTGGGCGTCGCGGGCCCCGGGATCGTGGAGGCGGACGGCACGGTACGGCTGGGTACGGCACTGCCGGGCTGGACGGGGCTGCCGCTGGGCGAGCGGCTGCGCAGGTCCTTCCGCTGCCCGGTCCTGGTGGAGAACGACGCCAACGCGGCCGCGGTGGCCGAGCACTGGAAGGGCGCGGCGGCCGGCTCGGACGACGTGGTGTTCGTACTGGCCGGGCTGAGTCCGGGCGCGGGTTCGCTGATCGGCGGGCGGCTGCACCGCGGCTTCGGCGGGGCGGCCGGCGAGATCGGCGCGCTGCATCTCCTGGGGCGCGGCGAGACGCCGGAGACGCTGCTGTCGACGACCGGCGAGCCGTTGCATCCGCTGGACGAGGCGCAGGTCGCGCGGGTGTTCACGCTGGCGCGCGAGGGTGACGCGCGCGCCCGGGACGCGATGCGGCGCTTCATCCAGCGGCTGGTGCACGATGTCGCGGCGCTGGTCCTCGCCCTGGATCCGGAGATCGTCGTGGTCGGCGGCTGGGCGGCCGGTCTGGACGGTGTACTGGACCCGCTGCGCGAGGAGTTGGCGCGCTACTGTCTGCGGCCGCCGCAGGTCGCCCTGTCCGTCCTGGGCGAGGCGGCCGTGGCGACCGGCGCCCTGCGCCTCGCCCTCGACCACGTCGAGGAGCAATTGTTCGCGGTGGAGGGCACGGTGACGGCCCGGCGGTGATCCCGCCCGCAACTGCCACTCACCGTAATGCCCACCGGATCGCTTGCCGCCGTCCGAAGGCTTGCTGCATCGTCCGAGACTCCAGCCCTTCGGACCGGCGGTGCGCCCGGCCGCACCGGCCCGGTGCGTGAACCACCGGGCAGGCCGGGGCGAGTCCGAGGGGGTGGGATGCGACGCTTCTCGCGCGCCACGCTCGGCCTCGTCCTCGTGACCGCGTTCCTGCTGCCCGTGGCCACCAACCTGGCCACCGGCGCCGTTCCGGAACAGGTGGTGCCCTACTTGTGGCTGTCCTGGCCCGTCGCTCTCGTGCTGGCACTGGTCGCGGCGTTCGTCGAGGCGCGCCGCGGCCCGCCGGAGGCGGAGCCGGACGGCGGTGACGGGACCGCCGGCGACGCCCGGGAGCGCCGTACGCTGGCGCAGCTCGCCGCTACGGTGCGGCAGCAGTGGGAGGAGGAGGCCGGGATCCGCATGCTCCACCGGCCACGGCCGCTGAACGTGCGCTGGTCGGCGACGCCCCGCCCGGTCTCCGCCCGGCCCGGCGCGGTGCTCGGCGGCACCGTGGGCGGCCGGCCGCTGCGGCTGAGGCTGCTCGGCGGGCTCGACGAGGTGGTGCCCCGCTATCTGGCACTGCCCCGACGCCAGTTGGTGGTGCTCGGCGGGCCAGGGGCCGGCAAGACCGTACTGGCCATGGTGCTGACGCTCGGTCTGCTGGAGCGCCGCGGCGAACACGGCGGGCCGGTACCGGTGCTGCTGTCGATGTCGTCGTGGGACCCGCACGGCGAGCATCTCTTCACCTGGGTCGCCCGCCGACTCGCCGAGGACTACCCCGCGCTCGCCAACCCGGACGTGTTCGGGCCCCACGCGGCGACCCGGCTGGCCACCGGCGGGCACATCCTGCCCGTACTGGACGGCCTGGACGAGATGCCCGCTCCGCTGCGCCCGGCGGCGCTGGCGGAGATCGACCGGGCGGCCGCCGGCCGCCCCTTCGTGGTCACCTGCCGCAGCACCGAGTACGAAACCGCCGTCACCAGCAGCGGCCAGCTGCTGGCCACAGCGGCCGTGGTCGAGCTCGCACCGGTGGATGTGCCGGAGACCATCTCCTTTCTGACCGGCGGGACCGTCGCCGAGGACGCCCGCTGGGCACCCGTCTTCGCCCGCCTGCGGGAGCAGCCCGGGACACCCCTGGCCCAGGCGCTGTCCGCCCCATTGATGGCGGCCATGGCCCGCACCGCCTACATGTCACCGGCGACCGATCCCGCCGAGCTGCTCGACGCCGCCCGGTTCCCGGAGCGCGACGCCGTCGAGGAGCACCTCCTGGACGCGTTCGTTCCCGCCGTCTACGCGGCCCGCACGGCGCTCCCCGGAACCGGCGGAGGCCGAACGGGCACGGACCGGTGCCACTCCCCCGAACAGGCGCTGCGCTGGCTGGCCTTCCTCGCCACCCACCTGCACCGCCAGGGCACCCGCGACCTGGCCTGGTGGCGGCTGCACCGTGCGTTCTCCCCCTGCGGATGCCGGGTCGCCGCGCTCGTACTGGAACTGATCAGCGGACTGGTGGGAGGGCTGGCTGCCGGGCTGTCGGTCGGTCTGGCGGCCGGACTGGCCGCCGGCACGGCGGCCTCGGTCGTCGCCGGCCTTCTGGTCCGGCCGCCCGTCTATCCCCAGCAGGTCAATATCCGCCTCCGCGGGCGGGGCCGGCGCCTCGGCCGCAGACTCGGCTCCGGGCTGACCGTCGGGCTCGCCACGGGAGTGGGCGCCGGGGTCGGGGCCGGGCTGCTGGCCGAGCTCACGGGCGGCCGCGTCGTCGGGCTGCTCGCCGGGCTGATGGCCGGCATCGGGCTGGGGGTCTCCTTCGGCGTCATGGAGTGGCTCAACACCCCCGCCGACGCCCTGAGCTCGGCCAGCCCGGAGTCGTTGCTGCGCAACGACCGCGCCGTCATGGCCATCCGCTTCCTGGTGGAGACCCTCGGCTCAGGACTGGTCGCCGGGGTCGTGGTCGCCCTGGTCTTCGAACGGGAGCTGGGCGTCATGACGGGCCTGACCGTCGGACTCGGCACCGGTCTCAGCATCGGCGCGGCCGGCCGGCTGGTCGGCCGGTTCCAGACCGGACTGCCGGCCGGCACCTGGAGCTGGTTCTTGGTGACCCGCGCCTGGTACGCGCTCCGCGGCGACCTGCCCTGGCGCCTGATGCGCTTCCTCCGGGATGCGCACCGCCGCGGCGTGCTCCGCCGCAACGGCCCGGTCTACCAGTTCCGCCACGCGCGTCTGCAGGACCGCCTCAGCTCGCCAGTACCGTCACGTCCTCGCGGTCCCCGAAGGTGAGGCGGCAGGTGTCGGCGCGGTAGGTGGAGACGGAGACCGCCGTGGTGCGGCCGCCGGTCACATAGCGGGTGGTGACCACCAGTACCGGCGCACCGGGGAGCCGGTCCAGCTGCTTGGCGTCCTCGGCGCGCGCCGAACCCAGTTCCACAGCGCGCTCCTCGCCGTCCAGGTCGAGCCGCTGCAGTTCCTGAAGGACGGCGCGGGCGCGGGCCACCGGGCCGGTGGCGGCGGCCGTCGCCAGGCCGGGCACGGACTCGGCCGGTACGTAGAGCAGTTCGGCCGCGACGGGCTGGCCGTTGTCGACCCTGGTGCGCCGCACGATGTGCACGGTGTCGCCCGCGCCCACTCCCAGCGGCTCGGCGACGGCCGCCGGGACCGCGCCGCCGTCCACCGCCGCCGCGTCGGCCGGCTGCCAGGCGTCGCCGGGCGCGCCGGGCCAGCTGTGTCCGGAGCGGTCCACGGGCACGCCCATACGGGGCGGCGCGACCGTGGTGCCCACACCGCGGCGGCGCTGCAGCCTGCCTTCGAGTTCGAGCTGTTCGAGCGCCTGCCGGAGCGTGGCGCGGGCGACCCCGAAGCGCGCGGCGAGGTCCCGCTCGTTCGGCAGAATCTCACCGACCGCGAACTCCGAGTCGAGCGCCTCACTGAGCACGGTCTTGAGGTGCCAGTACTTCGGTTCCTGCACCGTGTCGAGCTGCGTGGTCCCCACCCTGTCCTCCGCATTCGCCGTGTCCCGGGACCGCCCCGGGGTCCCCCGGCGCCCGCCAGGGGTTTTGAGCGCTTCTTTATTAAAGGTTGTTGAAGTATGCCTGCGACGATATGAGCGGCCTCACCCTTGGTCAAGACCAATGGGCGATCCGATGCCGTAGCGTGACCGACTCAACACGGTTGGACACGGCCGATGGGCGCGCGAATGCGGCGGTAAGCACGCAAAAGCCGGCGGCCCACCGGGCCGCCGGCTCCAGGGAAGGGCGGGCCTCAGGCCTGCACCGCCGCCAGCTTGTCAGGGTTGCGGACCACGTAGATCGTCTGGATGCGGCCGTCGACCACGTCCAGCTGGAAGACCGTGTCGACCCGGTCGCCGACCCGCCCCACCAGCGCGACCCCGCCGTTGAGCTCGGCGAAGCCGAACCGCAGGTCGACGGCCGGGGCCTTGGAGATGCCGACCAGGAACCGCCCGACCTTGTCCGCCGTCTCGATGACGCGCAGCGGCGCCTTGGCCTTGCCGCCGCTGTCGCCGACCAGCCGCACGTCCTCGGCGAGCAGGCCGATCAGCCCCTGGAGGTCGTCGCCGGCCGCGGCGGCCAGGAAGCGTTCGGTCAGGTCGCGCTGGCGCTCCGGGTTCACCTCGAAGCGCGGCTTGCGCTCCTCCACGTGGCGCCGGGCCCGCCCCGCCAGCTGGCGCACCGCGGCCTCGCCCCGCTCCAGTACGGACGCGATCTCCGCGTACGGATAGCCGAACGCCTCGCGCAGTACGAAGACGGCGCGCTCCAGGGGCGAGAGGGACTCCATGACGACGAGGACCGCGAGGGTGACGGACTCGGTGAAGACGGCGCGGTCGGCGCTGTCCGGGACGGCGCCGCCGAAGTCGGTGGCGACGGGCTCGGGGAGCCACGGCCCCACGTACGCCTCGCGCCGGGCCTGGACTTGGCGCAGCCGGTCGATGGCGAGCCGGGTGGCGACCCGCACCAGGTAGGCGCGCGGTTCCCGTACCGTGTCGCGGTCGGCGGCCGACCAGCGGAGCCACGCCTCCTGGACGACGTCCTCGGCGTCGGCCACCCGGCCGAGCATGCGGTAGGCCACGCCCTGGAGGACGGGGCGGTGTTCTTCGAAGACATCGGTCGCGGTGTCGGTCAGCACGTCCTTATCCCACCGGTACGGCGCCGTGTTGTCCAGCGGGTTCCGTGTGGGCGGCGGTTCGGGGCTGCCGGGGAATTCACGTCCGACTGCTACCCACCGGTAATGATTGCTGACAAGGTGTCTCTTGGGCCGCCCCCACGTACGGCCCATCCCCAGCGGCTTCCCCTCCCCTCAAAGGAGCCCCCATGACGACTGCCCGGACCGCGCCGACCGCCACCGCCTCCTCCCTCCTCGTCGCCCCCGACGGCCGGCCGCCGTTCACCGTCGCGTACGAGCGCAAGGGCGCGGGCGAGCCGGTCGTGCTGCTGCACGGGATCGGCCACCACTACCAGGCGTGGGAGCCGGTGTTCAGCGTGCTGGCCGCGTCGCACGACGTGATCGCGCTGGACCTGCCGGGCTTCGGCGCCTCCCCCGCGCTTCCCGACGGCGTGGCGTACGACCTGACGACGGTGGTGCCGCTGCTGACGGACGCCTTCGCGGCACTGGGCGTCGAGCGGCCGCACGTGGTGGGCAACTCGCTCGGCGGGCTGCTGGCGCTGGAGCTGGGGCTCGCGGGGGCGGTGCGGTCGGTGACGGCGCTGTCGCCGGCCGGTTTCTGGACGGAGGCCGAACGCCGGTACGCCTTCGGGGTCCTGACGGGCATGCGGGCGGGGGCGCGGGCCCTGCCGCCGCCGGTGGTCGAGGTGCTGGCCCGCTCGGCGGCCGGCCGCGCGGCGCTGACCGGCTCGATCTATGCGCGCCCCGGGCGCCGTTCACCGGCCGCCGTGGCGGCCGAGACGCGCGCGCTGCGGGAGGCGCCCGGCTTCGCCGCCACGCTCGCCGCGGGGCGCGGCCCCGGTGTGCTGTTCCGCCACGACATACCGGACGTTCCGGTGACCATAGGGTGGGGCACCCGCGACCGGCTGCTCCTGCCCCGCCAGGGCGCACGGGCCAAGCGCGTGATCCCGGGTGCCCGCCTCGTCCGCCTCCCCGGCTGTGGCCACGTGCCCATGAACGACGACCCGGCCCTGGTCGCCAGGGTCATACTCGACACGGTGCTGCCGACCGGAGTGTGACCCGCGACGCCGACCTCCTGGTCATTGCCGCGTCCGCTTGCGACCATGGGCCGGTTCCGGGCTTCCGTGCCGTTGTCAGCCGGTTGTTCACTGTGCGTTCGGTTTCGGGGCACCGGGCACCGGTACGAACGGACCGTACGCAGAGCGATCGAGCAACGGAGGATCACATGGCGCAGGGAGCGGCAGCAGGCGGCAGAGCCTTCGGGCGGCGTTCGGTGCTGCACGGAGCGGCGGCCGCGTCCGCGGCGCTCGCGCTGCCGGCGATCGGCGGCGCGGCTCCCGCGCAAGCACGCACCGGTCGGCCGAGCGCCGACTGGGGCGTGCAGGTGGGCGATGTGACGACCGGCTCGGGGCTGGTGTGGGTGCGGTCGGACCGGCCGGCGCGGATGATCGTGGAGACCGCGGCGACCGAGTCGTTCCGTAACGCGCGGACCTGGCACGGACCGGTGATCGGCGCGGAAACGGACTTCACGGGGCTGACCTCGCTGCGCGGCCTGCCGCCCGGCGAGCAGATCCACTACCGGGTCACGCTCGCCGACCCGGACGATCCCCGGCGTACCGGGGAGCCGGTGACCGGTACGTTCCGTACGGCACCGGTGCAGCGCGGCGAGGGGGTCCGGTTCCACTGGTCCGGGGACCTCGCGGGGCAGGGCTGGGGCATCAACCCCGACCGCGGCGGCTACCGGATCTATGAGGAGATGCGGCGCCGGAACCCGGACTTCTTCCTGTGCAGCGGCGACAACATCTACGCCGACGGCCCCATCACGGCGAGCGTCAAGCTGCCGGACGGGCGGACCTGGCGGAACATCACCACCGAGGAGAAGTCCAAGGTCGCGGAGACCCTCGCCGAGTTCCGCGGCAACTTCCGGTACAACCTCCTGGACGACAATCTGCGGCGGTTCAACGCGCAGGTGCCCACGATCACGCAGTGGGACGACCACGAGGTGCGCAACAACTGGTATCCGGGGCAGATCCTGGACGACGACCGGTACCAGGAGAAGAACGTGGACGTGCTGGCCGAGCGCTCGCTGCGGGCGTTCGGCGAGTACTTCCCGATCCGCACGCTGCGGCCCGACGGGCAGGGGCGGGTGTACCGGGTGGTCCACCACGGGCCGCTGCTGGACGTGTTCGTGCTGGACATGCGGACGTACCGGAACGCCAACTCCGACGGGAAGCAGACGGAGGACGCGCAGGGCATCCTGGGCGCCGAGCAGCTGCGGTGGCTCAAGCGGGAGCTGTCGCGGTCGCGGGCGGTGTGGAAGGTGATCGCGTCCGACATGCCGCTGGGGCTGGTCGTGCCGGACGGCAAGACCCGCTTCGAGGCGGTGGCGCAGGGCGATCCGGGGCAGCCGCTGGGGCGGGAGCTGCAGCTCGCGGAGTTGCTGCGGCACATCAAGCACCGGCGGATCACGGGCACGGTGTGGGTGACGGCGGATGTGCACTACACCTCGGCGCAGCACTACGATCCGTCGCGCGCCGCGTTCAAGGACTTCGAGCCGTTCTGGGAGTTCGTCTCCGGGCCGCTGAACGCGGGCGGGTTCCCGGCGCTCAAGCTGGACGGTACGTTCGGGCCCGAGCAGCGGTTCGTGAAGGCGCCGGACCGGGCGAACACCTCACCCGCGGAGACGCCGCAGTACTTCGGTGAGATCGACATCGACGGCGGGAGCGGGGAACTGACGGTGCGGCTGCGGCAGGACAGTGGCGAGGTACTGTTCAGCCAGACCCTGGAACCGGGGCGAGTCGGACAGTAGAGGCGTACGGTTCGAAGGCGCCAGGAGAGGCAATTGCGTCCTTTACCTGGCGGACACAAGGCGTTTGTGATCATGCAACACCGGTCGGTGATGCTGGAGTGCATGACTGAGAAAACCACCAACCGCAGCGCCCGCCGCCATCACTGGCGGCGGGACGTCGTCGAACTGGCCGCCCTCTTCACCGCCGTCGCGGTGGCCGACTCCGTCGCCAACGCCGTCGCACACGGTCCGTCGGGCCCGGTGTTCCTGTGCGCCTCGGCCGTCGCGCTGCTCGCCACGGCGGGCTTCCACGTGTGGTGGGCACGACGCCACGAACACGCGCCGCCGCCGGGCGATACCGGCGCCGCAGCGTCGTCGGCCGCCGCCCTCGCCGAGGGCGCGGAGCTCCCCGAGACGACGCTGTGGCGCATGCGGACGACCGTACGGGACGAGCCGGGCAGCCTGGCCGCACTGTGCCAGGCGCTGGCCGCGCACCGGGTCGACATCCTGAGCCTGCAGACCCACCCGCTGTCGGACGGCACGGTGGACGAATTCCTGCTGCGGGTGCCGGGCACCCCGGAGCGGGGCGTGCTGGCGGGCGCGGTGACCGCGGCGGGCGGCCGGGACACCTGGCTGGAACGCGCCGATACCCATGATCTGGTCGACGCGCCGGCCCGTATGCTGTCCCTGGCCACCCGAACGGCCCTGGACTCCGCTGAACTGCCTCTGGCGCTGCGGCAGTTGCTGGGCCGCTGCACCATCCACTCGGTACCCGCGCGCACGCTGAAGGGCGAGCCGTTGGCCGAACGGGTGCCGGACGAAGGCGTACTTGAGGACCACACCATGAAGTTCCGCGACCCGTCCGGGGGTGCGCTCATCATCGAGCGGCCGCAACTCCCCTTCACGCCGACCGAGTTCGCGCGGGTCCGGGCGCTCGTGGAGCTGGACACCCGGCTCGGCGAGCGGGTACCGGAGCGCCGGGACACCCTCACCCTCCCCGAGGGCAACCACATCACCGTACGCCGCGCCGACCCCTCCGACCTGACGGCAGCCCGCGAGATGCACGACCGCTGCTCGGAGCGGACGCTGTCGCTGCGCTACCACGGCCCCGTACAGGACTCAGCGCGCTACCTCGACCACCTGCTGAGCCCTCGGCACGGCCGCACGCTGGCCGTGGAGACCGCCTCCGGGCGGCTGGTGGCCCTCGGCCACCTGCTGTGGGACGGCGACGAGACCGAGGTGGCGCTGCTGGTGGAGGACGCGTGGCAGCGCCGCGGCATCGGCGCCGAGCTGCTGGAGCGGCTGGTCGCGATGGCCGCCGAGACGGGCAGCGAGAGCGTGTACGCGATCACGCAGGCGTCCAACACCGGGATGGTGGCGGCCATGCGCGGCCTCGGGCTGCCGCTGGACTACCAGGTCGAGGAGGGCACGCTGGTGATCACGGCGCGGCCTGCGGGGCTGCGGCGCCGGCCGCTGCCGGTTCCCGCGGAGTGGGAGACGGCCGGCCGCTGAGCGCCGCCTCCAGGTCCTGCCACAGGTCCTCGACGTCCTCCAGCCCCACCGACAGCCGCAGCAGCTGTTCGGAGATACCGCCGGCCGTGCGGTCGGCGGCGTCGACGACGCGGTGGCTGATCGAGGCCGGGTGCTGGATGAGCGTGTCCACACTGCCGAGGCTGACCGCCGGGGTGATCAGACGCACCCCGGCGGTCACCTCGTGCGGGTCCCCGCACACCTCGAAGGCGACCATCGCGCCGCCGAGCTTCGGGTAGTACACCCGGGACACCTGCGGGTGGCCGGCGAGCCGCCGGGCCAGCTCCGCCGCGGTGGCGGACGCGGCCCGCATCCGTACGGGAAGGGTCGCCAGCCCGCGCAGCAGCAGGTAGCCGGCGAGCGGATGCAGCACGCCGCCCGTGGTGAACCGCACCTGCCGCAGCCGCCGCGCGAACTCCTCGTCGCAGGCCACCACGCCGCCCAGCACGTCGCCGTGACCGCCGAGGTACTTCGTCGCACTGTGCAGCACCAGCCGCGCACCGGCCTCGGCGGGGCGCTGCAGTACGGGGGTGGCGAAGGTGTTGTCGGCCAGCAGCGGCACGGAGCCGCAGGCGTGCGCGACGGCCGCCAGGTCGGTCTCGGCGAGGGTGGGGTTGGCCGGGCTCTCGACCATGACCAGGCCGGTGTCGGGCCGGATCGCGTCGGCGATGCCGGCCGGGTCGGTCCAGGTCACCTCCGTACCGAGCAGTCCGCCGGTCAGCAGGTGGTCGCTGCAGCCGTACAGGGGACGTACGGCGACGACGTGCCGCAGTCCTTCGGCGTGCCGGACGAGGAGGCAGGCGGCGAGGGCCGCCATGCCGCTGGCGAAGGCGACGGCGGACTCGGTGCCTTCGAGGCGGGCGAGCGCCTGCTCGAAGCGGGCGACGGTGGGGTTGCCGAGTCGGCCGTAGACGGGCGGGCCCTCGAACTCGGCGCCGGTGGCGGCGAATTCGTCGAGCCGGGCGGCCTCGGCGCGGCTGTCCGCCGACGGATACGTGGTGGACAGGTCCAGCGGGGCCGCGTGCAGGCCCTGCGCGGCGAGATCCTCGCGGCCCGCGTGCACGGCTTCGGTGGCCAGGGCGCGGTGCGGAGTGTCGGGGGTAGTGACAGCGGCGGTGGCGCGGTCCGGCCGCGCGGCTGATCGGGTCATGCTCCGATGCTGGTCGGGGCCCCTGACCGGATGGTCAACTTCCGTGTTACGTTCGGTACATGGCCGACTCTGCGCGTCTCGATCCGGTGGACCTGGAGATATTACGCCTGCTGCAGAACGACGCCCGGACCACGTACCGCGACCTGGCCGCGGCGGTCGGCGTCGCGCCGTCGACCTGTCTGGACCGGGTGACCCGACTGCGCCGCAGCGGCGTGATCCTGGGACACGAACTGCGCCTGGACCCCGCGAAACTGGGCCGCGGGCTGCAGGCGCTGCTCTCGGTGCAGGTGCGGCCGCACCGCCGCGAACTGGTCGGCCCCTTCGTCGAGCGCATCCGCTCGCTGCCCGAGGCGCTCTCCCTCTTCCACCTCACCGGGCCCGAGGACTACCTCGTCCATGTCGCCGTGCCGGACGCGGCGGCCCTGCAGCGGCTGGTGCTGGACGAGTTCACCGCGCGGCGCGAGGTGGCCAGGGTCGAGACCCGGCTGGTCTTCCAGCGCTGGGCATGCGGCCCGCTGCTGCCGCCGGCGGACGCGGTCGGCTGAGGCTCCAGAAGGTGGCTACATCAGCGAGCCAGGCGGCGCGATGACCAGCCGCAGATGCAGGCGGGCGGCCCTGAGGCCGGCGTGCACGGAGATGCTGGGGCGGAGCAGTACCAGGCTGCCGCCCATGGAGCGCAGCGCGCTCTGCACGCCGAGGAGGGTGTAGAGGCCGGCGGTGTCGCAGGACGTGACGCCGGAGAGGTCCAGCCGGAGATGCCGCTTGCCGCCCGCCATGACCGCCGCGGTGGCGTCGCACAGCCGTGACACGCTGTCACCGTCGAGGACGCCCACCACGGCCAGCTTCGCCAGGGTGGGCGAGCCGGCCGGTACCGGCCACCGCTCGATCCGTACGCGCCTGTCGGTCGGGGTCTTCACGAGCATCCCGGCCGCCTCCCTTCAACCGACTCACCGGTCCGCACCGGCTCACGGCCCCCATGATGGCGCGGTGAGGCCCCCGTCAGGCCGTCTCGATCGAAACCGACCGAAGAATTCCGTCACAGACCGTGACCGTGGCCGTGGCATGTGCCGGAGCCACGGCCACGGGGCGGATGCCGTGCTGTCAGCCTCTGAGCCGCGCGTTGAACGCCTCGAAGATCTTGTACAGGTCGAGGGCGCGTCGGCCGTATTCGACGGCGTCCAGGTTCGTGCCGTTGTACCTGGCGAGGATGTTCCAGATGTCGGCCTCGTTGTACAGGAGCGGTTCGGGCCGGCGGATGTTGAGGTCCTCGGCGCTCTTGAGGTGCACCAGCGGCACGGTACCGACGTTGTGGTTCTCGAAATGGTGCAGCCGTTGCCACTCCGCCCACACGTCGTGCCAGTCGTTCTCGTCCAGCTTCGGGTCGGGCAGCAGCCCCTTGGAGTGGGCGAAGTTACGGGCCCGGATGGAGGTCCTTGAGAAGATCTGGGCGATGCCGGTGGAGGCGTCGTCCTTGGGGTAGGGGACGGTGGGCTCCCGGCCCGACGGGTGCTCCTGCCATTCCTTGTAGTGGTAGTAGGACATGACCATGCCGTCCGCGATCCAGTCCGCGCCGTCCGCGCGGTACTCCCAGAAGACGGGGGCCTGGATGAGCGCCTTGCGCATCCGGTACCGGTGGCTCAGTGACGTGATGAGCGGGTCCAGGGCGAGGACCTTCTCCAGCGACGCCTCGCTGCGGCGGCGGCCGAAGGGGTCCGGTACCCAGCCGGGCAGCGCGAAGTCGTGCCCGTTGGTCACCATGTAGAGCTGCAGGCCGGCGAAGAGCTCGTCACGCAGCTTCATGTCGAACAGCACGTCCTGCCGCGGCTGCTCCGGAGCCGGCGGCAGCGGCGGCGGGCCCGGCGGCGGTGGCGCGGCCTCGTTCAGCGCCTCGCGCGTCGTCTCGATGAGCTGCCGGGCCTCGCCCTCCCGCTGGTCGTACCGTTCCGGATACGCGGACACCTGCACCTTCTGGGCCAGTTGGCCCGCGGTGAAGTCCGGGTTGTCGCGGTCGGCCACGACCGCCCGCTCGAAGAACTTGTGCGCCGCGTAGTTGACGTTCATGCACTGCGCCGGGGTGCCCCAGTCCTGGCTGGGCCGCTGCTGGAACACGCCGACCGAGTCCCGGTCGCCGTAGTTCAGGTTCTCCATGCCCGACTCGACGAGAGCCGCTTCGAAGGCGGCGAGCATGGCCTTGTCCGAGGCGGTCAGCTCCTTGCCGACCAGGTAGACCACCTTGGCCACCTCGGGATCGGGGCGCCCCTTGGCGGGGCCGGGCGGCGGTCCTTGCGGTGCCGGCTGTGGCACGTTCCCCTCCTGCCGTTGCTGTGGTGCCTTCTTGCCGGGCGCCTTGGCGCCGTCGTTCTCGTCGTCGAATACATCGCGCACGTTGTCGGCGATGCGCTGCATGAAGCCCTCACGTTCGGGCATCGTGGCGTCCCCCAGTTCAGCCTCGGGCCGCGGAGGGTCCGGGGCAAGACGTCACGGGGTTCGGTAGTGGGCTGCCGGCGCCCGGTCGGCACGGGCCCGGCTCGGCCAACGCGACGGCCCCGTTCCGGCGCGTTGGCGCTGATCACGACGCTACCGGCTCAACTGTCGCAGGAGAGACGTCGGTTGATTCGATTTGGGCGTTGGTCGATAGGGGTTTGCTTATGGCCCTGGGCAGGGCCCCTCCCTCTCCCCCGACCAGAGTGAGTGGGACCCCCTCCCCCGCCACCACCGCACACCCCCAAACTAGCCCCGCCCACCCCCACTCCCCCGGTTATCCACAGCCCCCCTCCCCCTCCCACCCGCCCCGGTTATCCACAACCCCACCCACCTGACCGCCGCCGCTCACCACCTGACCCCCGCCGCTCACCCACGTGACCAACACCGCTTATGCAACATGTTGCAAAAGAGCCTCCGCTCACCTACAAAAGAAGCTCGTCGGCACTGTGCGCGCGAGGAGACTTCGGATGAGCCCGTACCCCCACCTGCTGAGCCCGCTCGACCTGGGGTTCACCACCCTGCCCAACCGGGTCCTGATGGGCTCGATGCACCTCGGCCTGGAGGAGGCGCCCGGCGGCTTCGCGCGGATGGCCGCCTTCTACGCGGAGCGGGCGCGCGGCGGTGTCGGCCTCATCGTGACCGGCGGCGTCTCCCCCAATGAGGCGGGCTGCACGATGGACGGCGGCGCCAAGCTCACCACCGAAGCGGAGGCCGCCGAGCACGCGCAGGTGACCGAGGCGGTGCACCGCGAAGGCGGGAAGATCGCCATGCAGATCCTGCACACCGGGCGGTACGCCTTCAGCGAGAAGCTGGTGGCGCCCAGCGCGATACAGGCGCCCATCAACCCCTTCACCCCGCACGAGCTCACCGACGACGAGGTCGAGCAGACCATCGAGGACTACGTACGGGCTGCCGCGCTCGCCCAGCAGGCCGGGTACGACGGCGTGGAGATCATGGGCTCGGAGGGCTACCTCATCAACGAGTTCATCGCCGCGCCGACCAACCAGCGCACCGACCGCTGGGGCGGCAGTTACGAGAACCGCATCCGCTTCCCCGTCGAGATCGTGCGGCGCACGCGCGAGCGGGTCGGCCCGGACTTCATCCTCATCTACCGGCTGTCGATGCTCGACCTGGTGCCCGGCGGCTCGACCTACGACGAGGTCGTACAGCTCGCCAAGGAGATCGAGGCGGCCGGCGCCACGCTCCTCAACACCGGCATCGGCTGGCACGAGGCCCGCATCCCGACCATCGCGACCTCGGTACCGCGCGGCGCGTTCTCCTGGGTGACCGAGAAGGTCATGGGCGCGGTGAAGATCCCGCTGATCACCACCAACCGCATCAACACCCCGGAGGTGGCCGAGCGGCTGCTCGCCGAGGGGCGGGCCGACATGGTGTCGATGGCCCGGCCGTTCCTCGCCGACCCCGGCTTCGTCGCCAAGGCCCGCGAGGGCCGCGCCGACGCGATCAACACCTGCATCGGCTGCAACCAGGCGTGCCTGGACCACATCTTCTCCGGGCAGCTCACCTCCTGCCTGGTCAACCCGCGGGCCTGCCACGAGACCGAGCTGAGCCTCTCCCCCACCCGACGCCGCAAGGAACTGGCCGTGGTCGGCGCGGGCCCGGCGGGCCTGGCGTTCGCGGTCTCCGCCGCCGAGCGCGGGCACGGCGTGACGCTGTTCGACGCCGCCGCCGAGATCGGCGGGCAGCTGAACGTCGCCCGCCGGATCCCCGGCAAGGAGGAGTTCAACGAGACGTTGCGGTACTTCCGTACGCGGCTGGAGGAGCTGAAGGTCGACGTACGGCTGGGGACCGCCGTGACCGCCGAGGACCTGGGCGCGGGCGGGTACGACGAGATCGTGATCGCGGCCGGCGTCACCCCGCGCACCCCGGACATCCCCGGCATCGACCACCCCAGCGTCGTCAGCTACCTCGACGTGCTGACCGGCCGGGTCGAGGCCGGGCGGACGGTGGCGGTCATCGGCGCGGGCGGCATCGGCTTCGACGTGGCGGAGTTCCTGACCGACGGCGGGGAGCAGGCGAGCCTGGACCCGGCGGCGTTCTTCGCACAGTGGGGCGTGGACACCTCGTACGGGGACCGCGGCGGCCTCAAGGCGCCGGTGCGGGCGCCCGCGGCGCGCGCGGTCCATCTCCTGCAGCGCAAGACCGGCAAGGTCGGCGCGGGGCTGGGCAAGACGACCGGCTGGATCCACCGTACGGAGCTGCGGCACCGCGGCGTGACGATGACGCCGGGCGCCACGTACGAGCGCATCGACGACGAGGGGCTGCACGTCACCGTCGACGGCGAGAAGTCCGTCCTCGCGGCCGACACGATCGTGCTGTGCGCGGGCCAGGAGCCGCGCCGCGAGCTGTACGACGCGCTGGTGGCGGCCGGGCACACCGCGCATGTCATCGGCGGCGCCGACGTGGCCGCGGAGCTGGACGCCAAGCGCGCGATTCTGCAGGGCACGCGACTGGCTGCGGACATCTGAGGGCGGCCTAGGATGCGTGGGTACCGGTAGTAGTGCCCGCCATCGGTACCCACGCATCCGCCGCACACCACCGCACTCTGGAAGGCTCCCATGTCCCTCCCGCACGCGATCCTCACGGCCCTGCTGGAGAAGCCGTCGTCGGGGCTGGAGCTGACGCGGCGGTTCGACCGGTCCATCCGGTACTTCTGGTCCGCCACCCACCAGCAGATCTACCGGGAGCTGCGCAAGCTGGAGGAGTCGGGGCTGATCCACGCCCTGCCGCAGGCGCAGCCCTCGCGCGGCCAGAAGCGGGAGTACGAGGTGCTGCCGGCCGGCCGGGAGGCGCTCACCGCGTGGGTGGCGGAGCGGCAGGACCCCCGGGCCATGCGCGATCCGCTGCTGCTGCGGCTGCGGGCCGCGGCCGTGGTCGGCGCGACCGGTCTGACAGCGGAGTTCCGCCGTCATCTCGCGCTGCACGAGGGGCAGTTGGCGGAGTACCACGAGATCGAGGCGCGCGACTTTCCGCCGGAGAAGACGGCGGAGGCGGACCGGCTGCAGCATCTCGTGCTGCGTGCCGGCATCGCCCAGGAGAGTTTCTGGGTCCAGTGGCTGACCGAGTCGCTCACCGAACTGGAAGCGCTGGAGAGCCGGCCCGAAACACCTGATCAGTCCTGATCAGTCCAGTCCGCCGCGCTTGACGAGCTGTGCCGCGATGACGTTCCGCTGGATCTCGTTGGTGCCCTCGCCGACGATCATCAGCGGTGCGTCACGGAAGTACCGCTCGACGTCGTACTCCGTGGAGTAGCCGTAACCGCCGTGAATCCGTACGGCGTTGAGGGCGATCTCCATCGCCGTCTCGGAGGCGAAGAGCTTGGCCATGCCGGCTTCCATGTCGACCCGGCGGTCCGCGTCCGCCTCGCGCGCGGCGTGCAGGGTGAGCTGGCGGGCCGCGGTCAGCTTGGTGGCCATGTCGGCGAGGTAGTTGCCGACGGACTGGTGCTTCCAGATCGGTTTGCCGAAGGATTCGCGCTCCTGGGCGTAGGCGAGGGAGTCCTCGAGCGCGGCCCGGCCGACGCCCAGCGCGCGGGCGGCCACCTGGAGGCGGCCGGTCTCCAGGCCCTTCATCATCTGGGCGAAGCCCTTGCCCTCGACGCCGCCGAGGACGGCGTCGGGCGCGGCACGGTAGTTGTCGAAGGACAGTTCGCAGCTCTCGACGCCCTTGTAGCCGAGCTTGGGGAGGTCGCGGGAGACGGTGAGGCCCGGGCCGTGCTCGACGAGGAGGATGGAGATGCCCTGGTGGGCGGGGGTGGCGTCCGGGTCGGTCTTGCAGAGCAGGGCGATCAGCCCGGAGCGGCGGGAGTTGGTGATCCAGGTCTTGGCGCCGTTGACGAGGTACCCCTCGGCGTCCTTGCGTGCGGTGGTGCGCATGGCCTGGAGGTCGGAGCCGCCGCCGGGTTCGGTGAGCGCCATGGTGGCGCGGAGTTCGCCGGTGGCCATCTTCGGGAGGTACCGCTGCTTCTGTTCCTCCGTGCCGAAGTGCAGCAGCAGCTTGGCGACGACGGTGTGGCCGCCCATCGCGCCGGCCAGGCTCATCCAGCCGCGCGCCAGCTCCTCGGTGATCAGGACGTAGCAGGGTGTGGAGACCTTGGTACCGCCGTACTCCTCGGGGATGGCGAGCCCGTAGATGCCGAGCTCCTTCATCTTCTCGATGAGGGCTTCGGGGTAGGTGTTGGCGTGCTCCAGTTCCTGGACGACGGGCTTGACGTCCTTGTTGACGAAGTCGTGCACGGTCTCGACGACGAACCGCTCGTCCTCGGGGAGGGTGTCCAGGGTGCTCATGAGGAATTCCTTCGTCTGAGAGCCTGTGTCCGGTCAGATCACGGAGTCGGCGCGGAGGGCCGCGAGGTCGGCGGGCGTGCGGCCGAGTGCGGTGAGGATGGCGTCGGTGTGTTCGCCGACGGCCGGCACGGGGTCCATTCGGGCGGTGAGTCCGGCGAGGTCGGCGGGTGGGAGGAGGGCCTGTACGGTGGCGCCGGGGACGGCGACCTCGCGCCAGCGGTCGCGGCCTTCGAGGACCGGGTGGTCCAGGAACTCGGCGACGGAGTTGACTCCGGCGTTGGCGACGCCGATCTCCTCCAGGACCTTCATGATGTCCGCGGCATCGGAGCGGGCGAAGCGCTCGGTGACGATCGCGTTGAGCGCGTCGCGGTGCGCGACCCGGTCCGAACCGGTCGCGAAGCGCGGGTCGTCGATCAGCTCGGGCCGGCCGAGGAACTCCTGGCACAGCGCGGCCCATTCGCGCTCGTTCTGGATGGAGAAGAGCACGTCCTTGCCGTCTGATGCGGTGTAGGCGCCGTACGGGGCGATGGTGGCGTGCTGGGTGCCGACGCGCGGCGGCTGGCTGCCGCTGTGTTGGGTGTAGTACGCGGGCTGGCTCATCCACTCCGCGAGCGCCTCGAAGAGGGAGACCTCCACGGGCCGGGCGACACCGGTCGTGGCGCGCGCGAAGAGCGCCGTCAGAATGCCGCTGTAGGCGTACATCCCCGCCGAGATGTCGGCGACGGAGACACCGACCCGGGCGGCCTCGTCCGCGCTGCCGGTGAGCGAGACCAGCCCGGTCTGGCACTGGACGAGCAGGTCGTACGCCTTGCGGTCGGCCCACGGGCCGCTGGTGCCGTAGCCGGAGACCGTGCAGGGGATCAGCCGCGGGTAGCGGGCGGTGAGCGCGTCGGCGCCGAGACCGAGGCGGTCGGCGGCGCCGGGGGCGAGATTCTGTACGAACACGTCGGCGTCGGCGAGGAGTTGGTGCAGTATCTCCTGCCCTCGTTCGTCTTTGAGGTCCAGGGTGAGGCTTTCCTTGGAGCGGTTGAGCCAGACGAAATAGCTGGAGTGGCCGTGCACGGTGGTGTCGTAGCGGCGGGCGAAGTCGCCGTCGCCGGGGCGCTCGATCTTGATGACGCGGGCGCCGAGGTCGGCGAGCTGACGGGTGGCGAAGGGGGCCGCGACCGCCTGCTCGATGCTGACGACGGTGATGCCTTCGAGGGGGCGCTGCTGATGTTCGCGTTGCTGATGCTGCATCAGGACTCCTTGTCCGTACGGCCGGTGGCGGCGGGGAACGCCGTCCGCATCAGCTGCGCCGCTCCCTCCCACGTGATGCCCGCGAGCAGGTCCGGTACGTCGGCGCCACACGCGGTGAACTTGGCGCGCAGTTCGTCGTCCGTGGGCGGGCGCTGCGGTGAGCCGGGCGGCAGGGCCAGCGCGGAGTGCAGGGCCGTGCCGTCGGCGAAGTCGAGGCGGAGGGCGACCTCGCCGTCGAGGAGGGTGGTGGTCTCGCCGGGCCGCCGGTCGACGGTGACCCGGTCGACGATCTGCTGGGCCTCGGGGCGGTTGACGGCCTCGTCGGTGAAGCTGTCGAAGCCGGGGTAGGCGTCGAGGAGCGCGGTGGCGACCGCGTACGGCATGGAGAACTTGCCCTCCAGTCCGGTGGCGGGCCGGTCGTGGAGCAGGGGGTGGACGGTGCCCGCCGGGGTGGTGACGGTGACGCCCGTGGGCTCGCCGGCCACCTTGTCGCGGATCTCCCGGAGCGCGGCGATCGGCCGCTGCATGGCGTAGCAGCAGGGGTACATCTTGATCGCGAGGCCGCCGGGGACGGCCGGGGCCGCGGGGAATTCGGTGGCCGGGGTGCCGCCGACGCGCTCCAGCCAGGCGTCCAGGGCGCGCGGGTCGGCGGTGGCGCCCGCCTGCGCGAGCCGCGCGGCCCGTACGCCGGCGTCCGCGGCGAAGCCCACCTGCAGGGATTTGCTGTGCGTACCGAACGCCTCCTGGACGCCGCCGGCCGCGGGCACGGCGAGCGCCATGGCGGTGGCGAGCCGCTCGGGGCCGAGCCCGAGGGCGATGCCGGCCGCGACGGCGGCGGCCGGGGCGCCCGCGGTGCAGGTCGCGTGCCAGCCGCTCGCGTAGTGGCCCCAGCCGAGCAGCGCGCCGAGCCGGGCCATGACGCCGGCGCCCGCGAGGTAGGCGCGCGCGTCGCCGCCGACGGCGAGCACGGCCGGGACGGTGACCACGGAGATGTGCGTGGTCGTCCCGATGTGCAGATCGTCAAAGTCCAGTACGTGTGCCATGGCCGCCCAGCGGGCCGCGTCCGGGAGCGGCGCCGCGATCGGCTGCAGCGGGTGCGCGCGGGCGGCCAGCGCGACGGCGACGGTGTCGGCCAGCGCGCGGTCGGCGAGCGCCAGGTCGTCGGGGTCTGCACGGTGGTCGTGGGCCCACTGGGCGAGGGCTCGGGCGGCGGTCATGCGGTCCCCTCCGGTGAGACGGCGGCCGCCGGCGGTCCGGCAGGCGGCTCCTCTGCCGCAGATTTGTACGGCCAAATGATCGCCGTGTCAACGGTGCCGGACGCGGGCCCCAGGTCCTCTGAAAGCAGGCCCTTGACGCCTCCGTGAGCCCGGCCACAGAATGCCGACGCCGTGCGTTGAAGCTGATTTGTACATAGCGATTACGTAGCGATGCTGTACATGACCGCGCTAAATGGCCGCCCGTTCTGTGACGACAGGAGCCCCCATGACCGGCGCCCCCGCCGACTTCAGCGTCCTCGAAGAGACCGCCCGCGGCTGGCACCCGGCCGACACCAGCGCCACCGACCCCCTCGGCCCGGCCCCGGTCGCCGCGCTCTCCGCCGTACTGGACCTGCCGGAGCCGGTGGCCGCCGCCGGACAGCCGCTGCCGCCGCTCTGGCACTGGCTGCACTTCCTGACCTGGCCCCGGCAGAGCGAGCTGGGCCCGGACGGACACCTGCGAGACGGCCACTTCCTGCCGCCGCTGCCCGAGCGGCGCCGGATGTTCGCGGGCGGCCGCCTGGAGGTCCGTACGCCGCTGACCGTCGGCCGCCCCGCCGAGCAGACCAGCCGGGTCGCGAAGGTGGAGGCCAAGCGGGGCCGTACCGGCGGGCTGCTGTTCGTCACCGTACGCAGCGAGTTCCGGCAGGACGGCGAGGTGCGGGTGGCCGAGGAGCAGGACATCGTCTACCGCAGCGGCGGCGACGCGCCCGTACCGGACCGGATCGCTCTCGACCCCGGCGCCGAGCCGCGCAGCGACGCGCCCTGGCAGCTGCCGTGGACCACCGACCCGGCCGTCCTCTTCCGCGTCAGCGCGCTGACCGCCAACGCGCACCGCATCCACTACGACGAGCCGTATGTCACCGGCGTCGAGGGCTACCCGGGCCTGGTCGTGCACGGCCCGCTGCTCGTCCTGCACATGCTGGAGCTGGTCCGCCGCCGCGCCCCCGAGCGCACCGTCCGCACCCTCTCCTACCGGCTGCGCACCCCGGCGTTCTGCGGCGAGCGGCTGCTGTCCTGCGGCACGCCCTACGAGGCGGACAACGGGGAGGGCGTGCGCCTGTCGGTCGCCGGGCCGCGCGCGGCGGAGCACGCCACGGCGGAGGTGACCTTCGCATGACGGGCACCGAGGCGGCCTCGTACGCGCCGACGACCGAGGCACCGTCGTACGCGCAGGCGCTCGCCGCGGCGCGCAGCCTGCTCTTCGTCCCCGGTCACCGCGCCGACCGGTTCGCGAAGGCGGCTGCCGCGGGTGCGGACGGGGTGATCGTGGATCTGGAGGACGCCGTCGCGCCGGACGCCAAGGACGCCGCACGCGACGACGTGGCCATGTGGCTGGCGGGCGGAGCGCGGGCGGTGGTACGGGTGAACGCCCCCGGCACCGAGTGGTTCGAGGCCGATCTGGCGATGGCGGCGGCACACGGCGCGCCCGTCATGCTGCCGAAGGCCGAGGACCCGGCCGTACTGGAAGCGGTCACCGGCGCGGCGGGCGGCCGCAGCCCGGTACTGGCACTGATCGAGACCGCGGCCGGGGTGGAGAACGCCGCCGCACTGTGCCGCGTACCGGGCGTCGTACGGGCCGCCTTCGGCAGTATCGACCTCGCGGCGCAGCTCGGGGTGGACCCCGACGACCACCTGGCACTGGCGTACGCGCGCTCGCGGCTGGTCTGCGCCTCGGCGGCGGCCGGGCTCGCGCCGCCGCTGGACGGTGTCACCACGGATCTCACGGCCGACGGGCCGCTGCCCTCGGACGTGGCGCACGCCCGCCGGCTGGGCTTCGGCGGCAAGCTGTGCATCCACCCGCGTCAACTCGCCGCCGTACACGAAGGGTTCACTCCGTCACCGGCCGAACAAAAGTGGGCGCGACGCGTACTCGCGGCGGGCGAGGCGGTCACCGTCGTCGACGGGCGGATGGTGGACCGCCCGGTCCTGGAGCGGGCGCGCCGCATCCTGCGCGCGGGCGGCGACTGAGAGCCGGTGCCCCATCCCTGGCTCCCAGCGGCCGTCCCCGCAGCTGCCCCGCCCGTTCCACGGCCGATAAGCTGGCCGTTCCCTTACTGACCCGACGGCGACGAGGATGTGATGGCGGCCAACAAGCCGGCCCGTGGGCGGTCCGCGTATCAGCAGCTCGCGGACGACCTGCGCACGGATCTCGCGGGCGACCGGTACCCCAAGGGGGTGCGGCTGCCGACGGAGGCCGAGCTGGCCGAGACGTACCAGGTCAGCCGCCAGACGGTGCGCCGCGCCTTCCACGATCTGGTCGCCGAGGGCCTGGTGTACCGCGTCCCCGGGCGCGGCACGTTCGCGGCGCCGCGCGACGGCCGGTACCTCCGCAGGTTCGGCTCGGTGGACGACCTGATGGGGCTGTCCCTGGACACCACCATGCAGCTGTCCAGCCCGCTGCGGCGGCGGGTGGACATCGACGCGGCCGGGCGGCTGCGGCTGGACAGCGACATGGTGCACACCCTCGCCTTCCGCCGGTTCCACGACGACGTGCCGTTCTGCCACACCACGGTGTGGCTGCCGCCGGACGTCGGCGAGACGCTGACCGGCGTGGCGCAGCTCACCGAGACCGGCGCGCGGTCCACGTTCACCATCATCGGGCTGCTGGACGACCGGCTGGATTCGCCGATCACCGAGGCCGAGCAGTCCATCACGGTCGCGCCGGCCCCGGTCGCCGTCGCGGAGGAGCTGGCGTGCGAGCCGCACCATCCGCTGCTGCGCATCGACCGCCTCTACACGACCTCCGAGGGCCGCCGCGTCGAGCTGGCCATCAGCTACTTCCTGCCCGAGCAGTACTCCTACCGGGTGCGGCTGCGCCGCTGATCCGCCTGCCGCCGGCGGTCAAGTCCCGGCGGGCGGGCGGTCGTTGAGGATCCGCTGGAAGAGCCGGATGTCCTGCCACTCGCCGTTGATGTGGAGGTACCGCGGCGCGACGCCGTACGGCTCGAAGCCGCACTTCTCCAGGACGCGCTGCGAGCCGATGTTGTGCAGCAGCGTGCCCGCTTCGAGGCGGTGCAGCCCGGCCGCCTCGTCGGCGTACCGGGCGACCGCCTCGACGGCCGCGCTCGCCAGCCCCTTCCCGAGGTGGTCGACGTCGATCCAGTAACCCAATTTCCCGCTGCAGGAGGGGCCGTGGCTGATGCCGGACAGGGTGATCACGCCGACGATCACCTGACCATTGGTCGTGGTCGTCGGGGAGCCGTCCGTCAGCACCCACAGCAGCAGCCGGCCCGCGTCCCGCTCCGCCAACTGGTCCAGCAGCCGGTCGCGTTGGCCCTCGAAGGTGTAGAAGTCCGGGTCCCGCCGCGGGTCCCAGGGGCGCAGGTGCTCGCGGTTGTGCAGATACGCCGCGAGCAGTGCCTCGGCATCGGCGGCGTCGGCCGGCCGCAGCACGACGCCACCCGGCAGCACACTCGTCTCAGTGACCATGCCGGTCACAGTAGCCCCGCTGTCCGTCATGCGGGATCGTGCGGTGCAGGACCGCCGAGGACCCTGGCGGTGAACCCCGCCAGTTGCGACCGCATCGCCTCGCGCGGCACTCGCTCGCCGCGGGCCAGGTGCTCGACGAGGTCGGCCCGGGTGGCGGCGAGCAGCGCGTGGGCAGTGAAATCGCTGTCGGGCAGGCCGGGCAGCTCCTCCAGCATGGTCCGCAGCAGGGTGTGCCAGCGCTCGTAGTGCGCTGCCTGGTATGGGCTGTCGCTACCGGATCCCTCCAGGGCCAGAGCGAGGTGGCGGTTGTCGAGCTTGAAGCAGAGGAGGGCGTCGAGCAGGGCGGGTACGCGCTGGAGCGGCGGGGTGCCGGGCCCCAGCGGCAGCGGGCCCGCTGCGACGGCCTCCTCGACCGGTTCGAGCCGTGCCGCGTACAGCGCTCTGATCAGGCCCGCACGGTCGCCGTAGGCCCGGAAGAGCGTGCCCTTGCCGACGCCGGCCGCTGCCGCGATATCGGCCATGGTGACCTCGTCGGGGCTCGCGCAGTCGGTGAACAGGGTGTCGGCGGCGGCGAAGACGGCCGCCCGGTTGCGGACGGCGTCCTTACGGGCTCTGCGCTCGGGCACGCGGTTCCTCCTTTACAAAGCGGACCGCGGGTCCGTATCTTACAGAAGCGGACCCGGAGTCCGCATTCTAGGGGACGAGGGACAGGACGAGAGGACACCCATGCCCGCACACACCTCACCGACCGAGCTGTACCGCCACAGCCTGCGCCTACTGCTCGACAAGAACATCCCCGCCTGGACCGGTCTGTGGGCCGAGGACGGCGTCATGGAATTCCCCTTCGCTCCCGAGGGCCGGCCCCGGCGCCTGGAGGGGAAGGCGGCCGTCGCCGACTACATGCGCCACTACCCCGACCACATCGATCTGCACGACTTCCCCGACCTGCGGATCCACCGGACCGAGGCCCCGGAGACCATCGTGGTCGAAATGCGCGGCGTGGGCCGCCTGGTGGAGACCGGCAGGCCCTTCGACATGACGTACATCGCCGTCGTGACGGTGCGGGAGGGACGCATCACCTTCTACCGCGACTACTGGAACCCGCTCGCCATGCTCGAACCCGGCACCGAATTCGCCGGGAGCGCCCGATGACCGCCACCGGCACCACCCTGGCCATCGGCACCACCCTGGACACCGGCGCCACCCTGGTAACCGGCGCCACCGGCACCACCGGCGGCCGCACCGCCGCGCAGCTGATCGCCGCGGGCCACCGTGTCAAGGCCGCGAGCCGTCGTGGCACCCCGGTCCTGGGCGCGGCGCCGGCGCGCTTCGACTGGTACGACCCCGCCACACACGGTGCGGCGCTCGACGGCGTCGACCGCCTCTACCTCGTACCGCCCGTGGGCGACTCCGACCCGGCCGCGGTCATGCTGCCCTTTCTCCAGCAGGCCCGTGCCGCCGGCGTTCGCCGCGCGGTGCTGCTCAGCTCCTCGGCGATCCCGGAGGGCGGCCCGGCGGTGGGCGTCGTCCACCAGGCGTTGCCCGGCCTGTTCGACGAGTGGGCAGTGCTGCGGCCCTCGTGGTTCATGCAGAACTTCACCGGCTCGCACGCTCACGCCGTCAGCATCCGGGAGAGCGGCACCCTCCTGACCGCCACTGGGAACGGCCGGGTCGGCTTCGTCGACGCCGACGACATCGCCGCCGTCGCCGTACGCGCCCTGACCGACGACCGCGCGCCCGACACCGACCTGATCCTCACCGGGCCGGAGGCGCTCAGCTATGACGACATCTCCGCGATCATGACCGAGGTCAGCGGCCGGCAGGTGGTCCACCGCGCGCTGACCTACGACCAAATGTGCGCTCACCTCGCGGCGCAGGTGCCGCCGGAGTTCGCCGCGATGCTGGCCGGCATGGACCGCGCCATCGCGCAGGGCACGGAGGACCGCACCACCGACGCCGTCCAGCGCCTCACCGGCCGCCCGCCCCACAGCTTCCGCCTGGTCGCCGAGCGGGAGCGGACATCCGCCCAGTGACGCACCGTCAGACCAGCGGTACGTCCAGCATCGCCTTCCGGTGGCTGAACGTGGCGATGGAGTGCGGGCCGTGGTACGCGCCCATGCCGCTCTCGCCGACGCCGCCGAAGGGCAGGTCGGGGACGCGGAGGTGGGCCATGGGCATGCCGAAGCCGAGGCCGCCCGAGGAGGTTTCCGTGGCGAGCCGGCGGCGGGTGATCTCGTTCTCGGTGAAGCCGTAGAGGGCCAGCGGCTTGTCGCGGTCGTTGATGAACGCGATCGCCTCGTCCAGGTCCGCGACCTCGACGATCGGCAGGATCGGGCCGAAGATCTCCTCCTGCATGACCGGGGATTGCGGGCTCACGTCGGCCAGTACGGTCGGCGCGATGTATTTCTGTGCCCGGTCGTGGGCGCCGCCGGTGACGGTACGGCCGGAGTCGAGCAGGCCGGTCAGGCGGTCGAAGTGGCGGTGGTTGATGATCCGGCCGTACGCGGGCGAGGCAGCCGGGTCGGTGCCGTACAGCTCCTCGACGGCCTCGGCGAGCGCGGCCTGGAGGGCCTTGGAGGTCTCCGGGTCGGTCAGGACGTAGTCGGGCGCGACGCAGGTCTGGCCGGCGTTCTGGAACTTGGCGCGGGCCAGCCGCTGTGCCGTGCGCGTCACGTCCGCGTCCCGGTCCACGAACGCCGGTGACTTGCCGCCCAGTTCGAGCGTCACGGGTGTGAGGTGCTCGGCGGCGGCGCGCATGACGATCCGGCCGACCGTGCCGTTGCCGGTGTAGAAGATGTGGTCGAAGCGCTGGGCGAGGAGTGCGGTGGTCTCCGGTACGCCGCCCTCGACGACGGCGACCGCGTCGGTGTCCAGGTACTCCGGCAGCAGCCGGGCGAGCAGCGCCGAGGTGGCCGGGGCCAGCTCGCTGGGCTTGGCGACGACGGTGTTGCCCGCCGCTAGCGCGCCCGCGAGGGGCACGAGCAGCAGCTGCGCGGGGTAGTTCCAGGGCGCGATGACCAGGACGACGCCGAGCGGGTCGTACCGGGTGCCTGCCGTGCTGCCGGCCGGGAATCCCTCGGCGGACAGGGCGACCGGCGTGGGCCGCAGCCACTCCTCCAGGTGCTCCAGCGTGTGGTCGATCTCCCGGATCGGGAAGTCGACCTCGGCGCCGAACGCCTCCGCCTCGCTCTTGCCCAGGTCCGCGTGGAGGGCGGCGGCGAGGTCCGCGCGGTGTTCGGTGAGCAGCGTACGGAGCTTCCAGAGCTGCTGCGCGCGCCAGTCCAGGGAACGGGTGCGGCCGCTGCGGAAGGTGGCACGCAGCCGGGCGACGAGGTCGGCGGGGGCCTCGGCGGTCCCGGCGGCGGCCGCGGGGGCTTCGGCGGAGGTGACGGGTGAGCCGGTCATGCGGTGCTCGATTCGTTCAGGGTGATGCGTGCGAGCGGCAGTGCACAGCGTCTGCCGACAGTGCACAGCGTCTGCGCGGAACGATTCATTCCGCGCTCGTGGCGGCCGATGGTCGATCAGCCCAGCGCGTTGAGCATCTCCGCGGCGAGCGGGCCGGAGGAGGCCGGGTTCTGGCCGGTGAAGAGGTTGCGGTCGGTACGGAGGTACGGCGCCCACGGCTCGCCCTCGTCGAAGTCCGTACCGAGCTCCACCAACCGGTCCTGGAGCAGCCACGGCGCCTTGTCGGCGAAGCCGGCCTGCGCCTCCTCGGCGTTGGTGAAGGCGGTGAGGCGGTATCCGGCGAACGGCGAGGTGCCGTCGGGGCCGCGGGTGGCCAGCAGCGCGGCCGGGCCGTGGCAGACGAGGCCCAGCGGCCGGCCCGAGGCCAGCGCGTCGGTCAGCACCCGGCCCGAGTCCTCGTTCGTCGCGAGGTCCTCCATCGGGCCGTGACCGCCGGGGTAGAAGACGGCCGCGTAACCGGCCGTGTCGACCTGTTCCAGCTTGACCGGGCGGCGCAGCGGGTCCATCGACTGGAGCGTGGCGGCGACCGCGTCCGCGCCTTCCTGGCCGCCGTTGACCTCCGGGGCCAGGCTGGCCGGGTCCAGGGTGGGCAGCACGCCGCCGGGCGTGGCGACCACGACCTCGTGGCCGGCCTCGGTGAACACTTCGTAGGGGGCCGTCACCTCTTCGCCCCAGAAGCCGGTGGGGTGCCGGGTGCCGTCGGCCAGTGTCCAGTGGTCGGCGCCGGTCAGCACGAAAAGGATCTTCGCCATGTCGGTCCTCCGGGTCGTTCGGTACGGCGGGGTTCACGTGGTGCCCCGAACGTAACGGCTGTACGCGTCCGAGGCCGCCTACCGCGCCGGGTGCGGCACGGGTGGACCGTCCGGACAGGGCGCGGGCGGCCCGGCCGGGGGTTCGTGAGGCGGCGGCCCGGTCCCCGTCTCCCGGTCCAGCTCCCGCCACTCGTGGCGCAGCGCCGCCAGGTTGGTGGCGAGGAAGTACGCCGCGCCGCTCACCGCGAGGACCGGTACCAGGCCCGCCCAGACCACCGCCGCGCCGGCCAGCAGGCCGCCGAGCGGGATGCCCGCCCAGGCCAGCGAGTCGCCCAGCGCGCCGACCCGGCCGAGGAGGCGGCGCGGTATCCGCTCCCAGATGACCGCGCCCAGGATCGGGTTGAGGAAGCCGGAGCCGAAGCCGGAGAGCGCGTACACCGCCACGACCGCCCACACCGGTACGTCCACCGCGAGGATCAGGAACTGGGGCGCGCCGGCGATCAGGAAGCCGGCGAAGAAGACCGGGCGGCGGCGCAGCCGGTGGGCGACGACCGCGGCGACCAGGCTGCCGGCCACCGCGGTGAGGCCCGCCGCGCTCGCCATCAGGCCGATCGCGGACGGCCCGTGGCCGGATTCCCTGGCCCAGATCGGCATCAGTACCGAGGTGCGGGCCGCGTCGAGGAAGTTGGTGAAGCCGACGGTGCAGATGATGGCGAGCAGCAGCGGCTGGCCGCGCAGGTAGCTGAAGCCCTCGGCGAACCGTTGCCAGTAGCCCGCTTCGGGCCCGGCGGTCACGGCTCCGGGGGCGGCCGGGTCCGCGCCGTACGCCGTCCCCGTACCGTCGTCCGTACCGTCGTCCGCGCCGCCCATCCCGCGCGGCAGGGCGAGGCCGACGAGGACCGAGCCGAGGGCGAAGGTCGCCGCGTTGACGAGCAGGCCGGCCAGTGGGCCGAGTACGGCGACGAGTACTCCGCCCAGGCCGGGGCCCACCGTGGCGGCGAGCCGTTCGACCACGCCGAGCAGGCCGGTGGCCCGCTCGATGGGCATCGCGGAGCGTGCGGCGGCCTCCGGGATCATGACCTCTTTGGCCAGGTCACCGGGGCCGCGGGCGCCGCCGGTCACGGCGACCAGGACGAGCAGCAGCCAGAAGTCCAGCAGGCCCAGGGCGTGCAGGGCCGGTACCGCGGCGACCACCGCCGCGCTGACCACGTCCGCCGTCCAGGAGATCACCCGGGCGCCCGCCCGGTCGACCAGCGGCCCGGTCAGCGCCTTGATCAGGACGTACGGCGCCATCTCGCAGAAGGCGACCAGGCCGGTCTGTGCCGCGCTGCCCGTGGTGACCAGGACGAACCAGGGCAGCGCGATCGCCGACACCCGGGTGCCGGCCTGCGAGACGGCCGCGGCCGCCAGCAGCCCGGCCAGCGGCCGCAGCCGCGTCCAGCCGCCCGACCGTCTGCCGCCCCGGCCGCCCCCGGTCGGTCTGCTCCCGTCGGCCTGCTCGCCCATGGGTCTGCTCACGCCGTCCGCCCCCGATCCGTTCCGTTCCGCGCGCCGTCGCGCGCGCCCGCGCCAGTTACTGGATGTATGTCGTTCCTATACCGCCCGTTGTGCTCGCGCGGCAGTGCTCGCTCCCCGCGTAATCCCTCGCGCGGGCCGGTACGGCAGACTCGCCCCATGACCGAGACCACACCGCCCGCCCCCACCGCCCTGCCGGCCCCGCTGCTCGTCCGCACCGGCGGCGAACGCGAGGTCCTGGAGGCCTTCCTGGACTTCCACCGCTCGACGCTCCGGGGGAAGGTGCGGGGCCTTGCCGACGACGCGGCGCGCCGCCGCCTCGTCCCTTCGGAGACCACCCTCGCGGGGCTGGTCAAGCACCTGACCCTGGTGGAGCGGTCCTGGTTCCCCGGCCTGCTGACCGGTGCGGAGGCGCCCGAAAAGGACGCGGACGGGCACGACGGCGGCTGGGAGGTGGGGCCCGAGGAGTCGCTCGACGGGCTGCTGGCGGCGTACGAGGAGGCGTGCGCGCGGTCGCGTGCGGTGGCCGCCCCGCTCCCCCTGGACCACGTCGTGCCGCATCCGGAGATCGGTGAGATGTCGTTGCGCTGGATCTATGTCCACGTCATCGAGGAGACCGCCCGGCACGTCGGCCACGCCGACATCCTCCGCGAGCAGACGGACGGCGCGACGGGCGTCACCGCTTGAGCGCGGGCCTGGCTCGGCGCCGGCCGGCCGCCGTCCGGTAGCCTGAAATTGCTTGCATAACCCATATACGTACGTGCCGTACGGGCGGCGCGCCGGTACGGACACGTGCCGTGCGGGGCGGCGCCCGTGTCCCGACCGGAAGTTCTCCCATGCGCCTGCTGCTGATCCGTCACGGTCAGACCCCGTCCAACGTCGGCCGCCTGCTGGACACCACCGCGCCGGGGCCCGGCCTGACCGAGCTGGGCGAGCAGCAGGCGGCCGCGCTCCCGGAGCGGCTGGCCGACGAGAAGATCGGCGCGCTCTACGTCTCCACTCTCGTGCGCACGCAGCTGACCGCGGCGCCGCTCGCCGAGGCCCGCGGCCTGGACGTGGTGATCCGCGACGGCGTCCGCGAGATCGCCGCGGGCGACCTGGAGATGCGCGGCGACGCGGCCTCGAACGACCAGTACCAGCGCGTGGCGTTCTCCTGGCCGGCCGGGAAGCCGGAGCTGCGGATGCCCGGCGGCGAGAACGGCGTGGAGATGCTGGCGCGTTACGACGCGGTGATCGAGGAGATCGCCGCTTCCGGCGTCGAGGCGGCCGCTGTGGTGAGCCACGGCGCGGCGATCCGCACCTGGTCCGCGGCGCGCGCCCACAACCTGGACGCCGACTTCGCCATCGCCCACCCCCTCCCGAACACCGCGGTCGTCGTCCTGGAGGGCACCCCGGCCACCGGCTGGACGGCCGTGTCCTGGTCGGACATCGACATCCCGGCGACGGGCCTGTCCGTCAGCTGAAGAGGCTGCTGAACAGCCACATCACCAGCGCCCAGCCGCCGATGACGGCCGCGGCGAAGAGAATGAAGGCGACCCACACGGAGGCGGGCAGGGGCTTCGGGACGGTCGGCTTCGGGGGCACGACCGGGCAGCACTTCGAGCAGTGCGGAGGCGCGAGGACGGCCATGGCGCCCACATTCCTGCGCGCCGAAGTGCCGCACAAGGGGCGCGACCGGCATCTACGGCGCTTGTAGGCACACTCCGGGGCAGATTGCGCTACGACAGGGCCCGATTGGGCGGTTTCAACGATAAATCACCCATTTGCGGCTTTGCCGGGCTTGATACGGGCTGTGAGGCTGGAAGAACTCATGGTGACCGTCCCCGTCCCACCACCCAGGAGAGAACCCCCATGGTCCTGTCCATCTCCGGCGTTGTCCTGCTCGGCGTCATCATGTTCCTGTTCTTCCGCAAGGACGGACTGAAGGTCTCCCACGCCATCGTCTGCGCGCTGTTCGGCTTCTACCTCGCGGGCACCGCCATCGCCCCGGGCATCAAGGCCGGCGGCGCGAGCCTCGCGGGTCTGCTCAAGGGGCTCTCGCTCTGAGAGTCCTGCCGAGTCGTCACGCACCCCCAGGAGACCTTCCGTGCCCCGGCGTCCACTGCCCAGCATCCTGAGCAACAGCGCTCCCCTCACCCGCGGCCGCGACTTCGCGCGGACCGCGGCCGACAGCGCCTCCGACGTGTTCCACCCGCTGCTCGTCATCGGCCGCGGCCTGGGCCGGCTGTGCGCGGCCGGCCGGCAGCGGTGGTCGGCGACGCCACGGGAGCGCCGCGGCCCGCTGCTGGCCACGACGGCCGTCTGCCTGGTGTCCCTGGCGCTCGTGCCGTACGGACCACTGCTCGGCCTCATCTCGGTGATGGCGGCGGCCGCTTGGGCGGGCCGGGAGCGGACGCCCGCCGACGCCGGGCCGACCGAGGCCGAGACCGGCCGGCTGCGCGCCCTGTACGAGGCGCTGGTGCCGTACTTGAGCTTCGAGGGCGACCCGAACCCGCTGTATGTGCACGACGGCGACTGGACCGCGGCCTTCCCCGAGTACGAATTCGACGAGGACGGGCGGCTCGCGCGGCTGCGCCTGAAGTACCCGGTGTACTTCACCGATGCCGAGCCCCAGTCCCGGGCCCGCATCGAACAGGTGCTGCTCGCCAAGTCGGGGCGCGGCCGGGAGTACCACTTCGCGTGGGACCAGGAGGGCAACCAGCTCGTCCTGACCGTACTGCCCGCGCTGCCGACCGACATCGCGGCCCAGCGGTTCGTGACCACGCCGGGCGAGACCGTGCTGGGCTTCACCGACGCGGGCGCGGTGCAGCGCACCGTACCGGTGGCGGGCGCGGCCGAGGAGACGGAGCCGCGAGACGTGCCGCCGGTGGTCTGGCGGACCGGACCGCGCTCCACCGAGTCGCATCTGCTGGCGCTGGGGCGCCCCGGAAGCGGCACCACGACCCTGCTGCGGTCCGTCGCCCTCCAGGCGCTCTGCCACGGTGATGTGCTGGTCATCGACGGCAGCGGGACCGGCGAGTTCGCCTTCCTGCTGGGGCGGCCCGGCGTGCTCGGCGTGGAGTGCGGACTGACCAGCGCGCTGGCCACGCTGGAGTGGGCGGCCCACGAGACGGAGCGGCGGCTGATCGCCGCGAACCGCGCGCGACAGGCCGGGCTGCCCGTCCCCGACGACATCCGGCAGCCGCTGTGGCTCCTCGTCGACCGGCCGAGCGCGCTGACCCACCTCGCCACCGCCGAGGGCCGCGACGACCCGCAGCGCCTCCTCCAAGTACCGCTGCGCCACGGGCGCGCCGCGAGCGTCACCGTGGCCGTCGCCGACCAGTTCGAGAGCGCGGAGCTGCTGAGCGAGCCGGTGCGCGCCCACACCCGGGCGCGCGTCGTACTCGGGCCCACCGGCCCGGAGGACGTACGTGCGGTCCTGGGCGCGCTCCCGGAGACCACGCCCGCCGACCAGGTCCCCCCGGGGCGCGGCTACGCCCGGCTCGGTTCGGGCCCGGTCCTGCGCCTCCAAGTGCCCGCCACACCCGACCCGTTCGACGACGCGACGAGCGAGTACCACCGGCAGGCGGTACTGGCGCTGCTCCCGGAGCGCACGGCGCTCGGCTCCGTGCCTGCGGCCGCAGCGCCGCCCGCCGACGGCGCGGCCTTCGGGTACCGCGCCGGCACCGCCTCCGGGGTGGTGTGACCGACCGCCCTTACGGGCCCTGTTCTCCGGGCGGCCACCGGTGACGCGCTCCACCGGCGGCCGCCCGGATCATTGTTTCGGGACCGGTGTCAGGAACCGGCGTCAGGCCACGAACGAGTGCAGTGTGTCGGTGTCCTGGGAGCGGCCGGTGGCGACCAGGTGGGCGGCGCCTGCCAGCCGGGAGGCCGCCTGGTCCGCGACCGCGCCGCTGACCGTGAACGGGAGGCGTACAAAGCCCTCGAAGGCGCCGTCCACGCCGAAGCGCGGGCCCGACGGCACGCGTACGCCCAGCCGCTCCCCCGCCTCCGCGATGCGCGAGCCGGACAGGCCGCCCGTGCGCGCCCAGAGGGTGAGGCCGCCGCTGGGGACGCTGAACTCCCAGTCGGGCAGGTGGCGGCGGACAGCGTCGACGATCGCGTCCCTGTTCTCGCGCGCCTGCTCGCGCCGGATGGCGACCGCCTCCTCCCAGCCGCCGCCGTCCAGCAGCGACGTGATGGCGAGCTGTTCGAGGACCGGGGAGCCGAGGTCCGCGTAGGCACGGGCGGCCACCAGGCTGCGGATGATGTCCGGGGCCGCGCGCACCCATCCGATGCGCATACCGGCCCAGAACGCCTTGCTCGCCGAGCCCACGGTGATCACCGAGCTGCCCGACGGGTCGAACGAGCAGACCGAGGGCGGCACTTCGACATCCGGGTCGAGACCCAGCTCGGCCATCGTCTCGTCGACGACCAGGACCGTGCCGGCCGAGCGGGCCGCCGCGACCAGTCCGCGCCGCTGCTCCTCGGTGGCGAGCGTGCCGGTGGGGTTGTGGAAGTCGGCGACGACGTACGCCATACGGGGCGCGGCGTCCCGCATCACCTGGCGCCAGGCCGGGATGTCCCAGCCGCCGAGCCGCTCGGCGAGCGCCACGGGGACGAGCCGGGCCCCGGCGTCCCGCATCAGCTGCAGGATGTTCGCGTACGAGGGCGAGTCCACGGCCACCCGCTCCCCGGGGCGGGTGATCAGGCGGCAGATCGCGGCCACCGCGCCCATCGCGCCGGTGGTCACCATGATCTGCTCGGGCATGGTGGGGATGCCGCGGGCCGAGTAGCGGTCGGCGAGGGCCTGGCGCAGCGCGGGCAGCCCGGCCGGGTAGTCGCCGTGCGTGTGGGCGTACAGCGGCAGGTCCGCCATGACGCCCTGTACGGAGCGGGTGAGCCAGGGCTCGGGCGCGGGCAGCGCGGCACAGCCCAGGTCGATCATCGAGCCGGCGGCCTCCGGGGGCAGCGGCTCCAGGCCCCGGGTGGGCAGCGGGTTGCCGGCCGGTACGGCGGTCCAGCTGCCCGAGCCGCGCCGCGACTCCAGGAAGCCCTCGGCGCGCAGCGCTTCGTAGGCGGCGGCGACGGTGGTCCTGCTGACCGACAGCGCGGCGGCCAGCTCGCGCTCGGCAGGCAGCCGCGCGGCCACCGGGACGCGCCCTTCGAGCACCAGGAGGCGGACGCCGTCGGCGAGGGTCCGGTACGCGGGGATGCGGCGGCCGCCGACCGCCGCCGATGCGGCACGGTCGTCCTGCGACCGCACCAGGCGGGCGAGTTGGGCCGCACCCACCGCTGAAGTCCACTGCGCCATCTCGACCAGTCCACCTTTCTGCGATTGGCCATGGATCCCGGCTGTCGGCCCGCCACAGGCTGACCTTCTACAGTCCAATCTTGCCAGGAGGGGAACCCGTTGTCTGCGAAGGGGTCTGCAAAGGGGTCCGGGGAGGAACCCGCTGAGGGGTCCGCGAAAGAGCGCCACCTGCCGCGCCGGCTGATCCAGCTCTACGTGGGGCTCGTGCTGTACGGCGTGAGCATGGGGCTGATGGTACGCGCGGACCTCGGCCTGGAGCCGTGGAGCGTGCTGAACCAGGGCATCGCGGAACACACCGGCCTGACCATCGGCACCGTCACGATCGTCTCCGGCGCACTGATCCTGCTGCTGTGGATCCCGCTGCGGCAGCGCGTGGGCCTGGGCACGGTCTCGAACGTGATCGTGCTGGGCCTGGTGATGGACGCGACGATGGCCCTGGTGCCCGCGTCCTCGTCGTTCTGGGTGCGCATCCCGGTACTGGCCGCCGCGGTGGCCCTGAACGGCGCGGCGACCGGCCTGTACATCTCCGCGCGCTTCGGCCCCGGGCCGCGGGACGGGCTGATGACCGGGCTGCATCTGCGCACCGGCCGCCCCATTCGCCTCGTCCGTACCTGCATCGAGGTCACCGTCCTGGCCGCGGGCTTTGCGCTCGGCGGCTCGGTCGGCGTGGGCACCGTCGTGTACGCGCTGGCCATCGGCCCGATGGCGCAGTTCTTCCTGCGGCTCTTCGCCATCAAGGGCCTGGACGAGCCGTCCCGGGTGGTCACCGGGAAGTCCGCACCGGTCGCCGAGACGTGCGCACCAGAGGAGCAGCGAGCGACGGCTCCTGAGGCGGCCACGGGCGCGGGTTCCTGAGGGCCGTGTAGGCGCGGGCCCCCGCTCACCCGCGCTGCGGGGCGCGCGCCATACTGCCCGCGTGACCGTCCTGCGCCCGCGCCCCCGCCACCCGTACCTCGACCACCCGGCGCCGCTCGCCTTCGCCCACCGGGGCGGCGCGGCGGACGGCCTGGAGAACACCGCGCTCGCCTTCCGCCGCGCCGTCGAGCGCGGCTACCGCTATCTGGAGACCGATGTGCACGCCACCTCGGACGGCCGCCTGGTGGCGTTCCACGACGCCACCCTGGACCGGGTCACCGACCGCGGCGGCCGGATCGCGGCGCTGCCCTGGCGGGCCGTGCGGCAGGCCAAAGTGGCGGGCCGGGAGCCGCTGCCGCTCTTCGAGGAACTGCTGGAGGAGTTCCCGGAGGCGCGCTGGAACGTGGACGTGAAGGCCGAGCCGGCGCTGCGCCCGTTGCTGGCGCTGCTGCGCCGTACGGGCGCGTGGGACCGAGTGTGCGTCGGCTCGTTCTCGGAGGCGCGGGCCGGCCGGGCGCAGCGGCTCGCGGGCGGCCGGCTGGCCACCTCACTGGGCACCCGTGGAGTGGCGGGGCTGCGGCTGCGCTCCTACGGGCGGAGCCTGCCGCTGGACCGGTTGCTGGGCGCCGCGGTACGGCGCAGCGCGGTGTGCGTACAGGTACCGGAGCGGCACGCGGGCCTACGGGTGGTGGACCGGCTCTTCTTGCGCGCGGCCCGGCAGCTCGGCCTCCAGGTGCACGTCTGGACCGTGAACGACGCCGCGCGGATGGCGGATCTCCTGGATCTAGGTGTAGATGGCATCATGACCGATCACATAGACACGCTGCGGGACGTGCTGACCGCGCGGGGCGCCTGGACCTGACCTGACCCACGGGTCCCTCCCCCGCGAGCGCTCCCGCCGCCGTGACGGGGAGCGCAAGGGGGAACCTGTGGGTGTGGACATCGCTGTCGAACCGGCCGAGCCGAAGGACGTGGCCGGCCGGCGACGCGAGCAGCGCGGCTGGTACTGGTACGACTGGGCCAACAGCGTCTACTCGACGACCGTCCTGACGGTGTTCCTCGGGCCGTATCTGACGTCCGTGGCGAAGGCGGCGGCCGACGCGCACGGCTTCGTCCACCCGCTGGGCATCCCGGTACGGGCCGGATCGTTCTACGCGTACTCGGTGTCGGCCTCGCTGCTGCTGTCGGTACTGGCGATGCCGCTGGCGGCGGCCGTCGCCGACCGCACAGGCCGCAAGAAGCCGCTGCTGGGCACCTGCGCGTACACGGGCGCCGCGGCGACAGCGGCGATGCTCTTCCTGGGCGGCGACCGCTATCTGCTCGGCGGTGCGCTGCTGATCGTCGCGAACGTGTCGTTCGTCGTCTCGATGATGCTCTACAACTCCTACCTGCCGCAGATCGCGGCCCCCGAGGAGCGGGACGCGGTGTCCTCACGGGGCTGGGCGTTCGGTTACGCGGCGGGCGCGCTGGTCCTGGTGGCCAACCTGGTCCTGTACGCGGGCCACGCCTCCTTCGGGGTCTCGCAGGAGGACGCCATCCGGATCTGTCTGGCGTCGGCGGGCCTGTGGTGGGCGGTGTTCACCCTCGTACCGCTGCGCCGGCTCCGGGACCGCCGCCCGCTCCGTACAGCCGCGTCCCCGGCCCCCGGAGGCGGCCTGCGGCAGCTCCGGGAGACGCTGCGCGACCTGCGCCGGTACCCGCTGACGCTGTCCTTCCTGCTCGCGTACCTGGTGTACAACGACGGCGTACAGACCGTGATCACCCAGGCGTCGGTGTACGGCTCGGAGGAGCTGGGCCTGGACCAGACGACGCTGATCATCGCGGTACTGCTGGTGCAGGCGCTGGCCGCGGCGGGCGCGGTGCTGATGGGCCGGCTGGCCCGGCGGCACGGCGCCAAACGGACGATTCTGGCGTCGCTGGTGGCGTGGACGGCGGTGATCGTGGCGGGGTACTTCCTGCCCGCGCACGCGCCCGTGTGGTTCTTCTGCCTGGCCGTGGCGATCGGACTGGTACTGGGCGGCAGCCAGGCCCTGTCGCGGTCGCTGTATTCGCATCTCATCCCGCGCGGGAAAGAGGCCGAATACTTCGCCGCGTACGAGATCAGCGACCGGGGCGTGAGCTGGCTGGGGCCGCTGGTCTTCGGGATCGCCTACCAAGTGACGGGCAGCTACCGCGATGCGATCGCCTCGCTGGCGGCGTTCTTCTTGATCGGATTTGTCCTGCTCATCCGCGTGCCCGTGCGGCGCGCGGCGACGGCGGCCGGAAATCGTGTCCCCGACCTGATTTAGGCAAGTGGGACGCGGCCCGGTAGTGTACGCCTTTGGCTCACCAGGCGGACCGTTACTGCGCGCTGAACTTCGTACAGCGTCGGGTGACATCTGCTGCCAGATGTGACAAACCGGGCGCTGGTGGGTACAAGAAGGGGCGGCACGACGGGCGACCTGGGTCCCCATTACGGGAATCTTCACCGCCGACCGGACGTTGACCGGATGACGACGACAGCGACACCTGTCCTGTGGGCGACAAAGCCCGGGAGGCACGATTCATGAGTGAGCGAGCTCTTCGCGGCACGCGACTTGTGGTGACCAGCTACGAGACCGACCGCGGCATCGACCTGGCCCCGCGCCAGGCGGTGGAGTACGCATGCGAGAAGGGACATCGCTTTGAGATGCCCTTCTCGGTAGAGGCCGAGATTCCGTCGGAGTGGGAGTGCAAGGTTTGCGGCGCTCCCGCACTTCTGGTGGATGGCGATGGCCCTGAGGAGAAGAAGGGCAAGCCCGCGCGTACGCACTGGGACATGCTCATGGAGCGGCGCACCCGCGAGGAGCTCGAGGAGGTGCTGGCCGAGAGGCTGGCCGTCCTGCGCTCCGGCACCATGAACATCGCTGTGCACCCGCGCGACAGCAACAAGAAGTCCGCCTGACGGCGGACCTCACGTCGAGGGCCGGTACCCCTGCTGCGGCAGGGATACCGGCCCTCGCGGCGTTTGTCAGCGCGGCAGCGGCGGGTCCTGGCGGGGCGGGGCCGGCGGCTCGTCGTCGCGGACGACCTCGCCCGGGACGACCTTGCCGTCGGGAGCGTGCATACGCGCCTGCTGGAAGGCGTCGCCGAAGGAGCCGGGGGTGTGGGCGACCTGGCGGGCCAGCAGGCGCTCCACGCGCCGCTGAAGGAGTTTTCCGGTGGGCGGGAAGAGGCACAGCAGCCCCGCCGCGTCCGAGACCAGCCCGGGGCACATCAGCAGCAGCCCGCCGAGCATCGGCAGCATATTGCCGCCGCCGGCCTCCGGGGCCTTCGCGGGGTCGGCGCCGGGCTGCTGGAAGGCGCCCGCCAGGTTCTGCCAGGCGCGCCGGCCCGCGCGCTTGATGACGTAACCGCCGAGCACCACCCCGGCCACCAGCAGGAGAAAGACCGTCAGTCCGCCCGCTGCCCGCCCGACCAGGGTGAGCAGCCAGACCTCCAGGACGACCCACACGGCGATGCCGAGCGGCACCAGACGGCGGGCGCGGGAGCGCCGGGGTGGATGGGAACGCGGGGGCGTGGTGGCGGACGTCATGGTTCAAGTGTGCCTGGTCCGGCGGCGTTCGCGCGCCGTGGGCAGGGCCCCTCCCTCTCCCCCTACCAGAGTGAGTGGGACCCCCTCCCCCGCCACCACCGCACACCCCCAACCTAGCCCCGCCCCCACCCCTCCCCCGAGTTATCCACAGCCCCGATTCACCCGCCCCGCTTCCCCCGCAGCCTCTCCAGCCGAGACCCGACCCCCCACGCCGTCACGCGCCACAGCGCCTCCACGACGATGTCGCGGTTCATCTTGCTGTCGCCCCGCTCCCGTTCGACGAAGGTGATGGGCACCTCGACGACGTGGTAGCCGGCCTCGACGGCCCGCCGGGCCAGGTCGACCTGGAAGCAGTACCCCTGCGAGGCGACCTCCTCCAGGCCCAGCCCCCGCAGCGTCTCCTTGCGGAAGGCCCGGAAGCCGCCGGTGACGTCCCGGATCGGCACGTCCAGCAGCAGCCGGGAGTACGTGCTGCCGCCGCGGGAGAGGAACTCGCGGTACTTGGGCCAGTTCACCACCCGGCCGCCGGGCATCCAGCGCGAGCCGAGCACGAGGTCGGCGCCCTTCAGGGCGGTCAGCAGGCGAGGCAGTTCCTCGGGCTGGTGGGAGCCGTCGGCGTCCATCTCCACCAGGACGTCGTAGCCGTGCTCGATGCCCCACTGGAAGCCCGCGAGGTAGGCGGCGCCCAGGCCCTCTTTGCCCTGCCGGTGCAGGACGTGTACGTGGTCATCGGCGGCGGCCAGTTCGTCGGCGAGCTTGCCCGTGCCGTCCGGGCTGTTGTCATCGGCGACCAGTACGTGCGCGTCGGGCACTCCGGCGCGCACCCGATCGACGACGGGCTTGATGTTCTCCGCCTCGTTGTAGGTCGGGATGATCACCAAGATGTCGCCCAGCGGTCCGTACTGCCGCCGTCCGCCGTCCTGTCCGCCGTCTGTCACTGCTGCCCCTTCTCGTCCTTCGTACGCCCGCGCCGGCCGAGCACGAAGGCGGCAGCGCAGGACAGAAGGCCCACCATAGCGATCACCCATTCCGGAGACGCGCCGACGCGGTCGGCGACGGTCTTTTCCTCCCGCAGCGGAAGGCTCGCGCTGACCACGCCCCGGGTGAATTCGGGGATGCGGTGGGTGACTTCGCCGTCCGGGGCGACGACGGCGCTGACGCCGCTGGTGGCGGCGGTGACCACGGCGCGGCCGTGCTCGACGGCGCGCAGCCGGGACATCGCGAGCTGCTGCTCGGGCTGGCCGGTGCGCCCGTAGGTGGCGTTGTTGGTCTGCACGATGAGGGCGCGGGCCCCGGCGTTCACGGTGTCGTGCACGATCTCGTCGTACGCCACCTCGAAGCAGATGACGTCGCCGAGCTTGGCGCCCGCCATGTTCATCACGCCGGTGTGGTCGCCGGGGTAGAAGTCGCGCGGCACGCGCTGGAGGCGCGTGATGACCTTGCTGAGCTCCTTGCGGAAGGGCACGTACTCGCCGAACGGCACCGGGTGCTGCTTGGTGTACGAGGCGCCGGGGCCGGTCTTCGGGTCCCAGAGGATGCCCTGGTTGTAGACGTAGCCGGCCTTGGTCGGGTGGTCCACGAGGGCGCCGACGAGCACGGGGACGCCGATCGCCCGTACGGCCTCGTTGATCCGGTCGTATGCCTCGGGGTACTGGAAGGGGTCCAGGTCGGAGGAGTTCTCCGGCCAGATGACGAGGTCAGGCTTCTTGGCGCGGCCGGCCTTCACGTCGGCGGCCAGCTTCTCGGTGGCCGTGGCGTGGTTGTCCAGGATCTGCATGGGGCGGCCGAGGAAGTCCATGCCGGGCTGCTGCACGTTGCCCTGTACGACGGCGATGTCCAGGTGGTCGGTGGCCTTGGTCGGTACGGGGACGGCGTAGCCGGCGACGGTGAGGGCCGCGGCCAGCCCGAAGGCTTCCAGGGCCGGGACGGCCCGGCGCAGCCGTGTGCCGGCCGCGCTGTCCGGCCGGCGCAGTTGCCAGAGCGTCACGGCGAGCGCGGCGATGAGTGTGCCGGTGAGCGCGACGGCAAAGGTCACCAGGGGTGCGCCGCCGAGCGCGGCGAACGGGGTGTAGGGCGTACCGGTGTTGGCGAAGGCGAGCCGGCCCCAGGGGAAGCCTCCGAAGGGCACCCGGTCGCGGGCCCACTCCTGGGCCACCCAGAGGCAGGCGGCCCACAGGGGCCATGCCTTCAGGCGCGAGGTGACCGCCAGTCCGGCGCCGAGCAGCGCTACGAAGACGGCCTCGGCGAAGGCGAGGCCGATGACGGCGTCCCAGCCGACGACGTGCAGCCACTTCAGCAGCAGGAGGAAGAAGGGCCAGCCGAACACGAGGCCGGTCCAGGCCCCCTGACGTGCCGTACGGCCGCGGGTGAGCAGGCTGAGCGCGGCCACCGACAGGAGCGACAGGGGCCACAGGTCGTACGGCGGGAAGGCAAGCCCGAGGGCGAGTCCGGCGAGGACCGCGAGTACCGTGCGCGGCGTTTCGCGGCGCACGAGGGCGGCGAGGCGGCGCGGGAGTCCGGGGCGGCGGTCTGTGGCGTCGGGCGCCTGGGTGGCCACGGGGCCGCCGTCGGCGGCGGGGCCCTGGGCAGGGCCTGGCACGGTTTCGGCGGTGGTTTCGGAGCCCGATGGCACAGTCGCGGCCTTCCTGCAGGTCGTGCGGTGGTGAGCCGACGGTACAACGGGGCGCGGGCGGCCGGGGCGCGGGTGGCCGGTACGGGTACGCGCGGTCGCTCTCGGTGAGGGGGAGGGCGGCGCTGCGTATGAAGAGAGCGCCTCGGTACGAGGCGGTGCCGCGTACGGGGAGAGCGCCTCGGTACGGGGCGGGGTGCGAGTGCGGGTGGGGCGGTGATCCGCGGGGTGCGGATCGGGGCCCGGCGCCCTTCGGGCCGACCTGGGGCCCGCTGGCTGCGGGTCGACCGAGAGCCGTTGTCTACTGAGCGTCCGGGCCCCACCCGGGTCGCACCCGCCGACCTGCCGAAACCTGAACCGTCGCTTCCGTGCCGCAGGGGTGGACCTGGCTCCCAGTTGTGGTGTGCCGTGCGGCGCACCACCCCATGGCCCAGCTGCGTTCGACGACTGCGCGGCGGTCTGCCGGTCGGACGTCCTTGTGGTGGACTCGGCCGAACCTACCGGCCGCCGACGGGCTCCTGTCAACATCCGTTCTACCTGCGTCGTTTTTGCGTTCAACCAGGTCAGTGCCGAACTGCCGCAGGTAGGGCGAGTACGCGCCGGGCACGTCGCCCGGCGGCACCCGCCGCGGGAGGTTCACTCGTTCGGCCGCTGGAAGACCGTCCGGCCGCCGACGACCGTCCGCAGGCAGCGCGGAAGCTCCTGGCCGGGGGTGAGGTCGGGCAGGCCGGGGGTGCCGGAGCGGGGGTCGGTGGACCAGCGTTCGACGCGCTCGTCGGGGGCCTGGACGAGCAGTTCGCCGGTGTGCCAGACCGCGTAGTCGGCGGGCGCGCCGGGCACGAGGATGCCCGCGTCGTCGCGGCCGACGGCCCGCCAGCCGCCGCGGGTGTGGGCGGTGAACGCGGCGCGCGCGGAGATGCCGTGGCCGGGGGTGCGGTGGAAGACGGCGGCGCGGACGGTGCCCCAGGGGTCGAGCGGGGTGACGGGGCTGTCGGAGCCGAGGGCGAGCGGGACGCCGGCCTTGAGGAGCGCTGCGTACGGGTTGAGGGTGCGGGCGCGTTCGGCGCCGAGGCGGGTGGCGTACATGCCGTGCTCGCCGCCCCAGAGGGCGTCGAAGGCGGGCTGTACGGAGGCGGTCAGGGCGAGTTCGGCGAAGCCGGCGATGGTGGCGGGGGTGAGCATCTCGCAGTGTTCGATGCGGTGCCGGGCGGCGCGTACGCGGTCCAGGCCGACCCGGTCGGCGGCCGCCCGTACGCCGTCGACGACGGCGGTGAGTCCGGCGTCGCCGATGGCGTGGAAGCCCGCTTGGAGGCCGGCTTCGGTGCAGGCGGCGACGTGTGCGGCGACGGTGTCGGCGTCGAGCAGCGCGTTGCCGGTGTGTGCGGCGTCGGCGTACGGGGTGCACAGGTGGGCGGTGTGCGAGCCGAGCGAGCCGTCGGCGAACAGGTCGCCGGCCGCGCCGACGGCGCCGAGCTCCCTGATCCGCTCCGCGTCCTTTGCGGTCGTGATGAGTTCGCCCCAGTAGCCGACGACGCGCGGGCCGTCGCCGGTGGCGGCGCGGGCGAGCAGCGCGGTGAGGTCGTCCTCGCCGGAGATCTCCGGGCCGGCGCATTCGTGGACAGTGCCGATGCCGAGGGACGCGGCGTGCGCGAGCGCGGCGGCCTGCGCGTCGGCGCGCTGGGCCGGGGTGACGGTGTCGTACGCGGCCTGCCGGACGGCGTGGTGGGCGTCGCCGGTGAGCGGTCCCGCGGGGTCGAATCCGGGGCGTTCCCGCAGGCCGGGGACGAGGTCCTGGAGGGCGGTGGTGACGGCGGCGGAGTGCACGTCGATGCGGCTGAGGTAGAGCGGGCGGCCGCCGGTGGCCTCGTCCAGTTCGGTACGGGAGGGTGCGCGGCCCTCGGGCCAGGCGGCGGCGTCCCAGCCGTGGCCGAGCAGTACGCGGTCGGTGGGGCGGGCCGCGGCGAAGGAGCGGATGCGGTCCAGGGCGCCGGAGAGGGAGCGGGTGTCGCTGAGGTCGAGGCCGGTCAGCGCGAGCCCGGTGGCGGTGGTGTGCACATGTGCGTCAGTGAACGCGGGGGTCACGAGCGCGCCGTCGAGGTCGATGACCTCGTCGACCCCGTCGGCGAAGGAGTCGGCGGCGCCCTCCGAGCCGACCCAGGCGACCGAGCCGCCCTCGACGACCATGGCGGTGGCGAAGGGGTCGGCCGGGCTGTGGACCTCGCCGCGGCGCAGCAGGACGGTGCGGTCGGGGGCCGGTGCGGGGGTGCGTTCACTCATACCGGACAGTTTCGCCCCTGCGCGTGGCCGGCCGTCACGCGGGGTGGCCACGGCGTGGCCGCATCCGTACGGTGTCCCGCCCCGCGTCCTCGCCCACGTGGGCCGACGGGTCAGATGCGGGGCGGCCGGGCCTCGTACGGCGTGGAGAGCACCACGGTCGTCCGCGTCGAGACGCCCGCGAGCGTACGGATGCGGGTCAGCAGGTGCTCCAGCTCCAGCGGCGCGGCCACCCGGACCTTGAGGATGTAGTTCTCGTCGCCCGCGACGCTGTGGCAGGCCTCCAGTTCGGGAACCTCGGCCAGCCGCTCGGCGATGTCGTCCGGGGCGCTGGGGTCGAAGGGTTTGACCGAGATGAAGGCGGTCAGCGGCAGCCCCACCGCCTCGGGGTCGACGATGGCGGCATAGCCGCGAATCACGCCGCGCTGCTCCAGTCTGCGCACGCGCTGATGCACCGCCGAGGTGGACAGGCCAGTGGCCTTGCCCAGGTCGGTGTAGCTCATCCGCCCGTCCTTGACGAGCAGATCCACGATTTGTCGGTCCAGCTCCTCCACGAGATCAACCTACTGTGCCGGGGCGCTGCGGCGCAGCTCGCGCCGGATCGTGGACACCGTGCGCCCCCTGTGTGACGAACACCACACCCCTCACTCCGTGTCCGGCCGGAAGCCGAGATTATGCAGCGGAGAGGCAGGGAAATGCTCGTGGTGGTCGAGGCCGCCCAACACAGGAAGATGGCGGTACTCGCAGCCCACCCGAGGGGGATGGACATCATGCGACGCCCGAAGCAGGAATCCACGCTGGAGAACACCGCCGCCCAGGAGGGCGACAGTTTCCGCGACGACTTCCGCGACGACGACTTCGACGCCTTCGACACCGTCGAGCTCTACCGCGTCAGCTGCCCGGACTGCGGGCAGCCCATCGCGCTGCTCGCCGACGAGGACACGCTGCCCGAGCACGCGGTCTGCTCCTCGCCCTGGAACCCCTTCGGCCTGACGGTCTGCCAGGGGTCCGGCCGGAGCGTGGCCGAGACGGCCTCCGCCGATGAGGCACGGGAGCCCCAGGAGCAGGACAGCGGCATGCTGCTGACGCTCCCGGCGGGTCTGGACTGGCGCACCCAGCCGTTCTCCCACGTGGGCGGTCCCGGCTCCCGTCCGGTGCGCGTCCCCCTGATGCGCCGTCACCGCTGACGCGCCGCGGACCGGCAACCGCGAAATCACCGTGCGAGTGAGCCGCCCGACTCACTCGCACCCTCTTGCCGCTCGATGAGCGCCCGCCTTCCGCAGTCCCGCCTTTGACGTGCCGTCAGCGGGACTGTGCAGTCAGCGGGACTCCGGGCCCGCCAGTTGCCGGGCGATGACCATCCGCTGGATCTGGTTGGTGCCCTCGACGATCTGCAGGACCTTGGCCTCGCGCATATAGCGCTCGGCCGGGAAGTCCGCGGTGTAGCCGTACCCTCCGAGCAGCTGGACCGCGTCGGTCGTGATGCGCATCGCCGCGTCCGAGCAGAAGAGCTTGGCCATGGCCGCTTCCTTGGTGAAGGGGCGGCCCTCGTCCCGCAGCCGGGCCGCGGTCAGGTAGAGCGACCGGCCGGCCGTCACCTGCGTGGCCATGTCGGCGAGCATGAAGCGCAGCCCTTGGTAGTCGGCGATGGGGCGGCCGAACTGACGGCGCGTCGCGACGTACGCCAGCGCCTCGTCCAGGGCCGCCTGCGCCACGCCCACGGCGCACGCGGCGATGCCCAGTCGGCCCGAGTCCAGCGAGTCCAGCGCGATGGCGAAGCCCTGGCCCTCCTCGCCGAGCCGGCGCGCGTCCCCGATCCGTACGCCGTCGAAGTGCAGTTGCGCGGTGGGCGAGCCCTTCATGCCCATCTTGCGCTCGGGTGCGGCGGCGCTCAGTCCCTCGGCGTCGCCGGGGACCAGGAAGGCCGTGATGCCGTGCGCGCCCGCTCCCCCGGTGCGGGCGAGGACGGTGTAGAAGTCGGCGATGCCGCCGTGCGTGGTCCACGCCTTGGTGCCGTTCAGGATCCAGCTGTCTCCGTCGCGCGTGGCGCGGGTGGTCAGGGACGCGGCGTCCGATCCGGCGGCGGGCTCGGAGAGGCAGTACGCGCCGAGCAGCCCGCCGCCGAGCATCGCGGGCAGGTGCTCGGCGCGCTGCTCCTTCGTGCCGTACGCGGCGAGCGCGTGGCAGGCCAGGGTGTGGACGCTGACGCCGAGGCCGACGGTGAGCCGGGCGGCGGCCAGCTCTTCGAGGACCTGGAGGTAGACCTCGTACGGCTGGCCGCCCCCGCCGAACTCCTCGGCGTACGGGAGCGCGAGCAGCCCGGATTCGGAGAGCAGGGTGAAGGTCTCGCGGGGGAAGCGCCCGGCGTCCTCCTCCTCGGCGGCGCGCGGGGCGATCTCCCGGGCGGCCAAGTCCCGTACGAGTGACATCAGCTGGCGTGCCTCGTCGGTGGGCAGCCTGCGGTCCACGGGCCGGGGGCCGTACTCGGTCATGGCGGCGCTCTCCTCCCTGTCGGGCGTTGCGGCGGCGCGCGCCTGGGGGTGTGGCCCGTACCACCGTTTTGTTCACTGTGCCGCTGATGATCGCCCTCCGGGTCGCGGAAGGCGGTGACCTGCGGCTGTGGCGCTTGGAGTATGCCCGATCGGACGGCTGCCATCACCGGTTGATCGGCTTCTTCTCCGGCGGGAAATTGGTCCAAACCATTGACCAGTTGGTCTAGTCCTTCTACCTTCTCCTCCGTCAGGTCAAGCACGCCCTCGCCGACCCCCCTCCGAGGAGACACCATGCTCAGACCGCACTTCCGCCGGCGGCTCGGTGCCGTCGCCGCCGCCCTCTGTACGGCAGCACTGGGCGCCACCGCACTCGTCCCGGCGACCGCGACCGCCGCACCCACCTCACTGAACGCGGCCGCCGCCACCACGGCCGACGCGAAGACCACCGCGGCCGGCAGCAAGGTCGTCGGATACTTCACCAACTGGGGCGTCTACCAGCGCAATTACCACGTCAAGAACATCGAGACCTCCGGCTCGGCGAACAAGCTCACCCACATCAACTACGCCTTCGGCAACGTCACCGGCGGCAAGTGCGCGATAGGCGACGCGTACGCCGACTACGACAAGGCGTACACCGCCGAGCAGAGCGTCGACGGCAAGGCCGACACCTGGGAGAACGGGGCGCTGCGCGGCAACTTCAACCAGCTGCGCAAGCTCAAGGCACTGCACCCGAACCTCAAGGTGATCTGGTCCTTCGGCGGCTGGACCTGGTCCGGCGGATTCGCCGAGGCCGCCAAGAACCCGGCGGCGTTCGCGCAGTCCTGTTACGACCTGGTCGAGGACAAGCGCTGGGCGGACGTCTTCGACGGCATCGACATCGACTGGGAGTACCCCAACGCCTGCGGCCTCACCTGCGACACCAGCGGCCGGACCGCCTTCACGAACGTGATGAAGGCGATGCGCGCGAAGTTCGGCAGCAGCAATCTGGTGACCGCGGCGATCACCGCCGACGCCTCCGCCGGCGGCAAGATCGACGCCGCCGACTACGCGGGCGCCGCGCAGTACGTCGACTGGTACAACCCCATGACGTACGACTACTTCGGCGCCTGGGACGCCAAGGGTCCGACGGCCCCGCACTCGCCGCTGACCTCGTACAACGGCATCCCGAAGGCCGGCTTCAACACCGCCGACACGACCAAGAAGCTCAAGGGCCTGGGCATCCCGGCGAACAAGCTGCTGCTCGGCATCGGCTTCTACGGGCGCGGCTGGAGCGGCGTCACGCAGGACGCGCCGGGCGGCACGGCGACCGGCGCCGCGCCGGCCAAGTACGAGGCGGGCATCGAGGACTACAAGGACATCAAGGGCCGCTGCCCGGCGACCGGCAAGGTCGGCGGCACCGCATACGCCAAGTGCGGTGACCAGTGGTGGAGTTACGACACCCCGGAGACCATCGGCACGAAGATGAACTTCAAGAACGAGCAGGGCATGGGCGGCACGTTCTTCTGGGAGCTCAGCGGGGACACCGCGAACGGGGAGCTGATCAAGGCGATCAACTAACCGGCGGTCTGGGGCGGGTGGCTTCGGCCGCCCGCCCCTTCGTCGTGCCGCACTGTTGACGCACCGTCAACAACGGCCCTAACCTCTCGTCAGCTACCTTCGTTACCGCAAGTAACCGCACGTCAGCGCTGTGACCGTACCGCCATGACCGAGCGCTCCCCCGGGAGGAAGCAGTGGGCAGGAATCAGCGGGCCGTACCGGAAGAAGGCCGCACGTCCTGGAGGAAGAGCGCGGCCGTGGCCGTGCCGGCGGTACTGGCCGTCGGGGCGCTGGCGACCGTGATGGCGCAGGGCGTGCTCGCCGCGTCGTTCGCCGTCTCCGGCACCAACTTCCAGGTGGCTTCAGGCAAGTTGACCAGCGAGGGGCTGGCCTCGTACGTGCACACCGACCGCTCCGCCGACGGCACCGGGCACCCCGTGGCCCTGCTCGGCATCGGTAAGGCACAGCTCTCCGACATCTGCCAGTCGGCGCAGGTCAGTACGCCGATGGGGCCGGTCGTCTTCAAGCTCACCGCGGGCGGGAAGGCGGGGCCCGTCACCGCGGACAGTCTCGTCATCGACGGGGAGGACCTGGTCGGTGACGCGCGCTTCGGCACGGCGCAGATCGGCCGGGACGCCTCGACGCTGGACGAAGTACCGGGCATCCGCGGCCCGAAGGGGAAGTTCGGGCTGCAGGCCGGTGACATCGAGGTCGCGGGCGTGCGGTCGCACGCCTGGTCGGCCACGGGCGGCAACTTCCGCCTCAAGGGCTTGAAGCTGGGCGTCAGCCTGGACGGCGAGAAGTGCTTCTGAGGCGCCCCCGGCCGCCGGCCGCACTCACGGCACTCACGGCACGGCTGACGGCGCCGGCAGCGCGGCTGCCCTGGCCCGAGGCGCGGGCACGGTTCCGCCGGTGGCGGCGGACGCGACCGTTCTGGGCCGGGCTGCTGCTCGTCCTCGGCGGCGCCGAGCTGCTGCTCGTCCCGCTCTCCCCGCTCGGCGTGCTGGTCAGCCTGGGGCTCGGCGGGCTCGCGGCGCTCGGCATCGGGCTGGCCCTGATCGTGGCCGGGCTGTTCCTGTGGTACGCCCCGTCCGCGCGGCACTACGTGAGCATCAACGCCCTCATTCTGTCCGTGATTTCGTTCGCGGCGACCAATCTCGGCGGCTTCCTGGTCGGCATGGGGCTGGGGATCGCGGGCGCGGCGATGGGCTTCGGCTGGACGCCGGTACGGGACGAGGCGGTACGGGACGAGGCGGTGGCGGCCCCGGCGACCGGCGGTACGGGCCGTACGGGCGGTAGGGGCGGTACGGGCCGTACGGGCGCGTCCACCACCCTCGCCGTGGCCCTGCCCGCCGCCCTTCTCGCCGCGCTGGGGACGCCCGCCACCGAGGCTCGCGCCGCCGGCCCCGGTATTCCCGCTCCCGCCGCCGTCCCCACCGTCACGACCAGCCGTTTCGCGCCCAAGGGCTTCACCCTCGCCGGGGTCGCGAATGTGCCCACCGCGCGCGGCCCCGTCCGGGCGATGGTGCTGAAGATGAAGGCCGCCTCGCTGACCGACTACCGCCTCCTCACCCGCGACGGCAGCGACGAACTGGGGCTGGGCGCCACGTCGTTGGAGCTGAGCGGCGACGTCACGCTGTACCTGACGAAATTCCGCGGCTGCGTGCAAGGGGTGCTCTGTCTGACCTTCACCCCGGACCGGCTGCCCGTGCCCCCGCTGGTGCCGCCCTTCGTGTACATGACCGATGTCTCCGCCGAGCAGGCGCTGGTCACCTCGGATCTGATCGTCGCCGACGGTCTGCGGCTGCGCGCGGACGGACCGGTGCCGCCGGCCGCCTGATTCCTGGCCGAGGGCGGTCCGACCAGTACAAATGTCATGGGTGAGTCGTGCGTTTTTACCGTGGATCGCGTGACGGACGGTGCTGTTCCGCGCGGGGCAACTCTGCGATGGTCGCAAATAGAGGCCGCAGGGATGTCCCGCGGCACCGACCCGCCGGGAGGGTCAGTGGACAAGCGCTACGAGGTCTACTGCCTGATGGACCCGCACTTCTACGACGCGCCGGCGCGCGCCCAGGGCGGCGAGACCGCCTTCGCGCAGGCCCGGCGTCCGGCCCCGCACGGCTGGCGGCGCGCCGAGCTGGACGACTGGATCGTGTTCCGCCCCGCCGGTGGCACGCTCCCCCTCCAGGGTTGGAAGATCCACGTCTCGGCGTGTCTCGACAACGCCGCGGACATCCTCACCACAGTCTGGGAATACTGTCTCCCGCGCCGGATCGCCTTCAAGTTCCTGCCGGGCAAGGACACGCTGCTCATCGCCAATGCCAAGTACGCGCACCGCGGTTCGAGCGGCAAATTCATGACCCTCTACCCGGCCGACGAAGCGGAGCTGGAGCGGGTACTGACCGAGCTGGGTGCCATCCTCGATGGCCAGGTCGGGCCGTACATCCTCAGCGATCTGCGCTGGGGCGAGGGCCCGCTGTACGTCCGGTACGGCGCTTTCGCCGAGCGGTACTGCGTCTCCGCGGACGGCGAGGTGGAGCCCGCGATGGAGGACGGCGAGGGCCGGCTGGTGCCGGATGTCCGGACGCCGACCTTCCAGGTGCCCGACTGGGCTCCGCTGCCCGGTTTTCTCGCCCCGCACCTCGCGGCGCGCGGCAGCGGCGCCGCCCTGGCCGACCTGCCCTACCGCTTCGAGAGCGCGTTGCACTTCTCGAACGGCGGCGGCATCTACGCGGGCGAAGACGTGCGCACCGGTGACCGTGTGGTGCTCAAGGAGGCGCGCCCGCACGCGGGACTCACGCCGGACGGCCGGGACGCGGTCGCCCGTCAGGAGCGCGAGCGGGAGATGCTGGAGCGGCTGCGCGGCTTGGACTGCGTGCCGGCGCTGCACGACCACTTCGTACGGGGTGAGCACCACTTCCTGGTCGAGGAGTTCGTCGAAGGGACGGAGCTCAACGACGAGTTCGTCGACCGTTACCCGCTCACTCTGGTGCGAGCGGACGAGGCAGAGACGGCCGCGTACACCGCCTGGGCCCTGGACGTGTACGAGCGCGTGGCGCGGGCCGTCGGCGCGGTGCATGCGCGCGGGGTGGTCCTCGGTGATCTCCAGCCGTCGAACATCATGGTGCGCCCGGACGGCGGCGTGGTGCTGATCGACCTCGAAGGGGCGGCGGACGCCGCGGCGGGGCAGCGGCAGGCCCTCGGCGCCCAGGGGTTCACGGCGCCGCGCGAGCTGCACGGCCCGGCCGTCGACGACTACGCCCTGGCCTGCCTGAAACTCTTCCTCTTCCTGCCGCTGACGGGCCTGCTCGCGCTGGCGCCCGGCAAGGCGGCACAGCTCGCCCGGGAGGCGGCCCGCACGTTCCCGGTTCCCGACGGCTTCTTCGACGCGGCGGTACGCACCCTCACCGGCGACGGCGGGGCGCCCGCCGGAGCGGCGGCCGAACCGCGGCTGCGCCCGGACCGCGAGGGCTGGGCCGCGGCCCGCGACGAGCTGGCGGGCGCCATCCTCGCGTCGGCCACGCCCGAGCGGGACGACCGGCTCTTCCCCGGCGACATCGAGCAGTTCACCTCGCCCGGCGGCGGGCTGGGCATGGCGTACGGCGCTGCCGGAGTCCTGTACGCGCTGGACGTGACGGGCGCCGGCCGGCACCCCGGCCACGAGGACTGGCTGATCCGGCGCGCCCTGCGCCCGGAGCCGGGCTCCCTGCTCGGTTTCTACGACGGGCTGCACGGCGTCGCGTACGCCCTGGACCACCTCGGGCACCGGCACGAGGCGCTGAAGATCCTCGACCAGTGCGCGGGCGAGCAGTGGCTCCGGCTCGGCCTCGACCTCCATGGCGGGCTGTCCGGCATCGGCCTGAATCTCCTGCACTTCGCGTCGGTCACCGGCGAGCCGGTCCTGCAGGACGCGGCCAGGGAAGCGGTGGACGCCGTGGCCGCCCGACTGGGCCCGGCCGACGCCGTACCGGAGGTGAGCGGCGGCGGACAGCCGTACGCCGGTCTGCTGCGCGGCTCGTCCGGCCCGGCGCTGCTGTTCCTCCGGTGGTACGAGCACACGGGCGATCCGGAGTTCCTCGATCTCGCCGCGACGGCGCTGCGGCAGGACCTGCGCCGGTGCCTGATCCGCGACGAGGACGGGGTAATGGAAGTCAATGAGGGCTGGCGGACGATGCCGTACCTCGCGGACGGCAGCGTGGGCATCGGCCTCGTCCTGGACGACTTCCTGGCCCATCGGAGGAACGAGGGCTTCGTGGCGGCCGCCGCGGCGATCCGCCGCGCCGCCGAGGGACGGTTCTACGTCGAGCCCGGCCTCTTCGACGGCCTGGCCGGGATGATCCTCCACCTCAGCCGCGCGCACCCCGCCGGGACCGCGGCCGAGCGGGACCCGGTCGTCGCCGAGCAGATACGCCGGCTGGCCCGGTACGCCGTGGTGCACGACGGCCGGCTCGCCTTCCCCGGCGAGCAGCTGCTGCGGCTCTCCATGGACCTGGGCACCGGCAGCGCCGGAGTACTGCTGGCGCTCGGCGCCGCCCTCCACGACTCCCCCGTGCGGCTGCCCTTCCTCGCCGCGCCGCGCGACGCCCGGCACCCCGGGCCCACAAGCCAATCCGACCCCGTCCCCATGGAGAAGAAGTGCGGAGGTGAAACGACATGACGATCCTGGATCTGCAAGGCATGGAAACCGCTCACCACGGTGGCAGGCCGCGTAGGAGTGGCGCCAGCAAGTACTGCGGCGGCACCAGCCAGCTGAGTCTGCTGCTCTGCTGAAAGCAATAAGGGGCGAGGGCGTGCAAGGCGTCCCCGCCCCTTCGCGTCTGCGTACAGGGAGAAGGCCATGGACCGACGCGCCGCGGACCGGCTGCTGCTGGCGGCAGCGCGGCGGGGCGGGCCCTGGGTGCCCGCCATGCTGGCCACCTCACTGCTGCTCGCCGGTGTCTACACCGTGCTGCCGGCCCTCATGGGCCGCACCGTCGACGCCGTACTCGCGGGCGGGGACACCGCCGTCTGGCTGACGCTCAGCATCGCGGCGATCGTCGTCCTCATGGTGTGCGACCTGCTGGACGACCTGGTGGGAAAGCTGGCCGAGGCGCGTTCCACCGCATGGCTGCGCCACACCCTCCTGCGGCACGTACTGGACCTGGGCATTCGTGCCACGCGCCGCTTCACGGCCGGGGACCTGGTCGGCCGGCTGGTCGGCAACTCCGCCCGGACCGGGCAGGTGGCGTCGACCCTGGTGTGGGCCGTGATGGACCTGGTGCCCCCGGTGGGCGCGGTCGTCGCGCTGGCCCTCATCGATCCCTGGCTGTGCCTCACCTTCCTGGTGGGGCTGCCCGTCGTGCTGTCCCTGGTGCGGACGTTCGTCCGCGACGCCTCCGACATCAACGAGCGCTACTACGACGCGCAGGGTCGGTTGGCCGCCCGGCTCGTCGACGCGCTGGCCGGGATCCGTACGATCGCCGCGGCCGGCACCGTGGACCGCGAGGTGCGCCGCGTCCTCGGCCCGCTGCCGGAGCTGCGCCGGCACGGGGCCGGCATGTGGCAGGTCCTGGCGCGGGTCTCGGGGCGGGAGGCGCTGGTCATCCCGCTGCTGGAGGTCGCCGTCCTCGCGGTCGCCGGTCTGCAGCTCGCGCACGGCCGCATCACACCGGGCCAGGTCCTCGCGGCCGGCGAGTACGTCGTACTGGCCACCGGCATCAGCTCCCTGGTGTCGTCGGCGAGCCGGCTCGCCCTGGCCCGGGCGACGGCGGGCCGGGTCGCCGAGGTGCTCGCCGAACCCCCGGTGGCGTACGGCGGCGAGCGCCTGCCCGACGGCCCCGGGACGCTGGAGTTCCGCGGCGTCACCGTACGGGGACCGAACGGCACCGTCCTGGAGGATCTGCGGCTGACCGTCCCCGGCGGAGCCCTGGTCGCGGTCGTGGGCCGGTCCGGGTCCGGCAAGTCCGTACTGGCCGCGCTGGCCGGGCGGCTCACCGACCCGGACGCGGGCGAGGTGCTGCTGGACGGCGTGCCACTGCGTCATCTCGGCAGGCCGGCGCTGCGCGAGGCGGTGGCGTACGGCTTCGAGCGTCCGGTGCTGCTCGGCGAGACGTTCGCCGACGTGATCGGTTTCGGGCCGCGGCCGAGCGGTGACGGCGAGGTGGTGCGGGCGGCCGCGGCGGCCCGGGCCGACGGCTTCATCCGGCGGCTGCCCCAGGGGTACGCGACCCGGCCGGCCGATGCCCCGATCTCCGGCGGTGAGGCCCAGCGGGTCGGGCTGGCGCGGGCGTTCGTGCAGGCCGGGCGGGTGCTGGTGCTGGACGACGTCGCCGCCAGCCTCGACACCGTGACCGAGCACCACATCAGCCAGGTCCTCACCGGCGCCCTGGCGGGGCGCACCCGGCTCGTCGTGACCCACCGGGCGTCCACCGCCGCGCGGGCCGACCACGTCGTCTGGCTGGACGGCGGCGGCGTCCGTGGGCAGGGCACCCACCGTGAACTCTGGTCGCAGCCGGGGTATCGGGCAGCGTTCCAGCCGGATCCGCCCGGCGCGGGCCCCGGCGCGCAGGCCGCCGCGAGCGCCGGAGACGTGGCGTGACGGGCCCGGCCGCGGGGCTGTTGCGGTCCTCGCTGCGCCGACGGCGCCGGGAGTTCGTACGGCTCGCGGGGTGGTCGCTGGTGCAGGCCGTGCCGGCGTTCCTCACCGGATGGGTGATCGCCCGCGCCGTGGACGACGGCTTCCTCGCCGGGCGGGCCGGGACGGGCTTCGCCTGGCTGGGGGTGCTGGCGGTCGCGGTGGGGATCGGGGCGTGGGCGACGCACCACGCGACGCTGGGGCTCGCGGCGGTCGTCGAACCTCTCCGGGACGAACTGGTCACCCTGGTGGCGTCCGGCACGCTGCGCCGTTCGGCGGGCGCCGACCGGCCGAGCGACACCGGCGGCGTGGCGCGGCTGACCGAACAGGTGGAGATCGCCCGGGAGGCGTACGCGGCTGTCGTGATGTTCGTGCAGAGTTTCACCGCCTCCGCGGTGGGGGCGCTGCTCGGCCTGGCCACCCTGGACCCCGCCCTCCTGTTGTTCGTACTGCCGCCCCTCCTGGCGGGGCTCGCGCTGTTCGTCGGGGCGCTGCGGGCGATGGCCGCGCGCCAGCGGGACGTGATGCTGGCCGACGAGCGCGTCGCGGAGACCGCGAGCGAGGTGACCGGCGGGCTGCGGGACGTGGTGGCGTGCGGCGGGGAGGACGTCGTACGGGAGCGGGCGGGCGAACGGATCGACGCGGCGGCGCGGGCCACCCGGGCGCTGGCGCGGATGACGGCCGTACGGACCGCGTCCCTGGCCGTCGGCGGCTGGCTGCCGCTCGTTCTCGTCCTGGCCGGGGCCCCGTGGCTGGTGCAGCGGGGGGTGACGGCGGGTGCGGTGCTGGGCGCGGTGACGTATGTGTCGCAGGGGCTCCAGCCCGCGCTGCAGAGCCTCGTCCGGGGGATCGCGGACAGCGGGCTGTGGCTGCTGGTGACGCTGGGACGGATCGCGGGGGTGGCCGGGGGGCGGTCGGCGGAGCCCGCGGCCGGCGGCGGTCCATCGGTGGAGCCCACGACCGGTGGTCCGTCCCACCGCCCCCAGCACTCCGGCGTCGAGCTGCGCGGTGTCACCTTCGGTTACGCGCGTTCCGCCGAGCCGGTGATCGACGCGCTCGACCTCGTACTGCGGCCGGACGAGCATCTGGCCGTCGTGGGGCCGAGCGGGGCGGGGAAGTCGACCTTCGCCGCGCTGGTGGCCGGCGTGCTCGCGCCGGGGGCCGGCGGCGTCCGGCTGGGCGGCGTACCGATCGGGTGCCTGGACGGCGAGGCGGCCCGGCACCGGGTGCTGATCCCGCAGGAGGCGTATGTGTTCGCGGGGTCGCTGTGGGAGAACCTGACCTATCTGACGCCGGGTGTCTCGACGGCCGTGGTGGACGCGGCGGTGGACGAGGTCGGCGCCCGGCCGCTGGTGGACCGGCTGGGCGGCTATGACGCGGCCGTGGACCAGCAGGAACTGTCGGCCGGGGAACGACAGCTGGTGGCTCTCGTCCGCTCCTACCTCCCGCCGGCCGAGCTGTTCCTGCTGGACGAGGCGACCTGTCATCTCGACCCGGCCGCCGAGGCGCGCGCGGAGGAGGCGTTCGCCCGCCGCCCGGGCACGCTGATCGTGTGTGCGCACCGGATCAGCTCGGCGCTGCGGGCCGACCGGATCATGGTGCTGGACGGCGCACGGGCCGCCCTGGGGACGCATGCGGAGCTGATGGCGGACTCGGCTCTCTACCGGGACCTCGTCGGGCACTGGGAGGACGGGGCGGATGCCGGTTCGACAGACGGGAAATCCGGTTCCGCGGCCGGGAAACCGGGGCTCACAGCCAGCCCGACTCCCGGGCGATCCGGATCGCGTCGATCCGGTTCCGCGCCCCGATCTTCCGAGTGATCGCGCAGAGGTGGTTGCGGACCGTGCCCACGGACAGCGACAGCCGGTCGGCGATCTCCTGTCCGGGGTGGCCGTCGGCGGCGAGCCGCAGTACTTCCCGCTCCCGCGGCGTCAGCGGGTCCGCCGCCGCGTCGAGCACCAGCATCGCCAGCCCGGGGTCGACGTAGCGCTGTCCGCCGACCACCTTGCGGATGCCCTCGACGAGCCGGTCCGAGGGCGCGTCCTTCCCGATGAGGCCCGGCGGCCGCAGGGCCAGTACGCTGCGCAGCCGCTCCAGCGCCGGTGACCCCGCCACCAGCAGCGTGCGGCATTCGGGGAGCCGCTGGCACAGCTCGCCCGCCGTGGCGAGCGCCTCGTCCTGGTGGGCGTCGACGTCGATGACGACCACATCGGGGCGGTAGGAGAGCGCCCGCGCGAGGACCTGGCCGTCTCCCCCGCCCTGCGCGACGACCTCGAAGTCCGCTTCGCGGGTCAGGAGAGCGGCGAGCGCTCCGCGCAGCAGCCCGTTTTCCTCGACGAGAAGAACACGGATCACTGTCGCTCCCTGGTCTCGGCACCGTTCTCCGGACCCCCTCAAGAATTATGTCCAGCTCTGCCCGCAGATGCCCGGCCAGCGCGCCACCCGTAGCGCCACCCTTAGATTTATTCGCGGAATTCTTCGGCAGGACGGAACCTCTTGGCGGGTCCGGCCGTTGTACTGAGTGAGGCCCCGCATCATCCCCCGTGTGCGGGGCCTCACCAATGCCGTCGGACGCCCTGCCGGGACCCGGACCCGGGCCCCCTACGCCTCGTCCTGGACCAGCCGTTCCAGCATGGTCTGGAAGTCCTCGTCGACGACGACCCGCAGCCCGTCCCCGTCCGGCTCGCTCAGCCGGGTCATCGTGCCCTGGCGCCACCAGAAGACGTTCGGCGTGATCGCGCCGGCCGAGTCCTCGTGCCCGGCGGCGGCGAACTGCGCCATCGCCTGCAGCGCCGGTACGACCTGGGCGTCGTGGATGCAGTGGAAGGCCAGCTGGTGCCGGAAGGGCAGCGCGACCAGCGCCCCGTCGGGCGTCAGCGGCGCGCCGGTCAGCCGCTCGACCAGCTCGTCGAGGACCAGCACCCGGCTGGCGGTGAAGAAGGAGTCGCCCAGTACGACGTCGAAGGCCGAGCCGTCGCCGCGGCGGACCGTCTCGTGCCCCTCCACCGGCAGCGCCCGGAGGTTGTTCAGCGCCCGGATGCGCAGCTCGGCGACGTCCCCGATGTCCAGCAGCGAGTCCTCGCCGAGTATCTGCACGGCTTCGGGCAGGTCGAGTGCGAGGACCTCGCGCAGGCCGGGGGCGAGCGGACGCGCGTACCGGAAGGAGTCGGAGGCGGGGAGGGAGTCCTCGGCGACGACGCGGGGGTAGAGCCGGGCCCGGATCTCGTCCTCGGGCATCGTCTCCATGGGCTGCGGGCCGTCCATCGTACGGAGGACCTTGCCGACGTGGTCCCGGACGAGCGCGGGCCAGGCGCGCTCGCCGCGGCGGTCGCGGTGGCAGACGGCGGCGAGGTTGCCGAGGCCGAACTGCCGGCCCGCCGAGTCGGCGACCATGCCGGCGTACACCGTGACCTCCAGGCCCTGCTCGGCGAAGGCCGCCCGCACCTGGCCCCGGAAGATACCGCCCTCCCGGTCGGAGAAGAACGCGAACTCCTCATCGCGCGGGGTGTCGCGCGGATCCCGCTTCGGTCCGCGGCGGAACAGGCCCATCTCTCGCTCTTCCTCCCGGCGACAGCCACGAATGCGCCGATCGTAGCCGTTGGCCGGGGCACCTTCGACCGTGCGTGCCCGCCGTCCGGAGCACGTTCGACGGTACGTCCCGGAGTACGTCCGGGACGCACCGGCGGGCATCGGTACCGGCGGATTCGGGGCTTCGGGATGCGCGGCGGGCGGCGGCGAGACAGCCTGGGGGTATGACCACACATCCGCCGGTGATCGTGTATCCGCCCACCGCCGGGGGGCGGCGGGTGACCATTCACGGCCAGATCGTCGGCCTCGCCCACGGCCGCGGGGACGTCGCGGAGTTCCTGCGCCGGGCCGGGCTGTCCGACGCCGACGAGATCCCGCTGGCCGATCCCACGCTCATCGAGTGGCGGGGCGGCGATCTGGACTACTGGCCGCGGGACGTCTGAGTACGGCGCACCGGGCCGTACTTCTCAGCGCTCCGGCCGCTCTCTGAGCGGGTCGAGGCGTTCGCGTACCCACAGCTCCACGTCACCCACATGGCGGCCGGCCGCCGTGAAGGCCGCCAGGCTGTCGCGGGCGCGCAGCGCGGCGTAGATGTCCATGTGCTGCTGGTGGGTCCAGGAGAGCACGTCGGACTTGACCAGCGCCCGCCAGATGCGGGCCCGGGCGGTCCGCTGGGTGACGGAGGAGACCAGGGACGACAGGGTGCGGTTGCCGGCCGCGGCGACGATGTCCGCGTGGAAGGCGAGGTCCTCGCGTACCAGTTCCTCGGGGTCCTGCAGGGTCCGCATCCGTTCGATGCGCTCCAGCAGGCCGTCCAGCGCGGCGTCGTCGATGCGGGTGGCCGCGAGCGCGGTGGCGCCGGGTTCCAGTACCTTGCGGCACTCCAGCATCTCCTCCAGGCCGGTGTCCTGGGCCAGGTCCAGGAAGCTGCCGAGGGCGCTGAGCAGTCGCTCGGGGTGCAGGTCGGTGACGAACGTGCCGTCTCCGCGCCGTACGTCCAGCACCCCTGCCATGGCCAGCGCGCGGACCGCCTCGCGGAGCGAGGGGCGGGACAGCTCCAGTTCGGCGGCGAGCACCGCCTCCGGGGGGAGGCGGTGGCCGGGCGCGAACTCGCCGCTCTCGATGCGCTTGCGCAGCCGGCCGATCGCCTCGTCGACGACGCTGCCGCCGGCGCCGGTCCCGTCGCCGCGGCCCGGCCGTTCTCTCTTGGTGGGCATGGACGTCAGGATGCCACCCGGCCGCGGCCGCTCCAGACCGGGCCGTCCGGGTAGCGGTACGCCGCCAGCGTCTCCCGGCGGATCTGCGCGCTGTAGCCGGGGGCTTCGGGGACGAGGTAGCGCGAGCCGCGGACGCGGACCGGGTCGTGGAAGTGCTCGTGGAGGTGGTCGACGTACTCGATGACGCGGTTCTCCATCGAGCCGCTGACGGCGATGTAGTCGAAGAGCGAGAGGTGCTGGACGAGTTCGCACAGGCCGACGCCGCCGGCGTGCGGGCAGACCGGTACGCCGTGCGCGGCGGCCAGCAGCAGGGCGGCGACGGCCTCGTTGACGCCGCCGAGCCGGCAGGCGTCGATCTGGCAGATGCCGATCGCGTCGGCCTGCAGGAACTGTTTGAACATCACGGCGTTGTGGGCGTGTTCGCCGGTGGCGACGTGGGTGGGGCCGATCTGCCGGGCGATGGCGGCGTGGCCGAGGATGTCGTCGGGGCTGGTGGGCTCCTCGAACCACCAGATGTCGAACTCCTCCAGCGCCTTGGCCCAGGCGATGGCCTCGTCGACGCCGAGGGTCTGATTGGCGTCGATCATCAGGCGGCGGTCCGGGCCGATGATGGAGCGGGCGATGCGGCAGCGCCGGATGTCGTCCTTCAGGTCCGCGCCGACCTTGAGCTTGACGGAGTCCCAGCCCGCGTCGACGGCCTCCTGGCAGAGCCGGGCGAGCTTGTCGTCGTCGTAGCCGAGCCAGCCGGCGCTGGTGGTGTAGGCGGGGTAGCCGTGTTCCCGTACGTACGCCTCGCGCTCGGCCCGGCCTGGCGCGCGTTCCTGAAGCATCGTCAGCGCGTCCTCGGGGGTGAGCGCGTCCTTGAGGTAGCGCCAGTCGACCAGGCCGACGATCTGTTGGGGCGTCATGTCGGCGAGCAGCTTCCAGACCGGCTTGCCGGCCTGCTTGGCGGCCAGGTCCCAGGCGGCGTTGACGACGGCGGCGGTGCCGAGGTGGATGGCGCCCTTGTCCGGGCCCAGCCAGCGCAGTTGGCTGTCGCCGAGCAGATGGCGGGAGAACGCGCCGAGGTCGCCGGTGATCTCCTCGACGGTCATGCCGAGCGTGCGCTCGCCGATCGCGCGGGCGGCCTGGACGGCGAGGTCGTTGCCGCGCCCGATGGTGAAGGTGAAGCCGTGGCCTTCGGGGGCGTCGGGCCCGTCGGCCTTCAGTACGACGTACGCGGCCGAGTAGTCGGGGGCCTCGTTCATGGCGTCGGAGCCGTCGAGGTCCTGGGAGGTGGGAAAGCGGACATCGATGGTCTCGACGTCGACGATACGGGCGGGCGTCATCGGCGCTCACTCCTTGTCCGTGGGTAGCGGCGCGGCCCAAGATGTCAGATGTCTGCGGCAGCGGCCAGATGTTTCGCCGAGAAAAATTCCCGGTGTTCGGAGTATTGCCCGTCCGATGCGTGCCCTCTACGGTCCAGCGGTCAGATGTCTCTCCCTGTACCGGAGGTCCGATGACCGCGGAGACCGTACGCCGCAAAGTAGCCAGGCGGCTACTCCCACCCCTCTTCCTGATGTTCGTGCTCAGCTTCCTCGACCGCACGAACGTCGCGCTCGTCAAGACACACCTCGCCACCGACGCCGGGATCGACGCGGCCGCGTACGGCTTCGGCGCCGGCGTCTTCTTCGTCGGATACGCGCTGCTCGGCGTGCCCTCGAATCTCGTACTGCACCGCTGGGGCGCCCGCCGCTGGCTCGCCGCGCTGATGTTCGTCTGGGGCCTGCTGTCCTGCGCGATGGCGCTGACCTCCAGCCCCACCGGCTTCTACGTGCTGCGCTTCCTGCTCGGCGCCGCCGAGGCCGGCTTCTTCCCCGGCGTGATCCTCTATCTCACCTACTGGTTCCCCGCCGCCGACCGCGGGAAGGCGACCGGCATGTTCCAGTCCGCCGTGGCCATTGCGAGCATCATCGGCAACCCGGTCGGCGGCTGGCTCATCGGGCTGCACGGCATGGCCGGACTGGACGGCTGGCAGTGGATGTTCCTGCTGGAGGGCGCGCCCACCGTCCTGCTGGCGCTCGCCGTGCCGTGGCTGCTCACCGACCGCCCCGCGGACGCGCGCTGGCTGACCGCCGAGGAGAAGGCGCTGCTGATCGCGCGCATCGAGGCGGACCGCCCGACGGAGGACGCGCGTCCGCCGCGCCGCATCCGCGAGATCGTCGGCGACAGCCGCGTACTGCGCCTGATGTTCGTGTACTTCGCGATCCAGATCGGTGTGTACGGGGTGACGTTCTGGCTGCCCGCGCTGGTCGGCCGGATCGGCGGCCTGGACGATGTCGGCATCGGCTTCGTCTCGGCGCTGCCCTGGGTCTTCGCGCTGCTCGGCGTGCTGATCCTGCCGTGGCTCTCGGACCGCAGCGGCAACCGGCGCGGCCCGCTCCGGCTCGCCCTGATTCTCACCGCGGCCGGCCTGGTCGGCGGGGCGCTGCTGCCGCCGGTCTGGGCGGTCGCCGCGCTGTGCGTCGCCGCGTTCGGATTCCTGGGCGCCCAGCCGGTCTTCTGGACCGTGCCGCCGACGATCCTCACCGGCGTCCAGATGGCCGGCACGATCGCGCTGATCTCCGGCTTCGGCAACCTCGGCGGCTTCCTCGGCCCGTACGTCATGGGCGTCGTCGAGTCGTCCACCGGCTCCGGCGCCACCGGCCTGTACGCCGTCGCCCTGATCGTCGCCGCCGGCGCCGCGGTCGTCACCGGCTTCCGCTGGGCCGGCCTCCGCAAACCCGAACACGAAGAGAGGACTCTCGATGACCCGCATCGTGCGCTTCGCTGACACCACAGGCATGGTCCGCACCGGACTCGCGGACGACGCCGGCGCCCTCCGCGTCTTCCCCGGCGCGCCGCGCCTCGCCGAGCTGCTGCACCGCACCGTCGCCGAACTGCGGGCGCTCGCCGAGGAGACGGCGGCGCGCGAGCCGGCTGCCGACACGTCCGAGGCCCTGCTGCTGCCGCCGGTGGACGGGCTGACGGAGGTGTGGGCGGCCGGGGTGACGTACGAGCGCTCGCGGGAGGCGCGGATCGCCGAGAGCACCGAGCAGTCGGTGTACGAGCGGATCTACGACGCCGAGCGGCCCGAGCTGTTCTTCAAGTCCGTGCCCTGGCGCGTGGTGACCGACGGCGAGCCGATCGCCGTACGGGACGACTCCGCGCTGAACGTCCCCGAGCCGGAGCTGGCGCTCGTCCTGAACCGGCACGCCGAGACCGTCGGTTACCTCGTCGCCGACGATGTCAGCTCCCGCTCCATCGAGGGCGAGAACCCGCTGTACCTGCCGCAGGCCAAGATCTACGCAGGCAGTACGGCCCTCTCGGCGGGCATCGTGCCCGCGTGGGAGATCGGCGACCCGTCGGCCCTGAAGATCGCCATGACCGTGCACCGGGACGGCGCGCCCGCCTACGAGGCCACCACCTCCACCGCCGCCTTCCACCGCACCCCGCAGGGCCTGGTACGCCATCTCTTCCACGGCCAGCCTTTCCCGGACGGCGCGGTGCTCTCGACCGGCACCGGCATCGTGCCGGAGCTGGACTTCACGCTGGCGGACGGCGATGTGGTGGAGATCGTCATCGACGGCGTGGGGCGGCTGGCCAACCCGGTCCGCACCGGGCGGGCGGCGCTGGACTGGCTGGGCGACGCGCTCGCCGACCCGTGGGCCCGGCTCGCGCACCGGAGGGGGTGAGCGGCGGTTCTCAGTCCCGCGGCCGGGCCGGGAGCACCGCCTGGGTCTGGGTGGTCTGGGCGAGGTGCCGGCCGCGGTCGTCGTGCAGGTCGGTCTGTACGACGATGCTGGTCCGGCCGGTGTGCAGCGGGCGCGCCGTCGCCCGGACCGTGCCCTCGCGGACGGCGCGCAGGAAGTTGGTCTTGGATTCCAGGGTCGTGGTGGTGGCGTCCGGCGGCAGGTTGAGGAAGGCGCAGACCGCGCCGACGGAGTCGGCCAGGGTCATCAGCGCGCCGCCGTGCAGGGCGCCGCCGAGCGTCGTCAGCGCGGCCGAGTGGTCCAGGTGTCCCACCACCTCGGCCGGTTCGGCGGCGTCGAGCCGGACGCCCAGGGTGACGGCGAGCGGCATGGATTCCAGCAGCTGGTCGGTGGTGTACGCGGGCCGGACGGTCATGGCGTCGGACTCCATTCTCCCGGGCGTCGCCTTCGAGCATTGAGCCGAGTGGGCCTCAGATCGTAACGGGTGCCGGGCACAACCGCCCCTGTACCGAGGTGAATTCGAGCTCTTCGGTCACCGCGTCCCGCCCGCCCAGCCACATGCCGAGCGCTTCGGCCGTGCCCCGCACCTCGGGGCCGCGGCCGAGTGCGGGCAGACCCGCGGTGGTGGGCACCACCCGATAACGCAGCAGGCGCCGGTTGTGTTCGAAGCTGAGCAGGACGCCTTCCTGGAAGACGGCGCGTTCGACGGTGCGCGGCAGCGTCCGGGTGCGGCCGAGCCCGCGCAGTACGTCCTGGTGGTGGACGGCGGTGTCGCCGAGGAGGAAGGCGGCGGCGCAGCGGCCGAAGAGCGAGGGGCGGGCGGCCCAGCGTCGCCCGGCGGCCGTCAGCTCCGCGCGGCTCATGGCCCGGCCCCTGCGTACCTGCGCGGCGTTCGCCCGGTCGATCCACATGCCCTTGGCGAGGTAGTCGCCGAGCCGGTCCGTGCCGATCAGATGGGCGAGGATGTCGCGCGGCGCCCAGCCGGCGCACAGGGTACTGGCGCCGTCGAACTCGGCGTCGGTCAGGCTTTCCAGGGTTTCGAGCAAGTGGGCGCGCTCCTGGCGCAGTTCCTGTTCGACGGGCAGCCGCACCATGGTCCTCGCTTTCCGGCCGGTCCTGTGGCCGCGGTCATTGTGCGGGCCGCCGCTGACCGCGCGCTGACACCCCGCTGACAGCGCGCCTGCGGGTCGGGCCCCCTAACCTCGGTACCGCGGTTGGCTTATGTTGTCCTGTACCGAATCGACCGTCTTGAGCCGGAATTGGCGAAGCGTCTAGCGTGCGCATGGTCCAGAAACACGGCATCCCCACGCACTCATGCCACGGAGAAGGTCCATGTCCCGTTCCGTCCCTTGCCCCCGACACACCGACCAGCCGCACTTCCGTCTCCTCGGGCCACTGGAGGTGGGAACGGGACCATCCCCGCTGCCGCTGCGGGCGATCCGGCAGAAACTGATCCTGGCCACCTTGCTGCTCAGCGCGGACCGGGTCGTCCCGGTGCCGGGACTGATCGAAGCGGTCTGGGGCCAGCAGCCGCCGCCCACCGCGCGCGGCCAGGTCCACATCTGCATCTCGCAGCTGCGGCACCGGCTGGCCGACGCGGTGCGCGACGGCTGCCGGATCGAGACCCGGGCGCACGGCTACGTACTGCACACCGAGCCCGGCGACCTGGACGTCGCGGTCTTCCGGCAGCAGGTGGCGGCCGCCGGCCGGGCGGCGGCACGCGGACACACCGAGCAGGCCACCGTGCTGTACCGGGCCGCGCTCGACCTGTGGCGCGGGCGCGCGCTGGAAGGCCTCCAGGGCGACGCGGTGGACAGGGCGGCGGCGCAGCTGGAGGAGGAGCGGATCGCGGCGGCCGAGCAGCGGATCGAACTGGAGCTGCGGCTGGGCCGGCACCGGGCGTTGGTGCACGAGCTGACCGGCCTGGTGGGCGAGCATCCGCTGAACGAGCGGCTGAGCGGCTACCTGATGACGGCGCTGTACCGGTCGGGCCGGCAGGCGGAGGCGCTGGCGTCCTACCAACGGGCCCGCCACCACCTCGCGGCGGAACTGGGCCTGGAGCCGGGGCGGGAGTTACGTGCTCTGGAGCGGGCGATCCTGCGCCAGGACGACACGCCTGTCCTGTAAAGGCCTTTATTTGTACGGCGGTTGAGGGGCGGCCCGGTCGGTGCCGGGCCGCCCTCTCGCTGCCTAGGCCGCGGCCACCGCCAGTACCGCGTTCTGGCCGCCGAAGCCGATGGAGTTGCTGAGCGCCAGGCCGAGGCGGCGGCGGGTGGGGGCGGTGGCGAGGTCGAGGTCGATGCGGGGGTCGGGCCGGTCCAGGTTGGCGGTCGGCGGCACCATGCCGTGTTCGACCGCGAGCACGGTGTAGGCGGCCTCCACCGCCCCGGCCGCGCCGATCAGGTGCCCGGTGACGCCCTTGGTCGAGGTCACCAGCGGGCCGCCCGGCAGGACTCGGCGCACCACCTCGGCCTCGGTGAGGTCGTTCATGGGTGTCGACGTGCCGTGGGCGTTGACGTGCGCGACCGCGTCCGGGGACGCGTCCGCGTCGGCGAGCGCGTCCCGCATCGCGGCCTCGATCCCCCGGCCTTCGGGGTGCGGCGCGGTGATGTGGTGGGCGTCGGCGGAGCCGCCGTACCCGACGATGCGGGCGCGCACGCGCGCTCCGCGGGCCCGTGCGTGTGCGGGGCGCTCCAGTACCAGCAGCCCGGCCCCCTCCCCCGCCACGAAGCCGTCGCGGTCCGCGTCGAACGGGCGGGAGGCACCCGCCGGGTCGTGATGGCGCCGCGAAAGGGCGCCCATCTGCGCGAATCCGGCGATGGTGAGCGGAGTGACGGGTGCCTCGGCGCCGCCGGTCAGCACGATGTCGCAGCGGCCGAGCGCGAGCAGGTCCCTGGCCACGCCGATCGCGGCGGTGCCCGAGGTGCAGGCGGTGCTCACCACGAGGTTGGGGCCGCGGGCGCCGCACTCGATCGCCACCTGGCCCGCGAGCATGCCGACCGGGTGCATCGCCATCAGGAGCGGCGAGACCCATTGCGCGCCCTCCTCGCGCAGCACTTGGTGTGCGCGCTCCGCGGTGGCGGGCCCGCCCAGCCCGCTCCCGAGGACGACGCCGACCCGGGTGCCGTCCCACTCGGCGGGGTCCAGGCCCGCGTCGGCGAGCGCCTCGCGCACGGCCACCAGCGCGAACTGTGCCGCGCGGTCCAGGCGGTGGGCGCGCCGCGCCCCCAGGAGCGCGGCCGCATCGAAGTCCGGTACGCGGCAGGAGAGCCGTACCGGTATGCCGTCCAGCTCCGCGTCCAGGGCCGCGGCGGGCTTCGGGGCGCACACCGTTTCCCAGTTCGCCCCGGTCCCGATGCCCGCCGGCGTCACCAGTCCGATGCCGGTGACGGCCGCTTCGGCGACCGGCATCAGAGGGCCACCCCCCGCTCCTCCATCAGCCGGACGATGTCGCCGACGGTGCGGGCCTCGGCCAGCGTGTCGTCGCTGATCTTGATGCCGAGTTCCTTGTCCAGGACGAGGGAGAGTTCGACGGTGGCCAAGGAGTCCAGCTCGATGGCCTCGGGGGTGGCCTCCATGGTGATCAGTTCGGCCGGCACCTGGAGCTTGCCGGCGAGGATTTCCTTGAGCTGCTCGAACATGGTGCTCCTCGGGGTCGTGTACGGATGGGGGGCGGCGGTGCCGTCAGCGTCCGGGCCGCACGTCCGGCCATACGAGCGTGGTCGCGCCCCAGGTGAGGCCGCCGCCGAACGCGGTCAGCAGGAGCCGGTCGCCGGGCCGGAGCCGGCCGTCCGCGCCGGCCTCGGCCAGTACCAGCGGGACGGAGGCGGCGCTGGTGTTGCCGGTGTGCGCGATGTTGGTCAGCTGCCGCTCGGCGGGGATGTCGAGTTCGGCGCCGAGCGCGGCCAGGATGCGGGCGTTGGCCTGGTGCGCCACGAGGTGGTCGACATCGCCGGACTTCCAGTCGGCGGCCTCCAGCGCGCTGCGCGAGGACTCCGTCATCCGCTCCACCGCCTGCCGGAAGATCTCCCGGCCCTGCATGCGCAGGTACTCCCCGCCCGGTGCGGGCGGCCGGCCGCTCTGCCGCTCCCGGGAGCCGCCGCCGGCGATCCGCAGCAGCTCGCCGCGGGTCCCGTCGCTGCCGAGGACGACCCGGCCGAGCGCGCCCGGTTCGTCGGGTGTGCCGGCCCGCAGGACCACCGCGCCGGCGCCGTCGGCCAAGAGCACCGCCAGGGCGCGGTCGCTCGGGTCGACGACGGTGGTGAGCACTTCGGCGCCGATGACCAGGACGTGCTCGGCGGCGCGTCCGGCGATCAGTCCGGCGGCGACGCCGAGCCCGTAGACGAAGCCCGCGCACATCGCGGTGATGTCGAAGGCCGCGACGTTCCCGAGGCCGAGGCGGGTGGCGACCTCCGGCGCGGTGGCCGGTGACGGGTGGTCGGGGGTCATGGTGGCGAGCAGTACGGCGTCGATGGCGGGTGAGCCGGCCGAGCGCAGGGCCTGCCGCCCGGCCGCGACGGCGAGGTCCGAGGTGGCCGTGCCGCGCGGCGCGACGTGTCGCTCGGCGATCCCGGTGCGGGAGCGGATCCAGGCGTCGGAGGTGTCCAGGCGGGCGCTGAGGTCGTCGTTGGTCACCACATCGGGCGGCAGGTATCCGCCCACTCCGGCCAGCACCGCGGCGGGGACCGCGGGACCGCCCGTCACCGCGCCCCCTCGCCCTGGTCCTGGCCCTCCTCGTCGCCGAGTATCGCGATGGCCTCCGGCAGGCCCATCTGGGCCAGGCGGACCCGGGCCATCTCGTCCGTCCAGCGTTCCGCCGTGGCGTACCGCTCCTCGGGGGTGGTGTCGAGCAGCCGGCGGCCCGGCCAGACCTCGTAGTCGCCGATCAGGTCCGCGTGCTGCCGCATGCCCTCCTGGAAGAGCTCTTCGCGGGCGAGCACGAACTCGCTGTCGGGCACCTCGTCCCACAGCTTCCGGCCGTCGCGCAGGATGTCCAGGAGGCGCGGCCGGTACTCGGGGTGGGCGGCCAGGTGGTCGCGGAGAATCGAACTGCCGACGGCCAGGTGGCGGATCTCGTCGATCGCCGCGCCGCGGGAGATCTCCCCGGCGGCCGGGTCGAGCCGGTCCCACTTGCGCTCGCTGAGCTCGGCGGCGGGCGCGAGGACGCCCTCGATGATGATCGTGAAGACGGCGACGCCGCCCGCGAAGTCGGCGCGGTCGCGGACGACTTCCAGGCAGAACCGCTCGATCGGGTCGAGCACGCGAGCGCGGTAGTCACCGGCCGCTTGCCGGATGTCGCGCACCAACGTGTCGGCGGGCAGGCCGAGTTCCACGAGGTGCCGGCGGAACACCCGGGCGTGCCGCGCCTCGTCCAGCAGCTGCGTGGCGTAGAACTCCAGCTCGGCGATGCCGGGGGCGTGGGCGACGTAGTACCCGAGCGCGCGGGTGGCCATCTCCTCGGCCACGGAGCGGAAGCCGAGTTCGAGGATGAGGGCCTCGCGGAGCGGGCCGGGCTCCTTCATGTACGGGGGTACCGGCGCCTGCTCGGCGTGTCCGGTGACGGCGCGGCCGCGCAGGGTGCCCTGGGCGACGTGGCGGAGCCAGTACGCGAGGTCACACTGCTCGGCGGTGAGGTCGAGGGTCTTGGCGCCGTCGAGGAGTCCGGGGGCCGTGTCCCAGTCCGCTGCGTTGATGGGGGCGTCAGTCATCGCTGAGTGTCCTCCTGTGGTGGGTGCGGAGCGCCCCGCCGGCCGGCGCCGGCACGGCTGCCGGGGCCGGCACCCGGGCTGCCGCGCTCCGGGTCCGCAGGGCGTCGGCCAGTCGCCGGTACAGCGGTTCGGGTACGGGCTCGAAGGGCAGGGCGAAGGGCTTGAGGAAGTTGCCGAACAGGCCGCGGTCGCCGAACAGATGGAGCGGCAGCGCCAGCAGAGCCCATTCGGGGCGCACCAGCCAGCACCACAGTGCCGCGACGGCACCGGCGGTGAGCAGGCTGTGCATGGTGTTGTAGAGGACGTAGTAGACCTTGGAGATGCGCTTGTCGGGGCTGCGGCGGTAGGCGAGGGCGCCGGGCAGATAGCCGATGACGTCGATGTACGCGAACAGCAGGAGCGCCGGGAGCCAGCGGATCTCGTCGAAGTGCAGGACGATCAGGACGATGGTGACGGCGAGTCCGGCCAAGTACTCGGCGCGGTGCAGCCGGAAGGTGGTGCGGGTCTCGAAGGGGTTGGCCTGGTCCACCGGTCACTCCCCCGCGCCGAGCCGCTGGGCCGCCTGCTCCTGCGGCTTCCCGTCCGGGGCCCCGGTGCCGAGCCGGACGCCCGGGAACATCCCGTTGACCGCCCAGGCGACGGTCTCCTCGATGACGCGGGCGGCGATCGGGTCGAGGATGCCCGCCATGCTGGGGATGCCGAAGTCGAAGTCGGCGTCGAAGCGCAGGGCGCAGTCCGCGCCGGTCTGCCGCAGGTCCCAGGTGCCGGACAGCTCGTCGAAGTCGCCGTCGGTCTGCCGGAAGGCGATGTACAGCCGCTCCCGGTCGTAGGTCTCGCGCTCCGTCCAGCGCAGCAGTCCGCTGCGGAAGTACAGCTCCCAGCTGGAGCTGCCACTTGGGTGCGGCGGTCCGGTGTGCACCACGGTGGAGCGCACGTGCGGGGTCAGTTCCGGATAGCGCTCGAACCGCAGGACGGCGTCGAAGACGTCCTCCGCGGAGACATCGGGAATCAGTGCTTCCACGATCACGTGCCGCATGTCGGCTACCGCCTTTCCGGCATCCGGGCAGCGTGCTCGACCAGGTCGCGGGTGGCCGCGTCGAAGGCGGCCAGGAGGTGTTCCACGTCCGCGTCGGTGAGCACGGCGGGCGGGGTGAACCGCACCACGCTGCTGCCGTTCATCGAGTGGTTGGCCACCACTCCGTGGTTGAAGAGTTCGATCAGCAGCTCGCCCGCGAGGCCGGCCTCGGCCAGCTCCACGCCGATGAGCAGGCCGCGGCCGCGCACCGCGGTGACGAGCCCGGGGACGTTGCGGGTGGCGATTTCGGCGATCCGCGGCAGCAGCCGGGCACCGAGCGCGGCGGCGCGCGGGACGAGGTCGTCCTCCCGTACGGCCCGGATCGCACCCTGTACGGCGGCCATGAGGAGCGGGGCGCCGGAGAACGTCCCGGTGTGCAGGTAGGGGTCCTTGTCGAACGGCCGGAACGCCTCGCGGGTGGCGAGCGTGGCGGAGACCGGGACGACGCCGCCGCCCAGCGCCTTGCCCGCGAGCAGCACGTCCGGCACCACCCCGGCGGCGTCGGCGCCCCACCAGGCGCCGAGCCGGCCGAGGCCGGTCTGCACCTCGTCCAGGACGAAGAACCCGCCGTACTGGCGGCACAGTTCGCCGACCCGGCGGAGGTAACCGTCCGGCGGGATGATCACGCCGCCCTCGCCCTGCACCGGTTCGACGATCACGCAGACCTCGCCGGGGCTGTCGGCCAGCTCCTTCTCCAGGAGGTCGGCGTCCCCGTACGGGATGTGGGTGACGCCGGACAGCAGGGGCCGGAACGGCCGCTGATAGACGTCCTTGCCGGAGACCGACAGGGCGCCGAGCGTCTTGCCGTGGTAGCCCAGGTGCGTGGCGACGACCTTGCGCCTGCCGTTCGCGCGGGCCAGCTTCAGCGCGGTCTCGACCGCCTCGGTGCCGGAGAGCGAGAAGTGCACCCGGTCCAGGCCCGGCGGGGCCACCGCGGTCAGTGCCTCGGCGGCGCGCGCCGCGGCCGGCTCCAGCAGGATGCGGGTGGCGACGGGGTGCACGTCGAGCTGGCGGCGCACCTCCTCCATGACGACGGGGTGCCGGGCGCCCATGAGGAACACGCCGTAGCCGCCGCAGTTGAGGTACCGCTCGCCGTCGCTGGTGGTCAGCCAGGCGCCGGAGGAGGCCACCTCCATCCGGCCGCCGAAGAGTTCGGCCACGGTCGCGCGGCCCTTGCTCAGGTGGGCCCGGTACAGGCGGAGGATCTCCGCATCCGTACCGGTACAGGGTTCCGCCGGGGCGTTCACGGGCGTTGTTCCTCCAGGTCGTCGGCCGGATCGGGATGCAGGGCCGCTTCGGTCCACGCGCGCAGTTCGGCCGCGCCCATCTTCGGCAGCCGGGGCAGTGCGTCGGCGACGTGCTGCGGCCCGCCGAGCGCGCGGAACTTGCCGCGTACGAGGTCGGCGTGGTGGGTGCGGGTGTGCGGGCCCGCCGCGCCGTACGGGATCAGCAGCTCGCGCACGGCGGTGCGGCCGTCGGTGAGGCGGACGGTCACCCGCGCGCCGGTGGCCTTGGCGGCGGGGGTGAAGTCCTGGGCGGGCGGGGCCGGTTCGCCCGCGAGCCGGACGAGGTCGTCGCCACCGAATTCCCGCAGCCATGCCGTGCCCGCGGGGCCCGCCTGCCGCAGCGCCTCACCGAACGGCGCCTCGGATGCGAGGAGTTGGCGCGTCAGCGCGGGGTCGTGCCGGAGCCGTACCTTTGCAGCCGCTCCCCGGCGCACGGGGTCGTCGGCGGCCGGCGGTTCCAGGTCGGCGACGGTCAGCCGCCCGGTGAGCAGCGCGGTGGCCACCGGGTGGCCGATGTCCAGTACCAGGGCGCCGAGCGGCCTACCGGGCCCGTCGAGGTAGCGGCGCGCCCGCTGCCCGGCGAGGACCGTGTAGAGGGACGCCTCCACGAGCACGTCGTCGAGTACCGCGGCGAGTTCTTCCTCGTCCGGGGCGCCCAGGTCGTGGTGGAGGTCCAGCGCGCAGTCCACGGCCGCGTCGATGCCGGGCCCGCCGGGGTGCAGCTTGTACGAGAACGTCTCGGTGTGCCAGCGCGTCCCGAGCCCCGCGGTGACCGCCTCGGGCAGCGGCACGGTCGCGAACCGGGCGAGGAAGCCGTCCGGGTGCTCCAGCAGGTCGGGGGCGCCGCTGAGCCCGGCGGCGGCCGCGTCGCAGGCGTCCATGCCGGTACGGACCGGGCCGAAGGCGTGCAGGAGGCGGGCATCGCTGGCGAGGAACGCCCGCATCAGGGGCCAGGGCGGCTGTGCGTACGCCAGGCCGAGCGCGTCGGTCCAGCGGTCGGGCGGTGCGCCTTCGCAGTGCAGCCGGCCGGCGACCGCGCCCGCGAGGTGGGAGTGGAGCGCGGTCTGGCCGCGGAGCGGGCCCAGGGTCGCCGCCGCGGTGATCCGGGCGGCGCATTCGTTGGCCGCGACCACGGCGGTGAGCAGCGCGGGGCCGTCGAGCCGCCGGGCACGGGCGTAGGCGAGCGGCACGGCGACGGTGGAGCTGGACAGGTGGCCCGCGTACGCCGTGTCGTCGAGGTTGAGGAAGGAGCCGAGGGCGGCCAGCACGCTCGCCGCCTGCCGCGGATCGCTCTGCAGCGGCGGCCCGAAGGCGGCGGTCAGGCGCCGGCCGAGCGGATGTGCGGCGCCCGCGCGGACGGCGCCGAGCTGGGACAGCACCTGGCTCGCCGCGCGGCGCAGCACGCGCTCCGGTATCGCGTCGGGGGTGAGCCGCGCCGCCCAGGCGCCGAGTTCGGACAGGAGAGTCATCGTCACCCCTTCCGCTGTGCGCGGGGCGCGGCCCAGACCGGCAGCGCGCCCGGCAGCACGTCGAAGGTGGCGGTGGTCCCGATGCGGTCGCGCAGCTCGCCGTCGTGCTCCAGGACGAGCCGTTCGCCGTCCAGCCGTTCCAGGACGATGCGCCGCCCGCGGCCGTAGGCCGTGCCGGGCAGGTCCAGGTGGCTGCCGTCCCGGGTGAGTTCGGGGATGCGGGCCGGGTCGGTCCGGCCGCCGACGACGCAGACGTCCAGCAGGCCGTCGTCCGGCTCGGAGCGGGGCAGCAGGAGGTACTGGCCTGCGCGGTAGCGCCCGCCGCCGACGCCGGCCAGGACGGTGGGGCCCTCGGCCAGTACGGTGCCGTCGACGGTGACCCGGCCCGGGTAGGGGCGGTAGCGGGCGGCGGCCTCGGCCAGCAGGCGTGCGTAGCGGGCCCGGCCGCTGCCGGGCGCCGCGCCGGCCGCCGAGAGGATCTCGGCGCCCAGTCCCGTGCAGGAGCCGAGGAACACATGGGTGCCGGTCTCGGCGAGCCGGGCGAGGTCGATCCGGCGCACCTCGCCGTTGCCTTCCAGCACCATGTCCAGCGCGTCCTGCCACGGGCGGTCCTGCCAGTACATCCGGTACCCGGAGTTGGCGCTGCCCGCGGGGATCATGAGCAGCGCGACCCGGGGGCCGTCGCCGCTCTGCCGGAGCATTCCCTCGGCCGTCTCGTGCGCCGTGCCGTCCCCGCCGACCGCCACCACCAGGTCGGGGCGGCGTCCGGCGGGTTCCTTGGTCAGCGCGCGGTGCACGGCGTCCGTGGCGTCGCCGGGGCCGGTCGTGCGGTGCACGGCCACCGGCCCCAGCCGTTCCCGGCAGCGGGACGCGAGGAGTTCGACCAGCTCGGCGGAGCAGCTGCCGGCTGCCGGGTTGGCGACGATGAGGGCGCGCAGCGGTGAGGGATCCACGGAAAACAGCCTGTCCTATTGCGCTGACCCTTTCCTGACCTCCGCCGGACGCCTTCCTGATAGTCCCCTGACACCGCACTGACAGCCGCGCAATTTCCCTTTCCCGGCTCGGGAATTACTTGTCGCGCCCGTTCCGCGCTGCTCTACTCGGACGTCGGCCCGTCCACTGCGCACGCCCGGAGGAATGGACGCATGACCACCGAATCAGCCCCGGCGTCTCCGGCCCACCACGCCATCCGTGCATATACGCAATCCGGCAATCCGAGCGCCTTTCTCGCCCTCAACGAAGGGAACCGCTACTTCACTTCTCCGACCGCGCAAGGCGTGATCGTCCATCGGCGTACCGGGCGCTGTCTGGTCCAGTTCGGCGGGCCTTTCGCGCCGGCCGAGGACTATTCCCGGCTGCTCGGCGAATTCACCGGGTACGCGCGGCGGCAGCGGCTGCGGCTGGTCGGCATCCAGCTGCAGCGGGCCGATGCCGTGCGGTATGCGGAGCAGGGGTTCACCGTCAACCAGATCGGCGCGTCCTACGCGGTGGACCTGGCGGACTTCAGCCTGCGCGGCTCCCGCTTCGTCCGGCTCCGGAACAAGATCTCGCGGGCGCTGCGCAGCGGCCTGACCGTGCGGGAGGCCGGGGCCGACGAGTACGCCGGGGCGCTGCGGGAGCTGGACACGCGCTGGCTCGCGGGCAAGGGGAAGCACGCCCGGCCGCTGGAGTTCCTGGTGGGCCAGCACGGGGGCGCGGCGCAGCGGCACCGCCGGCTGTTCGTCGGCCTGATCGACGGCGAACTGGCCGGGTACATCTCGTACTCGCCGGTCTACGGCAGCCGTTCCGGCTGGCTGCACGATCTGAGCCGCCGCCGGCCCGACGGTCCGCCGGGGGTGGCGGAGGCCGTCAACAGCCATGCGATCGAGGTGTTCCGCGGCGAGGGCGCGCGCTGGCTGCACTTCGGCTTCACCCCGTTCACCGGGCTCGATCCCGCGTGGGAGGTCCCCGGTCACAGCCCGGCGTTCCGGTGGCTGGTGGGCAAGCTGTGGGAGCGCGGCGGGGCCGTCTATCCCGCGCGCAGCCAGCTCGCCTACAAGGAGAAGTGGGCGCCGGACGCGGTGACTCCGGAGTACATCGCTTTTTGCGGGCGGGCCTCGGTCAGGTCCCTGATCCACGTCTTCCGGGCGGCCAACGCGCTCTAGCCCTGTGCCGTCACCGACATCCCTGGAGGCCATCGGCATGACCTACGTATCCCCGTACCCTTCCGGCGCGCATCCCGCGGCCGCGCCCTTCACCGAGCTCTTCCAGCAGGTCAGGGAGGCGGGCCTGCTCAAGCTGCGGCCGCGTTACTACCTCTGGCGGCTGGCGCTGAACGCAGAATTGTTCGCCGCGGGACTGGTGGCGTTCCTCCTCCTCGGCGACTCCTGGTACCAGCCGCTCGTCGCCGCGTATCTGGCGGTGTGCTCCGTGCAGTGCGCGTTCATGGGCCACGACGCCGGTCACAAGGCGATGTTCCGCGACAAGCGCGCGGCCACGGCCGTCGGGCTGATCCATATGAACCTGGTCAACGGGATCAGCTACGGCTGGTGGGTGGGCCACCACAACCGCCACCACAGTCACCCCAACCACCTCGACCGCGACCCGGACATCGCCCGCCGTACGGCCGTCTTCCACGCCAAGCAGTACGCGCGCAGGAACGCCCGGCAGCGGTTCATCGTGCGCCACCAGGCCGTGCTCTTCTTCGTGCTGCTCGTCCTGGAGGCGTACAAGATCCAGAAGACATCCGTGCTGGCGGTGGCGCGCCGGGGCGTGCGGCGTCCCGTCCTGGAGGGCGGCCTGATGCTGGTCCGCCTCGCCGTCTTCCTCGGCGCCCTGCTGCTGGTGCTGCCGCCGTTGCAGGCCCTGGTGTTCCTGCTCGTCCACCAGGCCGTGACCGGCGTGTACCTCGGGCTGGTCTTCGCGCCCAACCACAAGGGAATGGAGATCCGCGACGGTGCGGAGGAGTCGCTGGACTGGCTGGAGCGGCAGGTGCTGACCTCCCGCAACATCCGGCCCTCGGTCCTGATCGACTTCCTCTACGGGGGCCTGAACTACCAGGTCGAGCACCACCTGTTCCCGGCGATGCCGCAGCGGAGCCTCGGCCGGTGCCGGCGGATCGTACGCGCGTACTGCGCGGCGCGCGGCCTGCCGTACCGGGAGGTGGGCCTCGTCGCGTCCTACCGGGAGGTCGCGTCGTTCCTGGACGAGGTCAGCGCCCCGATACGGGCGGAGCACGCCCGGGCGGGGCGGCACCGCCGGGGCGCGTAAAGGCCGGCCGCCCTCCCCGTGCGGGGGGGGGCGGCCGACGGCCGTGCGGAAGGCGTCAGTTGCGGGACGGCACTCGGGCCGCGTGCACGGCCGCCATCGGGCCGCGGTCCAGCGCCGGGTCCTGGACCAGGATGGCGTGCTCCACCCGGCGCAGGGACGGGGAGGGATCGACGCCGAGCTGCTCGACCAGGCACTGCCAGGTCTGCCGGCAGGTGTCCAGCGCCTCCGCCTGCCGGCCGGAGCGGTACAGCGCGACCATGAGCTGTTCGCAGAAGCGCTCGCGCAGCGGGTTGGCCAGGTGGGCCTCGCGCAGTTCCGCCAGGACGGCGGTGTGCCGGCCCAGCAGCAGCTCACTGTCGAACAGCGTCTCCAGGGCCTGCAGCCGGTGCTCCTCGTACCGTGCGGCGGCGCCCTTGGCCAGCGGCCCGCCGGGGCTGCCGCCGCAGACGCTGCCGCGCCACAGTCGCAGCGCGCGGCGCAGCAGGGCGACGGCCTTCTCCGGCGCTTCCCGCCGCAGCCGTTCCGCGCACGCGGCGCGCTCCGTGAACGTCGTGGCGTCCAGCTCGGCGCCGTCCATGAGGAGCTGATAGCCGTACGGGAGGCAGACCAGCCGTGGCGGGACGCGGTCCGGTTCGATCACCTTGAGCTTCTTGCGGAGCCGGCTGGCGTGCGCCTGCAGGGCGTTGGCCGCGCCGGCCGGTGCCGCCTCCGCCCACAGTTCGGCTATCAGCGTCTCATGGGACACCGCTTTGCCCTCGCTCACCAGAAGGGCCTGCAGCAGCATCCGCTGGAAGCCTCCGGACACCGTGACGCTGCCTTCCGGGGAGCGCATTTCCAAGCCACCGAGAATCCTGAACTCGATCAAGGGCTCGTCCGACATGTACCGCCACCGATCATTTTTCTCCTCAGCCCGGAGCGCGATACGGCCCGGATGCGCGATACGGAAATGAATCTTCCCCGGAAGTTACCGCGCCCCGCTATCGCCCCGCTGTCCGGACGGTATCGACTTTCGTCTGCGCTGAAACCCGCTGGAAGTGGCGGGCGACGTCGGTCGCGACGGACAGCGTGTGCTCGGTGAGGTAGAAATGCCCTCCCGGGAATTCACTGATCCCCAGGAACGACGGTGTACGGGTGGCCCATTCGGCGAGTCCACCGGGCTCCAGCGTGGGATCGGACCGGCCGCCGTACGCCGCGACCGGGCAGCCGACGCGGGCCCCGTCGTCGCGGTAGTCGGCGACGAGGGCCAGGTCGGCGCGGACCGCGGGCAGCACCAGCGCGAGCAGTTCGGGGTCCGCGTCGGCCTCCGCCGGCAGCACGCCGAAGCGCCGGACCGCCGCGACGAACTCGCCGTCCGGCAACGGCAGCAGGGCGTCGACCGGCCGGAACTGCTCGGGCGCCCACCCGGACGCACCCAGCAGCGCCGGTCCGGTGTCCCCGTCCGCCTCGATCGCCACGGCCAGCCGGTAGGCGAGCAGCGCTCCCAGGCTGTGCCCGAAGAACGCGTACGGGCGGCCGTCCAGCTCCGCGTCGATCGCCTCCCGCACCGCCGCGATGAGGGGCCCGGTCCGCCGGTACAGCGTTTCGGCCCGGCGCTCCTGGCGCCCCGGCAGCTGCACGGCGTGCACCTCGACACCGGGGAGCAGCTCCGCCCAGGAGTGGTAGAACGCGGCGCCGCCCCCGGCGTGCGCGAAGCAGAACAGCTGCCGTGCGGCGTCGGGCCGGGGCTCCGCCGTGCGGAACCAGCGGCCCGTCTCCCCCGTCACCCGGAACCCCCCTCCGCCGCCGCCCGCATCCGCTCCGCGAAGTCCGTGTCCGGCACGATGCTCGCGCGTGCCTGAGCGACGGCGCGCCCTTCCGCGTCGGTGATCCGGGCGTTGGCGACCATCCGGCGCCGGCCGGGGTGGACCAGTTCGGCGTGCACGAAGTAGGCGTCGCCGGGGAGCACCGGCCGCAGGAAGTCGATGTCCAGGTTGAGGGTGATCATGGGGTACGCGTGGTCGCCGTGGCTGGTCCCGGCGGCGCAGCAGGCGTCGTCGAGGACCATGGCGAGGTATCCGGCGTGCACCCCGCTGCCGGCGAAGTTGGCCAGCTCCCGAGGCGGCCGCCAGCTCTCCTCGACCCCGCCGGGCCGGGCGCCGGTCACCCGCAGGCCCAGCAGGTCGTGGTGGGCGCCGTGCGGCACCCGCCCGTCGGCCAGCGCCTGCAGCATCTCGGCGCCGGTCAGTTGGTCCCAGTACGCGAGCAGTGCACTTTCCATTGTCTCCGGCATGTCCGGGATCCTCCCATCGTGACGGCCCATCAGGACAGGACGAGGGGGGCGCCGCGGAAGTAGGCGAGCAGCGGCTCGGCGGTGCTGGTGCGGGACGGCGGGTGGAAGGCCAGCGGCCGGACGGCGGCGGCGAGCAGCGCGCCTTCCGGGGAGCGGATGAAGTCCATGCCGCCGAGCAGTTCCAGGGCGAGGTCGGCGGCGCCGGTGAGCGCCTCCTGGGCGGCGTACCGGGCGACGAGCACGGCGGCGACCGCTTCCTCGCCCGCCAGGTCGCCGTCCCGGACCGCGCGGGCCGTGCCTTCCAGGAGGAGGTACGCGGACTCGGTGCGTACCGCGAGCGCGGCCCGGTCCGTGGCGCTGCCCCGGCCGTGTTCCAGTACGCGTTCCACGAGGGCTGCGGCGGCGCCCGCGTATCCGGCGGAGATCAGCAGCTCGAACCAGAGGAAGCCGGCGCTCTGGATCTCGGAGAGCCGGTCGGGGCCGTCGTCCTCGCCGGTCGTGCGCAGGACCAGTTCCTCGGGTACGAACACGTCCTTCAGGCGCACTTCGTCGCTCTCGGCGGCGGCGAGCGCGCCGTTGGCCCAGAAGGGGTGCACGCTGACGCCCGGCGTGTCGGCCCGCACCAGCGCGACGGCCAGCTCGGGCCGTCCCCCGGCGCCGGGGACGGTGACGCTCGCGGTCAGCAGGTCCATCGAGCGGGACAGGCTGCACGGCTTCTTGGCGCCGTTGAGCACATAGCCGCCGTCGGCGGGTTGCGCGGTGACGGCCGGGGCGAGGACGTTCTGCTGGGTGCGGCCCTCGGCCCAGCCGGAGGCCATGAGTTTCCGCCCGGGCACGACGCCGGACAGCAGGTCGCGCTGGGCCGCGGTGAGGCCGTCCTCGCGGTCGGCCAGCGAGTAGAGCATCGCGGCCGTGAAGTGGTGCATGGTCGCGGCGGCGGCGAGGGAGGGCGAGTACGAGCCGAGGGCCCGCATGACCCGTACGGCGTCCACGGGGTCGGCGCCGCGGCCGCCGAACGCGGCGGGCACCAGCAGTCCGACGCCGCCGTGTTCGCGGAAGAGCGGGATCACCGGGCTGCCGGGCTGTTCCCGGTCCACCAGGTCGGTCTCCTCCAGGGCCTTCCCCAGGCCGGGGTGGTACTGCTCGCAGGTGGTACGGGCGGTTTCCAGGGAGCGCATCGGGGATCACCTTTCGCCGAAGACCGCGTGGCGCGGGCTGACGCCGGAGCTGATGCCGACACCCTGGAGGTGCGAGGTGGTCAGCATGGGGTAGTTGGCCTCGCCGTGCACCCCGCCGGTCAGTCCGGTGCCGCCGTGGCTGGGGAGGCAGGGCAGGAAGCCGATGTGCGAGTCGTTGACCTTCAGCAGTCCGCCGTTGCCGACCCGCCGCACGAAGGCGTCCACGATCGAACTTTCCCGTGTCCAGAGGGAGTTGCGCAGGCCGTAGGCGTTGGCGTTGAGGAAGTCCCAGCAGCGGTCCAGGAGCACCGCGTCGGCGGCCGGTTCGGCGACGATCACCGGGAGCAGCGGGAAGAACGTCTCCCGGCGCACCATCTCCAGCTCCCGGGCGCCCGCGAGGCCGTCGACCCGGACCACGGTCGGCTCCAGGAACACTCCGGTGTCCGACCGTGTCCCGTCCGCCTCGATGCGGTGCCCGCCGCACACCAGCTCGGCTCCGGAGTCCAGCGCCTCGTCCAGCAGCGCGAAGAACCGCTCGCTGCGCCGTACGGGAGAGAGCAGCACGTTCTCGTCGCCCGGATGGCCCGGGCGGATGTCGCGCGCCTTGGCCGTCACCTCGGCGAGCAGCGCGTCGGCGATGTCCGGGTGGGCGAGGACGTAGTTGGGGACCATGCAGATTTGGCCGGAGCCGTAGAAGGCCTCGGTGACGGCCTCGGCGGCCAGCGGCAGGTCGGCGTCCTTCCAGACCATGATGCCGTCGTTGCCGGCGAGTTCGAGCACGGGCTTCTTCCCGGCGGCGGTGCAGCGCAGCTGGAAGCGGAGGCCCTCCTCGCTGCCGCCGATGTAGAAGATGTCGTCCACCAGGGGGCTGTCGAGCCACCGGGTGAGGGTCCGGCCGGGGTTGCCGCAGACGGCGCCCAGTGTGCCGGACGGGGCACCGGCCTCCTCCAGTACGGGGGCGACGAGTTCCCGCAGCAGGTACATGGTGCTGAGCGCGATGCTGCGCGGGGCGCGGACCACGACGGCGTTGCCCGCCATGAGCATCAGGACGGCGAGCGCGGCGCTGGGCGCGGGGGCGTTCTGCGGCGGGTTCAGGCACACCACGCCGTCGGGCTGCCGGTGGACGACGAGACGGCGCCCCCCTTGCCGGAACTCGGTGTGCATGCACTGCCGGTACCAGGCGCAGCTCTCCGCGCCGTACAGCTCCAGCAGGCCGCTGAGCTGCCAGCGGGCGAGCCGCAGCGGGGTGCCCTCGGCCACCATCAGCTCGAGGAATTCGGTGCGGTGTTTCAGCAGCCGGTCCCTGAACAGCGGGGCGAGGGTCATGCGCTGGTCCAGTGGCACGGCGGCCCATTCGGGTGCCGCTTCGGCCGCGGCCTTGAGGGCGGCGTCGATGCCGTCGTCGTCCGCGACGGCGACCCGGCCGACGACGTACGGGTGCTGGGCGGCGGTGGAGTCGGGGTCCGGGTCGCGTTCCAGGGCGCGCTTCAGGCTGACGCTGGTGAAGACGTCCTCCAGCAGGGAGCCGGCGCTGACGGTGTAGACCCAGCCCTCGCCGTCGGCGTCGCGCCCTCCGATGTACGAGGAGTAACTGCGTAACGGCCGTGCGCGCGGCGGCGATACGGCTGCCGCACCGGCCGGTTCGGTAGTGCTGCGGGGAGAGATCCCCACGGTGCCTCCAACGGTCGTGATGATTACGGACCCACCGGCAGCGGGCGCCACTGCGGCGCCGAGGAGCCGCGGGGTACGAGCACCGGGTCGTCGTATCCGGCGGGGGTCTCGCTGAGGCGGACGGGCGGGACGGTGTGCCGCAGCGCGCCCAGCGGGGTGGTGCGGGTCTGCCATTCGGGGGCCGGCGGGAGGGCGTCCTCGGCGAGTGCGGCCACCTCTTCCGGCTTCCAGCTGCCCAGCTCCCAGCACCAGTTGGCGACGCCGGCGAGCGAGACGCGGACGGCGTAGCTGCCGCCTTCGTGGGCGCGGCGGACGGCCGCGGCCATGATCCCGGCGGCCGCCAGGTAGGAGGCGATGTAGTCGCACAGGATGCGGCCGGGCGGCAGCTTCGGGAGCTCGCCGCCGCCTTCGCGCAGGCTGATGCCGGTGAGCGCCTGGGCCTGCTGGTCGAAGCCGCCGCGGTCGCGCCAGGGCCCGGTGTGCCCGTAGGCGCTGAGGGAGCAGTGGATCAGGCCGGGGGCCGCGGCGGCGCACTCCTCGGCGGTGAGCCCGAGCCGTTCGGCCTTGCCCGGGCGGTAGTTGTGGACGAACACGTCGGCGTCGCGCAGCAGACGGTCGAAGGTGTTGCGGCCGGCGGCGCCCCGGGTGTGCAGGTCCAGGCGGGCCGAGCGCATGCCACCGGCCGACTCGTGCCAGATGATCTCGTGGTCGAAGGAGTCCGGTTCGCACACGTGCAGGACGTCCGCGCCGTACTCGGCGAGCGTGCGGCCGGTCGCGGTGCCCGCGAGGATGTGGGTGAACTGCAAGCAGCGCAGCGAGGACAGCGGCCGCGGGCCGGTCGGCAGCGGGACGACGGGGCCGTCGGCGATCCGCTCCACCGCCACCAGCGGCTCGGCCAGCACGGCGCGGCCCTGGGGGTGGGCGAGGAATTCCTCGCGAGTGCGGGCGACGGCGAGCGGGACGGCCCGTTCGGCGGCCGCCTCCTCCAGGGCCGCGGCGTCCCAGCGGGCGACGGCGGCCGCGATGTGCTCCCTGGTGTGTGCGCACTCCAGGAGGTCCAGCAGGGCATCGCGGGTGCGCGGGTAGCAGGCGATGGGGATGGCCCAGCGGCCGTCGGCGGTGCGGTAGAAGTCCCAGATCGCGGGGGCCGGGCCGGAGAGCCCGGCCAGCGATCCCATGCTGGAGGGGTAGCCGTTGAGCGTGGCCAGGCCGCCCAGGAACGGGGACATGCGGTGCATGCCCTGGCCCAGGTGCAGGGAGAGGCGCTGGGCCCGTCCCGTGCGCAGCTGCCAGATCTGTGCGGCGCCGACGGCCGAGGCGAGCAGCGGCACCCCGATCGCGGCGGACATGCGGAGGGTGGATTTCACGTACGGATGGCAGCCGGTCACCGTCAGGCCGCTCACCGCCGATTCCCGGCTCAGCCCGATCGCTTTCAGTGTGGCATCCAGTTCGCGGGTGAAGTCGAACTCGTCCCCCATCAATCCCTCGATTCCTTTCCGACCGGATACGGGCCGCCGAGTCTGCCACTGCCGCGGCCCCGCCGGAACACATGGTCAGCGGGGTGTCAGCACCCTGTCAGGGGGCTTTGCTTGACTGCCGACCATGGCGGACTCCGACGATCTGCACCGGCTTTCCCGCTCCGAGCGCCGGGAGGCGGTGGAGGAAATCCTTTCCCGGGAGTTCAGGGCCGGTCTGCTGATGGACGAGGCGGAAGAACTCCCCTGGGAAGAGAACTTCTTCGACCTCGGCCTCACCTCGCTGCGCCTCATGGAGCTCAAGCAGCGCATGGAGACCTTGCTGAACTGCGAGATCAGCTCGAACGTGCTGTTCAACAGCCCTAATTTGGCGCGACTTTCGGAGCACCTGGCCGATGTCGTCCTGCCCGGCCTTTCCGATGAACCGGCCCACTGAGGAAGGAAACCAGCCATGCCAGAAGCGCCCGAGGCCGTCGCGGAGGACATCCGGCACACCGCAAACGAGCCGATCGCCGTCGTCGGAGTGGGCCTGCGCTTTCCCGGTGGAAACGAAACGCCCGCGGAATTCGCGGATTTCCTGCGTGCGGGACGGTCCGCCGAGGGACCCGTTCCGGAGGACCGCTGGGTTTCCGCCGACCGTGCGGAGCAGCCGGAAGGCAATTTCCTCGACGGGCTCGACCGGTTCGACGCGAAATTCTTCAAGATATCGCCCAAGGAAGCGCCGTACATCGATCCCCAGCAGCGGCTGGTACTGGAGACCGCCTGGCACGCCCTGGAGGACGCCAACATCGACCCCACGGGCCTGCGGGACACCGGCGCCGGGGTCTACCTGGGCGTCATGTCCATGGACTACATGACGGAGACGGCCGCGGTGCCGCAGGAGCAGCTGACCGGCGCGCTGGTCCCCGGCAACGCGCACAGTGCCGTCTCCGGGCGCCTGTCGTACTTCCTCGGGCTGCGCGGCCCGTGCATGAGCGTCGACACCGCCTGCGCGTCCTCGCTCACCGCCGCCCACCTCGCCGCGCAGGGCCTGCGCCGCGGGGAGTGCGACCTCGCGCTGTGCGGCGGCGTCAACGCCATCCACCACCCGCTGATCCAGGCCAGTCTGCACACGGCCGGGATGCTCGGCTCCGACGGCCGCTGCAAGACCTTCGACGAGAGCGCGGACGGCTACAGCCGCGGCGAGGGCTGCGGCGTCCTGGTGCTCAAGCGGCTCTCCGACGCGCTGCGCGACGAGGACCGGATCCTCGGCCTGCTGCGCGGCTCGGCCGTGGGCGCGGACGGCGAGAGCGCGGGCCTGACCGCGCCCAACGGCATCGCCCAGCAGGCCGTGATGCGGGCCGCGATCGCCGACGCCGGGCTGCGGCCCGAGCACATCCAGTACGTCGAGGCACACGGCACGGGCACCCCGCTGGGCGACCCCGTGGAGCTGGGCTCGATCAGCGATGTCTTCGCCGCCTCGCACAGTACGGCCGCGCCGGTGGTGGTCGCCTCGGCCAAGACCAACGTCGGGCACCTGGAGTCCGCGGCCGGTGTCGCCGGCATCGTCAAGACGCTGCTGCAGATGCGGGAGGGCGTCTTCTACCCGCATCTGCACCTCACCAGCCCGTCGCCCCGCATCCCCTGGGACAGCTGCCCGGTGACCGTGCCGACGAAGGTCACGCCGTGGCCCGCCCACGGTCCGCGGCGCGCCCTGGTGAACGGCTTCGGCATCGCCGGCACCCTCGGCTGCGTGGTGGTCGAGGAGCCGCCGCCCGCGGCCGGTACGGAGCTCCCGCAGGACGACGGCGCGCCGCAGATCCTCGCCCTGTCCGCCAAGAGCGCCCCGTCGCTGCACGGTCAGATCGAGCGCTGCCGGCAGTACGCCGCGGACCACCCCGATGTCCCGGTCGCCGCCCTGTGCCGCACCGCCGCACTCGGCCGCGCGCACCTCCCCGTCCGCCGCGCCGGAGTCGTCCGCGACCGCGCCGGGCTGACGAAGCTGCTCGGCGACTGGGCGGCACGCGACGGCGGGCCGGGGGACGGCACGGCCGGCGGCGGGCGCGGCGTGCGCAAGGTCGCGTTCCTGTTCACCGGCCAGGGCAGCCAGTACCCGGGGATGGGCCGGGCACTGTACGCACATCACCCGCTCTTCCGGGAGCAGCTGGACGTCTGCGACCGGCTGTTCGCGCCGTACCTGGGCCGGTCGGTGCGGGACCTGGTGACCGGCGCCGCCGAGGACGGCGACGCGATCGACCAGACCGTGCACACCCAGCCCGCGCTGTTCGCGCTGGAGTACGCGCTGGCGCAGCTGTGGCTGTCCTGGGGCGTCCGCCCGAATGTCCTGATCGGCCACAGCATCGGCGAGATCGCGGCGGCGGCCGTCGCCGGGGTGTTCTCCCTGGAGGACGCGGTGGCACTGGTGGCGGCGCGGGCCCGGCTGATGCAGTCGGTCACCGCACCCGGCGGCATGGCCCAGGTGCCGCTGCCCGCGGAGGAGCTCGCGCCCCTGCTGGACGGCCACCCCGATCTCGCCGTCGCCTGCCACAACGCGCCCCGGCAGAGCGTGCTCTCCGGCGGCCGGCGGGCCCTGGACGAGGTCACCGCGTACCTGCGCCGGCAGGGCCACGACGTGCGGGACCTGCCGGTCTCGCACGCGTTCCACTCGCCGCTCATGGCCGAGGTGGCGGACGCCTTCCGGCACGAGCTGAAGGACATCCGCTTCCATGAGCCGCGGCTGCCCCTCGTCTCGAACATCACCGGGCGCGTCGCCAAGGCCGGGGAGCTGACCACGCCGGAGTACTGGGTCCGGCACATCGGCGCGCCCGTGGACTTCGCGGGCGGCGTGCGCGCGGTCGCCAAGCGCGGCGGGCACGCGTGCGTCGAGATCGGCCCCGCCTCGACGCTCACCTCGCTGGCCCGGCAGTGCGTACCGGCCGGTGACCACCTGTGGCTGGGCGGCTTGCACCGGGCCGACGAGGACGGCAGCGTACTGCTGACCGCCCTCGCCCGGCTCTACACGGCCGGCTTCCCGGTGGACTGGGCGGGCCTCCACCGCGGCACCGCCGACCGGCCCGCCACCCTGCCCCCGTACGCCTTCGACCGGAAGCCGTACTGGCTCCCGGTCCCGCGCGGGCGCGACCGGGGCGCGGTGGCCGCCGCGGCCGGGCAGCAGCACCATCCGCTGCTGGGCGAGGAGAGCTCCACCGAGGACCAACTGAGCGACGGCGTAAGGGAGTTCACTGCCCGGGTGGACGCCGCGCATCCTGCGTACCTGGCGGACCACGTCATCATGGGGCAGGTCGTGCTCCCCGGCGCGGCCTATCTGGAGGTGCTGCTCGCGCTCCAGGACGCGGTGTACGGGGAGACCTGCCGGCCGGTGACGGACGTGGCGATCCTGGAGCCCGTCTTCCTCGCCACCGACCGGGTCACCGAGCTGCGCACGCGGCTGCGGTCCCGGGCGGACGGCACGGCGACGGTCGAGATCGTGACCCGGGTCGAGGGGCGGGACGGGGCCTTCGAGCGCCGCCACGCCACCGCGGTCCTGGGCCTGCCCGCGGCGCCCGGTACGGCGCTCACCGGGGCCGGTACGGAGCTGTGTGCCGAGGCGAGCGAGGCAGGAGAGGCCACGGCGGAGACCGGCGGCGAGGAGCTGTACGCCGGGATGTCGGCGGCCGGGGTGGACTACGGCCCGGAGTTCCGCCGCCTGGTGCGGGCCCGCCGGTACGACGGCGGGCTCACCGTGGGCGAGCTGCGCGGCACCCGGACGGGCGCGGCCGAACAGCTGCCGCCCGCGCTGCTGGACAGCTCGCTGCACGCCATGGCCCTCCTCAACGACGCCGGGGAGACCTATTTGCCCGTACGGTTCGGACGGCTGCGGCTGTTCAAGAAGCCCAAGTCGGCGGAGCTGCGGACGGTGGCCAGGCTCGTCCCGGTACCGCCGGAGGCCGCGCGAGACGTGGACCTGGCGGCGGACGTGGTACTGCTGGAGGGCGACCGGCCGGTCTTCGAGCTGACCGGGCTGGGCATGAAGCGGGTGGCCAACACCGCGGCCGGGAACGGGCGTCCGGCCCACCTCTACCACGAGCCGCGCTGGATCAAGCGCTCGCTGACCGGTCAGGGCGCCGCGCCCGGGGAGCCGCGCCGCGTCCTGGTGCTGAACCGTACCGAGGCGGAGTTGGCACCGCTGGCCGCCCGGGCCGCGGAGACCGGCACGGAGCTGATGTACGCCACGGGCGCCGATGTCCTCGCCGAGTTGCTGGCCGACCGGCGGCCCACCGATGTGTGCTGGTTCTGGCGGCCCGGTGGCGGCGACGGAGCCGCGGCGCTGCGTGCCGAGTGCCGGCGCAACTATCAGGACCTGCTTGCGGTACTGGGCGTGCTGGAGCGCGCGGGCTTCGGCCACGGCGGGCGGCTGTGGCTGGTCACCGAGGGCGCCCAACTGCTCCCGGAGGAGACACCGCGCGGCAGCGGGCCGTCGGCGGCGGCCACACTGTGGGGCTTCGGGCAGACGCTGTGGCACGAGTACCCGGGCTACCGCGTCACACTGGCCGACCTGCCCGGAGGCAGCGGCGCGGAGGGCACGGACGACGCTTCGGGGGCGCTGCTGGACGAGTTGCTGGCGCGGGACACCGGGGAGTTCCAATTGGCGTACCGGGACGGGCATCGCCACGTCCGGCGGCTGCACCCGTTGGATCCGGCGGGCCGGCGGGACGCTCCCGTACAGCTGGCGATCAAGGAGTACGGCTCGTTCGCCGGGCTTCGGCTCGAACCGGCCGAGGCCGTGCCGCCCGTGGGCGACCAGGTGCAGATCGCGGTGCACGCCGCGGGGCTGAACTTCAAGGACGTGCTCAACGCGCTGGGCCTGCTCAAGCAGCACGCCGAGGACACGGGCGTGGCGTATCAGGAGCAGCCGTTGGGGTTTGAATGCGCGGGGGTGGTGGTCGCGGCCGGGCCTGATGCGACGTTCGCGCCCGGGGACGAGGTGGTGGTGAACGCGTTGGGCTGCATGGCGAGCACCTTGACCGTCTCCTCGGAGCTGGCGGTGCGCAAGCCGGACCGCCTCACCATGGCCGAGGCGGCCGGGGTGCCGACGGTCTTCGTCACCGCGCACTACGCCCTGCACCATCTGGCCGGGATCAAGCCGGGCGACCGGGTGCTGATCCACGCCGCGGCGGGCGGCGTCGGGCAGGCCGCGGTCCAGCTCGCGCGGGCGGCCGGCGCCGAGGTGTACGCCACCGCCAGTCCCGCCAAATGGCCTCTGCTGCGCGCCCAGGGCATCCGGCACCCCATGAACTCCCGGACGCCGGCCTTCGCCGACGAAGTGCTCGCGGCCACCGGCGGTGCGGGCGTGGACATCGTGCTGAACAGCCTGAACGGGGAATTCATCCCGGCGGGCCTGCGCTGCCTGGCCGCGGACGGGCGCTTCGTGGAGCTGGGCAAGGTCGGCTCCTGGACCCCCGAGCAGGTGCGCGAGGTACGCCCCGACGTGACGTACCACCACTTCGACCTGGGTGAGCGCCCCGAGGCCGAGGCGCGGGCGCACACCCGGCAGATCCTGCGGACCGTCGTCGAGCAGCTCGCCGACGGGCGGCTGGCGCCCGTCCCCGCCACGGTCTACTCGCCCGACGAGGCCGAGGAGGCGTTCTCGGTGCTCAGCCGGGGCGCGAGCACCGGCAAGCTGGTGCTGCGCTTCGCGGACGGACACGCCCGTCCCGCGCGGCCGCTCGCGGTCGGTCCCGACCGTACGTATCTGATCACCGGCGGCCTGGGCGGGCTGGGGCTGGTGACCGCCCGCAAGCTCGTCGAGCTGGGCGCGCGCCACCTGGCTCTGGTCGGCCGCACCGGGCTGCCCGCCGCCGAGGCGGCGCGGCTCGCGGCCGGACTCGGCAAGGACGTACAGGTCACGGTCCTGCAGGCGGACATCGCCGAGCCCGCCGACGTCGAGCGGATCACCGCGGAGCTGAAGCAGTCCCCGGTGGGCGGCATCGTGCACGCGGCCGGTGTCCTGAACGACCTGCCGGCGTCCGCGCTGACCTGGGAGGACATCGATGCGGTACTGCGGCCCAAGGTCTACGGCTCGTGGCTGCTGCACGAGGCGGCCGCGTCCTTCCCGGAGCTGGACTTCTTCGTCGGCTACTCCTCCCTCGCCGGGGTGCTCGGCGGCCCCGCGCAGGCCAACTACGCGGCGGCCAATGCCTACTTGGACGGTCTGCTGCGCTGGCGCGCGGGCCATGGACTGCCCGGGCTGTCCGTCAACTGGGGTCCGTGGTCCGAGGCCGGCATGTCGGCGCGGCTGTCCGCGCCGCTCGCCCGGCGGCTGACGGACCAGGGCGTCGCCTTCATGAGCCCGGCGGACGGCATGCACGCGCTCGTCAGCTTGCTCGGGCAGCCCGCTCCCCAGGTCGTCGCCGCGGCGTGCGACTGGGACCGGTTCGCGGCGGGCCAGGCGGTCCCGCACAGCCTGTACCGGCACCTGGTACGCGAGTCGGGGACCACCGTCCGGCCGGGGCTCGACGCCGACGCTCTCCTGGCCCTGCCCGCCGACGAACGCAGGGCGGCGCTGAACACGTACCTGCGTGCCCGCATCGCCGACATGCTGCACTTCGAGAGCACCGACGACGTGGAACCGGACGCGGTGTTCCTGGAGCTGGGCCTGGACTCGCTCGCCGCGGTGGAGCTCAAGAACGCGCTGGAGACCGCGCTGCGCGTGCCGCTGCCCGCCTCGGTCACCTTCGACCACCCCTCCGTCGGGCGACTCACCGACTTTCTCGACCGGCAGCTGTCCTGAAGGGGCTTCGATGAATGACGACACGCTCGCCCACCCGCGGACCGCGGTCCGGCCGCGCACGCTCGACGCGGTCACGGCCCGCCGGGCCGCCGAGCACCCCGGCAGGCCGGCCATCCTGTGCGAGGGCCGCGGCGTCACCTACGGGGAGCTGCACCGCGAGAGCAACCGCACCGCGCACGCCCTGCGCGCCGCCGGCCTCGGCCCCGGCTCCCGGGTGGCCTACCTCGGCAAGGAGTCGGAGCACTTCTACGAGACCGCGCTGGCCTGCGCCAAGACCGGCGCCGTGCTGGTACCGGTCAACTGGCGGCTGACCCGCGACGAGATCGCGCACATCCTGCGCGACTCCGACACCGAGCTGCTCTTCGTGGAGCGGGAGCGGCTGGTGGTCGCGGAGCAGCTGGCGGCGGAGCTGCCGCGGCTGCGCGGGGTGGTGCCGCTGGACACCGCCGAGGACCGCCGCGCGGGCTTCCTGGCCTGGAAGGCGGGCCACCCGGCCGATCACGTCGCCACCGAAGCCGGGCCCGACGACGCCGTGGCGCAGATCTACACCAGCGGCACCACCGGGCTCCCCAAAGGCGTGGTGCTGGCGCACCGCAGCTTCTTCAATGTCGACGAGGCCGTCCGGCAGCACGGCTGCGACTGGGTGGAGTGGCAGCCCGGCGACCGGTGCCTGGTCGGCATGCCGGGCTTCCACATCGGCGGCCTGTCCTACGCGATGCAGGGCTTCGTCGCCGGCGCGACGATGGTCAGCATGCCGATGTTCGTCCCCGGTGACGTGCTGCGGCAGATCGGCGAACTGGGCATCACCCACGGCCTGGTGACCCCCGCCATGCTCCAGATGCTGCTGGACGAGCCGGGCGCGACCTTCGCCGCCTTCCGCTCCCTGCGGAAGCTGGTGTACGGCGGCGCGCCCATCTCCGACGCGCTGCTGCGGCGCTGTCTGGCGACGATGGGCTGTGAGTTCGTCCAGATCTACGGCAGCACCGAGACCGGGAACTTCGCCGCCTGTCTGCCGCCCGCCGATCACGTACCGGACAGTCCGCGGCTGCGGGCCGCCGGGCGCGCGTACCCGGGGATCGAGCTGAAGGTCACCGACGAGGGCGGCACGGCCCTGCCGCCCGGCGCGGTCGGCGAGGTCTGGGTCCGCTCCCCCGCCCGCATGCTGGGGTACCACGGGCAGCCGGCGGCCACCCGGGAGACGGTGCGGGACGGCTGGGTGCGGATGGGCGACGCGGGCCGGCTGGATGCCGACGGCTATCTGTTCCTCTGCGACCGCATCAACGACACGATCATCGTCGGCGGCGAGAACGTCTACCCCACCGAGATCGAGAACGCGCTCGCCGACCATCCGGCGGTGGCCGAGGCAGCGGTGGTCGGCGGCCCGCACGAGCGCTGGGGCGAGGCGGCACACGCGTACGTGGTGCTGCGCGCGGGACAGCAGGCAACCCCTCGCGAGCTGCTGCGTTTCCTCCGCGGCCGGCTCGCCGACTTCAAGATCCCCACGGCGTACGCGTTCCTGGACGAGCTGCCGCGCAATCCCAACGGCAAGGTCCTGCGCCGCGCCCTGCGGGACCCGCTGTGGCAGGGCCGGGAACGCCAGGTCAATTGACGGTGCATCAGCAAGTCACTTTGGAAAGAATGGGAGGCCACGGCATGAGCACCGAGGAACACACCGCGGAACGCCGGCTGCGGGTCGGCGTCCTGCTGCCGACCCGGGAGGCGGCGATCAACGGCGACCACGCCGTCGCCCCGCTGCTGGACTTCGCGCGCGAGGCGGAGCGGCTGGGCTACGACTCGCTGTGGACGGGGGACTCGCTGCTCGCCCGGCCCCGGCTCGACCCGGTGGTGGTGCTCGCCGCGGCCGCCGCCGTGACCACCCGGATCACCCTGGGCACGGCGGCCTACACGGCGGCCCTGCGGCACCCGCTGCTCGGCGCGCATCAGCTCGCGAGCCTGGACCGGGCGGCGGCCGGGCGGCTGGTGGCCGCACTCGGCGCGGGCTTCCCCGTGCCGGAGACGGAGGCGGAGTTCGCGGCGGTGGGCGTGCCGTACGCCGGGCGGTTCAGGCGGCTGGACGAGACGGTCCGGCGGTGGCGGGAGACCTGGCGCGGCGAGAACGGGGCGGACGAGGCGGCGCGGCCGCCGTCCCCGGCCACGCCCGGCGGGCCGCCGCTCTGGCTGGCCGGCAGCGACACCCCGCGGGTGCTGGCGCGCACGGCCGAACTGTACGACGGCTGGCTGCCGTTCCTGCCCGAGGCCGCGGCGTACGCGCGGGCCTGGGAGCGGATCGGGCAACTGGCGGCGGAGCGGGGGCGGTCGCCGGGCGACATCGCGCCGGGGCTGTACGCGACGCTGGCGATCGGCCCGGACCGGGCGGCGGCCCGCAAGGAGCTGGACGCGTACACGCAGGCGTATTACGGGCGCTCCCTGGAGGAGATGGCGCGGTTCCAGGCGTACGGATACGGCAGCGCGGCGGAGTGCGCGGACTGGCTCGGCGAGTACGTCCGGGCCGGGGCCCGGCACATCATCGTGCGGATCGGTTCGCTGGACCCGGCCGCCCAGCGGGAGCAACTGGCCGAGGTGGCCGAGGAGTTGGTGCCCGCGCTGCACGCGGGCACCTGACCCTTGCGTGTCCGGCTAGGGTGCCGGGGCGGGCTTCGGCGCGGCCGCGGCCGCCGTCTTCTTGGCCTTCGCCGGCGCGAGGGCGCGCAGCACCTCCCGCATGGCGTACGGCGAGTAGACGATCGCGTTGTGCTCGCTGAGGTCGGCGACGCACAGGTCCTGCAGGAGGACGTTGCGGACGTTCGGGCCCTCCAGCCAGCAGGAGGTGTAGGGCGTGACCACCTCGTCGTACTTGGTCGCGATGACGGTGTAGCGCACGCCCTCGACGGTGTCGCCGCCGTCGTTGAGCTTGTTCATGAAGGGACTGCCCTTGTGCTGTTCGGTGCACGCGGGCACGGCCAGGTTGGTCAGCTCGATGGTGGCCGGGTACTGCTTCATGAGCGCGGCGATGCCGTTGCCGGTGGTGCCGTGGTTGTTCGGCGCCAAGCCGATCAGGTGGTGCACCTTGGCGGCGCCGCCGAGGTACTTCAGGTAGTAGCGCGGCAGCATGCCGCCCTGCGAGTGCCCGATGATGTCGACCTTTTCGGCGCCGGTGGACTCCAGCACCCGGTCGACGTAGGCGGCCAGCTCCTCCGCCGACTCCTCCATCGACGCGATGCCGTGGACCAGCGGTATCCGCGGATCGGCCCCGTAGTCGAGCCGGAAGACGCTGTATCCGGCGGCGGCGAGGACGGGCGCGACGGTCAGCCAGTAGGTCTCGGCGTTGCCGAAGGTGCCGTGGACGAGGACGACCGGGCGCGGGTGGTCCTCGTCGGGGCGGGCGGACCAGTCGTCGATACCCGGGGAGCGGGAGAGGGCGGTGGCCACCTGCGTCGTGATGGCCGCGGCCTGGGCGAGGGCCAGCCCGTCGGTCATGGCGCCGGTGACGCTCTTGGAGACCGCTTCGAGCGGGTTGGTGAACGGTAACTTGGGACCTTTTCCGGTGGGGAACATGGAGAATCCTCCCAACATGACGGAATCACCCATCCCGCCCCGAATAGGCGGGTGGGCCCCGTTATGCGGCTTTACGCTACCGCCCCGACGGCCGTCTGCTCCCGTTCGGTTTTTCCGGGGGGCCGGTATCCCGCCACGCCGGAGGCACGCCGTCCGTGCAGCCCGCGGCTGCGAGGACCGCGTCCGCGACATCGGCCCGGAACAGCGCCCGTCCCGCGGCGATCCGGGCCTCCCGGGCCGGGCCGTCGCGGGTCAGGCCGTCGAGTACGCGCAGCAGGTCCGCCGGGTCGCGGGCGTGGCCCGACAGACCGGCGGCGGCCATCCGGCGGGCCCCCGCCGCACCGTGCCCGGGGATCGGCCGGTAGCTCACCACGGGCAGCCCGGCCGCCAGCGCCTGGGCCGCCGTCTGCCCCGCCGCGTTCTCCACCAGTGCGCCGGCCGCGGCCATCAGGGCCGGTACGTCCGCCACCCAGCCGAGCGCCTCGGTCCCGGGCACCCGGCCGATCCGCCGTCGCAGCGACCGGCTGCGGCCGCACATCACCACCGGCAGGTACCCGCCGTCGCGGAGCAGCGCCGCCGTGCGCGCCAGGTGCGAGGCCACACCCCAGGCCCCGGCGGAGAGCAGGACCGGGGTGCGGCCGGGGGCCCGTGCGGCGAAGCGGCGGGCGAAGACGGCGGTACGGGAGGGGGGCGGCGCGGTGCGGAACGCGGCGGGCACGACGGGCCCGACCGCCTCCGCACCCCGCCCGCCGAGCCGGGCGATCTCCTCCGCGGTCTCCTCGGTCGGGCAGAGGTGCAGGTCGTTGCCGGGGTGCAGCCACTGGCGGTGCACGGCGAAGTCGGTGAGCACGACGATGCTCGGGCAGCGCAGCGCCCCGGCCTCCCGCAGTCGGCCGCTGACCTGCGCGGCGAGGTGGAAGGTGGCGATCACCGCGTCGGGCGGCGCGCCGGCCAGGCGGCGCCGCAGCTCCCTGGCGGCGGGCGCGACGACCGGCGAGGTGTCGGCGGGGCCGGGCTGCGCGCTGCCGGGTCCCGTGGGCGGCCGGGGGACGAAGTAGGCGCGGTAGATCGCGTCGTAGAGCGCGGGCGCGTGCCGGACGGTGGCGGCGTAGAAGCCGCGCAGGGCGGCGCCGGTGCCGGCCGGCAGCAGGTCGAGGACGTCGAGGGTGGCGGCCTGGTGGCCGCGGCCGGTCAGCCGGTGCGCGAGCTCCCCGGCCACCGCGTGGTGCCCGGCCCCCATACCGGCGCTGAGGATGACGAATCGGCCGCCCATGTGTCCACCGCCCCGGTCCGGGTGCCTTTTCCAAGCATTTCGTGGCGTACGCGACCATACTGGACGGCATGCGCATCGACCGTCCTCCGCCCGGTCCCGCCGCGTGGCAGGTGGCGGGTGCGGCCGCGACAGCGGCGGCCGCGCTGCACATCGGACCGGCCGGGACCTGGCTGCCGCCCGTACGGCGCGCCCTCTTCCCCGGGCTCGACGGCCAGGGCCACCCGGGGCACATCGCCCTGACCTTCGACGACGGCCCGGACCGCGCGAGCACGCCGCGCTTCCTCGACGCACTGGACGGCCTGGGCGTCCGGGCGACCTTCTTCCTGCTGGGCGCGGCGCTGGCCGAAGCGCCGGAGGTGGCGCGGGACATCGTGGCCCGCGGGCACGAGGTGGGGCTGCACGGCTGGGACCACCGCAGGCCCTGGCGGCCCGCGCCGGTACGCGAACTGCGCGATCTGCGCCGGGCCGTCCGCGCCGCCGCCGACATCTGCGGCGTCCGGCCCCGGTGGTACCGGCCGCCCTACGGCATCCTCACCGGCGACCGCTGGGCCGCCGCGCACCGCCTCGGACTGCGCACCGTGCTGTGGTCCGCGTGGGGGCGGGACTGGGTGGCGGGAGCCGAGGCCGCCACGGTCGTACGCACCGTGGAGCGCCGACTGGAGGGCGGCGCGACCGTCCTGCTGCACGACAGCGACCGCACGTCGGCGCCCGGTTCCTGGCGCGCCACGCTCCGGGCACTGCCCGTACTGGTACAGCGCTGCCGCCACCAGGGCCTCACCGTGGGCCCGCTGCGTGACCACGGTACGGACGACACGGGGTGGTGACGCCCGGGGTGGCAATTGCCCGGATCATCACGAAAGTCGTGTCATGCTGGTCCGGATCTGGTACCAGGACATAAAGGGTGAGCCCCAGCCCGGAGGAGGTCTCCTGTGGAAGCCGCGGGACCACTGCCGCACAGTCCTGTACTCCCCGAGGGCCGGCCCGGGCACCACGACCCGGCGCCGCGTGCACACCGGACCGGCGCGCCGGTGGCGCTGATCACCGGCGCCTCGTCGGGCATCGGCGCGGCCGTCGCCTCCCGGTTCGCCGCCGAGGGCGGCTGGCAGCTGCTGCTGAACGGCCGTGACGAGGAGCGCCTGGACCGGATCGCCGACCGCTGCGGTGCCACGGCCCTCCCCTGCGACCTGGCCGACCCGGCGGGCTGCGGAGAGCTCGTCGACCGCGCCCTCGACGTGGCGAGCGGCGTGGACGTACTGGTCGCCGGGGCCGGCATCGGCTGGGCGGGCCCCTTCACGGCCATGCCGCCGGCCGCCATCGACGAGGTACTGGCGGTGGACCTGGCCGCCGTGCTGCATCTGACCCGCCGGGTGCTCCCCGACATAGTGCGCCGCGACCGCGGACACCTGCTCTTCGTGGGGTCGATCGCGGGCGCCGTGGGAGTGCGCGAGGAGGCCGCGTACTCGGCGGCCAAGGCGGCCGTCGCGGCCTTCGCGGAGAGCCTGCGGTACGAACTGGCGGGCAGCCGGGTGCGGGTGTCGCTGGTGGTGCCCGGCGCGGTCAACACCCCTTTCTTCACCCGCAGGGGCGCGCCCTACCAGCGCTCCCGGCCCCGGCCGATCGCCGCGGCACGGGTCGCCGACGCCGTCTGGGACGCGGTGGAGCACGAGCGGAGCGAGGTCTTCGTCCCCGGCTGGCTGCAGCTGCCCGCCCGCTTCAAGGGCCTCGCCCCGGCCCTGTTCCGGCGGCTGGCCACACGCTTCGCCTGAGGGGCCGCCCGATCCGTCCTCCCGGGGAGGACGACCGAGGAAGGACGACCGAGGAAGGACGTCGTGCTGAGCTACTTCCTGGCCGTGCTCGCCGCCTGCGCCAACGCGGCCGCCTCGGTGCTGCAGCGGCGCGCCAGCCGCGACCTGCCGGGCGAGGACAGCCTGCGGCCCCAGCTGATCCTGCATCTGCTGCGCCGCCCGGTGTGGTTCGCCGGCTTCCTCTGCGTGATCCTGGGCTTCGTCCTGCAGGCGGCCGCGCTGGCGACCGGCAGCCTGTCGGTCGTCCAGCCCATCCTCGTCATCGAGCTGCCGGCAACGCTGCTGCTGGCGTCGTGGGTGTTCCACACCCGGCTGCACCGCCGCGAGTGGCTGTCCGCCGTGGGCATGACCGGCGGGCTGGCCGCCCTGCTGTACTTCCTCTCGCCCGCCCCCGGGGACGGCGAGGAGGCGGGCTGGGAGGCGTGGACGGTGGGCGTCGGCGTGAACCTCCTCGTCGTCGTCGCCGCCGTGGAGTGGGGCCGCCGCCAGCCTCCGTCGCTCCCAGGCGGCCCCAGCCGCAGGGCGGCCGCCTTCGGCGTGGCGGCCGGCTGCGAGTTCGGCCTGACGGCCGCGTTCATGAAGGGCGCGATGAGCCGTCAGGAGGAAGGGCTCACCGCGGTGTTCGCGACCTGGCAGCTGTACGCGATGGTCGCGGCCGGCATCCTCGCGATGTTCCTCCTCCAGTCGGCGCTGCACGCCGGCAACCTGCTCGCCGCCCAGCCCGGACTGACCCTCTCCGACCCGCTGGTGGCCATCCTGTGGGGCTCCTTCGCCTTCGCGGAGCATGTGCGCGGCGGCTGGTACATCGTGCCGGCCGTGGCAGGCGGCGCCCTGATTGCCGCCTCCGCACTCGTACTGGCCCGCTCCCCGCTGCTCAAGGGCGAAGCACCGCCGCGTGAAGCGGACCGGGTGCCCTCGGCCGAGCAGCCGCCCGCCGGCCGTCCCCCGGTGCGGTGACCATGCTGTACCTCTACGGTGTCCTCGCCGCCTGCCTGTTGGGGCTGGGCTTCGTCCTGCAGCAGCACGCGGCACGGGAAGCGCCGCTGAAGGACATGCTCAGCTTCCGGCTGCTGCTGGACCTGATGAAGGTACCGCTGTGGCTCGCCGGGATCGGCTGCATGGTCGTCGGGCAGATCTTCAGCGTGCTCGCGCTGAGCCAGGGCGATCTGTCCCGGGTCGAACCGCTGCTGGCCACGAACCTGCTGTTCGCCATGGTCCTGGCCCGGTGGCTGAGCGGCGAGCGGCTGGGCTGGTCGGGCTGGGCCGGCGTGCTCCTGCTCAGCGGTGGCGTGGCGGCCTTCATCGTCGCCGGGAGCCCGCACAGCGGCCCCGCCCACACCGGCACGCTGCGGCACTGGATCGTCTTCGGCAGCGTCCTCGCGGTCGCACTGATCCTGGTACTGACGGCCCGTCACGTACGTCTGGTGGAGGAGCCGCCGCTGCTGGCCGCCGCCGCGGGTGTGCTGTACGGCCTCCAGGACGCGCTGACCCGGGTCTCCAGCGAGATCGCGGCGGACCACGGCCTCGGAAAGCTGCTGGTGAGCTGGGAGCCGTACGTGATCGTGGCGCTGGCCGTGACAGGCCTGATGCTGGTCCAGAGCGCCTTCGAGGCCGGACCACTGCGGATGTCCCTGCCGGCCCTGACCGCCGCCGAGCCCCTGGCCGGCATCGCCTGCGGCATCGGCTTCCTCGGCGACCGCATCAGCGTCACCCCCGCCGCCCTCACCGGCGAACTCCTGGGCCTCGCCGCAGTAGTGACCGGCGTCTTCCTCCTCGGCCGCCACCCGGCCATGCCCACGGGCAGCCACCGGGACCCGGAGGAGTCGACGACGGGCAGCGACTAGCCCACCGCCGCCGCCATCCTGCGTACCGCCTCCGTGAGCACCTCCGGGGATGTGGCGAGGTTCAGTCGGGCGTGGCCCGTGCCGCCGGTGCCGAAGTCCGGGCCGGGGCTGAGGGCCACTCGGCCGCGTTCCAGGAAGGCGGCGGCCGGGTTGTCGCCCAGGGGGAGGTCACGGCAGTCGAGCCAGGCGAGGTAGGTGCCCTGGGCCGGTGTGTAGCGGACCGCCGGCAGCCGTTCGGCCAGTACGTCCGCCAGCAGTCGGCGGTTGTCATCCAGACCGGCGAGCAGTGCGTCCAGCCAGTCGCCGCCGTCCCGCAGGGCCGCGGTGTGGGCCAGTACGCCCACGTGGCTGGGGCCGTGGCTCACCTCTTCGGGGAGGCGCGCGAGGTCGTCGGCGGCCGCCGGGCCCGCGAGCGCGAGGGCGGCCTTGAGCCCGGCGAGATTCCACCCCTTGGACGCGGACATCAGGGACAGCCCGTTCTCCCCGCCCGGCACGCTCAGGTACGGCACGAAGGTGACCCCAGCGGCCACCACCGGGGCGTGGATCTCGTCCGCCACGACCCGGACGCCGTACCGGGCGGCCAGGGCGGCGACCGCGGCGAGTTCCTCGGCGGTGTGCACCGTGCCGGTCGGGTTGTGCGGGCTGCACAGCAGGTACGCGGCGCGCCGCCCGCCCGCGACGGCGGTGCGGAAGGCGCTCTCCAGCGTGCCGAAGTCGATCCGGTGGCCGGGCCCGAGCGGCGCCTCCACGATCTTCCGGTCCGCGTTGCCGAGGAATTGGTAGAACGGCGGGTAGACGGGGCAGTTGACGACCACCGCGTCGCCGGGACCGGTGGTCAGCTTCAGCATCTCGACGACGCCGAGCATCACATCCGGCACGATCGCCGTGCGCTCCACGGCGAGCCCGTCCCACCCCCACCGCTCGCGCGCGAACTCCGCGAGCGCCTCGGCGTATGCGCTCCCCACCGGGTAACCGGTGTCGCCGCGCGTGAGTGCGTCCGTGACCGCCCGTACGACCGGTTCGGCCAGCGGTACGTCCATCTCCGCCACCCACAGGGGCAGCACGTCGTCCGGGTACGTGCGCCACTTCATGCTCGTCCGCTGCCGCAACTGGTCGAGGGTGAGACGGCGCAGCGGGTTCGCTTCGACGGATGCTTCGCGCGGGATGCTGTCCATGCGCCTCAAGATATGACCGCTGCCCCGATTTCCCCAGGGGGCGTCAGGCCGGGCATCCCCCCTCGCGCAGCCCCGCAGTGAACCGGGAACTTTCCGCCCTGCCGCGCCCCTCTGCAGCTTCCGCATGACGCTTCAAGGGGGCCGGGGCTGTCCGAGCCATCTTTGAACACGTCTTCACACGTCGGTACGACGGGCGTGGCGGACCGCGTGGCATGTCCCACCGGCATTCCCACTGGCCGGGTGCGGGGCCCGGCACCGCGGGCGGGCCCCGCCGGAATGGCCGACCGCGGGCGCCGGATGGCTCGGACCGCACGGTACGTGTCCGAGTCATAGTCATGGCGCGCGCCCGGTGCGCGACCCTGTGAGAGTGCGGTAACGGGCGGATGCGCACGGTGCGCGGCATTGCCCGAGGAGGCGTCGGGGCCGACCGCGCGTTCATCACCCGTGGCAGCCGCACGACCGTCCTCTTCCTTCTTCACGGCCGTAAGGATGATCATGGGTCGCGAGCAGTTCCTGGCCGACGTCTTCGTGGACTTGGCCGACGCCTCCTACGGGAAGGCGTTCGACACGACCGGATACTTGCAGCGGTTCACCACCCGGTGTGTGCAGCTGCTGGAGGTGTCCGCCGCCGCGGTGCTGTTCGCGCCGCCGGGCGAGGGGCTGCAGCCGGTCGCCGCGAGCGAGCCGGACCCGGCCTTCGCCGACCTGCTGACCATCGCGGCGCTGGAGGGGCCCGCGCGGGAGGGGTACCGCACCACCTCCCCGGTCGTCTCGGTGGACCTGCTGTCCACCGCGCCGCGCTGGCCCGCCTTCACCGAGCAGGCCCTCGCCGCCGGGTACCGCTTCGCCAGCGCGGTGCCGCTGACCCACCGTCAACATGCCGACGGTTGCCTGCTGTTGCTGCGTACGGGCTCCGCTCCGGTGCCCGAGCCGGACGTGCGGCTGGGGCAGGCGCTGGCGCACGTCGTGGCCGTCAGCCTGTACCACCAGGAGGCCCTGATCACCTACCGCAGGGTCAACGACCAGCTGCGCTCCGCACTGCAGAGCCGTATCGCCATCGAACAGGCCAAGGGCTTCCTGGCCCACCGCATGGGCGTCAGCGTCGATGAGGCCTTCGAGGCGATGCGCGGCCACGCCCGCCGCCGCGGCCGGCGCCTGCGCGAGGTGGCCCGGGAGGTCGTCGAGCAGCAGCTGATCCCCGACACCTGACCGAATTGCCGGGGCGTACTCCGCCCGGACCGCATTCCCCCTCCCACGTACGGCCCAATGGCGCGGCTGCTTTCCGCCGGTGCCGTATACCAGCCGTGTACCCATGGGAGCGGAAAGGGAGTGGCGTCGTGACGACGCAGACGGAGCACCCGGATCAGCCAATGGTCCGAGAAACCCCCCGTCGCACAAGAGGTGCCGTGGTGGTGACGTGGCTGACCACCACGGACCACAAGAAGATCGGCTCCCTCTACATGGTGACGGCCTTCATCTTCTTTCTGTTCGGGGGCCTGCTGGCGCTTTCCATGCGTGCCGAACTGGCGCGCCCGGGCCTGCAGATCCTCTCCAATGAACAGTTCAACCAGGCGTTCACCATGCACGGCACCATCATGATGCTGATGTTCGCCACGCCCCTTTTCGCCGGTTTCTCCAATGCCATCATGCCCTTGCAGATCGGCTCGCCGGACGTGGCGTTCCCGCGGCTGAACATGCTCTCGTACTGGCTTTTTCTCTTCGGTTCGCTGATCGCGGTGGGGTCGTTCGTGACGCCGAGCGGCGCAGCGGATTTCGGCTGGTTCGCCTATACGCCGCTGTCCGACGCCACCCGGACCCCGGGGGTCGGCGGGGACATGTGGGTGATGGGCCTGGCGCTCTCCGGATTCGGCACCATTCTCGGCGCCGTCAATTTCATCACCACGATCATCTGCATGCGGATGCCCGGCATGACGATGTTCCGGATGCCGATCTTCACCTGGAACGTGCTGCTGACCAGCGTGCTCGTCCTGATGGCCTTCCCCGTCCTGGCCGCCACCCTGCTGGCGCTCGCGGCGGACCGTAAATTCGGGGCGCACATCTACGACCCGTCCAACGGCGGCGCGCTGCTGTACCAGCACCTGTTCTGGTTCTTCGGGCATCCCGAGGTGTACATCATCGCGCTGCCCTTCTTCGGCGTGGTCACCGAAATCATCCCGGTGTTCGCCCGCAAGCCCATCTTCGGTTACATCGGACTGGTCGCGGCGACCATCTCGATCACCGGTCTTTCGGTCACCGTGTGGGCGCACCACATGTTCGTCACCGGCGGCGTGCTACTGCCGTTCTTCTCGTTCATGTCCTTCCTGATCGCGGTGCCCACCGGGGTGAAGTTCTTCAACTGGATCGGCACGATGTGGCGCGGCTCCCTGTCGTTCGAGACACCGATGCTCTGGGTCCTCGGCTTTCTTCTCACCTTCCTGTTCGGCGGCCTGACCGGCGTCATCCTCGCCTCGCCCCCGATGGATTTCCACGTGAGCGACAGCTATTTCGTGGTCGCGCACTTCCATTACGTCGTGTTCGGCACGGTGGTCTTCGCCATGTTCGGCGGATTCCATTACTGGTGGCCCAAGTTCACCGGCACCATGCTCGACGAGCGGCTGGGGAAGATTCACTTCTGGACGCTGTTCGTGGGCTTTCACACCACCTTCCTCGTCCAGCACTGGCTGGGCGCCGAAGGCATGCCCCGTCGCTACGCCGACTACCTCTCGGCCGACGGCTTCACCGCGCTGAACACGGTCTCCTCCATCGGCGCGTTCCTGCTGGGCGTCTCCACGCTGCCGTTCCTGTACAACGTGTGGCACACCGCCAGGTACGCGCCGAAGATCACGGTCGACGACCCCTGGGGCTACGGCCGCTCCCTGGAGTGGGCGACGTCCTGCCCGCCGCCGCGGCACAACTTCGAGACGCTGCCCCGCGTCCGCTCCGAGTCCCCCGCCTTCGACCTGCACCACCCCGGCGTCGCCATGCTGGACCAGGCCGAGGCCACCGGCCGCAGGGACATGCTGGACGAGGACCCGGACACCCCGCTGCGGCGCGGCGGTACGGAGGAGAAGTGAACCCGCAGCACGGCCCCGACGAGCGCGCGGCCGAGGCCGGGCTCGGCCGGCTGGAGGGCTATCTGCTGTGCTGGACGGAGGCCGAGCGAGCCCGGAACGAGGCCGCCGCGTTCGCCGACCGGATGCCCTGGCTCACCACGGCACAGCGCGAAGAGGTCATCCGCCAGTACACGGACGACCGGCTCGTCCTCACCCGCCGCTACCTGGAGCGGGTCCGCCACCGCTGCGCGCAGCTCCAGGAGGAGTACGCCACCCGCTACCGGGAGCTGCGCCACCGGATGCTGTGCGCGGCGGTGGCGGCTGCCCTGTCCGCCTGCGCGCTGGCCGGCTGTGCATTCGCCCTGCTGTCGGCGGCCGGGCGCTGAGAAGCGGAATTCCCTGGACCGGTCATACGATCTTTTCGTACCACCGGATCGGCATTGGTGTCGCTGATTCGGGTGCACCTTGACGGGTGAATATTACGCGAGAGGGCGCTGGGGCAGCATTGGGGCGGTGCTTGTTCCCGGCGAAAGGAAAGTCATATGCGCCGAGTCGCTTCTGTGTTCGCCCTGATCGCCGTCGCGCTCATCGCGAGCGTTTCCGCGACCGCGCCGGCCACCGCCGCCCCGAGCGACGGCGAAGTCACCGTTTTTGAAACCGAGTTCCAGCCGCTCACCACGTACGAGAATCCGGAGGGCTGTCACAAGCTGCCGGCCGGTGCGCATGTCCTCGTCAATCGCTCCGACAAGCCCGTTCAGATCTACGGCGACCCGTTCTGCGTCACCCCCTCACTGACCGTGCAGCCGGGACACGGCTCGCATGTCGCCCCTGGAACCGGGAGTTTCTCCGCCTGAGCCGAGAAAGAAGCCGTTGCGAACGAGGGGGGAATTTCCATGACTGCCGATCTCGTGGTGATCGGTCTGGGGCATGTGGGTCTGCCGCTCGCGCGGGCCGCCTGCGCCGCGGGCCTGACGACCATCGGGTACGACGTCTCCGCCACGGTGGTGACCGGGCTCAACGAGGGGCGCTCGCACGTCGGCGGGGTGCCGGACGCGGAGGTCGCCGACATGCTGGCGGCGGGGTTCCGCGCGACGGACGACGCGTCCGTGACCGGGCGAGCCGACACGGTCGTGATCTGCGTCCCCACGGGGCTGGGCGCGGGCGGCGCACCGGACCTCGGCGCGGTGCGCGCCGCGTCGCAGGCCGTGGCCCGCGGACTGCGCCCCGGGACACTCGTCGTCCTGGAGTCCACGAGCTATCCGGGCACCACGGAGGACGTCGTCCGCCCCCTCCTTGAGGAGGGCAGCGGGCTGCGGGCCGGTACGGACTTCCATCTCGCGTACTCGCCCGAGCGCATCGACCCCGGTAACGGGCAGTTCGGGATCGGCAACACCCCGAAGGTGGTGAGCGGCTGCACCCCGCTGTGTGCCAAGCACGCCGTCGCGTTCTACGGCCGGTTCGTGGAAACGCTGGTGGTGTCGCGCGGCACCCGCGAGGCCGAGATGGCCAAGCTGCTGGAGAACACCTACCGGTACGTCAATATCGCGCTCGTCGACGAAGTGGCGCTGTTCTGCGACCGCATGGGCATCGACGTGTGGGACGTGCTGTACTGCGCCGCGACCAAGCCCTTCGGGTTCGCGCCGTTCCAGCCCGGGGCCGGGGTGGGTGGCCACTGCATCCCGGTCGATCCCCGCTATCTCGCGGCGAAGGCCGACGCCGAGGGCTTCCATTTCCGGATGCTGTCGGCGGCCCATGACGTGGTGTCACGGATGCCGGAGCATGTCGTCGGACGGGCCGTCGGGCTCCTCGGCGACCTCGGAAAGGCGCCCGAGGAAGCGTCGGTGGTCCTGCTCGGCGTGGCGTACAAGCCCGATGTGGCCGACGCCAGGGAATCGCCGGCGGCGCCGGTGGCGAGCGGTCTGCGCGCCCGGGGCGTCACGGTCCGCTATCACGACCCGTACGTACCGGAATTCGCCGCGAACGGCGCATTCCTGGAGCGCGTGGAGAGTTTGCCGGATGCCCTGGCCGATGCCGATCTGGCAATTCTCCTGCAACACCACACGTGTTACGACACGACGACGCTGACCCGCGCGGACTGCGCCCTGCTGGACACCCGCGGAAGAGCCTCCGGGGCCCGGGTCACGCTTCTCTGAATTCCAGACTTGCGGGGCCTTTGGAGAAGAGAGGCCCCGCGAGGCGGCGCCGACGCTCTGTCCGGCGTCGCTGAAATCCCGCACATCCAAGGAAAGGGAACCATCATGACTACTGCCGTCGCCAACGACCGCCTGCTGAAGCGTTTCGACAAGTGGGACGCGGACGGTAACGGAGTCCTGGAATGGAAGGACTTCGAGCAGGAGGCCGGGAAGATCGCGCAGAACTTCGGCAAGCGGACCGACTCCCCGGAGGCGCAGGCGCTGCGGGAAGCCTTCCGCAGCCTCTTCGACCACCTCACGCTGACGTCCGGGGCACCGTCGAACGGCCCGCTCACTCGGGACCAGTTCATGAGCGTCACCGGGAGCCTGATCTTCGAAGGAGGCGAGGCCGACTTCAACCGCGCGCTCGGCCCGGTGGTGAAGGGCATCATCGGTCTCTGCGACAAGAACGCCGACGGGCAGATCAACGCCGGTGAGTTCGAGGCGTGGCTCGGCGGGATCGGTGTGGACCGCTCGAAGGCCCAGGAGGCGTTCCGCAAGGTGGACACCGACGACGACGGCGAGCTGTCGCTCGATGAGCTGCTCGCGGCGGTACGCAAGTACCACTTCGGCGAGCTGGACGTCGAGCTGCTCGGCTGATCCGGTCACCGACCCGAAAGGCGCGGCCGGTGGTCCCCGTGGGGGCCACCGGCCGCGCCGCGTCCGTAAGTTGTCAGTGGCCGGCGGCAGGTACCTGGGTGAAGGCGACCGGGAGTTCGGGGCACAGCTCCAGGTCGCTGCCGGTGACGAGCCGGCCGGTGCCGATGAGGATGCTGTAGTGGTTGGGGAAGTGGCAGGCGTCGAAGCCGACGACGGTGCCGATGCAGAGGCCGTCGATCCAGACGTCGTCCCCACGGTCGATCACCCCGGCACAGGCCAGCTCCACGAAGCCGACGACGCCGACCCGGTCGACGCGGGAGCCCGGGCGGGTCGCCCGCTGGTCGGTGGTGACCAGTTCGTGGACCTCGCCGCGCCGTACACAGCGGCTCGCGTGCGGTTCGAGCGTCAGGCCGCGGTCCGTCCGGCGGTGCGGCAGGACCTTCACGAGGTCGCCGCGCACGGAGCGCTTCGCGCCGTCCTCGCGCGCGGCACGGCCCTCGTGGCACATGCGTCCGGTCACTGATTCCTCCAAAAAAGCGGTACACGTACACGCCGTTCATCGGACAAGCGAATGCTGCGTGCCACCAGAAGGGGAGTCAAGAAATATGAATAGGACTTACCGCAAAGTGTGAATATGCCAGGGGGCACGTGTCAATTGCTGCGAACGGGGGATCACTCACCCTGCGGGAAACCGCCGAATGTGTATCAGGGGGTGGTGAAGGTAGCGACGGCAGCGACCTTTCAAGTGCATTGTCATACAGTCCCATTCTTCTCCCAGGCGGAGACCTTCGCGGGACTGTGGCCATTGATCGAAGACCGCGTGAACGAGGTGTTCGACAACGGGAAATTCTCGCACGGCCGCCAAGTGGCGGAACTGGAAAGCGCCTTGGCCTCCTGCACGGGAGCGCGCCATGTGATCGGGGTGAACAGCGGCACGGACGCACTGGTACTGCTGCTGCGCGCCTGCGGTATCCGGCCCGGCGACGGCGTCCTGGTGCCCGCGTACTCCTTCGCGGCCACCGCCACCTCGGTGGCGCTCGCCGGGGGCCGGCCGCAGTTCGTCGACATCGACCCCGTGACGTACGCCATGGACCCCGCGGCGCTGGCCGCCGCCGTCTCGCCGACGAGCCGCTTCGTCATGCCCGCGCACCTCTTCCATCAGATGGCCGACATGGCGGCCCTGGCCGAAGTGGCGGCCCGGCACGGCCTGGTGCTGCTGGAGGACAGCGCGGAGGCGATCGGCATGCGGCAGCGCGGCGTGCATGCCGGGCTGCACGGCGCGGGCGGGGTGCTGTCGTTCTTCCCCAGCAAGACGCTCGGCGCGCTCGGCGACGCCGGCGCGGTGCTCACCGACGATCCCGGGACGGCGGAGCTGGTCTCCGGCCTGCGCCACCACGGCCGGCTCGGCCGCACCGTCGACGACTTCCCCACGATCTCGACGCGGAGCGCGCTGCCCGGCGTGAACAGCAAGATGGACGACATCCAGGCGGCAGTGCTGCTGGCCAAACTGACCCGGCTGGACGCCGACATCGCGCGCCGCGGCGAACTGGCCGCGGCCTATGAGGAACGGCTCAGGGAAATTCCCGGCGTCCTGCGGCTGCCCGAAGTGGTCGACCGCGGACCGGGCTCCTCGCCCGTCTTCTACGTCTATCTGGTCGAAGTCGAGCGCCGGGACGAATTGGTCGCCCATCTCGCCCGGCACGGCATCGGGACCGAGGTCTATTACCCGATCCCGCTCCATCTGCAGCCCTGCTTCGCGGAAATCGGCCATTCCCGGGGCGAGTTCCCGAATGCCGAGGCGGCGAGTGAGCGCGCGGTGGCGCTGCCTTTCTACCCGGACCTTTCCGAGCGGCAGCTCGACCAGGTCTGCGACGCGATCCGCGCGTTCTACCGCGGGAGGCCGGAATGACCGTACCGCCACGTATTCCGTTCTTCCCGCCGGACCTCTTCGAGGGCGACCGCGCGGCACTTCTCGGCCTCCTCCGCGAGATCGGTCTCGCGCCGGAACAGCGCTTCATTCTCGGGGAACACACCCACAGGTTCGAGCAGTTGCTCAAGGAATCGCTCGGCGCGGCCGATGTGGTCGCCTGCGGCAGCGGGACCTCGGCGCTGGACCTGGTGCTCGCCGCGCTGGACGTGGGCCCGGGCGACGAGGTGGTGGTACCGGCCTTCGGCTGCGCCCCGCTCGCCTCGTCCGTCGTGCACCTGGGCGCCACGCCGGTGTTCGCCGACATCCGGCCGCACACGATGGTCGCCGACCCCGCCGAGGCGGAGAAGCGGATCACCGAGCGCACCAAGGCGGTCATGCCGGCCCACATCTTCTCCGTCATGGCCGACATGCCGCAGTTCGCCGACCTCGCGCGGCGCCGCGGCGTCCGGCTCGTCGAGGACTCGGCGGTCGCGCAGGGCGCGGTGCTGGGCGGTACGCCCGCCGGACTGTGGGGCGAGGCGGGGGTGTTCTCGTTCGTGCAGGTGAAGTCCTTCGGGATGCCCGGCGAGGGCGGCGTGGTGGTGACACGGGACGCCGCGCTCGGGGAGCGGGTGCGGATGCTGCGCAACCACGGGCAGGACGGCCGTCACCGGTTCCTGCACCACGTCATCGGGCGGAACAGCAGGTTCGACGAGATCCAGGCGGCGTTCCAGATCCACCGCTTCGGTGGGCTGGCGGAGCGGCTGGAGCGGCGCGCCGCGATCGCCGAGTACTACACCGAGCGGTTCGCGCCGCTGGCCGAGCGGGGCGTGGTCCCGCCGCCTGCGGGCCGGGACGGCCGCTGCTACTACGTCTACGCGGTGCTCGCCGAGCGGCGGCAGGAGCTGGCGCGGCAGCTGCGCGAGCGGGGCATCGAGTCCCATGCGTACTACCCGCTGCCGCTGCCGCTGCAGCCCGCGTTCGCGGTGTACGCGGCGCCCGGTGACCGCTGGCCGCACGCCGAAGAGGCGAGCAGGCAGGCCCTGGCGCTGCCCGTGTATCCGCATCTGACCGATGCGCAGGTCGAGTACATCGCCGACGCCGTGTGCGCATTCGCGGCCCACTGACCAGCGGCCGACTGACCAGCGGGCGACCGAGCAACCAGCAACCAACTCAGAAGGAGCGCAAGGCACATGACGCACCACGACCTTCCGGCCGGACTGCCGAGGGCCGCCGCGGGGCGGGCGGAACACCGGCTCCGCAGCTACGCCCGGCTGGGCAAGCTCGATGTCTTCGACTACTACCTCAGCATCCTGGTGGTGCTGGCCGCCGTGCTGCTGCCCGCCGCCCGGTTCGACCGGCCCACCGCGACGATGCTCGTGGTGTTCCTGCTCGGCCAGGTGTTCGTGATCATGGCGATGGTCGCGCTGGACGACGTGACCGGTTTCCGCGACGGCAGCGACACCCAGAACTACGGCCCGGACAACCCACTGCGCAACAAGCTGCGCAAGCCATTGGTGGCCGGGACACTGACGGAGCGTCAGGCACTGCAATTCGCCTGGGTCACCGCGCTGGTCGGTGCGGTCCTGTGGGCCGTCGCCGCGTACGCCGCGCCGCACCGTCCGACGTGGGCGCTCGTGCTGATCGCGGCCCTGTTCGTGGTGTCACTCCAGTACTCCTACGGCTTGAAGATCAGCTATCACGGCTTCCAGGAGGCGTTCCTCGTCGCGCTGGGCGTGGTGCTGGTCGTCGCGCCGTACGGCCTCGCCGCGGGCCATTTCTCCGGCTTCCTCCTCGTGCAGGGCGTGCTGTTCGGGTTCGGGCCGCTGATGTTCGGGGTGTACTCCAACACCAACGACGTGGAGGGCGACCGGGCCGTCGGGCGGCCGACCGTGGCGGCGCTGGTGTCGGAGCGCGGCAACGCGGTCTTCATCGGCTGCCTGTCGGCCGCGGAGTTCCTGCTCGGCGCGGTCGCCTCGGCCACCGGGATCGCCCCGTGGTGGTTCGTGCTGCTGATGCTGCCCGCGACGGCGCTGCGGACGAAGCAGTTCATCACCGGCTTTGTGCGCGGCGACATCATGCGGGCCCGCAAGACCGGCTTCGCGGTGCACCGCCTGAGCGTGGCGCTGCTGGTGGTGGCGAATCTTCTGGTCGGCTCCGGCCTCCTCGTGGGAGCGGGGGCCGCCGTATGAGTCCGGATCTGGACGTGGCCGTGATCGGCGCGGGCATCGCCGGACTGACCACCGCGCACGAACTGCAGCGCGCCGGGCTGACGGTGCGGGTGTACGAGAAGGAGCGGCACGTCGGCGGCCGGATGCACAGCTTCCGGCACGACGGCTACACCGTCGACGAGGGCGCCGAGCAGCTCCCCCGGCACGGCTACCGCGCCACCTGGGAGCTGATCGAGCGGCTGGGAGTACCGGAGGGTGACGTGCCGCGGATCGGCGGCCGGCTGGGCATGTGGCGCGGCGCGCGGGCCCGGCCGGGCGTGGCGGATCCGTCGGCGCTGCTCACCGGCGCCGGGCTCGGCCCGCGCGCCCGCCTGGATTTGGCCCGCTTCATGGCCCGACTGGGGCGGCAGCGCGCGGAGTTCGACGCCGACCACCCGGAGCGGACCCCACTGGGCACGACGACCGTCAAGGAGCTGGCCGGGCGCTACCACCCCGATCTCCACGACTATCTCCTGCAGCCGGTCGCCGGCGGCTTCTTCGGCTGGGACACCGCGCGCTCCGCCGCGGCCCCGATGCTGAGCCTGCTGCTGGACGCGGGCGGGCCGGCGAGCTGGCACACGTACGCGAGCGGCATGGACCTGCTCGCCCGCCGGCTCGCCGCCGGGCTCGACGTGGTCACCGGCAGCGAGGTGCACGAAGTGGTCGCCGACCGGGATTCGGCGGGGCTGCGGATCGGCGGCGGCATCGTCACGGCGCGCGCGGCGGTGCTCTGCGTACCGGCACCGGTCGCGGCCCGGCTGCACGCCAACCCCTCCGCGAACGAGGCCGCCTTCCTGTCCGCGTGCACGTTCACGCCGACGCTGAAGGTGAGCTGTCTGCTGGACCGACCGCTCGGGCCGCGAGCCGGCAGCGAGTCGCTGTACCTCGTCCTCACGCCGGACGCGGAGGACAGCACCCTGTCCGGCGTCATCGCGGACCACGTCAAGCACCCGGCGCGGGCCCCCGCCGGCAAGGGCCTGCTGACCCTCATGGCGGACGCCCGGACCATCCCGGAGCTGCTCGCCGCGCCGGAACGAGAGGTCGTCGAGCGCCTCACCAAGGCGGCCCGGCGCTATGTACCGGGCCTGGAGCAGGCCGGTATGCGCAACTTCGTGCACGCCTTCCCGCACGGCCTGCCGGAGGCCACCCCCGCCGCGCTGCGTCGCCGCCCCTCCTTCATGGCCCGCGCCACGAGTCCCGTGGAGTACGCCGGCGACTGGGTGATGCTGCGGCCGTCCTCCGAGGGCGCCGTCCGCGCGGGCGCGCTCGCCGCCTCCCGCGTCCTCAGCCGACTGCGCGGCCCCCGCCCCCACGACACCACCGACCGGGAGACAACGCGTGAAACCGCATGACATGGGGACCCTGTTCGAGGAGTGCGCCGAGCGCGGACACGGTACGGAGTTCCGGTTGGACCGGCCGTTCGACATCGCGCCGGAGGCCGGTACGGCACACTCCGTCGCCGGGCTGGCCGCGCTCGTCCAGGACCTGGCGGGCCGGCTGGCCGCCGCCGGGGCCCGGCCCGGGGACCGGGTGGCGATCGTCAAGGACAACCACTGGGACTACGACCTGCTGGCCTGCGCCGCCGTGCGGATCGGCGCCGTCCCCGCCCAGCTCTCCGGGCAGCTCTCCGCAGAGACGCTGCGGCTGCTGCTCGAACGCCTCTCCCCCGCCCTGCTCGTGACCACGTCGGGCCTGCTGGAGCGGGCCCGCGCCGAAGGGGCCGACCTGGCGCGGGCCGCGGACGCCTGTGCCGTACTGGACGGCGCCTTACCGGGGACGCTCGCCTTCGAAGCCCTGCAGGGTAACCCCGCGCCCGGCCCCCGCCGTCGGCACGACGACGAGCCCCTGGTGATCAACCACACCTCGGGCACCACGGGCGTCCCCAAGCTGGTGGTGCACTCGACCCGCACGATCATCGGCAAGCTGGCCCGGTTCGAGACCGTGCGGTATCCGAAGATCGGCGTGCGGCGCGACGACACGCTGCTCAACGCCAGTTCGTACGCGCACGGCCGGACGTTCTGCTGGACCGCGAGCGTGCTGTGCCTGGCGCCCCGGCGGATCACGATCGTCACCGGCCAGGACCCGGACGCCGCCGACCCGTTGCTCCGCGCCCACCCGCCGACGATCGTCGAGGCGCTCCCCTCGTCGTACGTCCGCTTCCGGCCGCTGACCGCCCGCCTGGACAATCCGTTCCGGCGCGTACGGCTGTACATCAGCACGTACGACGCGGTGCACCCGCCCGTCCTCCGCGCCTATCTGAAGGCCAGCGCGCATCGCGGCCCAGTGTGGATGCAGGGCTGGGGCCAGACCGAGACCGGCCCGCTGACCTTCCGCTTCCACACCCGACGCTCCGTCTCGGCGGACGACGCCCGCGATCTCGGCCGACCCATTCCGCTCAAGACCCGGCTGAAGGTGGTCGATCCCGAGACGCTCGCACCACTGCCGCGCGGCCGCGAGGGGCTCGTGCTGGCCAGGACGGCGGCGCGCGGCCTCGCGTACGTCGGCGAGGAAGCGCGCTGGGCGGCGAAGCAGCACGGCGACTGGTGGCACACCGGCGACCTCGGCATCCGGAGCCGCGGCGGCAGCGTCCGGCTGATCGACCGCGAGATCGACCGCACCCCGCAACTGAGCTGTCTGCAGACGGAGGACGTACTGGAGGAGCGGCTGCCGCAGGCCCTGGAGTGCGTTGTGCTCGGCAGCCCCGGTGAGGCGCCGCTGCCGGTCGTGGTCACCGCGGACGGCACGCTGGACCGGGACCGCTGGCGGGAAGCGGTGCGCGACCTCCCGACGCTGCGCGAGCCGGCCGTCCTCACCTGGGACGACATCCCCCGTACGGGCACGGGCAAGGTGCGCCGCACGGCACTGCGCCGCCGGCTCACCGGCCGTACGGAAACCTCCGGTACCGGCCGGTGGACTTGAGAGCCGGCGCCCGGAACGAGCAGCTCATGTATCGCAGAGAGGCGGGGAGCACACTGAGCCGGACCCTGAAAGACGACACCTTTGGCTACGTCTTCGACAACGACAGCGCGCACAGCGAGGAGCAGCACCGCTGCCTGGCCGCCGCGTACGACCCGGTGACCCTTCCGCGGCTGGCCGCGACGGGGGTCGGGGACGGCTGGCGGTGCCTGGAGGTCGGTTCGGGCGGCGGGAGCGTGGCGCGCTGGCTCGCCGCACGCGTCGCGCCCACCGGTGGGGTGATCGCCACCGACGTCAAGCCGCACCACATCCCCGAGACGCCGGGTCTCTCCGTGGTCCGGCACGACGTGGTGACCGATCCGCTGCCCGAGGCGGCCTTCGACCTGATCGTGGCGCGCCTCGTGTTGCAACACCTCCCGGAGCGGGTCGCCGTACTCGACAAGCTGGTGCGCGCCCTGAAGCCGGGCGGCGTGCTGCAGATCGACGAGTTCGACACGTCGTACGAGCCGCCGCTGCTCGCCCCGGACGGGCGCGCGGCCGAGCTGTACACGGCCTTCCTGCGGGCGAAGGCCGACGCGATGCGGGCGGGCGGCGGCGACCCGCACTGGGGGCGGCGGGTGCCGGCCGCGATGCGGGCCGCCGGGCTCGTCGGCATCGACCCGCAGCCGTTCATCGAGACCCGGCACGCGGCCTCCGCAGGCCTGCGGCTCCAGCTGCACCACACCTACCACCTGCGGGAGAAGCTGATCGCCGCGGGCCTGACCGAGCGGGGCCTGGAAGAGGTACGCGCGCTGATGCGGGACCCGTCCTTCCGGGCGGCGTCCAGCATCCTGTACTCGACACAGGGCCGCCGGCCTGCGGTCGGAGGCGGCTCATGACCGCCCCGCCGCAGCCGGTCGAGGCCGCGGTCGCGGGGCGCGTCGCGGCGCGCGCCCTGGACCTCGCGGACGCCCCCAAGTCCGGCCGGCCCCAGTACGCGATCGACTGGGCGGGGCCGGTCGGCCTGCCGCTGCCCGACGAACGGGCCGTGCAGGCGGCCTGCGGGATCATGCATGTGCACGGCCGCGCGGCCGGCCGCCCCGCACCGCTCGCCGTCGACTACGCGTCGGCGGTGGCCGGAGTACTGGCCGCACAGGGCGCGCTGGCCGTCCTCATCGGCCGGTCCCGGGGCCTGACGGTGCATCAAGTCCGTACCTCGGTCGCCCAGGCCGCGCTGCTCTCCGTCACGCAGTACCTCGCCGCCGCGACCGCCGCCGACGACCCGCCGGAGCCGCTCGCCCCCGGCGAGTGCGTCTGGCTCACGGCCGACGGGGTGCACATCGAGTTCGAGACCCTCGATCCCCTTCAGTGGCGGGACTTCTGGCGGCGGCTCGGCGCGCCGGCCGCCGATGTCGGGCGCGGCTGGCGCCCCTTCCAGCAGCGGTTCGGTACCGCCGGCTGCCCGCTGCCGGCGTCGCTGCACGAGGCGGTGGCCCGCGCCCCGTTCCGGGTCGTGCGGCAGGCGGCAGGCGAGGCGGGCGTCAGCGTACTGGCCGTCCGCGAGGACCCGTTCCCGCCGATCGGCATCCGGCCGTGGACCCTGACCCCGTTCGCCGAGCGGACCGCCGAGCGGCCCGCCCCCGCGACGGGAGCGCCGCTCGGCGGCCTGCGGGTCATCGAGTCGACCCGGCGGGTGCAGGGTCCGCTCGCCGGGCACGTCCTGCGGATGCTGGGCGCCGACGTCATGCGCATCGAGCCGCCGGGCGGCGACCCGATGCGCGGCATCCCGCCGATCGCGGGCACCTGCTCGGCCCGCTTCGGCGCGCTCAACGCGGACAAGACCGTCGCGGAGATCGACCTCACCACCGAGGCCGGCCGGCGCGAGGTGCACGAACTGGTCTCCGGGGCCGATGTCTTCCTGCACAACTGGGCGCCGGGCAAGGCCGCGCAGCTGCGGCTGGACGCCGACGACCTGCGCAGGACCCGCCCGGGCCTGGTGTACGCCGGGGCCTCGGGCTGGGGCGACGCGCTCGGGCCGACGCCGCCGGTGGGCACCGACTTCCTGGTGCAGGCCCGCAGCGGACTGGCCGCCGCGCTCCGCCCCGCGGACGAGGCCCCCGTCCCCTCGCTGATGACGCTCACCGACATCCTCGGCGGCCTGGTGTCGGCGCAGGGCGTACTGGCGGCGCTGCTCCATCGCATTCGCACCGGTCACGGCGGGCGCGTCGACTCCTCCCTGCTCTCGGCGGCCGCGGTGATCCCGCGCCGCCGCCGGCGGGTCGAGTGGACCCCGCTGGACCGTCCCGTGCGGACCGCGGACGGCTATCTCGCGCTGGGCCCGGAAGCCCGCGCCCGACCGGACCGCGTCGCGCGGATCACGGGGCCCGGCGCCGCGACGGACCTCGCCGCCTCCCTCCTCCGCTTCCGGCTCCGCCCGACGGGCTTCTGGTCGCCCCGGCTGCAGGAGGCGGGCCTGACCGCGACGCCGGTCTGCACCGACCTGCGTGACCTGCCCCGCGCCCCGGCCTTCCGCGGGGCGCTCGCGACGGCGGAGCACACGTATCCGCTCGCCCCCTGGGAGTTCTCGTGAAACCCGCTCATTGGGAGCTCATGAAGCCCGGCCGTTGGGAGTTCGCATGACGACCGAGTCGGCAGTTGCTTCGCCGAGGACCGTGTGGACCTCGCGCGACGGGGTCGCGATCCGCGATCTCGTACCGTCGCAGGACCGCCGCGCCTGGGCGGACCAGGGCCACTGCCCGGACCGCGACCTGTACTCCCTCTTCGCCGAGCACGCCCGCCGGCACCCGGCCCGGGAGGCGGTGATCGACGCGGCGGGCGCGGTGGACTACGCCACGCTCGCCGCCCGGGTGCGGCACCTCGCCGCCGTCTTCGCCGCCGCGGGCCTGGGCGCGCGGGACATCATCGCGCTCCGGCTGCCCAATGGCCGCGAGGCGGTGGCGGCGGAGCTGGCGGTGGCCGCGCTCGGTGCGGTGTCGCTCCCGTACCCGCCCGGCCGCGGCACCCGTGACACCCTCAGCCTGCTCACCCGCTCCCGCGCCCGCGGCGCCGTCTTCTCCTCCCCCGAGGACATCGCCCTGCGCCCTCAACTGCCGTACCTGCGCGCGGTGTTCAGTACCAGAGAGCTGTCCGATGCCCCCGCGCCCGCCTTCCCGGACCCGCCGCCGCCCCCCGATCCAGACTCCCCCGCCCGTATCCTCGTCTCCTCCGGATCCGAGGCCGAGCCGAAGATGGTCGCCTACTCGCACAACGCGATGGCCGGCGGCCGGGCCGCGTACATCCGGGCCCTGCACGCCGACGACACCCCGCCACGCCACCTCGTCCTCGTACCGCTCGCCTCCTCCTTCGGCTCCTGCGGCACGCCCGTCACGGTCGCGGCGCTCGGCGGCACCCTCCTCGTCCAGGACTCCTTCGACCCGGCGGCGGCCCTGCGCATGATCAGCGAGTACCGCCCCACGCATGTCTTCGGCGTGCCGACCATGCTGCGCCGCCTCGCCGACCATCCACCGCTCCCGGGCGAGGACCTCACCGGCCTGCGGGCCGTTGTGTCCAGCGGCGCCGCACTGCCCGCCGCCACCGCCGACGCCTGCCGGCGGCGGTTCGGGCGCCCGGTCATCGCCGTGTACGGCTCCTCCGACGGCGTGAACTGTCACACCGCGGCGACCGGCCTCACTCCGGAGACCGGCACCGGCCGCCCCGACCCCGGCGTGGCCGCCATCCGCATCACCGACGACAACGGCGCTCCGCTCCCCGCGGGGCAGCCGGGCGAGATCCGCGCCCGGGGCCCGATGACCCCGCTCTGCTATGTCGGGAGTCCGGAGCTGGACGCCCGCTACCGCACCGCCGGCGGCTGGGTGCGCACGGGCGACCGCGGGCTGCTGGACGCGCACGGCCGGCTGCACGTCCTCGGCCGGCTCCGGCAGATCGTCGTACGCGGTGGTTACAACATCAGCCCCGCCGAGGTGGAGCAGGAGCTGGGCGCCCATCCCGCCGTCGCCGAGGCCGTCTGCGTCGGCGTACCGGACCCCGACCTGGGTGAGCGGCTGTGCGCATGCGTCCGCGAGGTCCCCGGTACGGCCCCGGCGCTGACCCTGCCGGACCTCACCGCCTTCCTGGAACGGGAGCGCGGCCTCGAACGCCGCAAGCTGCCCGAACTCCTCCTGCGGCTGCCGGACATGCCGCTGGGCCCGACGGGCAAGATCTGCCGCCGGACCCTGACGGCGATGGCCTCGGCGGCGCCGCGCGCCTGAGAGACTTCACCGGTGGCCGCGGAGACATCGTTCGGCGGCCTTCGGCTTGCCGTGAGCTGCCTGCGGCCTTGCGGGCGGGCAAGATGGCCTGATGAGGGAGTTGGCAGTGTGGTCGCGGACGCGTCGTTGGATCCCGGCGGCGGTGATCGTTCTCGCGGTGCTGGTCGACCTGCTGACGCCCGCGCCGGTGTCGTCGGCGCCGCTGCTGGCCGTCGCGCCGGTGGCCGCGGTCTCCCTGCTCCGGCCGGCGGGCATCGTCGCCGTCGGCCTCACCGCGATGCTGGCGCACGCGGGACTGGCGTACGCCGCCGGCTCCTTCGGCTGGCAGGCCGGCGTCGCCAACCAGGTCACCCTGCTGGCCGTCACCGCACTGGCCGTGGGCCTGGACCGGTCCCTGCGCTCGCAGCACGCCAGCGCCAGCCGGGCGCGGTACGCCGCCGAGGTGGCCCAGCGGGCCGTGCTGCCCCGGCCGCCCAGCAGGCTGGGTGAGCTGCGGATCGCCGCCCGGTACGTCCCGGCCGAGGACATGGCGCTGATCGGCGGCGACCTCTTCGTGGTGCAGGACACCCCGTTCGGCGTCCGCGCGATGGTCGGTGACGTGCGCGGCAAAGGGCTGTCCGCCGTCGCGGCCGTCAGCGTCGACATCGGTGCCTTCCGCTTCGCCGCCGACCACTCGCCCGACCTGCCCGATCTCGTACAGGTCATGGAGGAGGCGCTGCTGCGCGAGGGCCGGCGCCGGGAGGGCCCGGACGATACGGAGGGGTTCACCACCGCCCTGATCGTCCAGTTCAGCGACGACCTGGAGCAGGTGCAGCTCGTCAACCGCGGGCACCCGGCGCCGCTCCTGCTGTACGCGGACGGCCGGGCGCGCGTGCTGGAGCCGACGGAGGAGGCGCCGCCGCTGGGCATCACCAGCCTGGGGAGCTGGGCGTCACCGGTGGAGACGTACGCCTTCCCGCCCGGGGCGATGCTGCTGTGCTTCACGGACGGGGTGACCGAGGCCCGCGACCGCGTCGGTGCCTTCTACGACCCGGCCGACCGGGTCCCCGGCATGCTCCGCGACTATCTGCGGCAGACCGGCCATCCCGCGGAGCCGTCGGCCGTCCTGGACTTCCTGGCCCGTGACGTCAGCCGGCACAGCGCCAGCGCGCCCCAGGACGACCAGGCCCTCCTCGCCCTGCACCGCCCCCTCCCCCACCAGGACCTGCTCACCCATCGGTGACCGGGCCCGGCGGGGAAGGGGGCGTGCCGGGCGTCAGCGCACGTCGACGCAGTCGCCGCTGGAGGTCACGGCGGGGGTGGTGGAGGTACCGGCGAAACTGTAACGCCAGCAGGTGTCCGTGCTCGCGGTACGGGTGGTCTTCACCTGGCCCGCGGTCGAGCCGCTGCCCGAGGTGTACGTCTTGAGCGTGGCGTAGCTGCCGCCGCTCGCGGCGCGCGACTGGAGCTTCACCGACTGCTGGGTGTAGCCGGCGTACTTGTAGGTGTCCCAGTTGGCGCGGGTCAGCAGGCCGGAGATGGTGATGGTCCGGCCCTTGAGGACCGGCTCGGGCGAGGCGTTGGCGGTGAGCTTGGAGTAGCGCTTCATCGAGAACGTCTTGACGTTGTCCTGCTCGACCCAGTCCGCGTCATTGCCCTGCGCGATCGCCCACACCTTCCAGGTGCCCGCGGCGGCGTTGAACAGGTGGTACTGCGGGTCGATCGTGAACGTCTGCGTGCACTTGGCGGTGGTGGACGAGGTCGCCGTGCAGTCGGCGTTCTCCTGGTCCGGGTTGACGCCGGTGTCCAGCTCGTCGAAGGTGGCGCCGCCGTGCCACAGGATGGCGTCGGCCCACTCGATGCCCGAGTCGTCGGTCGCGGTGAAGGTGACCGTCACCGTCTTGGTGTTGGTGGTGCCCAGGACCACGTCCTTGCCACCGTTGACGACGACGTCGGAGATCGTCGTGTCGCCGTACTGCTCGTCGGTGGCGGACCGCAGCCCGAACGACGTGGCCTTCGGCTTCGCCGAGGCGGCCTGCTGCACGGAGCTCTGCTGCGCGGTGCGGGCGGCCGCGGCGGCGTCGTCCGTCCGCCCGGCGTCGGCCTGCGCGACCGGAATCGCGAGAGCGGTCAGGGCCAGAGCGCCGCTCACGGCGGCGGCAGTGGCGCGTCTACGCATGATGTTCCCCAAGTGGAGAAGGGGCCCGGAACCGGCTGCTCACAGGCCCAAGGTTCGAAGGAGTCGGTTGACTCGACGGTGAAGATCACCGGGGGCCGCGAAAGGTTGTACGGATGGCGGAGAAATTTCGAACAAGAAGTGAACACGCGGCGGCGACGGGCAGGCGAATGGGCCCCATTCCCCTGCCGTATGAGCGCTGACGCGGCTTTCCCCGCTGTGTTGAATCGGGTGCGGCACATCCGTGGTGATCAAAACGAGGGGACAACTGTGGATGCAGACCAGCCGCCGGGACCCGGCGGACGGACCGTGGTCGTGACCGGGGGCACCAGCGGCATCGGCGCCGCGATCGCCGCGCGGTTCGCGGCCGCCGGGGACAAAGTGACCGTGGCGGGGATCGATGCGGACGGCGCGGCCGGCCGACTGCCCGGAGGCGTACACGCGGTACAGCTCGATGTGACGGACGATGCCGCGCTGCGGGACTTTCTCGCGGGCTTCGACACCCTGGACGTACTGGTCAACGCCGCGGGTGTCATCGCGCGGCAACGCGAGTACGACCTCGACGTCTTCGCCCACGTGGTCGGCGTCAACCTCACCGGCACCATGCGCTGTTGCGTGGCCGCGCGCGAGGCGCTCGCCGGTTCGGGCGGCTGCATCGTCAACGTCGCCTCCATGCTGAGCTACTTCGGCGGCCCCAAGGTGCCGGCCTACAGCTCCAGCAAGGGCGGGGTCGTGCAGCTCACCAAGTCGCTCGCGGTGGCCTGGGCGGAGCACGGCATCCGTGTCAACGCGGTCGCCCCCGGCTGGATCCGCACCGGGCTGACCAGCGAACTGCACGAAAGTACCGAGGCCAGCCGGCGCATTGTCGAGCGCACGCCCATGGGGCGTTGGGGCGCCCCCGAGGACGTAGCGGGTGCCGTTGCCTTCCTGGCAGGCCCCGACGCGGGCTTCATCACGGGCGCGGTACTGGCCGTCGACGGCGGCTACCTCGCCGCCTGACCCACTCAACGGACTCAACAGAAAGGATCGTCCCGTATGGATGCTATGGATGCCTCCACTTCACCCACCGTGCCGCCGGAAGGCCCGGTCATCCCCCTGTCCCCCGTCGTCCCTCCGGAGATCGCCATTGCGGCGGTGCCCGAGGACGACCGGGTGTGGGTGCCGCAGGCGCCGCACGTGTGGTTCCGGCCGCTGATGTTCAACACCGTGACCGGCCAGTGGTGCAATCTGCTGAAGGTGACGGCGGCCGGCATCGTCTCCCGGCACCGCCACCCGGGAGTCGTCTTCGGCTATGTCATCAAGGGCAAGTGGCACTACTACGAGCACGACTGGGTCGCCGAGGCCGGGCACTTCGTGTACGAGCCGCCGGGCGAGATCCACACCCTCGCGGTCCCCGAGGACTGCGCGGAGATGATCACTTTCTTCAACATCACCGGTGCCATGGCCTATGTGGACGACAAGGGCGTGCAGACCGGGTACGAGGACACCTTCACGAAGATCGACATGTGCCGGGCCCACTACGCGAAGGTGGGACTGGGCGCCGACTACGTGGACCGGTTCATCCGCTGACACAACAAGACACAACACCGGAGCCGGTGTCCGACCCGTCGGGTCCGGACACCGGCTCCGGTGCGTTCACACGGCCGCCGCGCGCGCCTTCTCCACGGCCGCGCGGTTCGGGATCGGTCCCACCGCGCCGTGCCCGGTGGTGGTCAGGGCCGCGGCCACGACGGCGTACCGGGCCGCGTCCTCCACCGTGTCACCGGCCAGCAACCGGGCGGCGAACGCACCGTCGAAGGTGTCCCCGGCGCCGGTCGCGTCCACGGCCCGTACCGGGTGCGCGGGGATGCGGGTGAGGCGGCCGCGCTCGGACAGCAGGACGCCCTCGGCGCCCATCTTCAGCGCCACCACGGCAGGCCCGCGCCGGGCGAAACACTCCGCCACCGCCTCCGGGCTCTCCTCCCCCGTCAGCAGCCGTCCCTCCTCCAGGTTCGGGAGCACGATGTCGGCGAGGGAGGCGCTGTGCAGGACCGTGGCCCGCGCGCGTTCCAGCGGCCACAACGCGGGCCGGTGGTTGGGGTCGTACGACACGAGGGTGCCCGCGGCGCGCGCCGTCCGCATGGCATGCAGCGCGGCGTCGCACGCCGAGGCGGAGACCGCCTGGGTGATGCCGCTGACGTGCAGCAGCCGGGCCCGCGCGAGGGCTTCCTCCGGGATGTCGGCGGGGGTGAGCCGGGCAGCGGCCGAGCCGGCCCGGCGGTAGGTGAACCGATGTCCCTCCCCGGCGTGCCGGGTGATGAAGTACAGGCCGGTGTCGCCGTCCGGTACCTGGATCACACCGGAGATGTCGACGCCGTTGCGCGTCCACAGGTCCAGCAGCAGCGCGCCGAACGCGTCGCCGCCGATCCTGGTGAGGTAGCCGGTGCGCGCTCCCGAACGGCTCGCCGCGATGGCCGCGTTGGACGTGTCGCCGCCGTATCCCAGAGTGAAGCGGACGGCGTCCTCCAGCGCGCCGTCGGAGTCCGCGCTGAACTCGACCAGGGGCTCACCGAGGGCGAGGATGTCGGGCCCGGCGCCGGTGGCGCGCGCCGGGACGGTCAGGGGGGTGCGAAAGGGTGCGGGCATCGGTCAGATCCTGTTGTAGCGGGCGAGGCCGGCGCGCAGCGATCCGGAGCCGAGGATGTGCCGGGTCTGCTCCTTTTCCCGCTCCTCGATCTCCTGCGCGGTCCGCAGGACGGCGTCCACCAGCTCGGCCGGTACGCGGACCACGCCGTCCCGGTCGGCGACGATGAGGTCCTCGGGGTGGATGTCGACGCCGCCGACGACGACGGGCTCGTTGAGTGCGACGGTGCGAATTCTGCCGAGTGTGGTGGCGGGGACGGTGGAGCGGGCGTAGACGGCGAAGTCCGGGAAGTCCCGGGTGATTTCGGTGACATCGCGGACACCGCCCTCCAGTACGCACCCGGCGAGGCCGCGGGCCACCGCGCCGGCGGTCATCAGCCCGCCCCACACGGCGATGTCGGCGCCGCCCGCGTCGATGCACACCACGCTGCCGGCGGGCGCTTCGTCGATGGCCTGGAGCGCGTGGGTGGGCGGCCCGGCCTCGGCCGCCGGTATCTCGCGGACGGTGACGGCGGGCCCTGCCAGGGTGCCGGCGCCGGGCGCCACCTGGTGGAGGGCGCCGGCCAGGTAGCCGCGTCGGCCGTGCTGTTCCACGGCGTCGGCGAGGGAGGCCGTGGTGACGGCGCGGAAGGCGTTGAGGGTGTCCTCCGAGTAGCGGCCGGCCTGCGGCTGCGGCGGTGCGGAGGGCGTGTGCTCGGACATGTGGAGGGTTCCTTTCAGTGGATCTCGGTGGTCTCGGTGGTGGTGCCGTGCGCGGCGGGTGCCTTCGTGCCCAGCGGCTCCAGCGAGCGGATGACGAGCCCGTAGACGAGGGCGCCGACCAGCGCGACGCCGCCGGCCACCGCGAGCGGCACGAAGTACGAGCCGTCGAAGGTGTCCAGCAGCGCGCCGATGACCAACGGGCTGACGAAACCGGCCACGTTGGAGGCGAAGCCCTGGATGCCCGCCAGCGAACCGACGTTGGCGGGGCTCGGTGCCACATCGGCGGGCAGCGCCCAGAGGCTGGACGCGGCGAAACACAGCGCGCTCTGCGACACCGCGAGCAGCGCCAGCGCCAGGTAGGCGTTCTCCACGACCCCCGCGAAGACGATGACCGAGGAGAGGACGAGACCGGTGACGATGGGCACCTTGCGGGCGTACGTCACCGACCGGCCCTGGTTCACCAGCCGCTTCTGCAGCCAGCCGCCGAAGAGCTGGGCGGGGATCGAGAGCAGCGCAGGGATCATGCCGAGGAAGCCGAGTTTCAGCAGATCGAAGCCCCGGGCGTCGACCAGGTACGAGGGGAACCAGGTGACGAAGAAGTACAGCACGAAGGAGAGGCAGAAGAAGCCCGTCACCATGCCCCACACCGTGCGGTAGCGGAAGAGCTGCCGCCACGGCATGGCGGGCCGGCCGTCGTCGGCGCGCTGGGCGCCGCCCTCGTTGATGTAGGCGCGTTCGCCGTCGGTGAGCTTGGGGTGCGCCTCGGGGTCCCGGTAGTACTTCAGCCAGAACACGCTGTAGAGGAGGCCGACGGCGCCCGCGGCGACGAAGGAGCCCCGCCAGCCGAGCAGCGCGATGACGGCGGTGGTGATGGGCAGTGCGAAGGCGGTACCGGCCCGCCCTCCGCTGTCGAAGATGGAGGCGGCCAGCGCGCGCTCCCGCACGGGGAACCAGCGCCCCACGATCTGCGAACTGGACGGGTAGGCGGGCGACTCGACGGCGCCGAGCAGCAGCCGCATCAGCAGCAGTACGAGGAATCCGGACGCCGCGCCGACCAGCATCGTCGCCGCGGACCACGCCAGCAGCGCGAACGCCATCATGCGGCGGGGCCCGAACCGGTCGACGAGCCAGCCGGCACCGGGCAGGAACGCGGCGTACGTCCAGAAGAAGGCGCCCAGCAGCAGACCGGTGGCGGTCTTCGAGAGGTTCAGCTCGTCCGTCATGTACGGCAGCGCGACACCGAGGTTGGCGCGGTCCACGTAATTGATCGTGACGGCGCCGAACGACAGCCAGATCATGCCCCAGCGGACGCGGCCGCCCGGTGGTGCATGCTGCGGGACTTCGGTCATCAGAGCTCCTGGGGGCCGTGAAGAAAGAATGGGAAATCCGGGCGCGGGCCGGTGCCCCGCCATCGGCAAGCGGTAATGAAGGGGGAGCGTAGGCGCCCCATCACACCCGGATAAGGGCCGATTCCGTATGCCGCTATTCGCAATACGGATCGGTCGGCATGCGCATCGGGAAAGGGATGCTGCGGACCGCGCGCGGCAGGGATAGAACCGGGGACCATGCTCCGTACCGACGTACGTCTCGAATGGTTCGTCTCTTTCCTCAGCGTCATCGACACCGGCAGCTTCAGCGCCGCGGCGGAGGTGGTCCACCGGTCCCAGCCACGCGTGAGCATGCACGTCGCCGCACTGGAACGGGAGGCGGGGGTCCCGCTGTTCGACCGGGACCGGCGGCCCGTGGCCCTCACCGACGCCGGTGCCGTCCTCGCCGAGCACGCGCGGACCATCCTGCGCCAGCTCTCCCGGGCGGAGGCCGCGATGGCGGCGCACCGGGGCGCCGCCCGGGGCGTGGTGACGCTGGGCAGTTACCCCAGCGCCAGCGTGGCCTTCGTGCCCCAGCTGCTGGAACGCATGGCACGGACCCGCCCCGCCATCAAAGTGGTCCTGGTGGAACGCCCGACGCTGGAACTCGACGGGGCGCTCGCCGCGGGCGAAGTGGACCTGTGTCTGCGCCCCATGACACCGCCGCCCGGTCCGTCGGTCGAGTACCGGCCGCTGTGGCGCGAGGGCCTGATCGTCGTGCACCGCCCCGACCATCCACTGGCCGCGCTGCCGGAGCCGCTCCCCGTGCCCGAAGTGGCCGAGTACCCGCTCATCACCATCGGCAGGCTGGGATCGCCGGACGCCATGGGCTTCGAGACGTACCGCGCGTTCCGGGAGCGCGGCTTCGAGCCCAACGCCGTACAGGCCACGAACCAGCCGCAGACGCTCATCTCCCTCGTGCGCAGCGGGCTGGGCATCGGGGTCACCAATCTGCTGGCGGTGGCCACGGCGGACGCGCAGGGCGTGGTGGCACGGAAGCTGGACGTACCGTGCGGCCGGCGGGTCGCCGTGCACTGGAGCGGTACCAACCCGCTGACGCCCGCCGCGCGCACGCTGCTGCGGGAGATCGAGGGCTCCGACGTGCCGCCGGGCACCCGGCGGCTGGCACCGGAGCGCCCCTGATGTCATTCGACATCCGAATCCCGCTATCCCGCCGCGATTCTTCCCGGCACCCGGGCCGGTCCCTACCGTTTCGGTCGTTCCGGCGCCCGCCGTCGTTTCCACATTTTCGTCAGGAACGGCCGAGAGGAAATCTCATCCCATGCAGAACAGGCAGAAAACCAGATCGCTCATTTCGGTGTCGGCGTGCGCTGCCGTGCTGCTGGCCGGCGGAGTGGCGATCGCCGTCCCGGCCGCCGCGTCCCGCCAGGCGCCCGCAAAGGAACCCGCACAGGCGCAGGGACAGCAGAGCCGGGTGAACCCGGTGGCGACAAAGGCGGACGTGGTGGCGCTGACCGCCGACTGGAAAGGGGACCGCTTCCCCGATGGCCGCCCGAAGGTCTCCGACGACCTGCTGAAGCGCATGAAGGTCGTCTCGACCGAGCAGGCGTGGGGCTATCTCGAAGGGAAGGGCTACCACAACCAGTTCGCCGGCGACTGGAAGACCATTCACGAGGGGAAACCCGTCATCGGCCGGGCGCTCACCGCGCAGTACATGCCGAACAGCCCGGCCCTGGAAAAGCGGATGACGGACGCCGGGCACGCCGCGGGAAATGACGGCCAGATGAACACCTGGCCGATCGAAAAGCTCCAAAAGGGCGATGTCTACGTCGCCGACGGTTTCGGCAAGGTCGCCGACGGCACCCTCATCGGGGGAAACCTCGGCAGCCAGATCTACGCGAAGACCCGCAACGGCGTCGTCTTCGACGGCACGGTGCGCGACCTGGAGGAGCTCCAGGACATCAAGGGATTCAACGCGTACGTCCGCGGCTGGCACCCCTCCTACATCCGGAACGAAATGCTGACCGGCCTCAACCGCACCATTCGCATCGGCGAGGCGGTGGTCCTGCCCGGCGACATCGTGCTCGCCAGGCGCGAGGGCGTCGTCTTCGTTCCCGCACAGCTGGCGGAGGGCCTGGTGAAGGACGCCGAACTGACGCTGCTCCGCGACACGTTCACCAAGCTGCGGCTCAAGGACGGCACGTACACCGCCGGGCAGCTCGACAAGGGCTGGGACGAGATCGACCAGAAGATCAAGGACGACTTCAAGAACTGGCTGAAGGAGAACAAGAACGATCTGCCGGTCTCCCCGGAACGCATTCAGGAAATCATCGACGACGCCGACTGAGGCGCCGCGCAAAAGCCCACTCCCCCGAAGACCGATTCCCCCAACCACTTCACCCCCGAACTGAGGAGAATTCCCATGCGCGACGCCGCGCAGCCTTCGCAGAACCCCGCAACCAGACGTCACATGCTCAAGCTCTCCGCGCTCGGCCTCGGCGGACTCAGCCTCGGCGCCCTGGCGTTCCGCCCGGTCGAGGAGCAGGTCGAGTTTCTCTCGCAGAAGGTCAGCCGGGCCTCGAAGCCGTCCCAGTTGAAGATCACCGACATGCGGGTGGCGGTCCTCGACGGCGTGCCCTTCACCAGCCCCATCGTCCGCATCTCCACGAACCAGGGGATCTCCGGGTACGGCGAGGTCCGGGACGACGCGGACAAGCGGTACGCGCTGGAGCTCAAGAGCCGGCTGCTGGGCGAGAACCCGTGCAACGTCGAGATGCTCTTCAAGCGCATCAAGCAGTTCGGCGGCGACGGCCGCCGGGGCGGCGGCGTCTCCGGTGTCGAAATGGCGCTGTGGGACCTGGCCGGAAAGGCGTACGGCGTCCCCGTCTTCCAGATGCTCGGCGGCGCGTACCGGCGCAAGATCCGGCTCTACACCGACACCACGGAGTCCGAGGACCCGCAGGAGTACGGGCGCCGCATGAAGGAGCGCGTCGACAAGGGCTTCACCTTCCTGAAGATGGACCTCGGCCTGGAGCTGGTGGCGAAGAAGCCGGGCACCATCATCGGCAAGAGCTACTGGGACGGGAACCTGGAGCAGTACGGCGACAAGCCCGGGAGCTACGGCCAGACCCAGCACAACTTCACCATGGTGCAGATCACGGACAAGGGCATCGAGCTGATGGCCGAGTACGTGGAGGCGGTGCGCGACGCCATCGGGTACGACATCCCGATGGGCATGGACCACACGGGCCACTTCGACGTGAACACCGCGATCAGGCTGGCCCACCGCTTCGAGCGGTACAACCTGGCCTGGCTGGAGGACCTCGTCCCGTGGTTCCACACGGACGACTGGAAGGAGATCACCAAGGCCATCAACGTGCCCACGATGACCGGCGAGGACATCTACTCGCTCGACGGCTTCCGCAAGCTGATCGACGAGGACGCCATCGACCTCGTCCAGCCCGACCCGGCCACCGCCGGCGGCATCCTGGAGACCAAGCGGATCGGTGACTACGCCGCCGAGAAGGGCAAGGCGATGCCGCTGCACTACGCCGGCTCCCCCGTGGGCGCCATGGCGTCCGCACACATCGCGGCGGCGACCGAGACCTTCGTCGCGCTGGAGTACCACGCGACGGACGTTCCGTTCTGGAACGACCTCGTCAAGCAGGAGGAGCCGCTGATGAACAAGGGCTGGTACTACCTCACCGACAAGCCCGGGCTCGGCATCGAGATGGACGAGAAGGAGATGGAGAAGCACCTGGCCAAGGGCGAGAAGCTGTTCGCGCCGACGCCGGAGTGGGACAAGAAGGTCGCCTGGGACCGCACCTGGAGCTGAGGCCTTCCCCGCAGCCCGACGAAACCGGGTTTCTCTCCCCTTCCTATGGCGCCTGTGATCATGGTCGGTCTATTTTCGAAACCGGTTAATTACAGGCTTCGGGAGCGACCGTCGCCGCCGGCGGGAGATGGGGGCAGGGCATTGGAGTACCGAGTGGAGTGGCTCGGCAGTTTCGTGGGCGTCGCCGAGCACGGTGGTTTCTCCGCCGCCGCGGTCGCGCTGAGCCGGTCGCAGTCCCGGGTCAGCACGCATGTGGCCGCCCTGGAAAAGGCGCTGCACATGCGGCTGTTCGACCGGTCGGTGCAGCCCGCGGCGCTCACTCCGGAGGGGCGGGCGCTGCTGCCCCACGCCCGTACGGTGCTCCGGCAGCTGCGCGCGCTCCCCGGAACGGCCGCCGAGGTGCGCCGCGGGCTGCGGGGCGAGGTCCGGCTCGGCGTCCACTCCGGTGTCGCGCCGTTCCTCGTACCGCGCACCGTGATGCGCGTACGGCAGACGCAGCCCGGCCTGCGGCTGACCGTACGGGAGGAGCGCACGGCCCAGTTGGAGAAGCAGCTGCTGGAGGGGCGGCTCGACCTGGTCGTCGGCCCAGGGGGCCCGGCCGCCGCGCGCGCCGACGCGCGGCTGGCGCGGGTCCTGCTCTGGCGGGAGCAACTGATGGCCGTGGTCCGGGAGGAGTCGGCCGGTGCGCTGCCGGCCCGCCCGGGCCCCGCTGACCTGCGGGGCCGGCCACTGGCGGTGGTCGACGAGGTGGCGGGCCCGGACGCACCGGCCGCCCTCCGGGCCGCGCTCACCGGCACCGACCGCACCGCGCCGGTCTTCAGCACCCCGCAGGCGCAGACCGTGGTCGGCCTGGTCCGGCAGGGCTGGGGCGTCGGCGTGGCCGAGGCACTCGGCCTGAGCACCGCCGACCTCCGGGGCCTGACCCTCCTCCCCCTCACCGGCACCCCACCCGGCCGCGGAATCGCGCTGTGGTGGTGCGCGGACCTCACCGGCTGGCCGGCCCGCAAGGCGGTGGAACGCTGCGTACGCCTCGCGGCCGTGCCCGCGCTCGCCCGCGTGGCGGGTCTTTCCGTACGGGCCCGACCATCCGGAACGCGAATACCGGGAATCGGCGAACGACATGGCCGAATTCCCTTCGCCTGAGCATGATTTCCCCCGGACAGTAGCCCGAAGAGAATCCGCAGAAATCCGAGGGGTCCGAGAGGACCCGAGGGGAATTCGCGAATGAGTGGGATATCACGCAGGGGAATACTCAGGGGAGGCGGCGCCGCGTTCGTCGGCGCCGCGGGCGCGGGCATCGGCGGCATGGCGCGGCCGCACCCGGCGCTCGCCGCTTCCCGGGGGAAGACAGCCGGACCGGTCGTCGTGACACCGCACGACGCCCGCTACCCCGACCTGATACGCGGCAACAACCGGCGGTGGACCGGCTCGCCCGGCTCCGTGCACCTGGTGCGCAGCACGGACCAGGTGGTCGACGCGGTGCGCGACGGCGTCCGGGAGGGCAGGCGACTGGCCGTCCGCAGCGGCGGCCATTGCTACGAGGACTTCGTGTACAACCCGGACGTCGAGACCGTCATCGACATGTCCGAGATGCGGGCCGTGTACTACGACGAGGGCCGTTCCGCGTTCGTCGTGGAAGCAGGCGCGAGCCTCTTCGAGGTGTATCTGACCCTGTACCGGCTGTGGGGCGTCACACTGCCCGGCGGGCTGTGCCACTACGTCGGCGCGGGCGGCCACTTGTCCGGCGGCGGGTACGGGATGCTGTCCCGTATGCATGGCCTGACGGTGGATCACGTATACGGCGTGGAGGTCGTGGTCACCGACGGGAAGGGCCGCACCCGCTCCGTGGTGGCCACCCGGGACGCCGACGACCCCAACCGGGACCTGTGGTGGGCGCACACCGGGGGCGGCGGGGGCAACTTCGGCATCGTGACCCGGTACTTCCTGCGCACCCCGGGAACGGCGGGCAGGGCACCCGCCGCGCAACTGCCGAAGCCGCCGGCCGAGGTACTGCTGCACGACGTGTCGTGGCGCTGGTCGGACCTGTCCGAGCGCTCCTTCCACCGCCTCCTGCAGAATTACGGGACCTGGCTGGAACGCCACAGCGACCCGGACTCCCCGTACGCAGGGCTGTACAGCAGCCTCAACCTGAGCACGGTGGCGAGCGGCGAGATCTCCCTGTCCACGCAGTTCGACGCCACCGTGCCCGATGCCGAGCGGCTGCTGGAGCGGTACGTGAACGCGCTCACCGACGGGGTGGGGGCCGCCGCCCGGCCGGCGAGCGTGGCGGCCGGTGAACTCCGGCCGAGCACGGCCCGGTTCGCGCCGCGCCGCTCCCCCTGGCTGCTGGCGACCAGGAACACGGGCGCCTACGCCTGGAACCGGAGCGCGGACTACAAGTCGGCCCACATGCGCACGGGGTTCCCGGACGACCAGATCGCATCTATTTACCGACACCTCAGGAGCGACGCGGGCGGCCCGGGCGACCTGCTGCAGGCCATCACCTATGGCGGCCGTATCAACGCGGTCCGGCCGGGTGACACGGCCGTCGCCCAGCGCGACTCCGTCCTGAAGCTCCAGTACCAGTGTTACTGGGAGGACCCCGCCGAGGAGGCGCGCAAGGTGGGCTGGCTGCGCGAGTTCTACGGCGAGGTGTACGCCGACACGGGCGGGGTGCCCGTACCCGGCGAGGTGACCGACGGCTGCTATGTGAACTACGCGGACATCGATCTCAGCGACCCGCGGTGGAACACCTCGGACACGGCGTGGCACGAGCTGTACTACAAGGCGGGCTACGCCAAACTCCAGCAGGTGAAGCAGCGGTGGGACCCGTCCGACACCTTCTGGCACGGCCAGTCCGTCCGGCTGCCGGCGGGCTGACGGCATAACGCAGCGCGGTGCGGTCAGTGTCGCGGCGGGGCCGTGGAAGCGCGTTCCGTCAGTACCGGTGCGGGCAGCGGGGTGGGGGCCGGGGCCTCGACGTTCAGTTCCTGCATCAGACGGAGCGCCGCCCGTTCCCCCAGCCCCTGGACGTCCTGGCGCACGGTGGTGAGGCGGGGCGTGATCCACTGGCTGAGCGGCAGGTCGTCGTGGCCGACCACGGACAGCTCGTCCGGTACGGACAGGCCGCACTCCTGCGCCACTTGGACGCCGGCGATCGCCATGACGTCGCTGTCGTAGACGACGGCCGTGGGGCGCTCGGGGCGGCGCAGCAGGGCCCGGGTGGCGCGCGCCCCGCCGGCCGCGGTGAAGTCGGCCTCTTCGACGGCGACGGCCGTCATGCCGCACTCCCGGACGGCATCGCGGAAGAGGCGCAGCCGGTAGGAGATGTGCGCGAGGGAGTCCGGCCCGCGTACGTACGCGATCCGCCGGTGTCCCAGTCGGGCCAGGTGCCGTACCGCCAGGTCGATGCCGGCTCCGGGCTGCTCGGGACCGACCCAGGGCAGCCCGGACTCCCGCCACGGCCGGCTGATGAGGACCGCGGGGAGCCGCAGCTCCTGCAGGAGCTCGATGCGCTCGTCGGTCATCCGGGGGTCGGCGACCAGTACCCCTTCGACGCGTTGTTCCAGCGCGAGGCCGGTGTACAGGGCGCGCTCCTCGGCCGCGGTGCCCACCGTGCAGATGCGCAGCAGCAGTGCGTACCCGAGTGGCGCGAGCGCGCGCTCCACCCCGGAGAGCAGTTCGGGGAAGAACGGGTCGGAGCTGAGCACGTCGGTGGGGCGGTCGAGGATCAGGCCGATGGCGCCGGGACCGCCCGCCGCGAGCGCCACGGCGGCGGCGTTGGGGCGCCAGCCCAGCCGGGCCGCGGCGGTGAGGATGCGCTGCCTGGTTTCTTCGGAGACGCCGGGCCGGTTGTTGAACGCCTTGGAGACGGCCGCCTTGGACACCCCGGTCACCGCGGCGACATCGCTGATGGTCACTCGCTCCGGCATACGGCTCATCCGGCCCTCCCCTCTCCCCCGGGAACCCTAGCTCCTAAATGTCATGCTGATTTGCCTAAAGGTATTAGGGAACTGCATAATCGGTTCTGGCTGACTGGGAGGACGGCATGGTGCGGCGCGCGGGACTGACCACGGAACGCCTGACCCGAGCGGGCGCGGAACTGGCCGATGAGGTCGGGTTCGACCAGGTGACCGTCTCGGCGCTCGCCCGGCGGTTCGACGTCAAGGTCGCGAGCCTGTACTCGCACGTGAAGAATTCGCAGGACCTCAAGACCAGGATCGCCCTGCTCGCCCTGGAGGAGCTCGCCGACCGGGCGGCCGCCGCGCTTGCCGGGCGGGCCGGCAAGGACGCGCTGGCCGCGTTCGCGAACGTCTACCGGGACTACGCCCGGGAGCATCCCGGCCGCTACGCCGCGGCCCAGCTGCGTCTCGACCCGGAAACGGCGGCCGCGAGCGCGGGCGTGCGGCACGCACAGATGACGCGGGCGATCCTGCGCGGCTACGACCTGACGGAGCCCGACCAGACGCACGCGGTCCGGATGCTGGGCAGCGTCTTCCACGGCTACGTCAGCCTGGAGATGGGCGGCGGCTTCAGCCACAGCGCGCCCGACACCCAGGAAACCTGGTCGCGGATGCTGGACGCCCTCGACGCCCTGCTGCGCAACTGGCCCGCGCCACCGAACTCCCCCACCACGCACACAGGTTGATTGCATGTCCACCAAGCACGCCTCGGTAACCACACCCCTCACCGCTGACCTCCTGCGCGGCGCCCTCGACCTGGAGCACACCGGGACCGGCGTGCTGCCGCACCGGCTGCCCGCATGGGCCCGTCGGCAGATCCCCGACGGGCAGCTGGCCATGGCGGAGTCCCAGCCCTCCGGCGTACGGCTGGTCTTCCGCACCCGTGCCACCGCCGTCGAACTGGACACCCGGCCCACCAAGCGGGTCTACGTGGGCGCCCCGCCCCGCCCGGACGGCGTGTACGAGCTGCTCGTCGACGGCCGCCCGACCGGCCGGGGCAGCGTCACGGGCGGCAACACCCTGACCATCGACATGACCACCGGATCCGCCGAGACCCGGCCCGGCCCGGCGGGCACCCTCCGCTTCACCGGCCTGCCCGACCGCGCCAAGGACATCGAGATCTGGCTGCCGCACAACGAGACCACCGAACTGGTCGCCCTGCGCACCGACGCCCCCGTCGAGCCCGTACCGGACCGGGGCCGCAAGGTGTGGCTGCACCACGGCAGTTCGATCAGCCACGGCTCCGACGCCGCCGGCCCCACCACCACGTGGCCCGCCCTCGCCGCCTCCCTCGGCGGCGTGGAACTGATCAACCTGGGCTTCGGCGGCAGCGCCCTGCTCGACCCGTTCACCGCCCGTACGATGCGGGACACCCCCGCCGACCTGATCAGCGTCAAGATCGGCATCAACCTGGTCAACGCCGACCTGATGCGGCTGCGTGCCTTCGCCCCCGCCGTCCATGGCTTCCTCGACACGATCCGCGAAGGCCACCCGAACACACCGCTGCTGGTCGTCTCACCGATCTACTGCCCGATACACGAGGACACCCCCGGCCCGGCCGCTCCCGACTTCAGCAACATCGACGCCGGAAAGCTGACGTTCCGGGCCACGGGCGATCCCGCGGATCCCACCCGCCTGACGCTCCACATCATCCGCGCGGAGCTCTCCCGCATCACCGCCGCCCGCGCCCCCGAGGACCCGAACCTCCACTACCTGGACGGCCGCACTCTCTACGGCGAATCCGACCACACCGAACTCCCCCTCCCCGACCGACTCCACCCGGACGCCACCACCCACCACCGCATCGGCAAACACTTCGCCGAAGCGGCCTTCACCGCAGGCGGCGCCTTCGGGGACGCGCCCTAGTTTCCCGGCCGTCCGCCGTCACACATCGATCCCGTCCTCCGCCGCCCGGAGCCACCTTCTGGTGGCCGGGAGGTCGGCGTGTGCCCGGTTCAGTACCACGTAGACGAAGATGCCGTCGTTGCCGTGGCGGGAGAGGGGGCGGATGAGGTGGTACTCGTCATCCAGCGTGATCAGTATGTCTTCCATCCGGTCGGGGCTGTAGCCGAGCGTTTCGAGGGCGGAGAGTTTGGCCCGTACGACATCGGTGTCCACCAGCGCCGCCTTCTCCAGGTCGGGTCCGGCGGGGTGGCCGATGGCCCCCAGCAGGAGCCGACTGTAGTAGTCGACCACGGAAGCCCCGAGGACACCGTCGACCTTCAACAGCTCACGCAACGTCTCATTGATGCCGGCCACGACCCACCTGCCCCCGATGCTCAACAGCGATACTCGGCGACATTCGGCGACGAGGCCCGCACTGCCCACGCTTCATCTTTGCAGGCGGCAAGGCACGTACACACCGCTTGACCAGAACCGTCGTCACTTGTCCGACCAGGAACGCCCCGGAACGTCCCGGAGCGCACATGACCCTAATGAGCCGACAGTTCATATGCCCGCGCCACTGCCGCTATGCGGCCGCCGGCCCGGTGATCCGGCCCTCCCGCATTTCGATCGAACGGTCCGCGAAGTGGCGGACCACCGCACGATCGTGGCAGATGAAGAGATAGGCGAGGCCCAGCTGGTCCTGGAGGTCCGCGAGCAGGTTCAGGATGCCTGCGCGGACGGACGGGTCGAGGGAGGAGACCGGCTCGTCGAGGACCAGCAGCCGCGGCTCGGACGCCAACGCACGGGCGATTCCCGCGCGTTGGCACTGGCCGCCGGAGAGCTCGTGGGGCAGCCGGTCACCGCAGGCCGGGGCGAGACCGACCCGGTCCAGCAGCTCGGCGACCCGGGCCGGGCCCGTCGCGTCCCAGCGCCCCTGGATCCTCAGCGGCTCCGCCACCGCGTCACGGATGCGATGCCGGGGGCTGAGGGAGCCGTACGGGTCCTGGAGGACCGGCTGCATCCGGGGGCGGAGCGGGCGCAGCTCGCGGTCGGTGAGCGCGGTCAGCTCCGTCCCTTCGAAGCGGACCTCGCCCGACGCCGGGCGGCGCAGTTGCAGCACCGCCATGGCGGTGGAGGACTTGCCGCAGCCCGACGGGCCGTTGAGGGCGAGCGTCTCGCCGGCGTCCAGGGTGAACGAGACGTGGTCGACTGCGGTGACCGCGCCGTACCGCACGACGAGGTCGCGGACGTCGAGCAGCGGGGGGTGGCCGTTGCTCGGGAGTGCGGACGGGCTCATGCGGGCTGCTCCTGGAAGAGGTCGGACGCCGCGTGCGGGACCTCGTCCCAGCGGTGGCAGGTGACGTCGTGGCCGTCGCCGGCCGGCCGCGGCCGCGGTTCCTCCCGGTGGCAGCGGTCCTCGGCGAGCGGGCAGCGCGGCGCGAAGGCGCAGCCATGCGGCAGACCGGCCGGCGTGGGCGGGGTGCCGGGGATGACGGGCAGCCGCCGACGGTCAACACGCCGCTCGCCCACCTCGTCCGGCGGCAGCGACGCCAGCAGCCCCGCGGTGTAGGGCGCCCGGGAGCGGCCCAGTACGGCATCCGCCGGTCCCTGTTCGACCGGGCGGCCGGCGTACATCACCAGCACGCGGTCGGCGTGCTCCCTGACCACCGCCATGTCGTGCGTGACCAGCAGGAGGGCGGCGCCGACCGCCTCCCGCTGCTCGGCGAGTACGCGCAGTACCTGTTCCTGCAGCTCGGCGTCGAGGGCGGTGGTGGGCTCGTCGGCGACCACCAGGCTCGGCTCGTTGACGGTCGCCATGGCGATCACGGCACGCTGCCGCATCCCACCGGAGTACTCGTGCGGGTAGGCCCGCGCCTTGCGTGCGGCATCGGCGATGCCCACCCGGTCGAGCGCCGCGACCGCCCGGGCCCGGGCCTCCGTGCGCGACACGCGGGCCACCGACCGTACGGCGGCGGCGAGTTGGTCGCCCACCGGATGCACGGGGGACAGCGCGGACAGGGCGTCCTGCGGTACGAGGCCCAGCCGCCGGCCGCGAAGGGCCGCGAGGTCCTTGGGCGCGGCGCCCACGAGTTCGGCGAAGTCCCCCGAGTCCTCCCGGAGCCGTGCGCTCCCCGTCGCCGTCGCCTCCCTCGGGAGCATGCCCAGCAGCGCCCGCGCCGTCAGCGACTTGCCCGCGCCCGACTCCCCCACGACGGCCAGCACCTGCCGTGCGTGGACGTCGAAGGACACGCCTCGGACCACGTCGACGCCGCCGAAGGAGACCCGGAGGTCGCGTACGGAGAGGAGCGCGTCAGGGTGCGGTGTACTCAGCGGTGTACTCAAGGGAGGGCTCCTTCCGGGGAGACGGGACCGAGTGGCCGGTGCCACGGCGGGACGAGCGAGGGCGGCTCTCCACGTACGCCGCCGTCGACACCGCAAGACCCGCCAGCAGGGCCAGGGCGACCGCCGGGGCAAGGGCCGCCCACGGGGCCCGCTCCACGTACGCGCGGGACTCGTCGAGCAGCAACCCCCATTCGGGAGCGGGCGGTTGGGCACCCAACCCGATGAAACCCAGCGAGGCGAGGGCGAGGGCGATGCCGGGCAGGCGGAGGAGCGCGTGCCGGGTGACGGGCCCGGCGACGGACGGCAGCACATGCCGGCTCAGTATCCAGAGGGGCGGCGCACCCATGGCCCGTTGGGCGGTCAGGAACGCCGACGCGCGGACCTCCTGCACCAAAACCGCCGCGTGCGCGGCGAGCGGCGGCCAGGAGATCAGGGCCACCGCGAGGGCCGCGCCGCCCGTACCGGGGCCGGCCGCCGCCGCGACGAGGATGCCGACGATCACCGGGGGCAGCGCGTTCGCGATGTCCGCCGCGCCCGTCGCCACGCCCGGCAGAAAGCCGAGGGCCAGCGACAGCAGCAGGCTCACCGCACTCACCGCCGCGGCCGTACCGACGGTCGACGCAGCGCCGTGCCCGAGGCGGGCCAGGACGTCGCGGCCCAGCCCGTCGGTGCCGAGCGGATGTGCCCACGACGGGGCCAGCAGCCGGGCCGTGGTGTCCACCGCGTACGGGTCGCGCAGCAGTCCCCAGCCGATGGTGACCAGCAGGACCGCGCCCAGCACCACCGGAATCGCCGGGTGTGTGCGTACCGGGCGCGGCGCGGGCAGTGTCAGTCCCGCATCACGCAGGGCGGGGCCGAGCAGCCTGCGCCGCACGAGTGCCGCCAGCGCGCCCGCCGCCAGGCCGAGGGCCAGCAGGGCGAGTACGGAGCCCTGGAGCAGCGGCAGGTCCTGGGACTTGGCCGCGCCCAGTGCCGTACGACCGATGCCGGGCACCGCGAAGACCGTCTCCACGGCGACCGCGCCGCCGGTCAGGCCCACCGCCGCCATGCCGAACTGCGGGACGAGGGGCGGCAGTACGCGCCGGAGCGCCGCCGCGGAGACCCGCGCCCGGCCGACGCCCGCGCCGCGCCACAGCTCCACCCACCGCTCGTCCAGCACGGCGGGCAGCGCGTCCGCGACCAGCCGGCCCAGCAGGCCGCCCGCGGGGACGCCGAGGGCGATCGCGGGCAGTACCAGATACTGCGGGCCCTGCCAGCCGGACGTGGGCAGGACGCCGAGCCACACCCCGCACACCAGCAGTGCGACCGTGGCGAGCAGGAACTCCGGTACGGCGGCAAGCATGGCGGCGAACGCCCCGGCCGAGCCGCGCCCCCGGATCAGCACCGGCGCGACCAGCGCACAGGCCAGCAGCACGGCCACGCCGAAGGCGGCGGCCATGAGGCCCAGCGACACCTGGAGTCCGGCGACCACGGACGGCAGGACGTCGGTGCCGGAGACCCACGACGTACCGAGGTCCCCACGCAGCGCGCCGGCCGCCCAGTTCCCCAGCATGGTCAGGGGGCCCGCGTCCAGGCCGAGGTCGGCGCGGATCGCGGCCAGCGCCTCCGGGGTGGCCTCCTGCTCGGCCGACCGGGCCCGCAGCACGGTCAGCGCCGGGTCCCGGCCGGAGAGCCAGGGCAGCAGGCCGACCGCCGCCACCACACCGGCCAGACAGCCCAGGCGGGTGAGCCCGGCCGTACTCACCGGCTCCTTCACTCGCAGCGTCATGTGACGGGGGCTCACTTCACGTGGGTCTCGGCGGTGACCAGCTCGCGCTCGCGCGGGTCGTGGGCCGCGCCCGTGATCCGGGCGGCGTCTCCCTGGATCACGCGCTCGTGCAGCAGCGGCACCGCGGCGTCGGTGGCGAGCACCGCGGCCTCGGCCTCGATGATCGCCTTGCGGCGCGCGTCGCCGGTCTTCAGCTCGCCGGCCTTCGCCAGCGCCTTGTCGACCGATCCGTCGGCGAGCTGGGGGATGTTGAAGGACCCCTTGGACGCGAAGTCGCTGTAGAGGTACGCGGCCGGGTCGCCGGAGTCGAGGACGGTCGCGCGGGAGAGGAGGAACGCGTCGAACTTGCCCGCCAGCGCGTCCGACTCGATGTTGGCGTACTCGCGGATCTCCAGCTTCACCTTGAAGCCGGCCTTCCGGAGCTGCTGTTGCAGCGCCGCGGCGGCCTCGGGCAGCTCGGCCCGGTCGGTGAACGTGCCGATGGTGATCGTCTTGGCGGGCGGGTCACCGGCCTTCGCCCGCTTCACCGGCGACCGCAGGCCCTCGGCCCACGGCAGCGCGGGGCCGAGCAGCCCCTCGGCGACATCGGCCCGGCCCTCGTACACGCCCTTGACGAGCGACTTCGCGTCAGTCGCCGCGCGGGCCGCCGCCCGCACCGAGGCGTCCTTGAAGATGCCCTTCTCGGTGTTGAGGTACAGGGTGTTGGTGCGCGGCATCGGCACCTCGGTGATCAGATCCTGGTCGAGCACCGCGGCCTGCGAGACCGGGACCGCTTCCACGATGTCGGCCTCGCCGCTGCGCAGTGCCGCCGCGCGTGCGGTGCCGTCGGGCACGAACTTCACATCGATTCCCGGGGCCTTGGCCTTGCCGCCCCAGTACTTGTCGTAGCGGTCGAGGGTGGCCGCGGACGTGCCGTTGACCTTGGTGAGCTCGAAGGGTCCGGTACCGGCGCCGACCGGGTCCACGGTCTTCTTCTCGTACGCCTTGGCCGCGAGGATCGACAGCTGCGGCGAGCTGAGGCGCTGCGGTACGAGCGGGTCCTCCTCGGCCGTGGTGACGACGACCGAGTCGCCCTCGGCCTTCGCGGTGAGTTCCACGCCGTCGAGGATGCGGGGCTTGGGGGAAGCGGTCGCGGCTTCGGTCAGGGAGCGGACGACGGCCTCGGGCGTGAGCTTCGTACCGTCGTGGAAGGTGACCCCGTCCCGGATGGTGAACGTCCACTCGCGGCCGGACTGCCGCCACTCGGTCGCCAGCGCGGGCTCGGCGTCCCCGTCCTTGTCGAGCTTCACCAGCGTCTCGGCCGTGGACCAGCGGGAGAGCTTGAAGGCGTCGTCGGACAGCGGCGAGAGGCCCGAGCGCGGCGGCTGCATCATCGCCACGCGTATGCGCCCGTCGTCGGACGAGGCGTCGCCGGAACCGGACGACGCCGAGAAGCAGCCGGTGAGCAGCGCGGAGGCCGCGGCGAGGGGCAGGAGGCGGGCGGGCAGACGCACGGAACTCTCCGGTAAAGGGAAGGTCAAGAAGGGGTGCGACTGAAGGTAGCATGATGACAATCGTTTTCAACATTTGGCCGAGAGTGACCGCCGTCACCTCACGCCCGCCCTAAGACTTGCCGTTCAGCGCTCCGGCCGCGATCCGCAGGTCCGACACCAGCCCGGCGTAGGACGCCTCGCGATCGTCGGACCGCAGGATCGCCGACGGGTGGAGTGTGGCCACGACGAAGCCCCCGCCGTCGGCGGCCGCGCCTTCCTCCGGGAAGGGAATGAGCGTGCCCCGGTCCTTCGTCACCCGGAACGACGGCCCGAGCAGCGCCTTGCCGGCGGTCGCCCCGAGCGCCACGACCACCTCCGGGGCGACCAGCCGCAGCTCGGCCTTGAGCCAGGGACGACAGGCCGTCATGTCCCGGAGGCTCGGTGGCTTGTGGATCCGGCGCTTGCCCCGCGGCGCGAGGGTGAATTTGAAGTGCTTCACCGCGTTGGTGACATACGTCTGATCGACGTCGATGGCAGCCTCCTGCAACGCCTTCCGCAAGAGACCGCCGGCCGGCCCGACGAACGGCTCCCCCTGGCGGTCCTCCTGGTCCCCCGGCTGCTCACCGACGAGCATGACGCGCGCCGACGCACTGCCCGCCCCGAAGACGGTCTGGGTGGCGTCCTGGAAGAGCGGGCAGCCCTGGCAGTCCGCCGCGGCACGCCGGTGAGCCGGCAGCCCACCGCGCTCGGGCAGGAACGGTGTGGCGTCGTACTGCTCCCCGGCGGAGTCACTACCGCTTCCGGTCATCGGCGTCGTCTCCCGAGTCGCTCTGCCCCTGGCGCTGCGGTGCTGCGTCACTGCTCGGGACCATCTTCGCCGCGCTTCGACGCTGTCGCAGCCGGACACGCCCGCGGCCGGTGCACGAGGAATCCGCGGCGCACGGGCCTCAGGCCCGCAGTGCCGTCCGCAGCCGCCCGGCGGCGATGCCACGGCGTACGTCGCCCACGCCCAGCACGTCGAGCGCGTGCTCGTGGATCTCGGCGTCGTACGGTGCGTACCCGCCGTAGCGCAGCGCGTGTTCGGCGCTGGCGCTGGCCAGTACGGCTTCCCGTACGGCGACTTCCAGATGCTCGCGCCAGGCCACGATGCCCGGCGCTTCGGAGTCGGGCAGCAGCGGGCCGCGGTAAAGGCGTACGGCGGTCTCGGTGTCCCCGCGCTCCAGTGCCCGCAGGACCTCGACGGCATCGCAGGTGACGGCGGTGATCAGGGCGTACTTGCGGGTGGTGACGGCGCCGCCGAGGGCGCGCCGCAGATGGGAGACCTCCGCCTTGAACGTGGAGGCGGTGACCGGCCGGTCGCCGTAGAGCGCTTCGCGCAGCCGGTCCGGCGAGTAGCCGTCGGGCTCCAGCGCGAGCAGGGTCAGGATCTCCAGCTGGCGGGGGCGCAGGCGGAGGGGCGCGCCGTCCCGTACGGCCGCTTCGTCGCCCAGGCAGGTCAGCCGCACCTCCGAGGCGTGGCTTTCCTGTCCGGGCAGCGCCCCGGGGACGGTCCGCAGGCCGGCCTCGATGCTGGTCGCCAGGGTCCGTACGGTGGACATGGCCAGCGGGTGCGAGCGGTCCCAGGTGGTGGAGAGGTCCAGTACGCCCAGGATCCGCCCGTCCGGGGCGTGGATCGGCGCGCAGTAGCAGACCCAGCCGTGCAACGCGGCGACCAGGTGCTCGGCGGAGAAGACGGTGGCCGGGCGGCCGGTGCGCAGCGCGAGGGAGAGGGCGTTGGTGCCCATGGCGGGCTCGTCCCAGCGGCCGCCCGGTGCGAAGTTGACCCGCTCTGCACGGCGTCGCATGACGCGGCCGCCGCAGCTCCACAGGATCGTCCCGGACTGGTCGGTGACCGCCGCGACGAACCCCGCGTCGTCGGCGATGCTGCGCATTTCGTCGGCGAGCGCCGTCACCGGACCGCGCAGCGGCGATCCGGACCAGCCGGAGTCCACCGCGCCGTCCTCGGACGTCGGCGCGCTGTCCCGCCGGGGATCGACGAAGTCCAGCGAGCGCGTCCATGATTCGGTGACTTCGCGGCGCAGCGCCGCGCTGCCGGGGAGGATCCGGCGGACCGTCTTCAGCTCCGGCACCCGGCGGGCCCACTCGTCCTCCAGCGCGGCCCTTCGCTGCCGAAGTCCCACATGCTCTGACATAGCAATTCCCGATTGTCCGGCGCGCTGTCCTGAAGTTCACCTGTCCGATCGGACAGGTCGAGGTGCCAGAATGGAGAGTGCAGGCCGCGAGTGAGCAGCTCTACCTTGTTTACCGCACGTCACGGCTCTGTTAAATCTATGGAGGTCGCGCAACCCCTGGCGATGCCCTTGTGACCTGCGTAATCCGACTCCGCAGTTCGGAGGTCCCGTGCTCCGTCCGCCGGGAGGCCCCATTATGACCGAGAGTGACCGGCCAGCCGGAGAGTGGTGCGACGAGGTGCGCGCCGAGGAGCTGGTCGGCCCGCAGCGGATCGAACCGGGCGCCGGACGTGAACCGTCACATCTGGCCAAGTTCCACGCCCCGGAGATCGTCTTCGGACCCGGCTCGCTGGCCGAGCTCGGTCACTGCGTGTTGCGGGTCGGCGGGCGACGGCCGTTCCTGGTCACCGACCCCGGGCTGATCGAGGCCGGCTGGGTGGACGAGGCGCTGGGCCATCTGCGGGCGGCCGGGCTGCGCCCCACTGTGTGGCACGGGGTGACACCCAACCCGAAGGACCACGAAATCGCGGACGCCTACGAGCAGTACGCGGCGAGCGGCTGCGATGTGGTCGTGGGGCTGGGCGGCGGCTCGTGCATCGACGCGGCCAAGGGTGTGGCGATCCTGTCCGGCAACGGTGGACGCATTCTGGCGTACGAGGGCGTGGACAAGGTCGTGCAACCGATCCCGCCCACGGTGATGGCGCCCTCCACGTCGGGCACCGGGGCGGACGTCTCGCAGTTCGCGGTGGTCACCGACACCGCGGCACACATCAAGATCACCATCATCAGCCGCACCCTCGTGCCGGAGATTTCGGTGATCGATCCCCGGCTGCTGACCACCATGCCGGAGTGGCTGAACGCGGCCACCGGACTGGACGCGCTGACCCACGCCATCGAGGCGTTCGTCTCCAAGGCGCACAATCCGCTGACCGACAACCACGCCCTGCACGCCGTGCAGTTGATCACCGGCCATCTCCTGGGCACCCAGCAGCGGCCCAGGGAGGTCAGTCCGCGGCTGGCCATGGCCCAGGGGTCGCTGGAGGCGGGCATGGCGTTCACCAACGCGATCCTGGGCGCCACGCACGCCATGAGCCACCAGGTCGGCGGCCTGCTGGACGCGCCGCACGGCGTGGTCAACGGCGTACTGCTGCCGCACGTCATCCGGTTCAACGCCGATGTGCTGCCGCAGCGGTACCAGTCGCTGGCCACCGCTGCCGGGCTGTCCTCCGAGGGCGCGCCGTCGGACGAACTGGCCTACGCGCTCGCCGAGAAGGTCCGCGAGCTGGCGGACGCCGTGGGCGTGCCGAAGAACCTCGCCAGCCTCGGTGTCACCGAGGCCGACGTGCCCCAACTGGCCCGCACCACCCTGAAGGACGCCTGCCTGGCCACCAACCCCAGGGACCTGGACGTGCGGGACATCGAGGCACTGTTCCGCGCGGCCCTGTGAGGTGACCCCGTGACCGCCGAACACGAACCGGACCAGGATCCGCCGGCCACCGCCGACCTCGGGATGCTCACCGGCCTGCGCTCGGGCAAGCGCTCGTACTACCCCGCGTACATCCGCTCCACCGAACGCCTGGAGCGGGCCGTGGAAGCGCTGGACGGCATCTCGCGCGCCCTGGTCCGCACGGCCGAGGGGCCGCGGGCGCTGGTCGAGGCGGTGGTGCGCGCCGCGGCCGAACATCTGCAGGCGCGCTGGCTGCTGCTGGCCGTGGCGGACGGCGCGCTGCGGGCCGCGCGGCCGCGGTTCCTGCTGTACGCCGACGATGTGCTGATCGATGACGAGTCGCAGCTGCCGGCCGAGGTGCGTCGGCATCTGGAGGTGCTGCGGACCCGGCCCTGGGAGGCCGAGTCCACGCCGGGCGGCGAGGGCTGGGTCCGGGCACCGATGACGCTGGACGACGAGCCGGTCGGCGGCATCGTGGCGCGGCCCGGCCCCGGTCTCGAGGTGGCCGCGACCGACCTGGCCATCCTGCGCGTACTCGCCAACCAGGCCGCCGTGGCCCTGCACAACTCCTTCCTCTTCCACGCGGCCACCCGGCTGCGCGGCCGCACCGAGCAGCTGTCCGAGGCGGCCCAGCAGCAGGCCCGGGACCTGGCGGCGCGCAGCGCCGAGCTGGCCGAGACGCAGGCGCGGCTGCTGCAGGCGATGCAGCGGCAGACGCTGGACGACGAACGGCACCGGATCGCCCGGGAGTTGCACGACAGCGTCACGCAGTACGTGCTCAGCGCGGGCATGACGATCGAGGTGTGCCGGGCGGAGCTGGCGGCGATGGGCGGCCCGGCCGAGGACATCGCACTGCGGCTGGCCACGGCCAAGGACCTGAGCGGGCAGGCCGTGGAACGGCTGCGCAACGCGATCTACGCCCTGCACCACGCCTCTGACGAACCATCAGGCCCGCTGCCGGTGATGCTGGAGCGGCTCTCCACGGTGCATCAGACCACCGACCTGGAAGTGCGGGTACGGGTGGCGGGCAGCCCCGTGCCACTGCCACCGCAGGCCGAGCAGTCGATCCTGCGGCTGGCCGGCGAGGCACTGTTCAACTCCGCCACGCACGGCAAGGCCGACCGTGCGTTGGTACGGCTGCGGTACCTGCCCGACTCGGTCACCTTGAGCGTCTCCGACGACGGGAGCGGCGATCCGGCCCAACTGCGCCGGGCGCTGCAGCTGTCCAGGGCGGGCGACACTTCGGGCCGGCACCGCGGGCTGGCGAACATGGTCGCCAGGGCCGAGGAGCTCGGCGGCATCCTGTCCATCCGCCGGTCCCGGATGGGCGGCATCCTGCTGCGGGTGGGCATCCCCCTGCCGGTGGGCGTCGAACTGGAGGAATCCGATGACTACTGAAGCGCAGGCGGCGGCCGCGCCGCTGACCTCCCCCGTACGGATCATCCTGGTCGACGACCATGCGATCGTCCGGCACGGGCTCCGCTCGATCCTGGAGCGCGAGGCGGATCTGGAGGTGGTGGGCGAGGCGAGTACGGCGGCCGAGGCGAAGGCCGTCATCGAACGGGCCCGCCCCACGATCGTGCTGCTGGACCTGAAGCTGTCGACGGGTGCCGACACCGAGGGCCTGAACCTGTGTGCCGAACTCACCGAGCGCCACCCGGGCCTGGCGGTCCTCGTGCTCACCACCTTCCTGGACGACTCCCTGGTCGCGGCGGCCATCCAGCACGGCGCGCGGGGGTACGTCGTCAAGGACGTGGACACCACCGAACTGCTGCGTGCCATCCGGGCGGTGGCCCGCAACGAGAGCGCCTTCGACTCCCGCTCGGCCGCCGCGATGGTCCGCTCGATGCGCGTACAGAGCGATCCGCAGCCGACGGGACCGGCGTTCACCGAACGCGAGCTGAAGGTGCTGCAACTGCTCGCGCGCGGCCTGAGCAACCGTGTCATCGGCACCGAGTTGTACATCTCCGAGACGACGGTGAAGTTCCACGTACGCAACATCATGCGGAAGCTGGATGCCGCCAGCCGGGCGGAGGCGGTCTACGAGGCGAGCAAGATGGGTGTGATCTGACCGCCTACGGGGCCGGGTTGACCGGCCCCGTAGGCGGTCAGCGGGGAGTGAGGACCAGCCAGCCGCCGTGGTACGACGAGGCCTCGAAGGGGCGGCCCGTACGCTGGCCCAGGTGCTTGAGCTGGTCCAGGTCGAAGGAGCGGACGTGGCCGTACGCGGCGGTCGGCTCGTCCTCGTACGGCACGGCCGCGATCACCCGGCGCCGCGCGAGCCGCAGCGCCTCCTCCAGTACCGCGTCGCCGTGCTGGGGGTCGAGGTGTTCGAGCAGGTGGATGAGGGTGACGGTGTCCACCGACGCGTCCGGCCGCGGTACCCGCGACGCGTCGCAGGCCAGGATGCCCAGCTGCAGGCCGAGTGACTCGGCGACCGCGCCCAGCAGCCGCATGGTGCCGCGCGAGAGGTCGGAGGCGATCACCGTCCGACCGGGGCGGCGGGCGAGCATCAGTGGCAGGAACCCGAAGCAGGAGCCCATGTCGAGGACCGTGCCCCCGTCGACCAGCTCCAGCGTCCGGCGGTACACGGGCGCGAACCCCGCGATCGAGGAGTGGTCGGAATCCGCGGGCTCCTCCCAGCACTCCCGGATCCGGGTCAGCGTGTTGTCGTAGAACGTGGTCCAGGCGGTCAGCGGACCGTCCACGCAGGAGCGCACCACGCCGGTGAAGACCCGCTCGAAGATGTCCGGTCCGGACAGCCAGCCGGGCGCGAACAGCTCCTCCCCCAGCAGCCCGGCCAGGTCGTTGTCCAGCTGGTCGGGCCGGAGCCAGTGGCCCACCTCCACCCGGCGGCCGCGCCGGCGCAGGCAGAAGTGCTCGGTCCGCACGATCGGCGCGGGGCCCGGGTCGCCGTCCCGGGGCGGGCGCTCCCGGACCACCGCGACCACGTGATCGGTGTACCGGCCGGACTGCTGCGGCCCCAGCGGATCGATGCGCTGCGCCGCGCGGCGGAGATCGGGAACGCTCATCGTCCGGTCGCCTCCGCCGCCATCCGGTGGGCCGTGCGCTGCAGCCCGGCGAGGTCCGCGACCACCTGGACGCGATCGCAGAATTCCGCGTAGCGCGGCAGGTCACAGGCGCCCAGGCCCCAGGAGTAGCGGGGTTCGGGGGTGAGCCAGACGGTCTGCCGGACCCTGCGGGTGATCTCCTCGAAGGTGCCGGTCCGCGGATCGTTGCCGTTGCCGCGGCCGTCGCCCAGTACGAGCAGGGTGGTGCGGCGGTTCAGGGCCGCGGCGTGGTCGGCCAGCAACAGGTCGAAGGTGTTGCCGTAATCGGAGTTGGCGTCGGTGTCGAGCAGGCCGCCGGCCGGCAGCCCGTCGAAGACCAGCCCGAGGGCCCGCTCCAGCGGATGTTCGGTGAACAGGTCGGTGATCTCGGTGGGTTCGTCGACGAAGGCGAAGGAGCGGACCTGGCCGAAGAGGGACTGCAGGCCGTGGACGAGGTGCAGGGTGAACCGTGCGGTGGCGCGTACCGACAGCGATACGTCGGCCAGCACCACCACCCGCGGCTTGTCCTCGGCCCGGACCGTGGTGACCGGGCGGAACGGGATGCCGTCGTAGCGCATGTTCCGGCGCATCGTGCGCCCTGCGTCCACCCGGCCGCGCAGGCTGGCCCGGCGGCGGCTGGTCAGCGCGCCGCGCACGGAGTGCCCCACCCGGCGCAGCGCCTCCTCCAGTTGGGCCCGCTCGTCCTCGTCGACCGCTTCGAGGCGGGCGTGCTCGGCGAGCTGTGCGGATTCCTGGACCACCGTCTCCAGTTCCGCCAGCCGCTCCAGGTGCCGTTTCAGCAGGTCGGGGAGGTTTTCGATGACCCCGGCGAGCCGTCGGCGCAGCGCGGCGAGGGCTTCCTCGTCGGCGTCGTCATCGGCTTCCCGGTCGAGCCAACCGAAGAGGGCCTCCTGCTGGGCGACGGTCAGCTCGGTGTCGATCGGCTGTCCGGTCGCCGTGGTGAGCTGACCGGGCAGGCCGGCGCCGTGCAGCCGTTCGGTCTCCAGCTGGACGGACGGTGTCGTGTCCGCGCCCCCGGTCGCCCGGTCCTTGGACAGTACGATCTCGTCGGTCATCGCGGCCAGGTCGATCTTGTTGGCCTCCTGGTGCAGGTTGTACTGCTGGGCCAGGTCCCGCTGGTCGAAGTAGTCGCGGATGTCGGCGGGCTTGTCGTGGCTGTGGCCCTGCTGCGGCAGCTCCGAGGGCTCCTCGGAGACGGTGAACGACTCCAGTGTGCCGGTGTCGGTGAGGTCGTCGTGCTCGTGGCTGTGGCCGTGCCCGCCGTCCCCGCCGCCCACCGGGAGCAGCGAGAAATACGCCGTGAACAGCTCGTCGAAGAGTGCGTCGTCGCGCCGGTCCTTGACCAGTGTGATCCGCAGCGCCTCGCGCAGCGTCTCCCGCTGGTCGAGCACCCCGGCCTGAGCCGCCGCGCGCATGGCGTCCAACGCCTCCGACACCGACACCCGCAGCCCGAACAGCCGCAACAGACGCACGAACCGGTGCACGCTGCTTTGCATGCCCTCACCCCGGCTCAGTCGGTCCGGCGCCGGGCGATGGCGGCGAAGGAACGGGCGCCCTGGCCGCCGCCCGTCTTGGGGCGGCTGGTCGGGCCCGCACCCGGCGCACCGTAGTAGCCCTCGTCGTGGCGGCCCTGCTGGTCCTTGGCGAGCCGTACGGCGCTTCCGTCGGGCTCGCCGTCATGGCCGTCATGACCGTCATGCGGGCCGTGATCGTGGCGGTGTCCCGGGCCGTGGTGATGCCCATGGTGGTGCCCGTGCCCGTCGTGCTGATGCCCCGCTTCGGGCAGTTCGCGGTTGGGGTCGACGAGCCGGGGCAGCGCGCCCAGCGCGCGGTGCAGGTCCCGTTCGTACTTGAGGACCACGTTGGCGGTCTCGGCGAGGATCTCCGGGTCCAGCTCGTCGACGCCGAGCACGGCCAGCGTGCGGGCCCAGTCGACCGTCTCGGAGATGCTGGGGCTCTTGCGCAGGTCCAGCTCGCGCAGGCCGCGTACGACCTCCACCAGGTGCCGGGCCGTGGCCTCGGACAGTCCGGTGTCCTTGGAGCGCAGGATGGCGAGCTCGCGCTCCGCGTCCGGATAGTCCAGGAACAGGTGCAGACAGCGCCGCTTGAGCGCGGCGGACAGGTCGCGGGTGTTGTTGGAGGTGAGCACGACGTACGGCGGGACCTTCGCGGTGTACGTGCCGATCTCGGGCACCGAGACCTGGTACTCGGCCAGGCACTCCAGCAGTACCGCCTCCAGGGCCTCGTCCGCGCGGTCGACCTCGTCGATCAGCAGGACGGCCGGCTGCTCGCCGCGGATCGCGTCCAGCAGCGGGCGCGGTGCGAGGAAGCGGTCGGAGAAGAACACACTGTCCTGTTCGCCGATCCGGTGCACGGCGGTGGCCAGGTCTGGCGCGTCGGCGGTGAGCTCGCCGATCTTGTCCCGCAGCATCTGGGTGTACAGCAGCTGCTTGCCGTAGTCCCACTCGTAGAGTGCCTTGCTCTCGTCCTGGCCCTCGTAACACTGCAGACGCAGCAGCCGGCGCCCCGAGGCCGCCGCCAGTGCCTTGGCCAGTTCGGTCTTGCCGACGCCGGCCGGGCCTTCCAGCAGTACCGGCTTGTCCAGCCTGGCGAGCAGGAACACCGTCGTGGCGAGCCGGCGGTCGGCGATGTAGCCGTGGGCCGCGAAGCGCTGGACGACGTCGTCGACCGAGTCGAAATCGTGGTCCTGCAAGGGCTCCTGAGAATGAGCTGTGTCGAGCACGGTTCCTCCGTCCGGGATCCGGGGCGGGGGTGGTGTGCCCCCGCCCCGTGCCGATGTCGCTCAGCTGAGCAGGTCGTCCAGGTCGCCGTTCATGCAGTGCTCGACGACCGGGCGGACGGTGTCGAACGTGCACTCCTTGGCGTTGCCCGGGGTGCAGGCGTCGCCGAGGACGTGGTGGGTGATCCGGTCGACGTCCGCGTCGTCGCCCTTGATGACCGGGGCCTGCTCGTAGTACTTCGTCGGGCCCTGGCCCAGCCGGTTCTTGGAGTAGGAGTCCTGGGTGACATCGGTGAACTTCTCCGGGATGCCGACGTCCCGCAGCAGCCGGATACCGGCCGCCAGCGCCGCCTCGGCGGCCTTCACCTTGGTCATGCCGTGCGTGTCGACGCCCATCACCTCGGCGATGTCGGCGAACCGCTCGTACTGCGCGGGCATGTTGAACGCCCACACGCGGGGCAGCGCGATGGCGTTGTTGAGCCCGTGGTGGGTGTCGTAGAAGGCGCTGACGGCGTGCGAGATGGAGTGGATGATGCCCAGGCCGCCGGAGTTGAACGCCTGTGCCGCGATGTACTGCGCGTACATCATCCCCTCGCGCCCGGCCAGGTCCTGGCCGTTCCACACGGCCTGCCGCAGATGCTGTGCGGTCAGCCGGATCGCGTGCAGCGAATTGCCCAGCGAGGGCTGGAAGTTGAGCCGCGAGACATACGGCTCCGAGGCGTGCGCGAGCACGTCGAAGCCGCACTGCGCGGTGTAGTCCAGCGGGCAGTCGTAGTACAGCGTCGGGTCGTCGATGGCGAGGGTGGCCACCGAAGCGTCATCGAACGCAACGTACTTGTGCGGGTTCTCGGGGTCGGTCGTGGTGTCGGTGATGACATACGCCCACGAGGTCTCCGAGCCGGTGCCGGCCGTGGTGGACACCGCGATGTGCGGCGGGTTCTTCGGGTTCTCCGACTTGTTGAAGCCCTCGAACTCGTTCACACTGCGGCCGTCGTGCGCGACCGAGATGCGGGCGCCCTTGCAGGCGTCGTGCGAGGAACCGCCGCCGATGGAGACGAACGAGTCGCACTTGTTCTGCTGGTACATCGCCACGGCTTCCATGACGTTGTAGTCCTTGGGATTCGACTCGACCTTGTCGTACACGACGACCTCGAGGCCGTGGTACTTCATCGACTCGACGATCTTGTGGACGATGTCGCTGCCCCGCAGGCCCGTGGTCATCACCAGCGTGCGACGGAAACCGAGCTTCTTGGCCTCGGGGCCGATCATTTCGTGCGCGCCCGGGCCCAGCATCGCCCGCGGGAAGGGGTGGAATTCCTTGATCGGAAACGGCTTGAGAAGTTCATCGACCTGCATGATCTCCGGTTCCTCTCTGCTCGACGAGTGGCGTGATTCACCTTCCGGGAGCGGGCCGCGGCGGGGGTACCGGTCGGCCGGGCGGCAGCCTGGCGCGAACGGAGGGGCGGGCGCCCGTCCGATCGGAGGGGGCGCGCGGGTGCCCCTCCGATCGGACAGGTCGACGGGGCCCGGTCGCATGGTGGGGCGCCCCCGAGGCCCGCGCCTAACGTCGAATCCGTTCCCACCCGCCCCTCTCTCCAGGAGGTTCGCCATGCAGGACGACGTCAACGCGGTCGAGCAGGACAACGACGCGACCGCCTTCACCGCCGAGGACCTGACCGAGGAGCTCCTCGTCGAAGAGGTCTCCATCGACGGCATGTGCGGCGTGTACTGATGCCCGCGCCCGCCGCCTCCTTCAGCCCGGACCGGCGCTACCGGCTCAACCCGTGCGTCGCGTTGCGCCCCGAGCCGTTCGGTGCGCTCGCGTACCACTTCGGCAACCGCCGGCTGTCCTTCCTGAAGGACCTGGCGCTGGTGGAGCTCGTACGGCACCTCGGCGAGCACCCCAGCGCCCGGGAGGCGCTGGGCACGCTGCCGGCGGCGCAGCGCGAGCCGACGCTGCGCGCGCTGGCCGCGCTCGCCGCCACCGACATGATCGTCCCCGTTTAGAGGCCCAGAGAGCCTCGGAGAGCTGGAGCCGCCATGCTCGTCGATCAGTTCAAGCACGGACTGAACGCCCCGATCTGTCTGACGTGGGAGTGGACGTACGCGTGCAACCTCTCCTGCGCGCACTGCCTGTCCTCCTCCGGGCGGCGCGACCCGATGGAGCTGTCCACCGACGAGATCAAGTCGGTGATCGACGAGCTGCAGCGGATGCAGGTGTTCTACATCAACGTCGGCGGCGGTGAGCCGACCGTACGCGCCGACTTCTGGGAGCTGCTGGATTACGCGATCGCCCACCAGGTGGGCGTGAAGTTCTCCACCAACGGGCTGCGGATCACGCCCGAGCGGGCGCGGCAGCTGGCCGCGACCGACTACGTCGACGTACAGATTTCGCTGGACGGCGCGACCCGCGAGGTCAACGACGCGGTCCGCGGCCCCGGTTCGTACGACATGGCGATCCGGGCCATGGAGAATCTCGCCGCGGCCGGCTTCGAGAACTTCAAGATCTCGGTGGTCATGACCCGGCAGAACGTGTCGCAGCTGGACGACTTCGCCGCCATCGCCGACCGGTACGGCGCACAGCTGCGCATCACCCGGCTGCGGCCGTCCGGGCGCGGCGCGGACGTCTGGGACGAGTTGCATCCCACCGCCGAGCAGCAGCTGGAGCTGTACGACTGGCTGGTCGGCCACGGCGAGCGGGTGCTCACCGGCGACTCGTTCTTCCACCTCAACGCACTGGGCTCGGAACCGATCCCGGGGCTGAACCTGTGCGGTGCGGGGCGCGTGGTGTGCCTGATCGACCCGGTCGGGGACGTGTACGCCTGCCCGTTCGCCATCCATGACGCGTTCAAGGCGGGCAACGTCCGCTCGCCCGGCGGCTTCGCCGCGGTATGGCAGTCCTCCTCGCTGTTCCAGGAGCTGCGCGGCGAGCAGACCGGCGGCGCCTGCACCAGTTGCTCGGCGTACGACGTGTGCCAGGGCGGCTGCATGGCGGCGAAGTTCTTCACCGGGCTGCCGCTGGACGGCCCGGACCCCGAGTGCGTCAAGGGCCACGGCGCCACCGCGCTGGCCGCCGTCGACCGCGCCGCGCTGCCCCCGCAGGGCACCGACCACTCGCACCGCAAGGTCTCCCTGGGGATGCCCACGCTGAGGGTCAGCCGCCCGGACCGCTTCTGCGACGAGAGCCCGCTGGCCGGCATGGAAGCGCGGTGAACCGGCACGCGCTCGCGCGACCGGACAGAGACGACGAAAGAGGAAGAGAGTCATGAGCGGTTGGTTCGAGACGGTGACGGAGGCCCAGCGCAGGGCCCAGCGGCGGCTGCCGAAATCCGTCTACAGCGCATTGCTCGCCGGTTCCGAGAAGGGTGTCTCCTACGACGACAACACCGCGGCCTTCGCGCAGCTCGGCTTCGCCCCGCACGTGGCCGGGCTGTCGGCCAAGCGCGAGATGGCGACGACGGTCATGGGGCAGGAGATATCGCTGCCGGTGATCATCTCCCCGACGGGCGTACAGGCCGTACACCCCGACGGGGAGGTGGCCGTGGCCCGCGCGGCGGCGGCCCGCGGCACGGCGATGGGCCTGAGCTCCTTCGCCAGCAAGCCGCTGGCGGATGTGGTCGCGGCCAACCCGCAGACGTTCTTCCAGGTGTACTGGATGGGCACCCGGGACGTCATGCGCCGACGGTTGGAGCGGGCACGCGCGGCCGGGGCCAAGGGGCTGATCGTCACCCTCGACTGGTCCTTCTCGCACGGCCGGGACTGGGGCAGCCCCAAGATCCCCGAGCGGCTGGACCTCAAGGCGATGCTCCGCTTCGCCCCCGAGACACTGGCCCGTCCGCGCTGGCTGCTCGACTTCCTCAAGAGCCGCAGCATTCCCGACCTGACAGCGCCGAACATCGCCGAGCCGGGCGGCCCCGCACCGACGTTCTTCGGGGCCTACGGCGAGTGGATGCAGACGCCGCCCCCGTCGTGGGAGGACGTGGCCTGGCTGCGCGCGCAGTGGGACGGCCCGTTCCTCCTCAAGGGGATCTGCCGCGTCGACGACGCCAAGCGGGCGGTGGACGCGGGCGTGACCGCGATCTCCGTGTCCAACCACGGCGGCAACAACCTGGACGCCACTCCGGCACCGATCCGCGTCCTGCCGTCCATCGCCGAGGCCGTGGGCGACCGGGTCGAGATTCTGCTCGACGGTGGAATCCGCCGCGGCAGCGACGTGGTCAAGGCGGTCGCGCTCGGCGCGCGGGCGGTGATGATCGGACGCGCGTACCTGTGGGGCCTCGCCGCGGGCGGCCAGAGCGGGGTGGAGAACGTACTCGATGTCCTGCGCGGTGGCATCGACTCGGCGCTGCTCGGGCTGGGGCACTCCAGCATCCATGACCTGACGGCCGACGACGTGGTGATCCCGCGGGGGTTCACCCGCGCGCTGGGCGTCTGAGGCCCGTCCGATGACCACCCGACTCGCGGACCTGACCTGGCCGGACCTGGAGCGCCGCCGTCCTCTCGTACTGCTGCCCTTCGGGTCCCTTGAACAGCACGGCCCGCATCTCCCCCTGGACACCGACGCCGAGGTAGCCACGGCGGTCGCCCACCGGGCCGCCGCCCGGCTGCCCGGCGAGCTGGACGTGGTGATCGCACCCGTACTGCCCTACGGGGCCAGCGGCGAGCACGAGGGTTTCGCCGGCACGGTGTCCATCGGACATGTCGCGCTGCGGATGCTGGTCACCGAGATCGGCCGTTCGATGCTGCGCTGGGCGGGCCGCCTGCTGGTGGTCAACGGACACGGCGGCAATCTGACGAGCCTGGCCGACGCGGTGACCGGGTTGCGCGGCGAGAGCCGGGACGTGGCCTGGTGGCCGTGCGTCCCGCGCGGCTCCGACGCGCACGCCGGCCGCACCGAGACGTCGATGATGCTGCGGCTGCGGCCCGAGGCCGTGCGCGGGGAGCGGGCCGTCGCCGGGCCGACCGAGCCGATCCACCTGCTGATGGAGCGGCTGGTGCGCGACTCGGTGCGCGGCGTCAGCCCGTCCGGCGTGCTCGGCGACCCCGGAGGGGCCAGTACGGGCGAAGGGGAGCGGCTGCTGGACGGGATGGCCGCCCGGCTCGCCGGGGACATCCGCCGCTGGCAGGTCATGGACCCCGGCCGGCTCGGCAACGCATCGCGGGGAGCCACCCGATGACCGGCCGCCGGGTCGCCGTTGTGACCGGCGCCGCCCGGGGCATCGGGGCCGCGACCGTGACACGCCTGGCCGAGGACGGCTGGGCGGTGGTCGCGGTGGACCGCTGCGCGGACGACCCCGAGGTCCCGTACCCACTGGCCCACCCCGACCAACTGACCGTACTGGCAAAGGACTTCCCCCTCGTGCGGGCCGTCCACGCGGACGTACGGGACGCCGCCGCGCTGCGGGCCGCCGTGCAGCTCGCCGAAACCGAGTTCGGCGGGCTGGACGCGGCCGTGGCCGGCGCGGCCGTGCTGCTCGGCGGCGGCCCGGTGTGGGAGCACTCCGACGCGCACTGGCGGACCCTGCTGGACGTGGATGTGCTGGGCGTCGCGCATCTCGCCCGTGCCGCCGTCCCCGCCCTGCTCCGCCGACCGCAGCCACGCACCGGCCGCTTCGTCGCGCTCGCCTCGGCCGCCGCACACCGAGGGTTGTGGGGCCTGGGCTCGTACTGCGCGGCCAAACACGCCGTACTCGGGCTGGTCCGGTCCCTCGCCTGCGATCTGCAGGGCACCGGCGTGAACGCACTCGCCGTGTCGCCGGGCTCCACCCGCACGGACATGCTGCGGGCCACCGCCGACCTGTACGGCCTCACCGATGCGCAGGAACTGGCCGAACACCAGCTGCTGCAACGGCTGTTGGAACCCGAGGAGGTCGCCTCGGTCGTCGCCTTCGCGTGCTCGGAAGCGGCCGCCGCGGTCACCGGAACCGTGCTGCACGCCGATGGGGGGTTCGCCGGATGACCATCGTTCCCGTCCTTACGCCGCCCCCTGGTACCGGACTGCCGTACGGCTTCGGCGTCGCCCTCGACGCGCAAGTGCACCGGTCCCGCGACGGCCGCCTGCTGCTCGGCGGCTCCCCGCCGCGCCTGCTGCGCCTGAGCGCCGCGGCGGCCCGGCTGCTGGCCGACGGCCATTTCACCGTCACCGACCGGGCGAGTGCGACGCTCGCCCGGCGGCTGCTGGACGCGGGCGCCGCGCAGCCACGCCCGCCCGAGCGGGCGCCCGGCCGGGCCACGGTCGTCGTCCCCGTACGGGACCGGGCCGATCAGCTGCACCGGCTGCTGGCCGGGCTGCGCGCGGACCCGCAGACCGCGGACCTGCCGGTACTGGTGGTGGACGACGGCTCCCGGGACCCGGCCGCGGTGGCCGATGCGGCCCGCACGCACGGCGCCCGGCTGCTCGTCCACCCGCACAACCGCGGCCCCGCGGCGGCCCGCAACACCGGGCTGCGGCACGCCCGTACTCCCTACGTGGCGTTCTGCGACTCCGATGTGCTGCCCGAGGCGGGGTGGCTCGCGCCGCTGCTGGCGCAGTTCGCCGACCCCGCGGTGGCGCTCGCCGCGCCCCGCGTCGTCGCACTGCCGGCGCCCCGCCCCGGCCGCCTGGACCGGTACGAGGAGGTCCGCTCCCCGCTGGACATGGGTGCGCGCGAGGGCCCGATCGTCCCACTGTCCGCACTCGCGTACGTGCCCAGCGCCGCCATCGTGGTCCGCAGAGCCGCCGTCGGAGCCGGCTTCGCGCCCACGATGCGGGTCGCCGAGGACGTGGACCTCTGCCACCGTCTGCACGCCGCCGGCTGGCGGCTGCGCTATGTACCGCAGTCCCGGGTGGGGCACCAGCACCGCACCGACCTGCGCAGCTGGCTCGCCCAGCGCGCCGGGTACGGCACCGGCGCCGCGGATCTGGCGTTGCGGCACCCCGGGCAGGTGCCGCCGCTGTACAGCCATCCCTGGTCGCTGGCCGCCTGCGCGCTGCTGCTGCGCGGCGGGCCGGTCCCGACCGCTGCGGCGGCGGCGCTGACCGCGGCATCGGCGGTACGCCTGGTGCGGCGGATGCCCGATGCGGACGCGCCGGTCCGCGCGGGGACGCTGCTCTCGCTCTCCGCGCTGCGCGGCACCGCGGAACAACTGCTGCGCTGCGCCACCCGGCATCACTGGCCGCTCGCCGCGGCCGCCGCGGCGTGCAGCAGCCGTGCCCGCTACGTACTGCTCGCCGCCGCCGTCGCCGAAGGGCTTGCCGACCACCGGCGGTCCGGCGCGGCGCTGGACCCGCTCACGTACACGGCGATCCGGCGGCTGGACGATCTCGCGTACGGGTGGGGGGTGTGGCAGGGCGCCTGGCGCCGCCGCACCACGGCACCGCTGGTACCACGCCGCGCCCGGTCGCGACGCGCCTCGCCCACTCCCGCTCCCCCTCTCACCCACTCCCACCCTCACCCACCGGAGGCCTCCGCATGACCCGGCGAACGGACCGACACACTGCTGCCGAGGACCTGGTCCCGGCGCCCGCCCAGGCAGCCGACGACCGGGACGGTTTCTGGGCGGAGCAGGCCGCCCGGCTGGACTGGGACACCCCGTGGACGCAGGTGCTGGACTGGTCGGACGCACCGTTCGCGCGGTGGTTCGCGGGCGGCCGGCTGAACGTGGCGTACAACTGCGTGGACCGCCATGTCGAGGACGGCCACGGCGAGCAGGTCGCCTTCCACTGGGAGGGCGAGCCGGGCGACACCCGGACCATCACCTACGCCGACCTGCAACGGGAGGTGTCCAGGACCGCCAACGCACTGCTCTCCCTCGGCCTGACCACCGGCGACCGGGTCGCCATCCAGCTGCCGATGATCCCCGAAGCGGTGTTCGCGATGCTGGCCTGCGCCCGGCTGGGGCTGCCGCACAGCGTCGTCTTCGGCGGCTTCTCCCCCGCCGCGCTGCAGTCCCGGATCGCGGACGCCGAGGCAAAGCTGCTGATCACCTCGGACGGCCAGTACCGCAGGGGCCAGGCGGTGGCCATGAAGGACGGCACCGACGAGGCCGTGCAGGACGCGCCGAGCATCGAGCACGTCCTGGTCGTCCGCCGTACGGGCTCGGCGGTGGCCTGGACCGAGGGCCGGGACCTGTGGTGGCACGACCTGGTCGACGCCCAGCCCGATACACACCACCCCGAGCCGTTCGACGCCGAGCACCCGCTCTTCATCCTCTACACCTCCGGCACCACCGGAAAGCCCAAGGGCATCCTGCACACCTCCGGCGGCTATCTCACCCAGGCCGCGTACACCCACCACGCGGCCTTCGACCACCGGGCCGGGCAGGACGTGTACTGGTGCACCGCCGACATCGGCTGGATCACCGGACACTCGTACATCGTCTACGGGCCGCTGGCCAACCGCGCCACCTCCGTCATGTACGAAGGCACGCCCAACACCCCGCACGAGGGACGCCACTTCGAGATCATCCAGAAGTACGGCGTCTCGCTCTACTACACCGCGCCCACCCTCATCCGCACCTTCATGAAGTGGGGCGAGGACATCCCCGCGCGCTACGACCTGTCCTCGTTGCGCGTGCTCGGCAGCGTCGGTGAGCCGATCAACCCGCAGGCATGGCTGTGGTACCGGGAGCACATCGGCGGCAACCGCACGCCGGTCGTCGACACCTGGTGGCAGACCGAGACCGGCGCCATCATGATCGCCCCACTGCCCGGCAACGGCACTACTCCCAAGCCCGGTTCTGCGCAGACCCCGCTCCCCGGCATCTCCGCCAAGGTCGTCGACGACCAGGGCATCGAGGTCGGCAAGGGCGAGTCCGGCTATCTGGTACTGGACCGCCCCTGGCCGTCCATGCTGCGCGGCGTCTGGGGGGACACGGAGCGCTTCCGCGAGACGTACTGGTCCCGCTTCGCCCAGCAGGGTTACTACTTCGCCGGTGACGGCGCGCGGTACGACGAGGACGGCGACATCTGGCTGCTGGGCCGGGTCGACGACGTCATGAACGTCTCCGGGCACCGGATCTCCACCGCCGAGGTGGAATCGGCACTGGTCTCCCACCCCGACGTGGCCGAGGCCGCGGTCGTCGGCGCGACGGACGCCACTACAGGACAGGCCATCGTCGCATTCGTCATCCTGCGCGGCAGCGCCCCCGGCACCGAGGACACGGCCGGGGAGACGATCGCCGCGCTGCGGAATCACGTGGCGCAGGAGATCGGCCCGATCGCCAAGCCCCGGCAGGTCATGGTTGTGCCGGAACTGCCCAAGACCCGCTCGGGCAAGATCATGCGCCGACTGCTGCGGGACGTGGCGGAGGGCCGCGAGATCGGGGACGCCACCACACTCGCCGACGCCTCCGTCATGCACCTGATCAACAACAACCTCGGCGACCGCACCCCGAAGAGCGGCTGACTCCCCTCCCCTCCCGCAGCAACCAGAAAGGCACTCCCCCAGATGCGACTCGTCCTCATCGGCCCGCCGGGCGCGGGCAAGGGCACCCAGGCAGCCATCCTCGGCACCGCCCTGGGCATCCCCCACGTCTCGACCGGCGACCTGTTCCGGGAACACGTCGGCGGCCGGACCCCGCTCGGCCGCCGGGCCGCGGAGTATCTGGACGCGGGCGCCCTGGTCCCCGACGACGTGACCAACGCGATGGTCCGGGAGCGGCTGGCGGCCCCCGACACCGGCCAGGGCTTCCTGCTCGACGGCTTCCCGCGGACGACGGCGCAGGCCGATGTCCTGGCGGAGCTCCTCGCCGCCGACGGGCACCGGCTCGACGCCGTGGTGGAATTCGACGTACCGGAGGACGTGGTGATCGAGCGGCTGCTGAACCGCGGCCGTACGGACGACACGGCACAGGTCATCCGACACCGTCAGCAGATCTACCGCAGCCAGACCGCACCACTGCTCAGCTACTACGAGGAGCTCCTCCTCACCATCCGCGCCACCGGACCGGTGGAGGACATCGCCGAGCAGGCCCTCGACGCCCTCTACGCCGTACGAGAACGCCGCGAGGCGTGGTCCACCGCACGGTCCACCGCACCACGGGCCACCTGACGGCCACCGACGGCCCGGCGTCGCCCCCTCCGAACGGAGGGGGCGGGTTCGCCCCCTCGCCCAGCTACGGATCGCCGAGCAGCTGCGTAGCGTCAGAGGTGACGTAACGACCAGGGGCGAAGCACCTCCCGACTCGACTCCGGAGCCCATCATGAGCACCACGACTCTCCGCGAGACGAAGCAACCGCCCGCCGCGCCCCGCACGGCACAGCGGCCGGCATCTCAGGCCATCCTGGCGCTCCCGGCAGAGATCCGCTGGGTCCCGGCAGCACGCCACTGCGTCGCGGCCGTCCTGGCCCAGTGGCGGTTCCCCGCCGCCGACCGCGAGGCCGCCGAACTCGTCGTCGACGAACTCACCGCGAACGCGGCTCAGCACGGCCGCCACGACATGACCGTCCACCTGTCCCTGCGCGCCGGAGTCCTGCGTATCTCCGTGACAGACTCCGGCGTCCCGACCGTGCCACGCCCCACCCGGGACAACGACCCCGACGAACACGGCAGAGGCCTCGCCATCGTCGAACTCCTGGCCCAAGAGGTACGAACGAGCCAGAGCCCTCTCGGCCGCCACGTCAGCGTCGTACTCCGCACGACCACGGAAATCTGAATGCCACCCAAGCACGCGCCGGTCAAAGCTGTGCCTCGATTTGCCGTCGGCATTCAGAGGAGCAAGATTACGACGTCTGGTACCCCAATCCGAGCCACCTATTCCGCCCAAACCCATAACCAGCCCACGAAAGCCAGGCCGCGGCGGAGAAGTGAAGAAGTGTGGCTCGTCAGGAATGGCGCGGCGCACTTTCGTGATTAGTCGCTCGGTTATGGGGCACGCTCCCCGGCCTGAAGGCATCGCAGACGACGTGAAACGAGGTGAGCTGATGAGCAGCACCATGGCTCCGCCGCCCCTCCCCGCACCGGCGGCGTTTCATGTGGCGCTGACCTGCCGAGCTGACGCAGTGGCGAAAGCGCGGGAACTCACCGTCACCTTCCTCAAAGGGCTGAGTCCGCCTTTGACGCAGGACACACTGGAAGAGGTGGTGCTGGTCGTTTCCGAACTCGTCACGAATGCGGTACGGCACGCCGGCAGTCCCACCTGCTCCCTCAGGCTCTCGGCCGACCCGGACGTCATCGCTGTCGCCGTCCGTGACGGGAGTCCCGTCCCGCCGCTGCCGCGCAATCCCGATGTGTGTGGAGAAGGCGGTGGATTCGGCTGGTCCATGGTGAGCCACCTGGCGACGTCCACATCAGTCACCGTGGAGCCGGGCGGCAAGACCGTGAATGCGGTACTGCCGCGACGAGCCGCTCCGGAGTGACCGTAGGTCCAGGCGGACGGCGGCGCACGGCAAGGGCAAGGGTGTCGTCGGAATGCAATATGACCGTGTGCATGTCGTCGGCGATGGCGCCGGGGATATCGCCGATGGGGCGGTGCATGTGCCGCAGGGCGCTCGTCACGAGGCGGGCCTCGCCCTCCCGGGGATCTCTGCGGCTCTCTGTCAGGCCGTCGGTGTAGAGAATGAGCAGGTCGCCCTCGTTGAGCTGCTCCTCCCGCACCGTCTCACTTCCGGGGAGCGGGTAGCCGACGCCCCGGCCGCGGGCTTCGAGGTACTGCGACGTACCGTCTTCGCGAAGCAGCAGAGCCGGCGGATGGCTGCCGTTGGCGAGTTGCAGTAAGCCGCTCGCGGGGTGGAGCCGGGCGAGCAGCACAGTGGCCATCAGCTCCGGGTCGAACGGGGCGAGGATTTCGTTGGTGCGCTCGACGATGGAATGCAGCGGGTGGCCTTCGAGGGCCAGGGTGCGTACGGCGTGGGTGACGTTCAGTGCGCTGCGGGTGCTGCGTACGCCGTGGCCGAGTGCGTCGACGACGGTGATGTGGACGGTGCCGTCGGGCAGCGAGAACCAGTCGTAGAGGTCGCCGCCGGTGGGGGCGGCCGTGCCGGCCGGCGCGTAGTGAACGGCGAATTCCAGTCCGTCGACAGTGATGGGTGAGGGGCGCAACGCGTCTTCGAGTTCGCGGAGCATCTGGCCGTGCGCGGTGCGCAGTTGCTCATCGCGCTCTTCGAGCTGGACGTACAGCGCGAGGACGCCACTGTTGGTTTCGGCGAGTTCGTGCTTGAGGCGGTGGTGTTCCGCGGTGAGCGCGTCCTCACGGGCGAGCGCGGCGCGGAGCTCGTCTTCCAGTGCGTCGATCTCGGTCGCTGACGTCTCCGCCGGGGTGATGGCGTTGTGGGGGACGTGCTTTGCGGGAAGAGGGACGCGCCAGACCGTGGCGCCGTCGGGCGCGGTCTGCGCGGGCAACGGCAGGCCGTTCGTGGGCAGTTGGTCGCAGACTCGTGACGTACGGAGGGCAACGGCCAGGAACTCGGCGGGCTGGTCCGCGCCGGGTTCCTGGGCGACCTCCAGAGTGACGGGACGGCCCGCCTCGATGTCGTGGTCCGCCAGCGTGAGCACGGACAGGACGAGGCGGGCTCGTGTCTCGATGGGCAGCTGGTGTGCCGCGCTGAGCCGTCGCACGGCGCGGCGGAGTGCCGGCAGTGTGTGAAAGGCGCGAGGTGTCACGGGAGTCTCTGTTGGGATGCGGCAACGAGCACGGTCGCGTCGTCGCGGGTGAGCCGGTGGGAGTGGGCAAGCGCTGCGGCAAGCAGCGGCGGCGGAAGCCGGAGGAGGTGCGGAGGCGGAGCGAGGGCCCATCGGTGGTCGATGCCGTCGGTGTGGAGTACGGCGGTCGATCCTTGCTCCCAGGGAATGCCTCGGACCTGCGGTGCCGGGATGTGCAGCCCGGCGATACCGGGCTGGCCGGTGAGCCGGTGGTGGACGCCGTGCGGGGTGAGGGCCAGCGCGCGGACATTGCCAATGCCGCAGTATTCGGCCCGGCCGGGATACAGCCGTAGCAGTCCGACGGCCCCGCCTCGGGTGCGGCGCAGGGCGCGGTGAATGGCGTTGAGGATCTCGGGGAGCGGGCGGTCCGGCGCGCGGTGGAAGGCCCGCAGTGCGCTCTGAGCGGCCTCGGCTGCGGCCGGTCCGTGGCCGAGGCCGTCGACGACGATCGCGGTCCGGGCGAGGTCGGTGTCGATGATGGCGCAGGCATCCCCGCTCGTCGGCTCTCCGTCGGCCGGCAGGCAGAGCGCACCGACGTCGTGGGCGTACGACGGTGGCTGCTCGGGTGCGGTGACACGGGCGCAGGCCAGCGTGCCGGTGGCTCCCTGGGTACGAATGAGGAAGTCGGTTGCTATGCGGCTGACCGCCCCGAGGCCCGCGCCGAGAGTGGCGGTGGTGCTGTAGCCGTCGGCGAGGCAGCGCTGAAGCTCGGGCATGCCCGGCCCGCGGTCCGCCGCGAGGATCTCCACCCCGCTGCCGAGCGGGAGGTGCTGGATGAACAGGGCGCCGTCGGTGGCGTGTTTGGCGATGTTGCTGCCCAGTTCCGATGCAACGACCGCGGCCTGGTCGGGCAGAGCTCCGGGCAGCGCGCATTGCTGGGCCAACGACCGGGCGATCTGGGCGGCCAGGTGGACGGCGCTGTAGTGGTCGATCCGAATGTGCTCGGTCGCCGACGTAAGAGCGCCGATCACCGGCTTGCCCACCGGGTGGCGATCACGGTCGTGCCGCCTCCTGGTGCGGTGAGCACCTCGAATTCGTCCATCAGCCGTCGTGCGCCACCGAGCCCGTGTCCGAGTCCCGCGCCCGTGGTGAAGCCATCGGTGAACGCGGCTGCGACATCGGCGATGCCCGGCCCGTCGTCCTTTATCGTCAGCCGCAGTCCTGCCACGCCCGGCCGGGTCGGGTACTCGATGGTGAAAGTACCGCCCCCGCCGTGGATATAGGCGTTGCGTGCCAGTTCACTGGCCGCGGTGACCACCCGCGTCTGGTCGACGATGCTGAAGCCGACGCGGAGTGTGGCCGCGCGTACGGCATGCCGGACGGTCAGCAGGTCCTCTTCCGTGCGCAGCGGGTGGACCGTGGCAGCCGTCGCGGAGCCGACACCGCGAGGTCCTTCGGCGGTGAAAACCGTAGTGGTATCGAGCTCACCGGTGCGTGTCACGCAACACCCCCTCGGGAGGCTGTGAGCTCTGGTGCCAGCCCAGTGCCGCCATGCCTTGTTCCGCGTTGAGCGCGGTTTCCACTCCGGACAGTTGGAGGCCCAGCTCGACCAGCGTGATGGCCACAGCGGGACGCATGCCTGCCACGATCACCCGGGCTCCCAGAAGCCGCGCCATGGTGGTGAGTTCCATCAGGGTGCGGGCAACGAACGAATCGATGATCTCCAACCGGGAGATGTCGATCAGGATGCCGCGCGCGCCGTCGGCGCTGATGCGCGCGGTGAGCTCGTCGGTGAAGGCCAGGACCGACTTGTCGTCGAGTTCGTTGAGCAGCCCGGTGACCAGGACATCGCCCAGACGCAGGATCGGCACGCCGGTGGAGGGCCCGCTGATCATCGCACCACCAGCGGGTCGGGCTGCGCCGAGGGGGCTTCGGTGAGCTTGACCGCGGCGGCCAGCGCATCGGCGAGGGTGGCCCGGGTGAGAATGGTCGACAGGTCGATGCCGAGCTGGGCGATGGTCTGCGCGATGGGGGGCCGGATGCCGCTGATGACACAGTCCGCGCCCATCAGCCGTACCGCATTGACGGTCTGCATCAGGTGCTGGGCGACCGCGGTGTCCACGGTGGGCACACCGGTGATGTCGACGATGGCGACCAGCGCCTCGTGCTCCTGTATGGCCTGCAGCAGGTTTTCCATCACCACCTGGGTACGCGCGGTGTCCAACGTGCCGATCAGAGGGACGGCCAGCACGTGACGCCACAGGCGCACCACGGGCGTGGACACCTCCAGCAGCTGCCGGCTCTGCCGCCGGATGATCTCCTCCCGCCCCTCCACGTACGTTTCGAAGGAGAGCGCACCCGCACCGTCCAGCAGCCGGTTGATGAGCAGCGCCGCGCTGAACAGCTCATCGCCGTCGCGGGTCTGTCGCTGTACCGCTTCGAGCAGCGCTTCCTTCAGGGCCAGTACGGCCAGGGACGTGGCGGTCGGCGTCGCGCCCACCCGGGCCCTGCGCAGGGAGAGCTCGGACACCTCCCGGTGCAGCTCACGGTGGGTTACCACCACGCGCTCCACCGGCACGCCACTGTCGAGCCCCACGACAAGTGCGCCGATCAGACCGTCGGCTTCCTCCCGCAGCTCCCGCTCGTTGACCCCCGTGCCCAAGGCTGCCTGCGCCAGCTGCAACTGCACCCAGCGGTCCGCGATGTCATCAGCTTCGGCACGCAGCGCACTGGTGACGCGCTCCCGTGCGGCGGCCTCGGTGGAACTCAACACACAGTCCTCTCAGGATCCGCGCCAGTGCACGGCGGTGCCTTGGCGAGCGACCGTCCGATGGGCAGCATTGATCGCCCCTCGCACTTCTGTTGTCGCCCGACAAATGTTAGCGAGCGCAGTCAACCACGGGAAGCTCCGAACTGCGTACCGGCGTACTGATCGGCGTACGGACCGGCGTACGGATCGACGTACCGCTCAGGCCGACCGCGCGGCACCGTTCCGCGGCACCTGATGACCCGTGGGCGAAACGGCGTCGACCGCCGCGCGAAAACTCGTCAGCCCTTCGGTCAGCGCCGCACACGCCTCCGGTGGCATCAGGCCGATGGCCGCCAGCAGCGCCTCCTCGCGGCGCGCGCGCAGGTCGTGGAGATAGGAGCTGCCCCGGTCGGTCAGCCACAGCTGCAGCTCCCGCCCACTGGACGGACTGGGGATCCGGTCGATGAAACCCAGCGCCTGGAGGCGGTCGCACAGCCGACTCACCGACGACGGTGCCGCGCCCAGAATCTCGCCGAGCGTGCGTAGATTGATGCCCTCGACGCGCTCCACGGCGTACAGAACACGCAACTGCGAAGCCGACACCGGGGCAGGGGACACGGCATCCCGACCCCGCTCCCACAGCACCTCCAGCAGCTCGATGACCTCGCGCGCCGCATACGCTGCGTCGTGAGATCGTCTGTCCGAGGCAGCGGGATTCTCATCCATCCGGTGACACTCCCCACCAGCACCCGTCAGGCCCCGGTGCCCGACAGATGACTTACTCCCTAATTGCAGTTCTTCGAGAAAGCGGTCGACAAATGGCGTACAGATTCGCGGCAGTGGAACGCGCCTTGCGTGGTGCAGCCCCCCACGAACTCCTTGACGCCGTCCGCACGGCATTGACGGAAAATTTCCAGGCGATCAACGTCGACCTGCTGATGGCTGACTACGCCATGACCATACTCCAACCCGTCGGAGTCCTTCCCTATACCGAGGAACCAGTATCCGTCCACACCAGCGCGCCCGGCAGAGCATTCGGTGCGCAGGAGCCGCACATCTGTGCCGGCGACTCCCCGTCGACCGTGACCGTACATTTGCCGGTCACGGTGCGCGGCGACCGGCTGGGGGTACTGTCCGTCACACTGCCGGGCGACCAGCCCCCGCAGGTCCTGAGCGTGCTGGAGGACATCGCGGAGGTCCTCGGCCACGAGATCATCGTTGCCGAACGCGATACCGATCTCTACCTCCAGGCACGCCGCGCCGCCCGCCTCACCCTGGCCGCCGAAATGCAATGGCAACTCCTTCCGGGACGTGCCTGCTCCAGACCCGAGTACGCACTGGGCGGACAGCTGGAACCCGCGTACGCCATCCACGGTGACAACTTCGACTGGTCCGCCTCGGCCGATCACCTCACGCTCACCGTCACCAACGGCATGGGCGAAGGCATCGAGGCAGCGCTGCTCACCAACCTCGCCGTCAACGCCCTGCGCAACGCCCGCCGGGCCGGCCTTGCACTGGCGGACCAGGCGTGCCTCGCCGACCAGGCCCTCTACGGCCAGTACCGCGGCGCGGCTCATCTGTCCACACTCCTGCTCCGCTTCCACCTGGTCAACGGGCAGGTGGAGATCATCGACGCGGGCTCGCCCAAGATCTGGCGGCTGCGCGAAGGCGTTGTCGAACCGATCGAGCTCGACGCACAACTGCCGCTCGGCATGTTCGAAGACACCGAATACACGGCCCAGCAGTTCCATGTCGTCCCCGGCGACCGGCTGCTGTTCGTCAGCGACGGCGTCTACGACGTCGTCTCACCCCTCGGTGAACGCTACCGGGAGCGGGCGCTGGCCCGCGCCATCAGGGACACCCGCCTGCTGCCGCCCTCGCAGGTCCCGCGCGCGGTGCTCCAGGAGCTGGCCGGCTACCGCGGGCAGACCCCCGTGGACGACGACGCCATGATCGTCTGCCTCGACTGGCACGGACGACAGCTCTGAGGCGAGCCGCGCCGATCGTTTACAACTGGGAGAGCATGCCCCGGCGCAGGCGTTCGATGATGCGCGTCAGCAGCCGGGAGACATGCATCTGCGAGACACCCAGCTCCGCGCCGATCTGGGACTGGGTCATCTCCCGCACGAAGCGCATTTCGACGATCCGGCGATCGCGCTCGTCCAGGTCGTTCAGAAGCGGCGCCAACGCGTGCAGGTCCTCCACCAGCTCCATGGCCGGGTCCGCCTCGCCCACGACATCCGCGATGGTGCGGCTGTCACTGGCGCCCTCGGCGTTGTCATTGGGGGCATCCAGGGAGCCCGCGGTGTAACCGTTGCTCGCGACGATTCCCTCGATGACCTCTTCCTCGCTGATCTTCAAGTGCCCGGCGAGCTCCCGCACCGTGGGCTCCCGGCCCAGCTCGACACCGAGGTGCTCCTTGGCCTGAGCCAGCTCGACACGCAATTCCTGCAGCCGCCGCGGAACATGGACGGCCCATGTGCTGTCGCGGAAGAACCGCTTGATCTCGCCGATGATGTAAGGGATGGCGAAAGTCGGGAATTCGACCTCGCGAGAAAGATCAAAACGATCAATGGCCTTGATCAGGCCGATGGTGCCCACCTGCACGATGTCTTCCATCTGCCCGGGATCACTGCTGCGGTTACGGAACCGGGCAGCAGCGAAACGCACCAATGCAAGGTTCATCTCGATGAGGGTGTTGCGTGCGTACTGGTATTCATGGGTGCCCTCCTCCAACGAGGACAGCCGCTCCAAGAACAGCTTCGACAGCGCCTTCGCATCCCGGGGAGCAACCTTGGCAGCGTCCTCGACCCATGGAAGCTCCGCGTCGCCCGCCCCCACCCGCGGCGACCCCGGGGTCAGCGTGTACTCCTCAGCAGCACGGACCGAAATCGTCGTCATGTCGTCACCCTCCAAGCGCGAACACTGGGTAGCGACACCTGCCCCCGTTCGAGAGTTCTAACCCACAGTCACCGTCATACGTGCGATCGGGCCGATGGTGCACGGAGTTGAGGGGGCCGTTTGAGTTGCAGGAAGCTCCTCAAGGGGCTCGTGACGCTGTCACAATGACCTCATGCATCTGCAAGGTCACGAAGCGCACGAAGCGTCGGAGACCGAAGTGACGTTGGCGGTGCAGAGTGCCGATCCCGAGCGGCATCTGCGCGCGCTGCGCGACTGGCTCGCGCGGGAGGACGCGTTCCGTGGGCGATTGCGCCTGCTCGACCGGCCGGTCCGCGACGGCGAGATGGGCGGGGTTCTGGACGTACTGGCCGTGTCGCTGGGGTCCGGAGGAGCCGGGGCCCTGCTCGTCCAGGCGCTGTCGGCCTGGCTGGGCCAGCGCGGCGCGGACGTCTCGGTCACCGTCACCGCGCCCGACGGCCGCGAAGTCACCATCGACGTACGCCGGACCCAGGACCCGCTCGCCGTCGTCCGAGAGGTCGAACGGCTCACGGCGCCTCCACGGGACTGACCACGACATGACCGCCACCTGGTTCCCCGACGGCGCCACCAGCCGCGTCGTCTGCATCGGCGCAGACACCTACCACTCCGCAGAGCTGCCGCCCATCCCCGCCGTCCGCAACAACCTGACGGACCTGCGCAACGCCCTCACCCACAGCGGACACGGCCTCTTCGCCGGCCAGGACGCGGACGCCGGACACTGCACGGTACTGGGCCTCGACGACGGGCCGCCCGTCGACCAGGCCGCCATCGGCCAGGCCCTCTCCCGGGCCGCCCACGAGGCCACCGACCTGCTGCTCGTCTACTACAGCGGCCACGGGCTGCTCGACGACGACGGCATGCTGTACCTGGCACTGCCGCACACCGACCGCAGCCGACTCACGTACACGGCCCTTTCGTTGGCCCACATCAAACGCGACCTCGCCGACGCGCGGGCACGGGCGCGCGTACTCATCCTCGACTGCTGCTTCTCCGGCCGTGCCATCGAGGCGATGGCCACCCCCACCGACCTGGTCCTCGGCCAACTCCCGGTCACCGGCACCTACACCCTCACCTCGACCACCGAGACGACGCCCTCCTACGCGCCATGCAACTCCCGGAACAGCGCCTTCACCGGTGCCCTGCTCACCGCGCTCACCGCGCCGGAGCCGCTCGCCCTGGACGAGATCTACCAGCACGTCGACACCACACTGAGCGAGGCCGGACTGCCCGGTCCCCGGCGTCGGGTCACGGGCCACGCCAACCGGCTCGCACTCGCCCGCGGCCCCGTCCCGATACCACCCGGCAGCGGTGTCGTCGCGCCGCCGCGGGTTGCGGCGGACCGTCGCGGAATGTGGGGTCGCCTCGGAATCGGCACCCGGGCCGGACGATCGATCGCGCTGGTCTTTGCTGCCGTCGTCACCGGTGTCGTCGTCGCCCTCACCCAGGCGGGCGACGGAGGCGGAGAAGCCGGCGGGTCCGGGAAAGCCGGCGGAGGCGGAGCGAGCGACGGCCCGGGCGGGCCGGCTCACGTCCTGCGCACCGTCGTCTCTCAATGGACGCATTACAGCCCCGACACCAAGGAGGCCAGTCACGCCGGGACCCTGAACGCGGGGGGCAACTACTTCTATTGCAAGGAGAAGGGAGAGTCGTACAAGGACCTCGGCCGCAGCACGAATTGGTGGCTGCGGACGGACGACGACGAAGGAAACCGGAACGTATACGTCAGCGCCGTCTCCCTGGATGAGCACTCGTACGCCACCTTCCAGGACGAGCTGCCGGACTGCGAATAACGCGCTGGGCCGCTCTGTTTGCCCGAAATCGGGCGGCAGCCCTCAGCCGTGGCAGCCGGGAGACGACGTTCCCGCGTACGTGTGGCTCTCCAACAAGGGCAGCGGGGCAAGGCCCGTTTGGTTGTGCGGGAGGTGCGCCGGCCCATAAGGGGCGGCGATTTCATGACGTTCACCATGCGGTTCGAGAACGCGGGATCGGTCAGCTTCGAGATTCAGTCGCAGATCCCTGCCTACGACGAAAGCCCGTCCCCAACTCAGTCGGCCGACAGCTGGGCCTGCTTCGGGCGATCCCCCGCGTCGCCCGAAGCAGGCGTCTTGGCCGGATAGCGCCCGGGGTGGGGCGGGTGTCCGGCGACCCGCTGAGTATATTGGCTGAGAGCCAGTCAACGCAGGAGTTACAGGATGTCCCCCCGGAGCGCATCGGTCAACGAAGAATTGCGGCGGCGTTCCCGGGAACGGCTGCTGCAGGCGACGGTCGAGTTGGTGGACGAGCGGGGGTACGAGGCGACGACGCTGGGGAACATCGCGGAGCGGGCCGGGTCGGCGCGTGGCCTGATTTCGTACTACTTCCCCGGTAAGCGGCAGTTGCTGCAGTCGGCCGTGCATCGGCTGATGCATCTGTCGCTGGCGGCCGGGCTGGAGCGGGAGCCGTATCCGGACGGGCCGGACGCCGGGCGGGAGTTGCTGGCCCGGGCGATCGACGCGATCCTGGGGCTGGCCCGGGACCGGCCGACGCTGATGCGGACGCACATGGCGGGCATTCTGACCGCCGAGGGGTTCATTCAGTGCCCCGAGCAGCAGCGGCTTGCGCAGCTGTTGCGGGACACGGTCGTGGCGTACGGCTCGGAAGATCCCGACACCGACTATCCACTGCTGCGCGCGCTGCTCATGGGGGCCGTGGTCGCCGTGCTGCTGCCGGGGGCACCGATGCCGGTCACCCGGCTGCGGGGCGAACTGTTCCAGCGGTACGGGCTGGACTGGGAGATGGGCGCCCCGCCGGACGGTGAGCCAAAACCGTCCGGCGGGACAACAACAGGCAGGCCGTTGTCTGCCCTGGCGACGCCAGGGCAGCAGTAGGCGGAAGCCGTCAGCGGTAGCCGAACCTGTTAGCGGTAGTCCGGCTGAGTCTGGACGTTCAGTTCCGACAGGTGGACCGAGCGGGCGCTGTCCGTGCGGGGGTCGTTGATCTTCAGGACGTCGAAGCCCTTGGCCATGTCGTTGGAGTAGATGTGGCCGTTGTAGTAGTACGCGGACCAGGAGCCGCCGCCGACGAGGGTGTCGGCGGAGAGCGGGCCGCGCTCGAAGTAGCCGATCTCCTTGGGCGCGGTGGAGTCGGTGAAGTCCCAGATGGACACGCCGCCCTGGTACCACGCCTGCACCATGATGTCGCGGCCCTTGACCGGGATGAGCGAGCCGTTGTGCGCGACGCAGTTCTCGGTGTCGGCCTGGTGGCGCGGGATCTTGTAGTAGCTCCGGAAGACCAGCTTGCGGTCGTCGCCCGTGCCCACGATGTCGTAGATGCCGTCGGCGCCGCGGGTCGGGCCGGTCTTCTCGTTGCAGGTCGCGGCACCGCCGCCGCCCAGTTCATCGGTGAAGACGACCTTCTTGCCGCTCTCGTTGAACGTGGCGGAGTGCCAGAAGGCGAAGTTCACATTGTCCTGGACGCGGTCGATGACCTTGGGCTCGGCGGGGTTCTTGATGTCGAGCAGGATGCCGTCACCCATGCACGCGCCGGCCGCCAGCTTCAGCTTCGGGAAGGTGGTGAGGTCGTGGCAGCCCGTGGTCTTGGAGACGCCGGGGTTGGTGGGGCCGCCCGGGTTGCCGCCGTCGGGGAAGAGCACGGGGAAGTCGACGACCGCGGCCTTCTCGGGGGCCGAGCGCGGCACCTTGATGACGGAGATGCCGTCGTGCGGCGGCCGGCAGTCGGGGAAGGTCTCGCTGGGCGAGTAGGACGAGACGTAGATGTAGACGTTCTTGCGGTCCGGGGCGAGGGTGTGGGTGTGCGAACCGCAGGCGGTCTCGACGGCGGCGACGTACTCCGGGTTTTCCTTGTCGCTGATGTCGAAGACCTTCATGCCCTCCCAGGAGGACTTCTCGGTCGCGGGCTGCGTGGTGCTGCTGCAGGAGTCGTCGTTGCGCGAGGAGTCGGTGGAGAGGAAGAGCAGGTCCCCGGAGACCGAAACGTCGTTCTGGGCGCCGGGGCAGAGGACCTGGCTCACGGTGCGGGGTGCGCTGGGCCGGGATATGTCGTAGATCGCGAAGCCGTCGTAGTTGCCCGCGAAGGCGTACTTCCCTTGGAAGGCGAGGTCCGAATTGGTGCTCTTCAGCGCCGTCTTGGGGAGGTTGGCGAGGTGCTGGACGTTGTCACTGTGGACGATCTCGTCCACGCCGGGGATCTCACCCTTGGCGATGGCCTCACGGGTGTCGGCCCGCTGACTGCTGCTCACCTCCTTGCGTACGGACGGGGTGTCGCCCGGGTCGGGGGTGGCGGCGGCCGGTCCGGCCGCGAACAGCGAGGCGATCAGGCCGCATACCGCGACCGCTGCGCCGGCGTATCTGCGTCGTGCGGTGGGTCTGTGCGTCGGCGACGTCACAGGGTCCTCCCTTGTGTCCGTTCGGGGATGGGAACGGTTGTGCTGGCCTGGGTGCGGCCGTGGGTAGTATCGCGCTGCTCATGTACATCTCAATAGGGGGCAATGAAGATGTCATGCGTGGGTGACGAACGGGCCCTTCGAGGACAGGAGTTCGTGTTGAAGCGTGCCAGCCTTGCCAGGCGTTCCAAGAGACCCGCCGCCCGGGTCGTCGCGGCCGTCGCCGTCGCGGTCCTCGGGCTGAGCGGTTGCGAGGCGGGCGGCGGGCGGGCCGACGCGGCCGCCGGTGACGCCGGGGAGCAGGTCATCGCGCCCGGGAAGCCCGGCGAACCGGCCCGTACGCTCTCCGCCGACGAGGCGCGCAAGGAAGTCGGCGACGACTCGCCGAACTCCGCGGACTTCACGTACATCCAGATGATGATCGAGCACCACCGGCAGGCCCTGGTGATGACCGAACTCGCCGACAAGCACGCCGAGTCGGCGACCGTGCGGCGGATCGCCGACCGGATCGACGCCGCCCAGCGGCCCGAGATCGACGCGATGAAGGGCTGGCTGACGAGGCACGGCGGGCCGCGCGAAAAGTCCGGTCACGAACAGTCCGGTCATGAACAGTCCGGTCACGAACAGTCCGGTCACGAGGGCCACGGTGCGGACCACGCCGACATGCCCGGTATGGCGACCGACGCCCAGCTCGGCCGGCTGCGCGCGGCCCGTGGCGAACGCTTCGACGCGCTCTTCCTGAAGCTGATGATCACCCACCACCAGGGCGCGGTGACCATGGCGACGGATGCGCTCTCCGACGGCAACAACGTCCTCGTGGAGGAGATGGCCACCGACGTGATCGCCCAGCAGACGGCGGAGATCGACCGGATGCGGAAGGCGGCGCCGTAGGGCGGCCGCAGGACGTGCGGCGGGCGGGGCGGCGCCGGGCGCGTGTTTCGGATCTTTCCCGTGGCGTTTTGCGCCACCCCAGGCGGCACATCCGCGCGGCACACTCCCCTCTGACGCACAGTGGTGCGATCCTGGAGACATCCCGCGGAAGGGGCCTCCCAGTGCTTCGTGTCGCAGTGATCGGATCGGGACCGAGCGGGGTCTACACCGCTCAGGCCCTCGTCCAGCAACAGGCCGTCCCGGACGTCGAGGTGTACGTCCTGGACCGGCTGCCATGCCCGTACGGACTCGTGCGGTACGGCGTGGCGCCCGACCACGAGAAGATCAAGAGCCTGCAGCAGACGCTACGGACCGTACTCGAACATCCACAGGTCCATTTCCTGGGCCACGTGGACGTCGGTACGGGCGGGCTCGACCCCGCTGAGCTGCACCGCATCTTCCACGCGGTGGTGTACTGCGTGGGCGCCGCCACCGACCGGCGGCTCGGCATCCCGGGCGAGGAGCTGCCGGGCAGCCGCTCCGCCACGGAGTTCGTGTCCTGGTACAGCGCGCATCCGGACGCGGCGGCGGCCGGCGGCTTCGCGCTCGGCAGGTCGTCCGCCGTGGTCATCGGCGTGGGCAACGTCGCGGTCGACGTGGCGCGCATCCTCGCCCGCGCGGCCGGTGATCTCGTACCGACGGACGTACCGCAGCCCGCCCTGGAGGCGCTCGCCGGCAGCGGCGTGCGCGACGTCTGGATGGTGGGGCGGCGCGGCCCCACGCAGGCGAAGTTCACCACGAAGGAGCTGCGGGAGCTGGGCGCGCTGCCCGGCGCCGATGTCGTCGTACGCCCCGATGAGCTGGCGATGGACCCGGCGTGCGGCGCGGACCCGGGCGCGCTGCCGGCCGTGGTGCGCCGCAACGTCGATGTGCTGCGCGAGTGGTCGCAGCGGCCCGTGTCGCCGCCCGACGGCCCGCGGCGCCGCATCCACCTGCGGTTCTACCTGCGCCCCGTCGAGCTGATCGGCGACGCGCGGGACGGCGTGCGGGCCGTGCGGTTCGAGCGGACGGCGCCGGACGGGCAGGGCGGGGTGCGCGGCACCGGGCAGTACGAGGACATCGAGGCGGGGCTGGTGCTGCGCTCGGTGGGGTACCGGGGCGTGGCGCAGCCGGGGCTGCCGTTCGACGCGGAGACGGGGACGGTGCCGAACGCGGAGGGGCGGGTGCTGCGGGACGGCACGCCGTGCCCGGGCGAGTACGTCGCCGGGTGGATCAAGCGCGGGCCGACCGGAGTGATCGGCACGAACCGGCCGTGCGCGAAGCAGACCGTGGGCGCGCTGCTCGAAGACGCGCCGGGGCTGGCCGGGCGTGAGCTGCCGGAGGATCCGGTGGCGGCGCTGCGGCGGGCCGGGCAGCGGCCGGTGCCGTGGCCGGGCTGGCTGGGCATCGAGGCGGCGGAGGCCGCGCTGGGCCAGGAGCTGGGGCGTACGACCGTCAAGATCCCGGACTGGGAAGGGCTGCTGGAGGCGGCGCGGACGGGGCGGTGAGCGACGGTCGCGCCTGTCTTCGTACTGCGGCTCAGCGCCGCTCGGCACCGCGCGGGGTCGACGCGACCAGTCCCGCCCGTCTCCGTCTCCGTACCGCCGCTCAGCGCCGCTGAGTACCGTACGCAGAGGTCGGCGTGACCAGTCCCGCCCGGTCCGCGATCACCGCGGCCTGTACGCGGTTGAGCCCGCCCAGCTTCCCGAGCAGCGCGCTGACATGGTCCTTGACCGTGCCGTGCGCCAGATGCAGGCGCAGCGCGATCTCGCCGTTCGACAGGCCCTCGCCGACCAGCGCGAGCACCTGGCGTTCGCGGTCGGTGAGGCCGCCGACGCGGCGGACGGCGACCGCGTCCGGCTTGCCGCCGAGGTAGCCGCCGATCACGGCCGGGGTGACGCCGGGCGCGAGCACCCGGCCGCCGTCGGCCAGTACCCGTACGGCGTGCACCAGTTGCTCGGGGGCGGTGTCCTTCAGGAGGAAGCCCGCCGCCCCCTCGTGCAGCGCCGCGCCGAGGTACTCCTCGCCGTCGAAGGTGGTCAGCATGGCGGTCTTCGGGGGCCGCGGCAGCTCGCGCAGCCCGCGCAGGATGGTCAGGCCGTCCACGTCCGGCATCCGGATGTCCAGCAGCAGCACGTCCGGGCGATGGGCCAGCAGCACGGCCCGCGCCTCGGCTCCCCCGCAGTCCGCGACCACCTCGATGTCGGGCGCCGAGCCGAGGATCAGCCGCAGCCCGGAACGGACCAGTTCCTCGTCGTCGACGACCACGACCCGAATCACCCGAGCTCCTCGTTCCCGCTGCCGGCCGCCGGTCCCCGCGGCGCTTCCCGCGGTCGAGGTTACGGCAGGTAAGGGGCGCCCGAACGGGACCTGAAGACGAGATCGCGGCCCGCCCGCCCCCGCCGGTCGGCGGGGGCCCGGGAGGAGCACCAGGGCGCTCAGGCCCGGCTGATCAGGCCCCGCCGGTCGCAGCCGTTGCCGCCGCGCCCGCCCCCGCGCCGCGGCCGGCCGCCGCCTGTCGCCGGGCCGCGGTGAGGACGGTGTCCAGCAGGCCCGGGAAGAGGTCCTCCAGGTCGTCCCTGCGCAGCGCGTTCATCTTGGCCGTGCCGCGGTACGCCTGGGTGATCACGCCGTGTTCGCGCAGCACCCGGAAGTGGTGGGTGAGCGTCGACTTGCTGACGGGTGCGTCGAAGACCGAGCAGGAGCACTCCCCTTCGGCCTCGTCCAGCACCAGCACGATGCCGAGGCGGACGGGGTCGGCGAGCGCGTGCAGTACGTCCTCCAGTCGGATGGCGTCGTGGCTCGGGTGATCCAGCGCGCGGGGGCCGCCCCCGGAGGGCGTGGACGTGGCGGCGGGCGGCATGACGGCTCCTGTCGGTCGGCACACGAGGGCCGGGCGGAACGAATGTACGAGACTCATCGTACTTCGCGGCCACCCGCCCCGCCAAGGGAAGCCGCCCGCCTCGCCGAGGGAAGCCACCCAGTCCACCAAGGGACGCCGCCCGCCCCGCCGTGTTTCCACCGCGTTCCCGCGCGAAAGATCCGGGTGAACTCGCGCCGCACCCCTTGCCAAGGCGAGATCGTACGTGTTCGGATTATCTCCATCGGGACGCGTCGAGCGGCGCGTCACCGCAGATCAGAGCATGATCAGAGCATGTTCGGCGGGCTCATCACGCATGTCTGCGCACGGTTGCGCAGACACGTGCCCGCCCCCGCACGACGCGCACTCCACGGGCTCCCGAGCGAGCCCAATGTCCCGTACGTTCCCCCGTACGTCCTTGGAGGACCCGTGTTCGATCTTTCCTCCGTCGACCTGCTCGACGCCTTCACCCGCGAACTGCGCCTGTGCAAGCTCCGCAGCGACGAGCACGTCGTCGTCCTCGCCGAGCCGGGCAGCCGCGGCGACTACGTGGCGGCCGCCTTCGGCGCCGCCAAGGCGTGCGGCGCCCATGTCATCGCCGCCACCGTGCCCGGCGGCACCCCGGCCCCCATGCCCAGCACGCACACCGGCGCGGGTCCGGGGCTCACCTCCGTACTGAACGACACCACCGCCCAGGACCTGCTGAAATCCGCCGACCTGGTCGTCGACCTGACCCGCGAGGGGTTCATCCACGCGCCCGTGCAGCAGGAGATCCTCAAGGCCGGCACGCGCATCATCTTCGTCTGCGACGCCCCCGACGTCCTCATTCGAAACCTTCCCCAGGAGGCGGACAAGGTGGCCGTACTGGAAGGCGTCGAGCTGCTCAGGCGGTCGTCGGTCATGCGGGTCACCTCCGACGCGGGGACCGACCTGACCGTGCAGCTGAGCGGGTCGAAGCCGGAGTTCCAGTGCGGCTTCGCGGACGATCCGGGGCGCTGGGACCACTGGCCCAGCACGATGGTGCTGTGCTGGCCGGAGATCTCCGACGGGCGGATCATGCTCGGCGAGGGCGACATCCTGCTGCCGTTCAAGGAGTACGTACGGGAGCCGGTCACCCTGGAGATCGCCGCGGGACACATCGAGAAGGTGAGCGGCGGCGCCGAGGCGAAGCTGCTGAACACCTTCTTCGAGGACGCGGACGACAAGTGGGGCCGCAGCCTCTCCCACATGGGCTGGGGTCTGATGCGTACGGCGGACTGGTTCGCGACCGCCATGTACGGCAAGGACGAGCTGATGGGCATGGACGCCCGCGCCTTCGCCGGCAACTTCCTGTGGTCCACCGGACCGCATCCGGTACTGGGCCGCGAGTCCTACGCCCACCTCGACATCGCCATGCGCGGCTGCACCGTGTCGGTCGACGGTACGGATGTCGTGGTCGACGGCAGGCTCACCGGCGACGACTGACGGACCCGAGTCCGCGTACCCCCGACATCGCCCTGGAGGAGAAGTGGTGCCCAGTCAGTCCTACGAAGTCACCGTCGTCGGCGGCGGTCTCGGCGGCATGACCGCCGCTCTGGCCCTGCGCCATCAGGGCCTGCGGGTCACCGTCCTGGAGGCAGCGCCGCAGCTGGGCGAGGTCGGGGCGGGCATCCAGACCGCGCCCAACGCCAGCCGGATCCTCCTCGGGCTCGGCCTGCGCCGGCAGCTGGAGGCCATCCACACCGAGCCGCTGGACCAGGTCAGGCGGCGCTGGCAGGACGGCAGCATCATCGGCCTCACCTCGCTGGGGCAGCACTGCAAGGACCGGTACAACGCCCCGTACTGGCACTACCACCGGGCCGATCTGCACCGCGTCATCATGGAAGCCTGCCTCGACCCGGCGGGCCCGGGGCCGGTCGTACAGGTGCACACCTTCAGCCGGGTCGCGGAGCTGGACCGGTCCGACCCGGCGCGCCCGGTGGCCGTCACCGACGACGGCCGCCGGTACGCCGGGGACGTACTGATCGGCGCCGACGGCATCCGCAGCCGGGTCCGCGACCTGATGGGCGCGGCGGACACGCTGGAGTTCTCCGGCGAGATGGCGTTCCGGGCGCTGATCCCCGGCGACCTGATCGCGGCCGACCCCGCCACCCGCTGGCTGGTCGACCGGTACCAGAGCACGATCTGGTACGGCCCGGACCGGCATCTGGTCCACTACATGATCCGGCGCGGGGAGTTCCTCAACATCGTGGCGTGCGTGCCCTGCACGGACGAGGTCGCCGAGAAGTGGACCGTCGCCGCGACCACGCAGGAGCTCGTGGACGCGTTCCCCGGGTGGGACGACCGGGTGCCCGCGATGCTCTCCAAGGCCAAGGAGGACGTCAGCTGCTTCGCGCTGTACCACCGGCGCCGGGACCCGGTCTGGATGGACGGCCGCGTCGCGCTGCTGGGCGACTCCTGCCACGCCATGCTGCCGTACCAGGCACAGGGCGCCTCGCAGGCGATGGAGGACGCGGCGGTGCTGGCGGAGGAGCTGGGCGGGGTGAACACCGGCGACATCGAGGCGGCGCTGCGCCGCTACGTCGCCCGGCGCGCCAAGCACGCGGGGATGGTGCAGGATGCCTCGCTGCAGAACAAGACCTTCTACCACTTCCCCGACGGGCCGGAGCAGCGCGCCCGGGACGAGAAGCTCCGGCGCTTCGAGGGCGAGTCCGACCTGTCCTACGAGTGGCTGTGGGGCGGCACCCCGCTCCACGACCCCGACGCCGTCGCCTTCTCCTACCCGTTCGCCCGCTGACCCCTCCCGGCTGTCCCTTGGAGCGACCATGAAGACAGGCGATCAGATCGTCCAGGACCTCCCCTGGAGATGGGGCGTCCAAGGCCGGATCTTCCTCATCGGCGGCCTCGGCTATCTCTTCGACGCGTACGACATCGCGCTCAACGGCTTTCTGATGCCGCTGGTCGGCGTGCACTTCGACCTCTCGCTCGGCGCCCGCGGCCTGGTGGCCACCGCCAACCTGGTCGGCATGGCCGTCGGCGCGGTGGCCTGGGGCGCGGTCGCCGACCGCATCGGCCGCAAGAAGGCGTTCAGCGTCACCCTGCTGATCTTCGCGGTGTTCTCGGTGCTGGGTGCGTTCGCCCCTGCCTACCCGGTCTTTCTGGCCCTGCGCTTCCTGGCCGGCGTCGGGCTCGGCGGCTGCATCCCCGTGGACTATGCGCTGGTGGGTGAGTTCTCCCCGCGGAAGTACCGCGGTCGTGTGCTCACCGCGCTGGACGCGTGGTGGCCGATCGGCGTGACGCTGTGCGGCCTGGTGTCGACGGCGATGCTGCCGCTGGACGGCAACTGGCGGTGGATGCTCGCCACGATGAGCCTGCCGGCGCTGCTGCTCTTCTGGGTGCGCCGCGGGGTGCCCGAGTCTCCGGTCTACCTCTCGCGGAAGGGCCGTGAGGCGGAGGCGCGTGCCGTCATCGACGATCTGGTGGCCCGCACGGGCGCGCCCGTCGAGCCGTATGTGATCCCGGTGCCGGTGGCCGAGGAGCGGACGCGGGGCCCGCGGGCCGCGGTCGAACAGCTCGTCGGGCTCTGGAAGTTCAGCCCGCGCATCACCTCCGCCGCCTGGCTGCTCTTCGCGACCGTCATGCTCGTCTACTACGCGGCGCTGAGCTGGCTGCCGTCGATCCTCAAGGAGCAGGGGCTCGGCGACACGGCGGCGTTCATGAACACCACGCTGATGAGCGGCGTCGGCATCGTGGGCGTGCTGGTCTCCACCGCGCTGGTGGACCTGGTCGGCCGCAAGTGGCTGATCGGTGTCTCCGCGCCGGTCGCGTCCCTGGCGCTGGTGGCCTTCGCGCTGGTGCTGAAGATGCCCACCGGCTCGGTCGTGGCCATCGCCGTCTTCGGCTTCCTGATGCAGCTGACCATCCCCGCGATGTACGCGTACGTCGCCGAGCTGTACCCGACGCGGCTGCGGGCCAGCGGCTTCGGCTGGGCCTCGTCCGTCAGCCGGGTGCTCACGGGATTCGCGCCGATGCTGTTCGGCTCGGTGCTGTGGCCGGTGCTCGGGCTGCCGCTGACGTTCACGGTACTCGCCCTGGCGGTACTGCTCGCGGTCGGCTGGATGGCGGTCGCGGCGCCCGAGACGAAGGGCACGGTGCTGGACGCGCCGGTCGATTCGCCTCCGATAGAGCAGACCGCGAGCTAGCCCGCCGCTCACCGAGAGGAGGACCATGAAACCCGCCCCCTTCCGCTACCACCGGGCGCGCAGCGCCGCGGACGCCACCCGGCTGCTGGCCGAGCTCGGTGCCGAAGCGAAGGTCATCGCAGGTGGCCAGAGCCTCGTCGCGATGATGAACTACCGGCTGGCCCGGCCGGCCCACCTGGTCGACATCGGCGGTCTGCGCGCCCTCGACCACCTGCACAGGGACGAGGACGGCGGTCTGCACATCGGGGCGCTGACCACGCACCACACCGTGGAAACAGCGCCGTCGGACGTCCTGGAGCCGGGGTTCGGCGTGCTGCGCCGGGCCATGCGCTGGATCGGCCATCTGCCGATCCGCACCCGCGGCACGGTCGGCGGCAGCCTCGCGCACGCCGACGCCACCGCCGAGTGGTGCCTGCTGGCCGTCGCGCTCGGCGCCGAGCTGGTGGCCGAGGGGCCGCACGGCCGCCGCCGGATCCGCGCCGAGGACTTCTTCTTCGGGTACTACACGACCGCGCTGGACCCCGGCGAACTCCTCGTCGAGATCGTCTTCCCGCGACCCGCGCCGCACGCCGCGCTCACCGAATTCGCCGAGCGCCAGGGGGACTTCGCGACCGTGGCGGCCGCCGTGGACCTCGATGCCGAGGACGGCACGGTACGCGGCGGGCGGATCGCGCTGGGCGGCGTGGCACCGGCGCCGGTACGGGTTCCCGAGGCGGAAGCCGTGCTGGCCGGCGGGGGCACCTTCGCCGAGAGCGCGGCCGCCGCGGCCGATGCGAGCGATCCGCCGGGCGATGCCAACGGCAGCCCGGAGTACCGCCGGCACCTCATCCGCACCCTTGTCCAGCGCGCCTGCGAGGAGGCGATGACACCGTGACACCCCGTAGTACGGAGGACCGGCTGGTCGGCCGGTCGGTCACCCGCCGCGAAGACCCGCGGCTGCTCACCGGCCGCGGCCGGTTCGTCGACGACATCGCACTGCCGGGCATGCTGCACGCGCAGTTCGTCCGCAGCACCGTCGCACACGCCGAGGTGACGGGCGTCGACCTGAGCGCGGTACGTCAAGTCCCGGGCGTGGTCGCGGCGTTCACCGCCGAGGACCTGAGCCTCGGTGACATCACGGCCCTGCTGGACCGCCCGCTCACCGAGTTCGTGCCCACGGCCATGCCGGTACTGGCGCGGGACCGGGTCCGGTACGTCGGCGAGCCGCTGGCGATCGTGGTGGCCCGGGACGCGTACGCCGCCGAGGACGGCCTGGAGGCGGCCCGCGTCAGCTACGCGCCCCTCCCCCCGGTGACCTGCGAGAACGAGGCGCTCGCTGACGGTGCGCCACTCCTCCACGACGAAGCGCCGCACAACACCCTCGTCGATGTCTCCCTCTTCGCCTCGGAGGGCATCGACGCGGTCTTCGCGGATGCACCGTGCGTGGTCCACGTGGACAGCAGGACCGGGCGGCAGAACGCACTGCCGCTGGAGACCCGCGGCACGGTGGCGCACTGGGACGACCGCGAGGAACAACTCGTACTGGAGACCTGTACGCAGGTCCCGCACCAGGTGCGCACGGTCGCCGCGCGCTGCCTGGGGCTGGACGAGCGAGCCGTACGGGTGCGGGTGCCGGACATGGGCGGCGGCTTCGGCCTGAAGTGCGTCGTCGGCCGGGAGGAAATCGCGGCCGCCGCGGCAGCACTGCGGCTGCGCCGCCCGGTCAAGTGGATCGAGGACCGCAAGGACGCACTGACCGCGTCGTTCCTCGCCCGCGAGCAGCACTACGACGTACGGGCCGCGTTCGACGCCGAGGGCCGCATCCTCGGGCTGGACGCGGAGGTGGTGTGCGACATGGGCGCGTACTCCTGCTACCCCTTCACCGCGGGCATCGAGCCGCTGATGGCGTCCGCCGAGATGCCCGGGGTGTACAAGGTGCCCGCCTACCGGGTACGCGGCCGGGCGATCACCACCAACAAGGCGCCCACGGCCCCGTACCGGGGCGTGAGCCGTCCGCAGTACGTAATGGTCGTCGAACGGCTCTTCGAGCGGGCCGCGCGCGAACTGGGCCTGGACCCGGTCGAGATCCGCCGCCGCAACGTCATCACCGACTTCCCCTACACGGGCGTCAACGGCATCACCTACGACCCGGGCTCCTACCGGGAGGCGCTGGACCTCTGCGAGCGGACCGTGCGGGCGGAGGGCTGGTACGAGAAGCAGGCGGCGGCCGCGGCGGAGGGGCGCCACCTCGGCATCGGCTACTCCTGCTTCAGCGAGCGCACCGGCTACGGCTCGACCGCCTTCGCGCAGCGCAAGATGGAGGTGGTCCCCGGCTTCGATCTCTCCGAGGTCCGGATGGACACCAGCGGTGCGGTCACGGTCACCACCGGCACGATGAGCCACGGCCAGAGCCATGAGACGACGATGGCGCAGATCGTCGCCGACGAGCTGGGACTGCCGCTCGCCAAGGTGAAGCTGCACCAGGGCGACACCGACCGGATCACCTACGGCTGGGGCACCTTCGCCAGCCGGTCCATCACGGTGGGCGGCAGCGCGGTCCGGCTGGCCGCCGCCGAGCTGGGCAAGAAGCTCCGCCGGATCGCCGCGGCCCGCTGGGGTGTCGCGCCGGAGGAGACGGAGTGCGACGAGGGGCTGGTACGCCGCCGCGACGACCATCAAGTCGTCCTCTCCTACGAGCAGTTGGCCGAGATCGCGTACCTCAAGGCACATCTGCTGCCGAAGGACATCGCGCCGGGGCTGACCGGCACCGCCGCGTTCGACGTGTTCAACGACGGCACGTTCTCCAACGCCACCCACGCCTGCGTGGTGGAGCTCCACGAAGGCACCGGGCAGGTGGAGATCCTGCGGTACGTCTGCGTCGAGGACTGCGGCGTGGCCATCAATCCGCAAGTGGTGGAGGGGCAGTGCCGGGGCGGCATCGCGCAGGGCATCGCGGGCGCGCTCTTCGAGCAGGTGACGTACGACGCGCAGGGCGAGCCGTCCGCGACCGGCTTCATGGACTACAAGGTGCCCACCGCGCACGAGATCCCCGATGTGGCCATCCACCATCTGGAGACGCCGTGCGCGTTCACCGAGACCGGCGCGAAGGGCGCCGGCGAGGGCGGCACGATCGGCGCGCCGGCCGCCGTACTGAACGCCGTCAACGACGCCCTGCGCACCACCGGCGTCGAGCTGAACCACACCCCGATCACGCCGGAGGCAGTACACAACGCACTGCGGCGACAGCGGACCCTGGAGCGCGCCCGATGACCGATGCGACGACCGACCTGCAATTGATGGTGCTGGATGTCAACGGCGAGGAGCACGAAGTACTCGCCGAGTCCCGCCGTACCCTCGTCGATGTGCTCCGCCACGACCTGCGGCTGACCGGCACGCACGTCGGCTGCGAGCACGGCATCTGCGGTGCCTGCACGGTACTGGTCGACGACCGGCCGGTGCGCGCGTGCCTGATGTTCGCGGCGCAGGCGGAGGGGGCCCGTATCCGTACCGTCGAGTCGCTTTCACAGGGCACCGGCGAGTGCGAACTCAGCGATTTGCAACGGGCGTTCAGCGACCACCACGGGCTGCAGTGCGGCTTCTGCACACCCGGCTTCCTGATGCTCGCGGAGGGGTTCCTCGCCGAGCGGCCGGACGCGTCCAAGGAGGAGATCCGCGAGGTGGTCGCGGCCAACCTGTGCCGGTGCACCGGCTACCAGACCATCGTCGAGGCCATCGACAGCTGTGCGGCGGCCCGCCGGCGCGCCGGGAAGGAGAACTGATGCTGCTCACCAACACGGTGCCGGTGAAGGCCCCGCCGGACCAGGTGTTCGCGCTGCTCAACGATGTCGAGCGGGTCGCGTCCTGCATGCCGGGGGCGGCGCTCGGCGGGCAGGACGGGGACGCCTGGCAGGGCAGGGTGACGGTCAAGGTCGGCCCGATCACGGCGGCGTACGCGGGGACCGTACGGTTCCTGGAGGCCGATGCCGGGGAGCGGCGGCTGCGGGTGCAGGCGCGCGGCGCCGACACGCACGGCAGCGGTGACGCCGAGGCCGAGGTCACGCTGGTGGTGGCGGAGGCACCGGAGGGCGCGCTGCTGCGGTTGGACACGGACCTGGTGATCCGCGGCAAGATCGCGCAGTTCGGGAAGGGTGCGATCGGCGCGGTCTCGGACCGGATCCTGCAGCAGTTCGCGCAGAATCTGGGGAGTCTGCTGGATCAGGAGCGGGTGCCTGCGGGTCCGTCGCCGGTGCCGACTGCCGCGGGTGCCCAGGCGCCCCAGGCCGCACCGGCGCGGGCCGTTCAGGTGGCTCCGGCAGCCCCCGAGCTGGACGGCCTCTCGATGCTCGCGGGCCCGGCAGTGGCCAAGTACGGCCCGGTGGCCGCCGCCTTCGCCTTCGGGCTGTTCGAGGGCTGGCTGCTCGGCCGGATGGCCGGGCTGCGCCGCGAGCTGAAGGCGGTGCGGCGGGGATGAGCGCGAGCCAGTACGGAACGGCCACCGACGCAACGTACGACCGGGCCGGCTTCGGCGCCCCCGTACGCCGTGGCAGCCGCCCCGCGATCGTGGTCGTCGACCTCACCCGCGGCTTCACGGAGGACGCCTTCCCGTCCGGTGCCGATCTGACCGAAGTAGTCGGCGCTACACGGGAGTTGATCGAGGCAGGGCGGGCCGCCGGGGTTCCGGTCGTGTTCACCGCCATCGCGTACTCCCCCGCCGAAGCGACCGGGGACAGTGTCACCTGGCTGCAGAAGGCACAGGGCATGCGCGCCCTGCTCGAAGGCAGCGAGGCGGTCGCGATCGATCCCCGGCTGCCGCGCCGCCCCGAGGACCACCTCATCGTGAAGAAGGGTGCATCGGCGTTTTTCGGCACCGCGCTCGCCGCGACGCTGACCGGCCTGGGCTGCGACACGGTACTGATCTGCGGCGCGACGACGAGTGGCTGCGTACGTGCCACCGCCGTGGACGCGGTGCAGTCCGGCTTCCCGGTCCTCGTGCCGCGCGAGTGCGTGGGCGACCGCGCGCCCGGGCCGCACGAGGCCAACCTCTTCGACATCCAGGCGAAGTACGGCGATGTCATCGGGCTCGCCGAAGCGGTCGACTACCTCAAGGAACTCCCCATGGCGCAGCAGGACCAGGATCGGCGGTCGGTCGGCCAGGCCGCGTCGGTCGACCTCGCCGACATCCCCGCCACCAGCCGTTGGGTACGCTCCGGCGCCGCCCGGCTGCACGTACTCGACTACGGCGGTCCCGGCGTGCCCGTGGTGATCCTGCCCGGGATCACCAGCCCGGCCGTCACCATGGACTTCGTCGCACGCGAACTCACCGATCTGGTACGGCCGTTGGTGGTCGATGTCCGCGGGCGCGGACTGTCGGACGGCGGCGGGCGGTACACCCTGGAGGAGTACGCGGAGGACACCGAGGCCGTGGTCACCGGGCTCGGGCTGGAGCGGCCGGTGCTCTTCGGGCATTCGATGGGCGCGCGGATCGCGGCGGTCACCGCGGTACGCGGCAAGGTGCCGCTCGGTGGCACGGTGCTCGCCGATCCGCCGATGAGCGGGCCCGGCCGGGGGCCGTATCCCACACCCCTGGACGCGTTCCTCGGGCAGCTCGCACAGGCCGTGCGCGGCACCGACGCCGACGAGGTGGCCGCCTCCTGGCCGCGCTGGCCGCGCCGGGAGCAGGAGTTGCGGGCCCGCTGGCTGAGCAGCTGCGAGCGGGAGGCGATCGTGGCCACGCACCGCGGCTTCGAGACGGAGGACTTCTTCGACTGGTGGCCGTCCGTGCCGGGGCCGACGGCGCTGCTGTACGGGGCCGACAGTCCGGTGGTCACGGCCGAGGGGGCCGCCGAGGCCGCCGCCGCGCTGCCCTCCGCCGCCTTCGCCGAGATCCCGGACGCCGGCCACATGATCTTCTGGGACAACCCGCCGGCGGCGCTCGCGGCCCTGCGCTCGGCACTCACCACCATGCTGCGGTGACGGCGTCGAGCCCGGGAATTGCGGCGTGATTGAGTTGGCCCATGGCTGACGACACCGCTTCCGTAGCACCTTCGTCCGAGATCCCCCAGGTCCCCACGGCCCTCACCGCCGCGCCCGGCTACCAGGTACGCCGTCTCTATCAGGCGTATCTCGCGGTCTGGGTGCGGGCCGTGGACCCCACGCTCACCGGGCCGCAGTTCGCGGTGCTGACCGCCGTGGACGCGGCGCCGGGCCGCGACCAGAGATCGATGGCCTCGGCCGTGGCCCTGGACACCTCGACGATGGCGGACGTGGCCCGGCGGCTGGAGAACCGCGGCCTGATCGTCCGCCGCACCGCCGCCGAGGACGGCCGCCGCAAGCTGCTCTATCTGACCGAGGAGGGCGAGCGGACCCTCCGCGACGCCAATGACCGGGCGCGCGCCCTGGACGAACGGCTTCTTGAGCCGTACGACGCCGAGCAGCGCGCGGACCTCATGCACCTGCTCACCTCCATGGCCGACCACTGGGAGGGCCTGGCCAGGGAGTCCTGACCGCACCCGTCCGGCACGGGTGACCGATACGCACCACCGCGAGGAGAGACCCGTGACGGACCACCACATCGGCATGATCGTGCCGAGCTCCAACCTGACGATGGAGACCGAGCTGCCGCGCATGCTGCGGGACCGGGAGCGGGCGCGGCCGGGCGACCGCTTCGTCTTCCACAGCAGCCGGATGCGGATGCAACACGTCACGCCCGAGCAGCTGCGCGGCATGAACGCGCAGACCGAGCGGGCCGCGCTGGAACTCGCCGACGCCCGCCCCGATGTCGTCGTCACCGCCTGCCTGGTGGCGATCATGGCGCAGGGCCCGGGCCACCACTGCACGGCCGAGGCGGAGATCACGAAGGCGCTGCGCGGCCAGGGCGCGCAGGCGCCGGTGGTCTCCAGCGCCGGTGCGCTGCTCGACGGCATCGCGGCGCTGGGCGCCCGCCGGGTCGCGATCCTCACGCCGTACATGAAGGACCTGACCCGGCTGGTCGTCGACTACATCGAGGACGCGGGCGTGGAGGTGGTGGACGCGCTGAGCCTGGAGGTCCCCGACAATCTCGCGGTCGCCCGGCTCGACCCGGCGGACCTGCGCGACCACTGGCGGAAGCTGGACCTCGGCCGGGCCGATGCGCTGGTCCTCTCCGCGTGTGTGCAGATGCCGTCGCTGCCGGCGATCCAGCCGGTCGAGGACGAGGCGGGGCTGCCGGTGCTCTCCGCGGCCACCGCCACCACGTACCGCATCCTCACCGAACTGGGCCTGGATCCCGTCGTACCGGGTGCGGGGCGGCTGCTCGCCGGGGGCTGAGTCTTACGTGGTACGGGCGAGCCGCTGCCACCAGTGGCGGCGCCTGGGGTGGACGGCGCGGCCGAGGCGGCGGCCCAGCAGGACGTAACCGAGCAGCGCGCCCGTGGTGTTGAGGATGACGTCGTCGATGTCGAAGGCGCGGCCCGTGACCAGGGCGCCCTGCACCAGCTCGACCAGCAGCATGACCAGTGCGGTCACCACGACCACCCGCAGCAGCCCGCGTGCCCGGGGCGCCACGACCGGCAGCAGCAGCCCGAAGGGCACACCGAGCACGATGTTCCCGCCGAGCTGCTTGACGGTGTCGACGAACGCGGGCTGGGCGAGGTAGTTGCGCAAGGTGTCGCCGGGCCGCAGGTTGGTGTGTGTGAGTGCTTCGGAGGCCACCGACGGCTGGAGGGTCAGCTGTGCCAGTACGGCGCCGAACGCCACCATGACGGCGAACGCCAGCAGCATCACCAACGCCCGGACGGGCGGCGGGAGCGGTGCCCCGCCGCCACGCTTTCCGGCTTTACCGCGTCGCACTGACCGCGCCATGAAGACCCCTCGCTTCAGGTGGACCTGCTGGAGTTGGTCTGTACGACGCTTCGGTTACCCGTGTGGCGGCAGGGCATGCGCGTCCTCGCGGGGCGCGGGGGGCTCGGGAGCTTCTTCAGCGGCTTCTTCGGCGGCGGGCGTTTCTTCGGCAGCGGCGGGCGTTTCGGACGGGGCGGGCTCCGCGGGCTTTCTGGAGGTGATGCCGAAGAGCGGCAGCAGGCCGGTCCGCGCGCGGTTGACCACCGGTGCCGTCCAGCGTGCGGTCAGCGGCCCGAGGATGACCATGATCAGTACGTACGCGGTGGCGATCGGGCCGATCCGCGGCTCGACGGCCGTGGTGAGCCCGGCGATGACGATGGAGAACTCGCCGCGTGCCACGAGCGTGCCGCCCGCGCGCAGCCGCCCGTTGGGCCCGATGCCGGCGCGCCGGGCCGCGTACCAGCCCGTCAGGACCTTGGTCACGGTGGTGACGACGGCGAGCAGCAGCGCCGGGAGCAGTACCGGCGGGATGGCGGTCGGGTCGGTGGACAGGCCGAAGAAGACGAAGAAGATCGCGGCGAAGAGGTCGCGCAGCGGCATGAGGAGCTTGCGCGCGCCCTCCGCGACCTCGCCGGACAGCGAGATGCCGACGAGGAACGCGCCGACCGCCGCGGAGACCTGGAGCTCCTGCGCGATGCCCGCGACGAGCACGGTCAGCCCGAGGACGACGAGGAGCAGCATCTCCGGGTTGTCGGACGACACCCAGCGGCTGATCAGGCGGCCGTGCCGGAGCGCGAGGTAGAGGACGATGCCCACGGCGCCGAGCGCGATGAGCAGGGTGACGCTGCCGCCCGCGAGTCCGACGCCGGCCAGCAGCGCGGTCAGCAGCGGCAGGTAGACCGCCATGGAGAGGTCTTCGAGGACGAGGACGCCGAGGATGACGGGGGTCTCGCGGTTGCCGAGCCGGCCGAGGTCGGTGAGGACCTTGGCGATGACGCCGGAGGAGGAGATCCAGGTGACGCCGGCCAGCGCGACGGCGGCGACCGGGCCCCAGCCCAGCAGCAGCGCGGCGACCGCGCCCGGTATCGCGTTCAGCAGGAAGTCGACGGCGCCGGACGGGTATTGCGTCTTGAGGCTCGTGACCAGCTCGGAGGCGCTGTATTCGAGGCCGAGCAGGAGCAGCAGCAGGATGACGCCGATCTCGGCGCCGACGCCGACGAACTCCTCGCTGGCGTTGAGCGGCAGCAGCCCGCCGTGCCCGAAGGCGAGCCCGGCGAGGAGGTACAGGGGTATGGGCGAGAGGCCGACCCGGCCGGCCAGCCGCCCGAGGAGGCCGAGGGCGAGGATGACGGCGCCGAACTCCACGAGCAGTGCGGTGGTCTCGTGCATGGTCAGCCTCCGGCGATGATCGCGGCGAGGGCGTCGACGCCCTCACGGGTGCCGACCGCGACGAGAGTGTCGCCGATGGCGAAACGGAAATCGGGGCCCGGTGACGGGTGCGCGCTCGTACGGCGCAGCACCGCGACGATGGACGCGCCGGTACGGGTACGGGCCCCGGTGTCGCCCAGCAGCCGGCCGCCGTACGGGGAGCGGCTGCCTATCTGGATGTGCTCGGTGACCAGGTCGATGCCGTCGGTGCGGACGGCGTCCAGCGGCGCCGGATCGATGAGGTGCGCGAGGGCCGTCGCCTCCTCCCGTTCCAAGGGGACCGAGGACTGGCAGGTATCGGGGTCATCGGCGGCGTAGAAGCCGATGAAGCGGCGTCCGTCGTGGTGCACCACCACGGAGAGGTGCTGTCCGGCGTGCGTCGTGAAGTCGTACCGCGTGCCGACGCCCGGCAGCGAAGTGCGTCGCGTCCCCATCGTGTCCTCCCTGGATACCGCGCCGGGAGCGCTGTGCCGCGGACCCGGCGCGATCTCCTTTACCTGGTCTTTGCCTTTACCCAATCATTACAGACGACCGGTAAGAGGAGGACCGGGGGTCAGGAGGTGGGCATGTGCCAGGGCTCTTCGGACAGCGGACTGCCGGTCTCCAGGAGGGTCTTGAGGTTGGACAGGACCGCCGCCCAGCCGCCGGCCGCGGCCGCGCGCTCGGTTTCGTCGGCCAGGTTCTCGTGGGTCACGGTGAGCCGGACGATGCCGCCGTACGCCTCGATCTCGAAGGTCACCTTGGACGGGCCACCGGGCGGCTCCTCGCCCGGCTCGGCCCACGTGGTCACCAGCCGCCGCGGCGGAACGCTCTCGACGACCAGCCCGACGACATCGGCGATACCGGAGCCGTCCGTCCGCTGATGCTCCCAGGGAGACCCGGTCTCCCAGTCGGAGACGTTGCTGTGCCCCCAGTACGTCGCGGTCAGCCCCGGGTCGGTCAGCGCGTACCAGACCTTCTCCGGCGTGCTCTCGATGTAGGTGACGTAGGCAAAGGTCGGTCTGTCGGTCATGGCGTCCTCGGCTCGTCGTTGCACGGCGCCGCCGAGCGTATCCGCCGGCCCTGCCGTAGCCGTGGACCGAGCGGCCGCCGGAGAGCTGCGCGGGTCCCGCCCCACCCGGCCGGGCTACCCCGCGACCGACGGCCGCTCGTGAGACGCGGCACTCGCGGCTCAGACCTCGGCCGCGATCCAGGCGATGTGCCAGCCGTTCTTGGCGGCGTACTCGGGGTCGATCGGCTGCCGGTCCACGCGCCGCACATAAATGCGGAAACCGGTCGGAGTGGCGGCATAGACGGTGTTGCCGCCGGTGGTCATCCACATCCGGTCGTCACCGGTGAGGGCCGCGATATACGCGGGGGTGCGGGAGAATTTCCCCTCCGAGGTGTCGATGTCGAGGTACACCCCGTCACCGTTGCGGTCGGGGTAGGCGACCCAGCCCTCGCCGGGTGCCGTCCTGCCGGAAACGAGCTTGCCGTTGGTCATATCGGCTCCCGTCACGTCATGGCCATCAGGTCATGTCCATATCAGCCGATGCGTATCGACTGCTGCGCCCGTATCGGCTGTTGGGCAGAGTCTGCGGGAATTCCCGGGGCGGTCGCGGCGGTTCCGGCGAGAATGGCCGGTACGAAACGCGCGGTTCCGGGCCTTCGCGGGATGGCCGGAAAGGGCGTTGACCGGCGACGACGGGCGGGCGGCCCGCCGAACCCCGGGCGGCTGCGGGGGTTGACAGTTCGGGGCCGTCTCAAGAGTGTGGAGGACAGCCTCTGGCGGCCCCGACTCGATTCATCGGCGCATGAGGAGATCGCGATCCGGGCCTCGCGACGGTCATTTCTGCCGCTGTATGCGTCGGCTGAATCCATGTACTGAATGCGCTGCCTGATGTGCTGCCCATTTGGGCATCAGCCGGAATCGGTCGGAGGTGTCCCATGCATTCCTCCTCATCGTTCTCACTGGATTACGAGTTCCGTGCTCCCGACGACTGGTCCGATTTCACCGAGGTGGTCGGACTCGCCTACGGCGGCTACGACCATTCACCGGAACACCGCGCGACCGTCGCCGAGTTGCTGGAGCCCAAGCGCTCGCTCCTCGCGTGCGCAGCGGGCCGGCCCTGTGCCACGCTGGCCGGCTACTCCCTGGACATGACGCTGCCCGGCACCGGCCCGCGCCCCGTCTTCGGCATCGGCTATGTGGCCGTCTCCCCCGCGCACCGCCGGCGCGGCCTGATGCGCGACATGATCGTGCGGGTCCTCGCCGACCTGCACACCACGCGCGCCGAGCCGGTCGCGGTCCTGAACTCCACCGAGCCGGCCCTCTACGGCCGCTTCGGCTTCGGCGCCGCCAGCCAGGCCGTCTCCCTCGCCATCCCGGTGGAGGCCCGTGCGCTCACCGAGGGCCCGGCGGAGGACGGCCCGCCGCTCACGCTGGAGGTCACCTCGCCCGCCGAGGCGGAGGCGGCCATCGCCGCGGTCTGCCGCGCCTGCGTGGCCGAGCGCCCCGGGATGCTGCGCCGTGAGGGCGCCTGGCTGCGCCGCGCCCTCGCCGACCCGCCCGCCGACCGGCACGGCGCCGGACGCCTGCTGTGCATGCTCGCGACGGACGGCGCGGGCGTACGCGGCTACGCCCTCTACCGGCTCACCGCCGGCTGGACCCACTCCTATCCCCGATTCACCGTCTCCGTACAGGAGTTGAGCGCCTGCGACCCGGCGGCTTACGCCTTCCTGTGGCGGGCGCTGCTGGACGTCGATCTCAGCGGCACGGTCACCGCCAACGCCCGCCCGGTCGACGACCCGGTACTGGCCCTGCTCGCCGACCCGCGCAGCGCGGCGCCGACCGTGCGCGACCAGCTCTACGCACGGGCCGTCGACGTCGACCGCGCGCTCTCCGGACGTGGCTACGCCACCGAGACGGAGGTCGTCCTGGAGGTGGCGGATCCGCTGTGCCCGTGGAACGAGGGCCGGTGGCGGCTCATCACGGGCACCACGGGAGCCGACTGCGCACGGACCCGCGCGCAGGCCGATCTGGCCCTCACGGCAAGGGAGTTGGGGGCCGTACTGCTCGGCGGCAGCTCTCTGGTGCAGCTCGCGCGGGCCGGCCGGGTGGCGGAGCTGCGCCCCGGCGCGGTGCGTGCCGCCGCTGCCGCCTTCCGGCACGACCCGGCACCGTACTGCCCCGTCGTCTTCTGAACTCCACCCAACCGAGAACCACCTGAGAACCAACTGAGGACCATCTGAGGAGCCCGCCATGCCCGGTCCCGGCTATGCCTTCTTCGGGGACGAGGAACGCGACAACGTCCAGCAGGTACTGAACACCTGGTCCCGCACCACCGCGGCGCACTCCTACCCCCTCGGAGACCTCACGCAGACCCGGCTGTTCGAGGAGGAAGCCGCGCGCCGCCTGGCGAGCCCGTACTGCCTGTCCGTCAACAGCGGCACGTCGGCGCTGCTCACGGCGCTGGCGGCGGTGGGCATCGGCCCGGGCGACGAGGTCATCGTCCCCGGGTATCTGTACGTCGCCTCGGTCGCCGCCATCGTGCACTGCGGGGCGACGCCCGTGGTGGCGGAGGTCGACGAGACGCTGACGCTGGATCCGGCCGACGTACGGGCCCGGATCACACCGCGTACGAAGGCGCTGATGCCGATCCATATGCTCGGCGCGCCCTGCGACATGGCGGCGCTGCTGGAGATCGCGGAGGAGCACGGGCTGCTGGTGCTGGAGGACGCGGCGCAGGCGTGCGGCGGGACGTACCGCGGCCGGCCGCTGGGCGGTTTCGGCCGGGCCGGTGCGTTCTCGCTCAATATGTTCAAGGTGGTCACGGCCTGCGACGGCGGGTTCCTGCTGGCCGCCGACGAGCGCACCTTCCAGCGCGCTTACGGCTTCCACGACCACGGCTGGTTCCCGTACCGCGCGGAGGAGGGGCCCGGCGACCGGATGCTGGGCCTGAATCTGCGGATGACCGAGCTGACGGCGGCGGTGGCCCGCGCCCAGCTGGCCCGGCTGGACACCGTCCTCGCCCGCACCCGGGCGCAGCGGGACGCGCTGGCCGCCCTCATTCCCGCCCGGGACGGCGTCGTCCGCCGTCCGTCGCACGATCCCGCGGGGGACTGCGCGACCGTCCTGGTGCATCTCTTCGAGGAGCGCGCCGCGGCCGAGGCCGTGGCGAAGCGGCTGGGCACGAAGACGCTGCTGCACTCGCCCAAGCACTACTACGGCGGGCTGCCGGAGGTGCGTGCCCTGGCCGCCGGTGACACCGTTTCCTGCCCGTCCCGGCGCCCGGAACCGGCCTGGCGGCGCCAGGACTTCCGCCCCGGCGCCCTGCCCCGTACCGACGACGTCCTGGGCCGCGCCGTGGCCCTCACCGTGGGCCTGTCGGACAGCTACCTGGGCGCCGGCGTGGGCGTCACCGTGTTCAGCGGCCCGGACGAGATCGCCGCGACGGCCGAGCGCTTCCGGGCCACGGCCGACGAGGTACTGGGCTGACGAGGTACCGGGCTGACGCGGGTCCCGGCCGTCCTCGAACCGGCCGGGGCCCCGCCCGACGTGAGGAGACGACATGCCCTCGACCCCGCTGATCAGCGTGGTGGTGCCGTGCTACGACGAGGAGGCGGTGCTGGAGCGGACGCACCGGCGGCTCACCGCCGTGCTGCGCCGCCTCCCGGACTGCGCGCACGAGGTGGTCTACGTCGACGACGGCAGCCGGGACGGCACCTGGCGCACGCTGGCCTCCGTCACCGGCGGCGATCCGGCGGTCCGGCTCCTCCGGCTGACCCGGAACTTCGGCCACCAGCAGGCGATACTGGCCGGGCTGCGGGCCGCGGCCGGGGACGCGGTGATCACCATGGACGCCGATCTCCAGGACCCGCCCGAGCTGATCCCGGAGCTGGTCGAGCGGTGGCGGGCCGGCTGGTCGGTGGTGTCGGCACGGCGCACCTCGCGCGCCGGGGAGAGCCGCTTCAAGGTGGTCACCGCGCATGTCTACTACCGGCTGCTGGCCGCGCTCGCCGATCAGCCGGTGGCCCTGGACACCGGCGACTTCCGGCTGCTGGACCGGGCCGTCGTCCACGTACTCACCCAACTCCCCGAAGGGGAACCGTACTTGCGCGGGTCGGTGTGCTGGGCGGGGTTCCCGGAGACGAGCGTGGCGTACGAGCGGCTGCCGCGCCCGGCAGGGCGGTCGAAGTACTCGCTGCGGAAGATGGCCGACCTCTCGCGGCGCGGCCTGGTGTCCTGCTCGCCCGCGCCCGCCCGCGTACCGGCCGTCATCGGCCTCACCTGGCTGGGCGGCGCGGCGATGACCGCCGCCGTCCGCCGCCACCGACTGCCGTTGGCCGCCTGGACGTTCGGCTGCGAGGCGGTGCTGCTGGGGTTGCTCGGCGAGTATCTGCGGCTGGTCCACCGCGAGCTGCGCGGCCGGCCGCCGTACGTCCTGCTGGAACGGCACCCGCCGCAATCCGACAGTGAACAGGGCGCCACGGTGCGGGAGTTGGCGGTAGCGCGCTCCGGGACGGCGCGATGACCACGGCACCCGGCGGCGACTGGGACGCCATCGTCGTGGGCGCCGGTTTCACCGGGCTCGCGGCGGCGCACGAGCTGGGCCGGGCGGGGCTGCGCTGCCTGGTCCTGGAGGCGGACGACCGGGTGGGCGGCCTCGCGGGCACCTTCCCGGTCGGCGGACGGCAGCTGGAACGCTTCTACCACCACTGGTTCGCCTCCGACACGGACATCTTCCGGCTCTGTGCGGAGCTGGGCTGCGGTGATCTCGTGGAGCAGCACCGCGGCCGCACCGGCTTCTACTACGCGGGCGGCATCCACCGGCTGTCCACGCCGCTGGACGTACTGCGTTTCGCGCCGCTGCCGCCCGCCGACCGGATCCGGCTCGGCCGGTCGGTGCTGCGGGCCGGGCGGGTGCGGCACTGGCGTGAGCTGGAGGCGCTGACGGCCGAGGAGTGGCTGGTGGGGCTGGCGGGCCGCCGGGTGTACGACCGGGTCTGGCGGCCGCTGCTGGAGGGCAAGTTCGGGGAGTACGCGCCGGAGGTCGGCGCGACCTGGATGTGGACCAAGCTGCATCTGCGCGGCGGCAGCCGCAGCCGCGCGGGCCGCGAGGTGCTGTACTACCTGCGCGGCGGCTGCGGCGCGCTGCTGGCCGCCTGGCTCCCGGAGCTGGCCCGGCTGGGGGTCCGCATCCGTACATCCTGTCCGGTCACGGACGTACTGGCCGGGCCGCGCGGGGTGCTGGGCGTACGGGCGGGCGGCGCGCAGTACTCCGCTCGACGGGTACTGGTGACCACCGCGCCCGGTCCGGCCGCCGCCCTGCTCGCCGGACAGGAACCGGCCCATCCCGCCGTCCCCGGCCTGCGGCGGCAGCTCGCCGCGATCCCGTACCTGGCCAACATCTGCCTGGTACTGGAGAACGACCGCCCGCTCTCGGACACCTACTGGCTCAACGTCACCGACCCCGGCTTCCCCTACGTCGGCGTCATCGAGCACACCAACCTCGACCCGGCCTGGCACTACGGGGGACGGCACGTGGTCTACCTGTCGAAGTACCTGCCGGCGGGCACCGGGCTGTACCGGATGCCGGACGACCAGGTCTACCGCTACAGCCTGCTGCATCTGCGCCGGATGTTCCCCGCATTCCGGGAGGAGTGGGTGCGCGGGTGGCACGTGTGGCGCGCGGCGCACGCCCAGCCGGTGATCACCCGGTACTACTCGCGGACCGTCCCCGCCACCGAGAGCCCCCTGCCGGGCCTCTATCTGGCCGGCATGGCCCAGGTCTTCCCCGAGGACCGGGGCACCAACTACGCCCTCCGGGGCGGGCAGCGGGCCGGCCGGCTGATCGCCGACCGCATCCGGGCCGCGGCGGCCCGGCCCGCGCACCCCGCCCCGCTCACCACGGGAGCGGCCTCATGACCGACCTCTTCACCGCCGAGGACTGCCAGTACATGACGCCACGTCAGGTGCACGGCCTGTACCGCCGTTATGTCAGCCGCAGCCAGGCGTCGCTGATCGGCTCCTTCGGCTTCGGGCACGACCTGGCAGAACGCGCCGAGGGCTGCTGGATCACCCTGCGCGACGGACGCCGGATCCTGGACTTCACCGGCGGCATCGGCGTGCTGAACCACGGGCACAACCACCCGCGCATCCTCGCCGCGCGCCGCCGCTTCGCCGAACGCCAGGCGATGGAGGTGCACAAGAACTTCCTCTCCCCCTACGTCGCCGCGCTCGGCCACAATCTCGCCCGACTCCTCCCCGGCGACCTGAACATCAGCTACTTCCCGAACTCCGGCGCCGAGGCGGTCGAGGGCGCGGTGAAGCTGGCGTACAAGTACCACCGCGGCCGCCGCGGCACCGTGCTCCACTCCGACATCGCCTTCCACGGCAAGCTGCTCGGCGCGGGCAGCCTGACCGCGTCACCGGAGGTGGACTTCCCGTTCCCCGGCCTGCCCGGCACCGACTCCTTCGCCTACGACGACCTGCCCTCCTTCGTCCTCGCCCTGGAGCGGCACACCACCGGGGACGGCGGCAGCGATGTGTATGCGGTGGTGCTGGAGCCGTTCAGCGCCTCGGGACTGCGCGAGTGCTCCGAGGAGTTCCTGCGCGAGGTGCGGCGGCTGTGCACGGAGCGGGACATCGTGCTCGTCTTCGACGAGGTGTACACCGGGTGGGGCCGGACGGGCACGCTCTTCCACTTCATGCGCTACCCGGACCTGGTCCCGGACGTGCTCACCACCTCCAAGTCCTTCGGCGGCGGCAAGGCGTCGATCTCCGGCTACATCGCGCGCGAGGCGCTGTTCCGCGCCGCGTACGACAACCTCGCCGACGCGACGCTGCACAGCACCACGTACTACGGCTTCGGTGAGGAGACCGTCACGGCGCTGGAGGCGGTGGCCATCGCGGTCGAGGACGACTATCCGGGCCGGGCCGTGCGGATCGGCGAGCAGCTCGCCGCCGGCCTGGCCCGGATCGCCGCCCGGCATCCGGGGCTGGTCGCGGGCACGGCCGGGCGGGGTGCGCTGCACGGTGTGTTCCTGCGGGCCGGCCATCCGGCGCTGGACCGCGTACTGCGGCTGCTGCCCGGCTCCTTCGCGCGGGACCCCCGGCTGCGGCTCAAGCTGATCACCGCCGCCGTGATCGCCGGCCTGTACCGGGAGCACGACGTGCTGGCGTTCTACGGCTCGAACCACGGCCTGCCACTGATCGTCGCGCCGCCACTGGTGGCCGGGGACAAGGAGGTCGAGGTGTTCCTGGCGGCGCTGGACGCCGTACTGGACCAGGGCGCGCCGCGGTTGCTGGCGGCGTTCGCCAAGGACAAGGCGGCACGGCGATGAGGGCCGCGGCGCCTCTGGAGCGGGCACTGTCGGCGAGCGGGCTGCCCGCGGTGTGGGCCGCGCGCCATCCGGTGCTGCGGGAGGCGGCGGCACTGGAGCGCGCCGCCGCGCATGTGACCGGCAGCCTGCGGGCCCAGCCACGCCCGTACCGGATCGCGGCCGGGCTCGCCCTCCGTCTCCTGCCGTTGGCGTTTGTGCTGGTCACCGGCCGGTGGGTGCCCCTCGCCGGACCGGAAGCGCTGGTGCGCGGGAGCGAGCGGCTGGCGCGGCTGCCGGGGTGCGGGCTGCTGTTGCGGTCGGCGGAGGCGCTGGCGCTGTACGGCGGGCTGGATGGTGGGCCGGACCGCCTGGTGGCGGGCGCGGCGCCGCCGCACGTGCCGCCGTCCGGACCGCCCGTGCCGCCTTCCGTCCGGACGGGAGCGCCGTCATGAGCGGCCGCCGCGCACGGGACATCGACTGCGAAGCGCTGGTGATCGGTTCGGGTGCGGGCGGGGCCGTCGCCGCGCTGGAGCTGGCCAGGGCGGGCCGCCACCCCCGCGTACTGGAGGAAGGGCCGCGGGTCTCCCCCGCCGAACTCGCCGCCACCGCACCGGCCGACAGCCTGCGCCGCCTGTACCGCAACGCGGGGCTCACCCCGGTCTTCGGCAGCCCCGTCATCCCGTACGGCGAGGGCCGCTGCGTGGGCGGCACCACCGTGGTCAACGGCGGACTGCTGTGGGAGCCGCCGGCCGGGCTGCTGGACCGCTGGGCGGACGGCCTCGGCACCGACGGCTACCGGCTCCGCCACCTGGCCGGGCATCTGAGCGAGATCACCCGGCGGCTGGCGGTGGACGCGCAGCGGCACGGTGCCGGGAACGAGGACTCCCGGCTGCTGGCCGCCGCGGCCGACGGGCTGGGCTGGGGCTGGACGCTCGCGCGCCGTGCCGCACCGGGCTGCGCGCACCGCAACCGCTGCCCCACCGGCTGCCCGTCCGGCGCCAAGCGGACGATGGCGACGACGTATCTGCCGGAGGCCGAGCGGTACGGCGCGCGGATCGAACCGGGCGTGCGGGCCGTACGGCTGGAACACGACGGCAGTACGGTGCGCGCCGTACGGGCCGTGGGGCCGGACGGTGCACCGCTGCGGTACCGACCTCGTACGGTCTTCCTCGCCGCCGGGGCCGTGGGCAGCGCCGCGCTCCTCCAGCGCAGTGGCATCCACCGCAGGACGGCGGGGCGCGCCATGGCCTTCCACGTCAATCTGCGGCTGCCGGTCCGCTTCGGCACCGCGCTGCACGCCGAACGGGGCACCATCTTCACCGCCCAGCTCAGCGAGTTCGGCGGGCTGGGCATTCACGTCATGGCCGCCAACCTCACGCCCGGATCGCTGGCGGCGGCGCTCGCGCGCCAGGGCCCCGCCGTGGTCGACGCGGCGTTGGCAGATCTGCCGCGGATGGCCGTCTTCACCGTGCAGGTCCGGATGACCGGCCGGATACGCGTCGGCCGGTTCCCCGGCGCGGGCACCGTGCTGCGCCACCGCCTCACCCCGTACGACGTGGACCTGCTGCGGTTCGCGCTGGTACGCGCCGCGCGGCTGCTGTTCCGGGCCGGCGCCGTGGAGCTGTATCCGCCGGCGCTCGGGGTGCTGAACTCGCCGCGCACCGTCGAGGAGTTCGCCCGCCGGTCCGACCCGCGTGGCTGGGACCTGGTCTCCGTGCACGCCATGGCGTCCTGCCCGATGGGGCCGCCGGAGCGGGGCGGGGTGTGCGACACGGACGGCCGCCCGTACGGCTTCCGCAATCTGTACGTCAGTGACGCCGCGGTACTGCCGGGCCCGACCGGCATCAGCCCCCAGGGCACGATCATGGCGTTCGCCCACGAGATCGCCGCCCGGCACCTCACGGCCTCGGCAGCGGGCCCGGTAAGGAGGCATCCATGAAGAGTGGCCAACGCCCGGACGTGCCGGGCCTGTTGCGGCCGTCCGGCCCCGAGGTGGACTGTGACATCGCGGTCATCGGGGCCGGCATGGGCGGCGCCACCCTGGCGTACGCGTTGCGCGACTCCGGTGCCCGCGTCCTCGTCGTGGAGCGCGGCGACTTCCTGCCCCGGGAAGCGGAGAACTGGTCGCCGCACGCGGTCTTCACGCAGCGGCGCTACCGCAACGCGGAGCAGTGGTACAACGCCGACACCGGACGGCGCTTCCAGCCGAACCAGCACTACTACGTCGGCGGCAACACCAAGGTCTTCGGGGCGACCCTGCCGCGCTTTCGAGAGGCGGACTTCGGCTCGGTGCGGCACGCCGAGGGCCTCTCGCGGGCCTGGCCCTTCTCGTACGCGGAGCTGGAGCCGTACTACGCCGAGGCCGAGCGGATCTACCGGGTGCACGGCACGGTCGGCCAGGACCCCACCGAGCCCTGGCGGTCCGCCGGCTTCCCGTATCCCGCCGTGCCGCACGAACCGGCGGTCGCCGCGCTGGCCGACGCGCTGCGGGCGCAGGGCCTGGCCCCCTTCGACCTGCCCACCGGGATCGACCTGCGCCCGGACGGGACGTGCGTGCGCTGCGCCACCTGCGACGGCTTCCCGTGTCTGCTGGGCGCCAAGAGCGACGCCGAGGTGTGCGCGCTGCGGCCCGCGCTGGCCTCGGGGAAGGTGTCGCTGCTGACCCGCACCACCGTGACCGGGCTGCGGACCGATCCAACGGGGCGGCGGGTGATCCTCGCCGCCGCCCGGCACGACGGCAGTGAGCTGCGCATCCGCGCCGACCGGTACGTACTGGCCTGTGGCGCGGTCAACACCGCGGCGCTGCTGCTGCGTTCGCGTACCGACCGGCCCGCGGGTCTGGCGAACTCCTCCGGGCAGGTCGGCCGCAACTACATGGTGCACAACAGCACCTTCCTCGTCGCCGTCGATCCCCGCCGCCCGAGCCGGACGGTCTTCCAGAAGACGCTCGGCCTGAACGACTGGTACCTGGCGAACGGCGCGCACGGCCCGCTGGGCAACGTCCAGGCCCTCGGCAAGCTCCAGGCCACCACCGCCCGCGGGCTTCTCCCCCATCTCCCCACTCCCGTAAGGGACTTCCTCACCCGGCACAGCGTCGACCTCTACCTCACGAGCGAGGACCTGCCGGCCCCGGACAACCGCGTCACGGTCGGCCCGAGCGGCGCGATCCGGGTCGGATGGCGGCCGGTGAACCTCGCGCCGCACCGCGAACTCGTACGCCGTACCGCCCGGATGATGCGCCGGGCCGGCTACCCGCTGATCTCCGCGCGGCGCATGGGCATCGACGTCACCTCGCACCAGTGCGGTACGGCGGTCGCCGGCACCGACCCGGCCACCAGCGTCGTGGACCCGATGTGCAAGGCACACGACCTGGCCAACCTCTGGATCGCCGACAGCTCGTGGTTCCCGTCGTCGGCAGCCGTCAACCCCGGCCTGACCATCGCCGCGAACGCACTGCGCATCGCGGAGAAGGGAGGATTCCGATGACGGCACCGCCCCTGCAGGACCTGTACTGGCCGCCCGTACGGCCCTTCCGGGGGCTGGCCCCCGAACTGGCCCGGTTCCTGAGCGCACCGGCCGACGCCCAGACGGAGCTGCTGGCCCGGCTCCGTACCGACCCCGAGGCGCACGGCCGATTCCTGCACGAACACCTGGCCACCCTCACCTCCCGGTCCCTCGGCTACCGCGACGGACCGGCCACCCTCACCCGCGACGACGACCTCGAAATCGCGCTGTTCGCCGCCCGCACCCGGCTGGAACGCGAACTCTTCGACGCCTGGGCCACGCCCGCGCCGGTCCCCGAACTCCACGCGCAGGAGGCGGCGGCCGACCACCTGGACGCGCTGGCCGCCGACAACCCGGGCGTCTCCCACCCGCTCTTCCGCTACCTGGCGCGGGACGCGACCCGCGCCCAGATCGAGTACTTCATACGCTGCGAGCTGATCCGCAACGAGGTCGTGGACGACGAGGTCGCGCTTCTCGTGGTCGGGCTGCAGGGCAAGCAGAAGGCGGTCGCCGCCGCCAATCTCTGGGACGAGTGCGGCCGCGGCCGGCTGGAGAACTTCCACACGTACTGGCTGCGCCGCCAGCTCGGCTCGGTCGCCGGCTGGGAGGAGCTGGCCCGCTACCGCAACAGCCATCCCTGGTACGCCAAGATCACCTCCAACCTGTTCACGGCGCTGCTCACCCGCCCGTCCCGCACCCAGGCCGCGTACGGCTGCTTCTTCGTCTTCGAGAGCTGGGTCGAGCCGCACTTCCGGCTGCTCCTGGAGGGCATGGACCGGGTGGGCCTGCACGACGAGGACACCCGCCTCTACTTCACCGCGCACACCCGGATCGACCCGCGGCACAGCCAGGAACTCTCCGACGGGCTCCGCGCCCAGCGTCCGCGCCTCTCCCCCGCCGAGCTGTGCCAGGTACTGCGCGGCGCCCACCTGGCCGTCGACGCGGGGACCCGGCAGTACGACCGGCTGCTGCGGCACCTCGAAGACTGGCGGGACGCCGGCTGATCGCGGGGCCCGCGTCAGGCGGCCGGTCGCGGTGGCCCGTCTCAGCCGCCCGGTCGCGGGGACGCGGGGAGCGTGGCCAGTACTCGGAAGCCGCCGTCGGGCAGCGCGCCCGTCTCGATGTCACCGCCGGCCAGCCGCACCCGCTCGCCCAGCCCGATCAGCCCATGACCGCCGCTGGGCAGCAGGGGGCCGCTGCCGTCGGTGGCGCCCTCCGCCGGGCGGCCCGCCGGGCCGTTGGTCACACTCACGCGCAGCGTCCGCGGCTCGTACGCGACACGGAGGTCCGTCGTCGCACCGGGCGCGTGCTTGTGCACGTTCGTCAGCGCTTCCTGTACGACCCGGTACGCGGCCCGCTCGACCGGCTCGGCGAGCGGCCGGGGCTCGCCTTCGGTATGCAGGGTGACGGGCAGCCCGGCGGCCCGGGAGCTGTCGGCGAGCGCGGCGATCCGCTCGACGGCGTCCCCGGCACCGGGGCGCGCTTCGGGCTCCGGTGCCGGGGACGCCTCCGCCCGGGGCCCGGCGTCCCCGGGACCCGCCCCCTCCCCGTCCTCCGGTCCGCCCCTGAGCAGGCCCAGCATCTCGCGCAGCTCCGTGAGCGCCTGCCGCCCGGCCGCCTGGATGATCTCCGCGGCCTCGGCCGTGACCTTCGGGTCGTGTGCTACAGCGGCCAGCGCGTTCGCGTGCACCACGATCAGACTCACCTGGTGCGAGACGACATCGTGCATCTCCCCGGCGATCCGCTGCCGCTCCTCGGCGCGCGCGGCCTCGGCCAGCAGCCGCTGCTCCCGCTCCGCCCGCTCGGCCCGTTCCACCAGCCCTGCGAGAACGGCCCGCCGTTCGCCCACGTACAGGCCGAGGAGCAGTGGCACGAGCATGGCGAGGACGAAGTTCACCAGGAACCCGCCGAGCAGGGTACGCGGATGCGACCAGGCGTCGGCGTTGCTCCAGGGGATGACGTACAGCAGGCCGGCGCCCGCCGCCGCCCACACCGTCCGGCGGCTGCGCGGCCCCCGGTACGCGCCCTCGGCGTAGTACGCGCACGGCAGGGCGAAGATCGAGAGGTGCAGCGTCTCCGCGACGAACGCCAACACGAGCACCACCTCGGGCACCCGGCGCCGCAGCAGCAGCGGCAGCGCGCTCACACCGGCGAGCAGCAGATTCGCCCAGGGCGCCGCGGGCCCGAGGTACGGATTCTTGACGCTGTTCCACACCGACAGCGCCAGCACGGCCGCCGTCACCACCACATCCGCGACGACCGGAGAACGGAACGGCTGCCCGGAGGACTGAACGTCACGGACGTGCTGGCTGCGGCTGCTGGTACTCACCCGGCGAGGATAGGCGTCACCCGCTCAACGCCGCCTCACCGGGGAATGCGTCCCCTGCTGTGCATGGCGGTGCGGACGCGTTCCTCGGCCATGCCGCGGCCGGCCGTGTGCGGATCCGTGCCGCGGCGCTTGGCCTCTTCGAGGACGGCGACGGCGTTGGCACGCAGCCGACCGGAAATCGTCTCGAAGATGGTGGCGGCCTCGGGCCGGAACCCGGAGTAGCGGGCATCCATGGCGAACGCGGCGGCGACGACACCGCCGGCGTTGGCAATGAAGTCCGGCAGCACCGTGATGCCGCGTTGGGCGAGGATCTCCTGGGCCTGCGGCGACGTGGGCAAGTTGGCGCCCTCGACGACCAGTTCGGCCTTGATCCGGTGGGCCACTTCGTCATCGATGACGTCCTGCAGGGCGGCGGGCACGAGGATCTCGCAGTCGACGGTCAGTTCCCGGCCGGGAGCGAGGGCGGCGCCTTGTGAGTGCCGGTTCACGAAGGCGTCGCCGTGCTCCTCGCGGGCGGCCAGTACGGCGGCCACGTCCAGGCCGCTGGGGTCGTGCAGCGCACCGTGGGCCGTGGAGACGGCGACGACCGTGGCGCCGAGCTCGGCGAACCGCGCGGCCGCCGCGGCACCGACGGCACCGAAGCCCTGGATGGCCACCCTGGCTCCGGACAGTGGCAGCCCGAGGCGCTGCGCGGCGGCATCAGTGGCTTCGGCAACGCCGTAACCAGTGACCCCGAGCTTGTCGTAGGCGACGCCACCCAGGTGTTCGGGGGTGCCGACAGCGGCCCCACGGTCGCCCAGCTCGTCCTGGATGATCGCGGCGTCGCTCTCGGTCAGCCCCATGTCCAGGCCCATCACGTACTCGCGGGGCACCTCGTTGGACAGCGCTCGGGCGAACGCGCGCAGGATTGCTTCCTTGTCGCGGGAGGCGGGATCGGCGACGATACCGGCCTTGGCGCCGCCGTAGAACAGGTCGACGCTCGCCCACTTCCAGGTCATGACGCGGGCCAGGCGGGCGACTTCGTCCACCGTCACGGTCGGGCTCATGCGGGTGCCGCCCTTGCCGATGCCCCGGGCCGTGTTGTCGATGACCAGCACGCCTTTCATGCCGGTACGCCGGTGGGAGACAACAACGATCTTCTCGGGGCCCCAGTCGTCAACGAGGGAAAGTGCGTCAGTCACGTGCGTTGTCCTTGTCGGTAGGCAGGTCGGTAGGCAGTGCGCGGGCGATGAGTTGTGCGAGGTGGGTGCCGCGGCGGTCGGTCTGCTGGGCGATCTGCGTACGGCAGCTGAAGCCGTCGGCGAGGATGTGAGTGTCGGGGGCGGCGGCCCGTACGGCCGGCAGCAGGACCTGCTCACCGGCCGCGACGGATACGTCGTAGTGACCGCGTTCGAAGCCGAAGTTGCCCGCGAGGCCGCAACAGCCCGAATCGAGTGTGGTGTTGTCGACGCCCATGCGGTGCAGCAGTGCGGTGTCGGCGCCGAAGCCGGAGGTGGCGTGCTGGTGACAGTGCGTCTGGCTGATGGAGTGCGCTTCCAGGCGCGGGGGTTGCCAGTCGGGCGCCTGGTGGACGAGGAGTTCGGCGAGAGTGACGGTGGTCCGGGCGAGGGCGCGCGCGTCTTCGTCACCGTCGAGGAGTTCGGGGAGGTCGCTCTTGAGGGCGGCGGTGCAGCTGGGTTCCAGGCCGACCACGGGGATGCCCGCGCGGGAGGCTGGGCCCAGCGCGGCGGCGGTACGCCGGGCAATGCAGCGGGCGACGCCGAGCTGCCCGGTGGTGATCCAGGTGAGTCCGCAGCACTGGGTACCGTCGGGGACCTGGACGCGGAAGCCCGCGTTCTCCAGTACGGCCACCCCGGCCTTGAGCACGTCCGGTGTGAAGTGGTTGTTGAACGAGTCGACCCACAGCATGACCGGGCCGCGCTGCCCGCCGCCTTGGGGCGTACGGCTGCGGAACCACTTCAGGAAGGTCTCGTCGGCGAATTGCGGAATGCTCCGCTGCGCGGCGATACCACCGAGCCGCTTGACGATCGGGGCCAGTCGGGACGAGGTCAGCGCGTTGACCAGGCGCGGCATACGGGCGGCGGCCCGCGACAGCAGCGGCAGCCACCCCATCGTGTAGTGCGTGACGGGCCGGATGCGCCCCTTGTAGTGCTGGTGCAGGAACTCCGACTTGTACGTGGCCATGTCCACCCCGACCGGGCAGTCGGCGCTGCATCCCTTGCAGGACAGGCACAGGTCCAGGGCGTCGCGGACTTCGGTGGACCGCCAGCCGTCGGTGATCACTTCGCCCTGGGTCATCTCGTACAGCAGGCGGGCGCGGCCGCGGGTGGAGTCCTTCTCGTCGCGGGTGACGCGGTAGCTGGGGCACATCACATCGCCGCGGGGAGTGGCGGTGCGGCACTTGCCGACGCCGACGCACCGGCGGGTGGCCTTGGCGAAGTCGCCGCCGTCGGCGTGGAAGGGGAAGACCGTTGTGAGTGGGAGCGGGGTGCGGTGCGGGCTGACCCGCAGGTTGCCGTCGAGGGGCAGTGGGTGCACCACCATGCCGGGGTTGAGGCCGTTGTCCGGGTCCCAGGCGCGCTTGAACTCCGCGAACAGGGCAATGATGTCCGGCCCGTACATCAGCGGCAGCAGTTCGGAGCGGGCCTGGCCGTCGCCGTGCTCGCCGGAGAGCGAGCCGCCGTGCGCGGCGATCAGCTTCGCGGCATCGGTGAGGAAGGCGCGGAAGACGGCGTTGCCGTGCTCGGTGGTGAAGTCGAAGTTGATGCGTACGTGCAGGCAGCCCTCGCCGAAGTGGCCGTAGACGGCGCCCTGGAGTCGGTACTGCTCCAGGAGGCGGGTGAACTGCCGTAGGTACGAGCCGAGTTGGTCGGGCGGGACGGCGGCGTCCTCCCAGCCGGGCCAGGCTTCGGACCCGTCGGGCAGGCGGGTGGCCAGTCCGGCTCCGTCCTCCCGGATGCGCCACAGTCGGCGGGCCCGTGCGGGATCGGTGATGACGGCGCTGCCGGTGGAGCCAGCACTCTGCTCCGCCGTAGCGGCCAACGCCCGACCAAGGTCCGGTAGTTCGTCCTCCGTGCCGCCGAGCTCGGCGAACAGCCAGGCCCGGGCGGCAGGCAGCGTATCGATGGCCGCGCGGGTCTCGGGCCGGGTGACGATGTCGGTCAGCGCCTGGTCGAGCCCTTCGAGCGCCAGCAGCCGGTGCTCCTGCAGTGCGGGCACCGCGTCGGCGGCGGCGCAGGCGTCCTGGAAGCCGAGGACGACCAGGGCCCGGGCGGGCGGGGGCGGGATGAGGCGGACGGTCGCGGAGAGCACGACTGCGAGGGTGCCCTCGCTGCCGACCAGGGCTCGGGCGAGATTGAAGCGGTTCTCCGGCAGCAGGTGTTCCAGCGCGTAGCCTGACACCTGGCGCGGGAACCGGCCCAGCTTCGTCCGCAACGCCGCCAGGTTGCGTTGGGCGAGCCGGTGCAGCGAGGCGATGAGCCGGCCGCGGTCGTCGTCCGCGGCGATGGCCTCGTCGATCTCGTCAGGGGTCATCTCGCCGAGCCGGATCACGGTGCCGCGGTAGGTGACCACTTCGAGTTCCACCACATTGTCCGCGGTGCGGCCCCAGGCCACGGAGTGGGTTCCGCACGCATTGTTGCCGATCATGCCGCCGAGCGTGCAGCGGCTGTGGGTCGAGGGATCGGGGCCGAAGAGCAGGCCGTGTTCGGCGGCGGCTTTCTGCAGGTCGTCGAGGACGATGCCCGGCTGCACCGTTGCGGTGCGCGCCTGCGGGTCGAGGGCGAGGAGCCGGTTGAAGTAGCGGGAGAAATCCATGACCACGCCCGGCCCGACGGCCTGCCCGGAGGTGCTGGTGCCGGCGCCCCGGGAGGTGACCGGCACGCCGAGGCGGCGGCATACGGCGAGGGTGTTGAGGACGTGCCGGCGCTCGCGGGGGAAGACCACCGCGAGCGGGATCTGCCGGTAGTTGGAGGCGTCGGCGGAGTACTGCGCCCGGCTCCCCGCGTCCCCGGCGACCTCGCCGCAGCTCCCCCGGCGAAGGGCGTCGGTGACTGCTGCCACATCCACGTTGCCGAGGCTCCGCACTGTCGTTGTCACTGTGCTCGCTCCTTGGTCCACCGGTCACGTCCGACCTGGTCACCCCACGATGTGGGCCAGCCGGACCACGCGACAAGCCCCAGCAGCCCGAAAGAATTGACGCGCGAGGCCAACAGATGCTTATGCTCGCGAGGCCAACAAGTGCTTATGCTCGGAGCCTCTACGCCCCTCGGGAGCCCGCCTTGCTGAAGCCCCTCCATCTGCTCACCCTCAAGGCCGTCGTCCGCAGCGGATCTTTCGCCCTCGCGGCCCGGGACCTCGGCTACACGGCCTCCGCGATCTCGCAGCAGATCTCGGCCCTGGAGAAGGACACCGGGCTGGTCCTGTTCGAGCGGGAGGCGCACGGTATCCGTCCGACCACCGCGGCCCACCGCCTGGTCGACCTCAGCACACGGGCGCTGGCCGCCATGGACGACCTGGACTACCAGGTCCAGGAGCTCGCCACCGGCGCCACGGGCCGGCTGCGGCTGGGCAGCTTCCCGACGGCAAGCGTCCGGCTGGTGCCTTCCGCGCTGTCGGCGCTCGTCGAAACGCATCCGCGCGCGCAGGTCCAACTGGAGGAGGGCGAACCCGAAGAGCTCATCGCCGCGCTCGGCAGCGGCGACCTGGACATTGCCCTGGTGTACGAGTACGGGCTCAGCCCGCGGCAGTGGCCCGACGGACTGACCCGACACCATCTGCTGCGGGAGGACCTGATCCTGTTGCGGGCACGCGGCAGCGGCCTGAGCGCGCAGCTCACCCACCTGTCCGGGGCACGGTGGGTCACCAGCAGAGAAGGCACGGCCGGGGCCGTGACACTCACCCGGCTGTGCGCGGCAGCCGGATTCGATGCCTCGGTCGCCTTCCGCAGCAACAACTACGACGTGGTACGGGAGTTGGTCTCCGCCGGGCTCGGAGTGGCCGTCGTACCGGCCCTCGGCCACGTACCCAGTGACGGCATCGAGGCCACCCGCCTGACGCAGCGACCCGCGCACCGCCAAGTGATGGCCGTGCACCGCAGCGAGAACAGCAACCCCCTGCTGGCCACGATGCTCGATGCCCTGCGCCATGCGGTTCCGGCCGACGTACCGTGTCTGCACCCGGCCGGGACCGACTAGCGCGCGACCGGATCGGGCTCCGGTTCGTCGGAGTCGGACATGTCGTCGAGGGCGTCCAGATCCACCGATCCCCCGGGCATGATCCGGCGCGTGCGGCGGTATCCGTAGCAGGCGTAAATGGCCAGGCCCAGGGCCAGCCAGCCGCTCAGCCGCAGCCAGGTCTCCCACTGCAGGAACGACATCAGCCAGATGGAGAAGACCATGCCCAGGATCGGTACGAAGGGCATGCCCGGGCATCGGAAACCGCGCTTGAGGTGCGGCTTCTTGTACCGCAGTATCAGCACGGCAGCGGAGACGACAACGAAGGCCAACAGCACGCCGATGTTGGTGAGTTCGGCGACGGCATTGATGGGGAGCACGCCCGCGAGTAGGGCGGAGACCACGCCGATGACCCAGGTGGCGCGGTGCGGAACCTTGCGCTTGGGGTGGATGGCGCCGAACCATGCGGGCATCAGGCCGTCCCGGCTCAGCGCGTACCACAGGCGCGAGGCGCCCATCATGAAGGAGAACGTCACGGTGACGATGCCGATGACCGCGCCGACGGCGATGACACTGGCCAGCCCGTTCAGCCCAACGCTCGCGAAGGCGCTGGAGATGCCACTGTTCGGGTCGAGCTCGGTGTAGTGCTGAATGCCGGTGAGTACGAGGCACACCAGGACGTACAGCCCCATCGAGACCGCCAGCGAGAGCATCATCGCCTTGGGCAGCTTCTTCCGCGACTCCACCGACTCCTCGGCAGCCGTGCTCAGGGCGTCGTAGCCGAAGACGGCGAAGAAGACGGTGGCGGCACCGGTGAAGGCCCCGCCGAGCCCGAAGGGGGCGAAGGGCGAGAGGTTGTCGGCGTTGACCTTGGTGAAGCCGACCACGATCACCAGCAGCACGATGGCGATTTTGATAATGGTCAGCACCGTCTCCACCCGGGCCGAGGTACGAGTGCCACGGTTCAGCAGCCATGCCACGGCGAGGCAGATCGCCACAGCAAGCACGTCGACCTTGTGCCCCGCTCCGGTGCCCGGCGCGCCCAGCGCCCAGGCCGGCAGGTGGATGCCGACGGCGTCCAGCAGGAAGCCCAGATAGCCCGACATCCCGATCGCCACGACGGCGACGATCGCGGTGTACTCCAGCAGCAGGTCCCAGCCGACGATCCAGCCGACGACCTCGCCGAGGACCGCGGCGGTGTACGTATAGGACGAGCCGGCTTTCGGGACCATGCCGGCGAACTCGGCGTAGGCGAAGGCCGCGCACAGTGACGCGGCCCCGGCCACCAGAAACGAGATCAGGACGGCCGGCCCCGCGACATCCCTGGCCACGGCCGCGGCCAGGGAGAAAATGCCCGCCCCGATGATGGCTCCGATGCCGATCATCGTGAGCTGGGTGAGGCCGAGCGTGCGCACCATGCGCTCGCCGGAGGGCTGTTCGGAGGGGAGTGTTCGCCTGAAGATTCCCTGCGGTCCTCTTCCCAGCAGCGGTGGGAGTGGAGATTTGGGGGTGTGCTCGTGGGACATCGGTCGCTCCCTGTCAGGCAACGGCGGCACGACGGGCCACCGTCGTGGCGTGGGTCACCACTGGCCTGAAACCATCGCCCAATGCGGTCGTTGGCAAAAGAGAGTTCAGCCCGACACCTTGCATCGCTGAGCACAAGAAGAACTGATGTTTACGCCACCGTGCCGCGCCGGGCCTCGGCCACCGCTTGGAGGACGCCGACCAGAGCGGCCACCGTGGGCCGATGCTCCGCCGACGAACGAAAGACAACGACGATGTGCCGCTCGATCGTCTCGCTCAGCTCCACCACATCGAAGCGTGACGCGCGCAGCCCGAGCATCAGCTCCGTCACCGTACTCACGCCCACCCCCGCCTCGACCAGGGCCAACGTGGCCGCGGTGTCCGTCACCTCGTGCTGCACCTCGGGTTCGATGCCCGCCCGGCGGCAGGCGGTGCGTACGGCCCGGCCGTAGTAGCTGTCGGCCGACGGCAGGATCCAGCCCAGGTCCTGGGTGTCCGCCAAGGAGACGGTGTCGCGGCCGGCCATCGTTCCGGTGGGCACCGCGAGGGAAAAGCGCTCCCGGTGCAGCTGCATCACTCGCAGGGCGGGATCGCGCGGGATGGGCACATCCGGGTAGTCCAGCCCGAGAGCGAGGTCCACGGCTCCTGACGTGACGGCGGCGTAGATCTCGTCCACATCCATGTCACGGCTGCGCACCGTCACCCCGGGATGCGTCTCGCGTGCCCTGCGCAGGGCCGGCGGCAGGATCTCGGCGGCGGCCGTCGCGAAGACCCCGACCAGCAGCGTTCCGGCAGGTTCATTGCGGGTGCGCTCCAGCGCCTCGACGGCCTCGGCCTCCGTGGAGAGGATCCGCTCGGCGTGCCGGGCCAGCGTCATCCCGGCGTCCGTCAGCTCCACCCGCCGCCCGACCCGCTGCAGCAGTTCCATCCCGGTGGCCTTCTCCAGCGCGGAGATCTGCTGGGACACCCCGCCGGGGGTGTATCCCAGGGCCTCGGCCACGGCGGTGACCGTTCCGCGCCGGGTCAGCTCCACGAGTGAACGCAGCTGAGCACTCGTCCAATCCATATAGCAAGAGTAAAAGGTGGGGTGCACTAACTGTTCATGGACGTCAACGGTGGGTTGCTGCACGATGGCGCACAGCTAGCTGATCAGCACCGACACGCACTGACATGCACTGAGACATGCACTGACAGCCCAAGCCAACGCCCGCCGAACGGATACCTCTTCGGATCGGGCGTCGGCCCCTGGAAGGGATAGGCATCGTGTCCTCTTCATCCGCCTTCCGCACCGTCCCGTCGACCGCCGATGTCGTGATCGTCGGCGGTGGTGTGATGGGTACCAGTACCGCGTTCCACCTGGCCGAGGCCGGGGTGCGGAACATCGTTGTTGTCGAGCGTGGGGAGCTGGGCTGCGGCAGCTCGGGCAAGCCCATCGGCGGCGTCCGTGCGCACTTCTCCGACCCGCTCAACATCGAGCTGGGCAGCCGGAGTCTCCGTGCCTACCAGGACTTCCCGTACCGTCCCGGCGCCGACATCCGTCTCGACACCGTCGGCTACCTGTTCCTGCTCACCACCGCCCAGCAGGCCGCGGACTTCGAGATCAGTGTGGGGATCCAGAACGGCCTCGGCGTCCCCAGCCGGATGGTCGGCCCGAGCGAGGCGCGCCGGTTGTGTCCGTACGTCAGCACCGACGGGCTGGTGGCCGCCGTGTACTCACCCACGGACGGTCATGCCCGCCCCGGGCTGGTCGTCCAGGGATACGCACACGCGGCGGCTCGGGCGGGTGTCACCTTCGCCACGCACACCGCCGTCACCGGCATCGACACCACCGGCGACCGGGTGACGACCGTCCACACCGACCACGGGCCGATCGCCTGCTCCACCGTCATCTGCACCGCCGGCGCCTGGTCGGCGCGGATCGGCGAGCTGACCGGGGTGGGCCTCCCGGTACGGCCCGTACGACGCCAACTGGCCTTCACCGCACCGCTCACGCCGCCCGCCCCGCGCATCCCCTTCACCATCGACTTCGCGTCGTCGGCGTACTTCCACAACAGCGACGACGGGCTGCTGTTCGGCCTGGCCGACCCCGACCAGCCGGACGGCTTCGACACCACCTGGACCCCGGAATGGCTCGAGCTGTTCCGCGATGTCGCCCGGCACCGGGCACCCGCCCTCGCGGACATGGAAACGGTCGGCGGCTGGGCCGGACTCTACGAGGTCACCCCGGACCACAACGCACTGATCGGCCGCTCCGCCGAGGTGACCAACTTCCTTTACGCCACCGGCTTTTCCGGCCACGGTTTCCTGCAGGCCCCGGCGGTCGGCGAAATCGTCCGCGACCTGTACCTGGACCGCAAACCCTTCGTGGACATCACCCCACTCAGCGCCGACCGCTTCACCACCGGGGCCGAGATCCGCCCCGAAGCCCACGTGGTGTGAATCCGCGGACCGCGTTGTTAAAGGACACTCCGACCGAAAGGCAACACTCGCGATGATCAGCCAGTGGCAGCTGCGCGCCGCATTCGCCGCGCGGCTCTCCGACATGTACGGGCGAGAAGTCCCCGCGTACACCACGCTCGTGGACGTCTCCCGTGAGGTCAACGAGGATGTCCTGCGCGCGCGGGGCGCCGACGCCGAACGCCTGGGATCCATCGGCCGGGTGACCGCGGAACGCCATGGCGCTATCCGTGTCGGCACCCCACAGGAAATGCAACAGGTCGCGCGCGTCTTCGGCGCCCTGGGCATGCATCCGGTCGGGTTCTACGATCTGCGCGAGGCGGCCGCCAGCGCCGTACCCGTCGTCTCCACGGCGTTCCGCCCGATCGACGGCGAGGAGCTCGCCCGTAACCCCTTCCGCGTGTTCACCTCCATGCTCACCCCCGCCGACCCACGCTTCTTCGACGACGAACTCCGCGCCCGTCTGGAGACCTTCCTCTCCGAACGCGAACTCTTCTCCCCGGAACTGCTCACTCTCGCCGACCGGGCCGAAGCCGAAGGCGGACTGCCCGAAGCGGAGGCCGAGCGCTTCCTCCAACTGGCCGTCCCGACCTTCGAGTTGTCAACGGAACCGGTGGACAAGGCCTGGTACGAAACCCTGGAACGCGTCTCCGCCGTCGCCGCGGACATCGGTGGCGTACGCAGCACCCACATCAACCACCTCACACCGCGCGTCCTGGACATCGACGAGCTCTACCGGCGCATGACCGAGCGGGGCATCGAAATGATCGACACGATTCAGGGGCCGCCCGCCTGGAAGGGCCCCGACGTCCTGCTCCGGCAGACGTCCTTCCGAGCGCTGGCCGAACCCCGCGCCCTGCGGCTGCCGGACGGCACGGTGACCAGTGGCACCCTGCGCGTGCGCTTCGGCGAGGTCGAGGCGCGCGGCATTGCCCTCACGCGTGAGGGCCGTGCGCTCTACGACCGGCTGCTGACGACCGTGGACCGCGCGGCAGCAGCCCAGCCCCACACACCGCGCAGTGAACTGGCCCGCGCCGCGTGGACCGAGCACCTGCCGCACACCGAGAACGAACTGGCCGCGCAGGGTCTGGCGTACTTCACCTACCACCTGGCCCACCTGGCACGCGAGCGGCTGCGCGCCGGAAACCGACCGCCGACCAGCATCACCGAGTTGGTCGAACAGGGCTGGGTGCACGCACAACCCATCGTCTACGAGGACTTCCTGCCGCGCTCGGCGGCCGGCATCTTCCAGTCCAACCTGACCGGCGAGGGCGCCAAGAACAGCGACCGGACGGGCACCGCGTACGACGCCGAGTGGCTCTCCGGCGCCATCGGCCGCGACGTGCTGGACCCCTTCGCCCTGTACGAGCAGCAGCAGAACCACTCCCTTGCCCTGGTCGCACGGGAGCTGGGCCTCGACGGCGCCTTCAAGTAATCAACTGATGGACCCTCAGCTTCCATAAGGAGCAAGCAACATGACCAACACCACCACCGCTCCCCTCCTGCCCTCAACCGAGAATCTTCGCGCCCTCGCCCGTGCCGGCCTGGACCGCGTCGGCGTGACCATCCCGGAAGGTGACGACTTCCAGGCCCGCACTCCCCTCACCGGCGAAAACCTCTTCGGGCTGAAGGCTGCCACCGCCGCCGACACCGAAGAAGCCATCGCCGCCACCCGCGAGGCGTTCCTCACCTGGCGCACCACGCCCGCTCCCCGCCGCGGTGAACTCGTACGCCGACTGGGTGAGTTGCTGCGCGAGCACAAGGGCGATCTGGCCGACCTCATCACCATCGAGGCGGGCAAGATCCGCTCCGAGGCGCTCGGCGAGGTCCAGGAGATGATCGACATCTGCGACTTCGCCGTGGGCCTGTCCCGCCAGCTCTACGGTCGTACGATCGCCTCCGAGCGCCCGGGCCACCGCCTCGCCGAGACCTGGCATCCGCTCGGCGTGGTCGGTGTCATCTCCGCGTTCAACTTCCCCGCCGCCGTCTGGTCCTGGAACACCGCCGTCGCGCTGGCCTGCGGTGACACCGTCATCTGGAAGCCCTCCGAGCTGACCCCGCTGATCTCCCTGGCCTGCGACCGGCTGCTGGCGCAGGCCGCCGAGGACGTCGGCGCGCCCCGCGACGTACACCGCCTTCTCCTCGGCGACCGCACCACCGGCGAAAAGCTCGTCGACGACCCCCGCGTCGCACTCATCAGCGCCACCGGCTCCACCCGCATGGGCCGCGAGGTCGGCCCCCGCGTCGCCGCCCGCTTCGGCCGCAGCCTCCTCGAACTCGGCGGCAACAACGCCGCGATCGTCACCCCCTCCGCCGACCTCGACCTCACCGTCCAGGGCATCGTCTTCGCCGCGGCCGGCACCGCCGGACAGCGCTGTACCACGCTGCGCCGCCTCATCGTCCACCGCGACGTGGCCGACACCCTCATCGCACGACTGACCGCCGCCTACCAGAAGCTGCCCATCGGCAACCCCTTCGACGAGACCACCCTCGTCGGGCCCCTCATCTCCACCAAGGCCCTCGAACACATGCAGGACGCCCTCACCCGCGCACAGTCCCAGGGCGGCAAGGTCCTGGTGGGCGGCAATCGACGCCTGGCCGAGGTGGCACCGCAGGCCGCCTACGCCGAACCCACCATCGTGCACATCGACGAACAGATCGACATCGCCCGGGAAGAAACCTTCGCCCCCATCCTCTACATACAGACCTACAACACCCTCGAAGAAGCCATCGCCCTCCACAACGACGTCCCCCAGGGCCTGTCCTCCAGCATCTTCACCCGCGACCAGCAGGAAGCCGAGCTCTTCCTGTCCGTCGAAGGCTCCGACTGCGGCATCGCCAACGTCAACATCGGCACCTCCGGCGCGGAGATCGGCGGAGCCTTCGGCGGCGAGAAGGAGACCGGCGGCGGCCGCGAGTCCGGCTCCGACTCCTGGCGCGCCTACATGCGCCCGGCCACCAACACCATCAACTACTCCAGCCAACTCGCCCTCGCCCAGAACGTCAGCTTCCTGTAAACGCGCCACTCCCCGGCATTCAATCTCAGGCCCTGATTGAAACCGCAAAGCAGAAACAACGATGCGGGGCCGACGCCATCTCGGCGCCGGCCCCGCATGCAGGGTTTTCGGATCACTCAGACCGCTTACGCACGGTGGTACTGCTGCGCCACATGCGGCGTGGCACCCAGCTCACGAGCCGCCTGCTGCGCGAAGTACGGATTACGCAGCAACTCCCGGCCGATCAGCACCGCATCGGCCTCGCCATCCACCACAATCTTCTCGGCCTGCTGCGCCTCCGTGATCAGCCCAACAGCGCCCACCGCCAGCCCGGTCTCCTTCTTCACCTGCGCCGCGAACGGCACCTGATAGTTCGGCACGGCCGTGATCTTCGCGTCCGGCGCATTACCACCCGTGGACGTGTCCAACAGATCCACCCCATGCGCCTTGAGCTCGGCCGCGAACCGCACAGTCTCCTCCGCGGTCCACCCCACCCGCTCGTCCTCGGCGTTCTCGCTGAGCCAGTCGGTAGCCGAAATCCGGAAGAACAGCGGCAGCTCCTCCGGCCACACCGCACGCACCGCGTCCACGACCTCCAGCGCAAACCGGACCCGGTTCTCGTACGACCCGCCGTACTCATCCGTCCGCCGGTTCGTGAACGGCGACAGGAACTCATTGATCAGGTACCCATGCGCACCATGAATCTCAGCGACCTGGAACCCGGCCTCCACCGCACGCCGCGCGGTCTCGGCAAACTGCTCCACAATCTCCTTGATCTGCGCCACGGACAGCTCCTCAGGAGCCGTCGACTTCTCATCGAAGGCAAGTGCACTCGGCCCGACCGGCCGCCACCCATGCCCCTCACCAGGAGCAATCGGCGCACCACGATCCACCCACGTCCGCTCGGTCGATGCCTTCCGCCCAGCATGAGCTATCTGAATACCCACAGTCGCACCCTGTGACTTGATGAAGTCAGTGATGCGGCGGAAGGCAGCGGTCTGGGTGTCGTTCCACAGCCCCAGGTCGTACGGGCTGATGCGACCCTCGGGGCTGACGGCGGTGGCCTCGGTGATGATCAGGCCGGTGCCGCCGACGGCACGGGCCGCCAGGTGCTGGAAGTGCCAGTCGTTGGGCACACCCTGCTCGGGCCCGTCCGGAGCCGCCGAGTACTGGCACATCGCGGCCATCCACAGGCGGTTCGGAATGGTCAGCGACCGAAGGGTGATCGGCTCGAACAGTGCGCTCACAGCAGACTCCTGTACGTGAACGGGGCAGGGCTCCGGTTGAAGCCGGGCTTATACGATACCCATCGTAGTACGGCAGCTGTCAAACTACGATGGTTCTCGTACGAGGAGAGCCCGACGCTTACTCACCGGCCCCACGGCCCGCACTGACTGCCGCTCGATCTATCGGCAGCGGCCGGGCCGCCAGCGTTCAGTTTCGCCACCCCCGCCTTGACCATCCCGAGGGCGGGTCATCTCAATGGCTGGCCTGCGGTAACCATGCCCGCAAGGGCATGTACACCTCAAGAGTCGGCGAAACGCCGCGTGCGGGGCACGAGAGCCCCCTCTTTCCCCGCTCGACGAAACCGCGAAGAGCCGACACATCGCAGCGGCGTCCTGCTCAGGCCGTCGCGGAAGGAGCGTTGCTTGCCGGAGCGCAGCACGCGGGTGGGGAGAGCCCCGAGACCGGGTCGACGGCGAGGTCCTCCTCCGTCGTGAGGTGCACTATGCGACTCGTCTCCGTACCCCGGCGCAGTCGCACCACCCCGGCACGCCCGGTCAGCCGATCCCCGACAGCCACCACCGGTCATCGGTCAACAACCGACCCCCTGGTCCTGCTGCAGTTCCACCAGCATGAGCGCGGCCGAAACGCTCGTCGGATCGTGGTCGAGGGGCCGCGGCAGCATGGTGCGGGCCTTGGCGAGGCGCCGGTCGATGGTGTTGCGGTGGGCGAACAACCGGTCGGCGGTTCTGGAGATGCTGTACCCCTCCGCGACGTAGGTGCGCACCGTGCCCTGCAGGACCGGGTCCGCTGCCGCCAGATCGCCGAGAGTGTCGGCCACGAACTCCTGGGCCTGGCTCAGGTCGGCGGTGAGCAGGTCGACGAGGTGCACATCTTCGTAGCGGACGACCTGGCGCGGCGATCCGACCCGGGCAAGAAGGCGCTGCGCCGCGGCAGCGTCCAGATGGCTCTGCCGGAAACCCGGGAGACCGGATCCGGGGCGGCCGAGCGTCACGCGTACGCTGGGGGTCTTCTCCAGGACGTGCAGAACATCGGCCGTCGGCGGAACCTCGTACACGGGCAGCCACAGCCAGAGCGCGGATGTGCTCGGCGGCAGGGTCAGGCGGCGGTTCGCGCCGCACGTCCACATGACGCACTCAGCGGCTCGCTCGAGCTCATGTGCATCGCCCGGTGAATCGACCCACAGGATCGCCGCGACGTGATGCCCGGCCAGCGGATAGCCGAGCTGCGCCTCCGCACGGCTGCGGCTGATGCGCGCACCCTGCAGCAGCAACTGGACCGTCGTGTGCCGCTGCGCCTGGGCGCCGAATCCCATCTCCGCGCGGATTTCGTCGACGTAGGTTCCGACCGCGGCGATGGAGTCGTCGATGTAGGTCGTCAGCGAGTTGGCGGACACCTCCATCAGCTCGCGCAGCTCCTCGCGGTCGTCGGTCGCGGCGAAGCACTGCTCGACCCACAACGCCCACCCGACCCGCTGCGCGGCACGCCAGGACCCGAGTTCGTTCAAGTCCATCCCGCGCAGCACAAGGTCCCTGGCGATGATCAGCATCTCGCGGTCCTTGGCCGGCGACACCCGGCGACCCGGTTCCTGCATGTTGGACACGAGCCAGTGCGTCATATTGGCCTTGCAGAGGCGCCGGTCCGCCTCCGACAGCACAGGATCGTCGACGTACTCGCGCTGCCGCGCCTCGCGTTGCGATGCCTGCCACACCTGGTCGACGACCTCATCCGACACCGGCAGCCGGCGCTCGGCGATTTGCCGGATCAGCTCGCACGTCCGTTCGGATGGATTAGGCCACAGCATCTTCATGCACCGCGATCATAGGCGTGGAAGGGAGCGGGGCACAGCGCCTCGCACCGTTCGGATGCCGCAAGGTGCGAAGTACACCAAGTCCCTCTCGAAGCTGCACTGACGTGCCCTGGCAGGACGAGGGTCCCAGCGGCCAGGGTCGACGCCTAAGAGACGTACCGCCCGGTCGGTCCGCGTGCGCCAGGAGCGCCACCACTCCGTCGTCGGTATGTACGCCGCATTGCACGGGGTGGTGGTGCCGGCGTGCAGGCCGCCGACGACGTCGGCCGGAGGTGCGCGCGCCGCCGGTTGGAAGTGACGAGCGGCTTGGCAGTCATCGAAAGGAATGGCTTCATGGGCAGCACGAAGAAGTACGACGTCCTGGTCATCGGCTGTGGGCTGATGGGCTCCGCACTCGCGCGAACCCTCGCCGGGCGGGGCTATTCGGTGGCCGCGTGGAACCGCTCGCCGGAACGGGCCCTCGCGCTCGCCGAGTCAGGTGTCTCGCCTGTGGATTCACCCGATGAAGCAGTGCCGGCATCGAGGATCTGCATCGCCTGCACCAACAATTACGAGAGCACGCGCTCGGCTCTCCAGCCCGTCACCGACTGGGACACCACCACGTTGGTCAATCTGGGCAGCGGATCGGCCGACGACGCCGAGGAAATGGCGCGATGGGCGGGCGAACGAGGCGCTTCCTACCTCGACGGATTCATCGGCTGCTACCCCCAGGACATCGGCTCACCCCGCGGAATGGTCGGCGTATCAGGGCCGGCCGCTCTCTGGGAGAAGCACCAGGACGTCTTCATGAGCCTCGGCGCCGCCTCACAGCACATTTCCGACGATGTGCGCGGCGCCGGAGTGCTGGAGGCGAGCATGGTCGGCACGTTCTTCATCGCGGCGCTGAGCGCCTACGTCGAGGCGGCGACCTATGTGATCGATCAAGGGCTGTCCCCACAGGCGTTGGCATCGACAGCAGCGCAGGTGATCTCTCTGCTGGAGGCAGTGGCGCCGGAGACGGCGACGGCAATCGCACACGACTCCCATGAGACCGACCAAGCGACGGTGAAGACCTTCGCCGAGGGCGCGCGGGCCACGCTGACCACCATGCGTGCCGCGGGTTACAGCGCCCGGGTGATCGGGGCGGTGGTGGAGAATCTCGACCTCGCCGAGCGGGCCGGGTTCGCCGAACTCGCGTTCTCCGCGCAGAGCAAGGTCCTCACCAACACCAAGCCGGAGATAGAGTAATGACTCGTCACATTCTCCCCATTGCAGGGCCGTTGGCGATGCTCTTACGCGCCTCAGCGGCGATGTGGTGCACGGTGCACCGCTACCACCCGCACATTGGTCGGCCCTGTCGTATCCGCGACGAGGCCCTGCGACGCACCTTGAGACCCACCCTCGCACGTCGTGGCCTCCGGCTCAGCCAGAGGCGACGGCGCCCCATCTCGTACGGGAGTGAATCACGATGCCAAGAGCGAACGAGGCCGTGCTCAGCGCAGGAGTAGACGTTGCGTCCCAACCTTCGAGCAAGCGATCCCCGCTGATCAGCGTCTCCGCGCTGCTGTGCACGGTGACCATCGCCGTCAACTTCATGCTGGGGCCTCTGCTGCCCCTGATGCAGAGCCAGTTCTCCATCGGTGTCTCGGCAGCGACCTGGGTCCTCACCGCGATGTCCCTGGGCAGCGGCGCCGGCTTCGTACTTATTCCGCGCCTGCAGGACATCGTCGACGACCGCACGATGCTGCTGTGGTCCGGCGTCCTCCTCACGGCGGGCGCACTGATCCCCGCCATCGCCGACACGTACCCGGCACTGCTCGTCGGGTCGGCCATGCTCGGCTTCGGCAGCGCAGCGCAGATGCTCCCGCTCGGCTTCCTGCGCCGCCACCTCTCCGGCGCCTCGGTGGCCACCGCGGTCAGCGTCCTGATCATGGCCACCGGAACCGGGGTCGTGGTCGGCATGGTGGGCGGCGGTCTGACGGTGAAGTACCTGTCGTTGTCCACGTTCTTCTCCATCCTGGCGGCGGCGTTCGCGGCGACCACGGCGGCGCTTCTGGCGGTTGTTCCGCGCTCGCGCCCCGCCTCCTCCGCGCGTATAGGCGTGTGGGGAACGGCGTGGATGATCGCCTGGGTGACGCTGGTACTGCTCGCGATGGCTCAGATCAGCGTCTGGGGCAACGTGTGCTACCTGATCCTCGCCATCGGAGTCGTCGCCGGTGTCGCCTGGGTGCTGGCACAGCGCCGGTCGACCGCGCCGGTCTTCGACCTCGCGATGCTGAAGCGGCCGTACGCCACGACGGCCTGCGTGGCGTCCTTCCTGTTCGGCGCCGTCGACGCCGCCTTCGTCCTGCTGGTCACCTACTACACGCAAAGCCCGTCCGAGGTCGGATACGGCTACGGCACCGACGCGCTCGGGACGAGCCTCCTCATGCTGCCGTTCGCGCTGACCATGTTCATCAGCGGCAAGGCGGCGGAACGCATGGTGCAGCAGGGACGTCCCGGCGTCGTCCTGGCCGCGGGCGCGGCACTGTGCGGCCTCGGACTCGTGTGGCTCGCGTTCGCCCACGACCACACGTGGCAGTACCTCGTCGGCTCGGCCCTCGTCGGTCTCGGCAGCCGTGCCGGCTACAGCGGCTCGTTCGCGGTTCCGCAGCTGGTGGTGGACGAGAACCAAGCCGGGATGGCTTCCGGCATCCCGGCCACAGCAATGATGATCGGCGCCGCTTTCGGCGCCGCCGTCACCACGACCGTCCTGTCCCTCGCGTACATCCCAGAGGTCCCCGGAGTGCCGCAGCCCCACCTTTACACCGTGGGATACCTGATCGCGGCCGCCTTCCCGGTCGGCATTCTCGCCGCGACGACCGTGTCGTCCGCCCGCCACCCCGGCGCGTTCAAAGCCCTGATGGCGCAGGCCGCGTAAGCCGCCGGACGGTGGTGTCCGGCGGCAGGCGCCACCTGAGCACGTGACATCGCGAGAGGAACTCGCCTCAAGAAGAGCCGAGTTCGCCCCGAGAATCGGAGAACACATGATGAATCGACGAGCCAGGATCGCGGGCCTCGCTCTCGGTCTGGCCGCACTCGGCGTGGCCGGGCCCTCCGCCGCCGCGACGGACGGAGAGAGCACTGCCGCCGCAACCGAGGCGCGCCCGAGCTGCACGGGTCCCCTCGACGTGCTCCTGACCAACGACGACGGCTGGTCGGCACCAGGCATCCAGGCGGTCTACAGAGCGCTCAGAGCCGCCGGCCACCGGGTGACGATGGTCGCCCCGCTGAAGAACCAGTCCGGCGTGGGCGCCCGGATCGCGTACGGCGGGGTGCTGGAGGTGAGCCGACCGGTGGCACAGGATGACCACATCCTCGCCGTCGACGGCTCCCCCGCCGACGCGGTGGCGTTCGCGCTCCACACGCTCCCCGCCGACCGGTACCCGGATGTCGTGGTGTCGGGTGCCAACTACGGGCAGAACACCTCGCGCGTGACCAACCACTCGGGGACCGTCGGCGCGGCCACCACCGCAATGGACCGCGGGGTCTCGTCGATCGCCGTCAGCTCGGAGTCTCCTTGGGACTACGACTGGGACGCCACGGATCCGCCGGACTTCGAGGGCACATCAGCCTTCGTGGTCAAGCTCCTGCACACCCTGCAGGAGTCGTCCGAGGACTGCCGGCGGCTCCTGCCCAAGGGTCTCGGCCTCAACGTCAACTATCCCTTCGACGGCCTCAAGGAGACCAAGGCAGCGAAGCTCGACACCATCGACCCCTTCCCGACCACGTACACCCTTCGGGAGGACGGCGACTACGACATCTCCGCCGTCAACGCCGACTCGGACCGGAGCGACGTCGACCACCAACTCCTGAAGGACGGCTACGCGACGATCACCCCGCTCGACGGCGACCTCTCGGCCTCGCGTACCGGCCAGGACCTCTCCTTCATCACGGAGTTGGTGAAGGACATGAATTGAACTGACAGGCGAGGCTTCCCACCCGACTGCGGCGCGAGCGCCCGTCCCCGAGAGTGTTCGGGGACGAGCGCCCTCGGTCGCCCTGCTCCACCCCGCCCTCAGGCCCGAGCAACGCTCCGTTCGTCCGAAGCCGGCTCGGCACCCGTCGCCACGTTGTGGTTGTGCAGAGCACGGTACGAGATGAAGTTCACGAAGAGCTGGAATCCCCAGGTGGCGAGCGCGAGGATGTAGAAGATGGTGCCGTACTCGTCGTCGCCCGGAATCGGGAAGAAGTCGTACGTGACTGCGATTGCGGCTGCCGCAGCGGTGGTGAGCGCGGCACCGACGGCCAGACCCCTGGCACGGATCTTCCAGAGTCGCCACGAGAAATATGCGAGGAACAGGGTCGTGAGCGCGTTGACGATGACGTAGAACGTTGCCGGGACGACGTGCAGCCCATTGCCGTGGAACTGCCGGAGATACAGCCCGGCAACGATGCCCAGCGCAAACACGCCGATGTCGACCGCCAACGTCGGCTTGTACCGGTGCGTTACTCGCATCAGGCCCAGGACGATGATCAGGGTGGCGCCCACCGACCGCGAGAAGGCGTCGAAGAAGTACGCGATGAAGTACAGGGGACTGTCCTTGTCGCCTCCGAGGAGGGACCAGAGGAGAAAGTTCGAACCGGATGTGGCGACGATGAACCATTCCAGGCCGAGCAGGTAGTTGCCGTACTGCCGAATGAGTTTCCATCCGTAGAAGAAGCCGGCGAAGATCATCCAGCTGTCGGCCAGCAGGAGGAGCAGTTCTTTCATGGTTTGCGGTTCCTTTGGGCTGGGCCTCCATTGCGGAGCAGAAGGCCAATCCGTACAGGGGTCGTTGAATTGCCCCGGACATGGATGCCGTCGGAGCGAGGGGGCTGGTTCAGGACGCGGCACCTTCGGCCCGCCGATCGAGCCGAGCCCGTGAGATCAGCACGGTCACCACGACGAGCAGGGCGAGAACTCCTGAAAGCCAATAGCCGATGGCGTAGAGGCCCTTTGCGGCGACCTCGAGACCGGTTCCGGGCACCGGAACCAGGGAGGCGCTGAGGTCGCCGCTGACCAGTGCCGTACCGAAGGTGAAACCCACGGCCATGAACGTGCCGGCGACACCGGCCGCCATTCCGGCCTTCTCCTCGGGCACTGCCATCTGCACCAGAGTGAAGCCGGCCGTGTAGCCGATTCGGCACCCGAGACCCATGACGGCAGCGCCCATGAGGTAGTGCCACTGCTGATCGTGCGCCACGGCGAGCCAGGCCAGTCCTGCTGCACTGATGAGCGCTGCGATGACAAAGACGGGCACACCACGGCCGTTGAACAACGCGCGGTCGAGCACCGAACCGCGGACCAGGAACGCCGCCGCGAAGGGCGCCATGAGCCACGCGGTGTCCAGCGCGCTGAGCCCGAGGCCGTAGGCGTCTGCCGGGCGAAGAGCCTCGGGAGTGATCTGGGCGTACGTGCTGAGCAGGAGCAGGAAGGCTGAGTTCACCGCTGCGAACAACGCGATGCACAGGCACGAAGCAGTGACCAATGGCGCCTTCATCAGTGCGACGTCGAACACCGCCGAGGACGACCTGCGCTCGACACGCACCCAGGCGATGCCACCGATGACGCCGACCGCCAACGGAATGAGTGCAGCGTTGCCCCACACGAGGCCCTGCGTGAGAGTGAGCAGGATGGCAGCGACCCAAGCGATCATCCAGACCGTTCCGAGTACTCCGATGCGGCGGGCGCGCTCGGCAGGCGGGGCGTGCGGGATCGTGGCGTAGGACGCAACGGTCGTGGCCGCGCATGCAGCGGTGAGGATGATGAAGAAGCTTCGCAGCGACAGGTTCTCAACGATGAGGCCGCCGCCGACCATGCCGACGACAATGCCGACACCGGTGGCGATGACCAGGACCGCGACTCCCACCGAGATGCCGCTCTCGCCAAGATTGCGACGCAGGAAGCCGAGCGGGAGCAGCTGCGCCGCGCCACCGAAGCCCATCAGAGTGCAGCCGACCAGAACGGTCGGATACGAGTCACCGACGGCCGGAATGAGCGCGCCGACTGTGAGGAAGGCGGAGGCCGCCACGGAGGCGTTCCGGTCGCCGTACACGTCGGCGACGCGCGGCAACAGGATGAAGCCGGCTCCCCCGCCGAGGGTCAGCGCCGAGTAGAGCCACGTCGTCTCGGCCACTGTGGCGAGGTGGTACTGCGCCTGGATGATCGGCAGGAGCGGTGGCAGGACGAAGACGACTGCGTTGGTCAGGACGACCAGCAGCGCGCCTACGCCGATGAGCACCCCTTTGTTCGGCGCATGGCGAGAAGGCGCCTGGTGAGCGGGTCCGGCAGGTTCCTGGATCTCTGTCACGGCTTTCTCCGGTTCCTGATTCAGACGCGGCCGGGAGTCCGGCACCGATGGTGGCGCGGTCGTCACAACCGAGGCCTATGGGTCTCCATAGCGACCATGTGTCGCTGACATGACAGATCAACTGCTTCGCAGGGCTCGGCCGCGCGGGAGGGGCGCAAGGTCGCCCTTGCGATGACCTGCACGCTAAGACGGAGTGGGTCAACTGTTCAAGACACATGACCGTGAAAGTTCGGAGGGTGCTCGCACTAACCACCACGAAAGGTCCGGCCGGCCGTAAAACCCGCGAGCAAGCCTCCGAGGTAGACGCTCTCCCAAATGTTGCTCACATGACCTAGTCTTATGACCACGTCTTACGGGTCAAGCCAAGCCACGGTCCTGCACAAGGAGCGCCCCTGTGACTACTCCCCCCGCCAAGCTCTCGATATCGCCTCCCGGCGCGGATGGCAGCCCGGCCCGGCGAGGGCCCGCGGAGACCGAGGCGGAACCGCCGCCCGGTTGGCGCAGACTCCTCGATCCCGAGTCGCTCCAGGCCGCCGACTTTCTGGCCGAGGTGCTCCCCCGGCCTCTGCACACCCTCGGGCTCGAGGGAGTACGGAGGTTCACGGCCCCCCAGCCACCGCCCCGGCTCACCCAAGTGGCATCCGTCACCGACGAGGACGCGACCTGGACCGATCCAGTCGGGGTGAATCGCTCTGTGCCGGTTCGGATCTACCGGCCGCTCACGCCCCGCACGGCGGCTGCCGGCCTGCCCTGCCTGCTCTATCTCCACGGCGGAGGCTTTACGGTCGGCAGCCTGGACGGCGTCGACGAAGTGTGCCGTCTGTTCAGCCTTCACGCCGAGTGCGTGGTGGTCTCGGTCGACTACCGACTGGCCCCCGAGCATCCGTTCCCCGCCGCCGTCGACGACACCAGGGCAGCCCACGCCTGGCTCGTCGAAAACGCGGCGACTCTTGGCATCGACAGACACCGCATCGCGGTCGGCGGCGATTCGGCCGGCGGCAGTCTGGCGGCAGCGCTCTGCCTGGACCTGCGCAGCCGCGGACTGCCCCAGCCCGCACTCCAGATCCTCGTCTACCCAGCGGTGGACGACTCTTTCGACCGCCCCTCCTGGACCGAGTTCGCGAACGCCCCGTTGATGGGGACCGCCGACGCGCAATGGTTTCGGCAGCAGTACCTAGGCGACAACGGCGTGGCCCCCAACCCACTCCTGACGCCCCTCCAGGCAACGACCCTGGCCGGTCTCGCCCCGGCCCACGTCATCACCGCGGAAGTGGACCCGTTGCGCGACGACGCGGAGGCGTACGCTCACCGGCTCGCGGAAGAAGGCGTTCCCGTACTGCACCGCCGCTACCCAGGGGTGTTCCACGGGTTCTTCACCGAGGTCGGCACCTTCACCAAGGCCGCCGAAGCAGTCGCGGACGCGTCTGCCGGCCTCCGCAACGTCTTCACCGGAGGAGTTCTCCCGAAGTGATCGAGCCCTTCTTGGGCTCGCAACAGACCTCTGCCGCTGCCAACGCTTCCGCTCACCTCTTTCCGATCGCCCAACTCGGCTTCAAATGCACCGAGTTGGGCGATCGCGCTGCCCTGGCTGGAGATGTCAGGCCTCGGCAGCGACGAAGTCGACGCTGCGAACTCAGTGGCCGGACATGCCGCCGTCGACAGCGAGCGTGCTGCCGGTGATGTACGACGAGGCCGGCGATGCCAGGAAGAGGACCGCCGCGTCCAGTTCGTGCTGTCGGCCCAGCCTGCCGAGCGGGCTGCGCTCTGCGATGAAGCCCGTCAGCAGGTCCTCGGGCACGGCCGCGGTCATCTCGCTGGCGAAGTAGCCGGGCGCCACGGCGTTGACCCGGATTCCCAAGCGGCCCGACCACTGTGCGGACAAGTCTCGGGTCAGCCCCATCAAGCCGGCTTTGCTGGCCGAGTACGCGGCTTGCGGGGCATAGGACGGGATGAAGCCCAGGGTGCTGGCGACGTTGACGATGCTGGAACCGTGCTTCATGACCCTTGCACAGGCCTGCGCCGACCAGTAGGCGCCGTTGAGATTGAGGTCGATGACCTTGCGGAACTCCTCCGGACGCTCACGCAACGCGGGGACGGCCGTGCCGATGCCCGCGTTGTTGATCAGGACATCTATCCCGCCGAACTCCTCAAGGCCGGCCCCGACCATCACCTCGCACTGCTCGGGGTCGGTGACGTCGGTGGCGACGGTGACCGCGCGCCTTCCGGTTGCCCGCACCTGATCGGCGACGTCCGCCAGCTTGTCGGTGCGGCGCGCGGCGAGCACGACGTCGGCGCCGGCCTGGGCCAGTGCGACGGCGAAGCCGGCGCCGAGTCCGGAGCTGGCGCCGGTGATGACGGCCACTTTGCCGTCCAGGCGGAACAGGTCGAGGACGGGGGTGGTCACGGGTTCCTCCCAAGTGCGCGCAGTCCTGCCGCGGCCAGAGGCGCGGGCGCGTCGCCCACGGTCTCGAACCCGGAACCGAGGGTCAGGCCTTGGCGATGGCGGGCGTGGATGCCTTCGGCGATCACCGCGATCTTGAAGTAGCCGAGGGCGATGTAGTAGCCGAGGTTCTCCAGGCTGCGGCCGCTCGCGGTGGCGTAGCGCTCGGCCAGGTCGGCGGGGGCGGGCAGACGTGGGCTGGTCGAGGCGGCCCGGCCCGCCAGGACCGGCGCGAAGGCCGGGTCGGCGTAGACCAGGTGCAGGCCGAGGTCGGCGAGCGGGTCGCCGAACGTGGCCATCTCCCAGTCCACCAAGGCACGAACCTGTGACGGGTCGTCATGGGCAAGGATGGCGTTGTCGATCCGGAAGTCTCCGTGCACGATCGAGGCACCACTCTCGTGCGGGCAGGCCTGCGCGAGGAGCGCGTGCAGGGCCTCGACGTCGGGCAGATCGCGGGTGCGGACCCGTTGCCATTGGTCGTGCCAGCGCGCGACCTGACGGGCGAGGTAGCCCTCGGGCCGCCCGAAGCCGTCCAGTCCGACCGAGGCGGGCTCGATGGCGTGCAGCCGGGCGAGCACGTCCACCAGGGCATGAGCGCAGTCGGCGACCAACTTGTCGGGAAACTCCTCCAGTTGTGCTTCGGTGCGGATGACGACACCGTCCACGTACTCGACCAGAGCGAACGGCACGCCGATCACCTGGGCGTCGCCGAAGGCGACGGCGCGCGCCACTGGAACGCCGCTGCCGGCGAGTGCGGAGACCACCCGGTACTCACGTGCCATGTCGTGCGCCGAGGGCGTCAGCCCACCCAAGGGCGGGCGGCGCAGCACCCAGCTGCCCTGACCGTCCGTCAGCCGGTACGTCAGATTGGAACGGCCGCCCTGCACGAGCTCGGCGTGGAGTTCACCGCGGAAGCCGGGGACGCTCTCGGCGAAGAAGCGGGTGAGTGCCCCCAGGTCCAGTCCCTCAAGGGTGGTCATCGGCCGGCCGCCTGCTCGTGGCGCCGCACCGTGCGGCGGGCAATGGCCCAGCGGTGCGTCTCCGACGGGCCGTCATAGATCCGGAACGGGCGGACCTCGCGCAGAAACCGCCCGAGCAGCGCATCTCCGGAGACACCGAGTGAGCCGCAGATCTGCAGCGAGCGGTCCACCACGCGGTGGATGGCCTCGGCACAGAAGGTCTTGGCGATCGCCGTGGACTGCGCCGCCGAGCGGCCCTCGTCCAGCTCCCAGCACGCCTGCGTGATCAGTCCTCGCGATGCGGCGATGTCGATCTCGTTGTCCGCGATCATCTGCTGGATCATGCCGAGATCGGCCAGGCGCGACCCGAACAGCCGCCGGTCCGCTGCTCGCGCCACAGCGATGTCCTGCGCGCGGCGGGCGATGCCGAGCCAGCGCATGCAATGCGTCATGCGGGCCGGACCGAGCCGGACCTGGGCATAGGCGAAGCCCTCGTCCACGGCACCGAGAACGGCGTCGTCGGACACGAAGCAGTCGTCGAAGAGCAGCTCGATGTGGCCACCGAACAGGCTCTCGTCGAGGGTCTCGATGTGCCGGACCGTTTTCATGCCCGGGTTGTCGGCGTCGACCAGGAACATCGTGGCCCCGCCTCGGTCCCCCACCTCGCCGCTGGTGCGCGCCATCACGATGGCGAACTCGGCGCCGTCGGCCCCGGTGATGAACCACTTACGACCATGAATCCGCCAGCCGCCCGGGGCTCGCTCGGCCCGGGTCGACAGCGCGCTGGGGTCCGACCCTGCCCCGGGCGCCGGCTCGGTCATGGCGAAGCACGAGCGAACCGCTCCGGTGGCGAGCGGGCGCAGGTAGCGTTCCTTCTGCTCCGACGTCGCGATGGCTTCCAGCATGTGCATGTTGCCTTCGTCCGGCGCCGCGATGTTCAACGCCAACGGTCCCAGCAGCGAGTAGCCGGCCTCCTCGAAGACCAGCGCGCGCCCACGCATGTCCAGCCCGTGGCCGCCGAATTCCGGCGCCACATGAGGGGCGAAGACGCCTGCCTCCTTGGCCGCGGTCTGAAGCTGCGTCCGCATCTCGTCCGAGCGGACAACACCGCGGTGCTCCTCCTCGACAGGAATCACCACCTCACCGACGAATCGCGCCGTGCGTTGCGCCAGGTCCGCGACGCCGGTCTCGGGGGCAAGTTCGATAGCCACGCGTCCTCCAGTTGGCTAATGATGGTTAGCCGACTCTAGGTGCAATATAAGCCACCTGCAAGAGACATCTGCTACTGTTCGTTAGCCGTCTTTGGCGATAGTCGAAACAACGGAAGGTGTCCCGTGTCCCGGACCGACGACATTCGTGCCGCCGCACTGGAGCTGTTCACCGGCCGCGGATACGAATCGACGACCATGGCCGACATCGGCGCGGCCGTCGGCATCCGCGGCCCCAGCCTCTACAAGCACGTCGCGTCGAAGCAGAACCTGCTCGCGCAGATCATGACCGGCACCATGCAGGCCCTGATGGACCTGCACCGCACGGCCATCGCCACCACCACCGATCCCGCCGAGCGCCTGCGCCGAGCCACCGAAGCGCATGTGCGCTACCACGCCCGCCACCGTCTCGAAGCCTTCGTCGGCAACCGCGAGATCCGCAGCCTCGAAGAGCCACATCTCAGCGAAGTCCTGGCCATGCGCGCCCAGTACGAGGCAGGCTTCCGCGACCTGATCAACGCCGGTGTCGCCGCGGGCCGCTTCCAAGTGAACTCGTCCCGCCTGGCCTCCTACGCGGTCCTCGACCTCGGCATGGGCGTCGCCGTCTGGTTCCGCGAAGACGGCGAGATCACCGAGGATGCCGTGGCGTGGGAGTACGGCGAATTCGCCCTGCGCCTGGTCGGCGCCAACGACTGAACCAGCCGCCCACCAGTCCCCTCCTCCGCCCCCCTAGTGCCCTGAGTCAGGGCGTAGATGACGACCTGCAGGTTGGTCGAGCAGCTGCAGTTCTTGCCGGAGGCGACGATGCTGCGGTCGCGGGTAGGCACCAGGGTGCCGTCGACGATGTAGAACTGCGCCTCGGTCAGGCCGGAGAACGGCCCAATCCACTTCGGATCACGCTGAGAGCCCCCTTGTCCCAGCCAACGCACCAATCCCACTGGCTTCAGGCCACCCAGGTCAAACGCCCGCGTAGGAGTGCAGGCCGGTGACGAAGATGTTCACGCCGTAGTAGTTGAAGAGGTAGCAGGCGAAGGCGATCAGGGCCAGGTAGGCGGCCTTGCGGCCCTTCCAGCCGGCGGTGGCGCGGGCGTGCAGGTAGCAGGCGTAGGCGACCCACGTGATGAAGGACCAGACCTCCTTGGGATCCCAGCCCCAGTACCGGCCCCAGGCCGACTCGGCCCAGATGGCGCCCGCGATGATCGTGAACGTCCACAGCGGGAAGACGGCCGCGTTGATGCGGTAAGCGAACTTGTCCAGGCTCGCCGAGGCAGGCAGCCGCTCCAGGACCGAGGTCGCGAAGGAGCCCGGCTTGCCGCCGCCGGCGAGCTTGCTCTCGTAGCTGTCCTTGAACAGGTAGGCGAGGGTGCCAACCGCGCCGACGTAGAGCGCGGCGCCGCAGAAGATCGCGGTGGAGACGTGGATGTAGAGCCAGTACGAGTGCAGCGCCGGGACCAGCTGGTCGCTCGCCGTGTACAGGACGGTGACCGCGAGGCCGAGGCCAAGCAGGACCGTGGCTGTGAGCAAGAGGCCGATCCAGCGCACGTTCTTTCTCAGGGCGAGCAGCGCGAGGTACACGCCGACAACGACCGTGGAGAAGGTGATGTTGAACTCGTACATGTTGCCCCACGGCGCCCGCTCCACTGAGGCTGCGCGGGCGACGACGCCGCTCAGCTCCACCAGGAAGGCGAGCACCGTGAGGGAGACACCGATCCGGCCGTACAGGTCGCCCTGCACGTCACCGCCGTGCGCGCCGGGGCCGTCGGGCACGTCGCGAGAGCCGTTGGCCGAACGCACGACGACCTGGGGCCGCTCCAGCACCGCGGCGCCGCCGGCGGACTTCACCACCACCGGGGCACTCTGCGCGTTAGCCGCACCGTCCTGCTTCGCGGTCAGCGCGGCGGCAGTGCGCGCCACCCTGCTACGGCTGCCGAACAGCCATTCGGCGATGTACGCGAAGAAGGCCAAGGTGTAGACGGCCATCGATGAGTAGATCAGCGTGTTGCTGATCTGCGCGAGATGCTCGTTGTTCGCCGTGGCGAGCGCGGTCGCTGCGGGAATCACTATTTCTCAGTTCCTTCGAAGGGTGCGGGGGTGCCCGCATCAGGCTCCCTGCGTAGGGGCCGGCCTCCTGGCGGGCGAGGAGTCATTACGGCTGACAGCACTCATGTGCGAGGTTGTGCATGTCGTTCTGGAGGAGCTTTCACCCACTCCCCATCTCGGGCAGATAGCCGCTTCAGCCTCGGCAGGCCCGCTGCAGACCGAGTCCTGCGTGTTGAGGCGGGTCAGTCGCTTGGCATCTGCCCCAGCGTGCGCCCGGTCTGCTGCGGGAGGCCGATCCCGAGCACGTGCTGCTTGACGGAACGCTCGCCGAGTGCGCTGAGACACCACCGCCGATATGGACCGCGAAGACTGCTGCGCACCCTGCTCGAGGACGTCCTCCCTGCTTGCTCCGCGACCAGAACGCCAAGTGACCCTCGGATGGGCGAGATCCTCGCTCCACACCGGCATCCCCACCATTCTCACCGGCGCCAGGGCGCCCCGCACGAACTCGATCACGAAGTAGGCCCCAGGGACGCATGCGACTGTTCAGTCTCGTGCGGCCCCCGCAACTGCCGCAGGACCTTTTCGAGAGCGTCGGCGGTGGCATCGATGTCTGCCTGGCGATGCGCAGTGCTGAGGAAGATCTTGCCCGAAGGCATGAACATCACGCCGTTGGCGAGCATCCCGCCCAGAATCTGCGGCCACAGGCCACCGGTCCCATGCAAGCCGGTGACCTCGAGGTCCGGGACGAACTGAAGCAGGGAACCGACTCGCTTGAGACGGGCAGCTTGGGGCGCGGAGGCCAGCAGGCCCCCGATCACGAGCTCGAACTGAGCGGAAACGCTCTCCAGCGCTTGATAGACGGAGGGATCCGCGAGTACTCCCATGGTCGCCTGTACCGCGGCCAACGCGACAGGATTTCCGTTGAACGTGCCGGCGTGCACCACACCGTCCGTGACCTGGTCGATCAGGTCCGCTCGACCGACGACGGCGCTCTGGGTGAAGCCGCCGGCCATGGCCTTGCCGAAGACGGAGAGGTCGGGTCTCACCCCGAAGAACTCGGCCGCGCCGCCACGAGCGATCCGGAAACCGGCGATCACCTCGTCGTAGATGAGCACCACGCCCTGCTGCTCACAACGGGAGCGCAACGTCTGCAGGAAGTCCTGCGCGGGCGACTCGACACCGGCGTTGCTCATGATCGGGTCGAGGAGCACCGCGGCGATGTCCCGTTCGACGGCCTCGGCGAGAATCCGGTCGATCATCTCCACGTCGTTGAACCGCGCCACCACCAGGTCGTCGAGCACACTCGGGCTCTGGCCCCTGCTCGCCGGCGCCGCCGCGAGCCCGCTCCCGTCGGTGTCGCTCAAGCCCGCGTACACCGTGTCGTGCCAACCGTGGTAGCTCTTGGCGAACTTCACGACCCGTCGGCGCCCCGTGGCCGCCCGCGCCAGGCGCAGCGCGATCTGAACCGCCTCGGTACCGGTGTTGCTCCAGAGCAGGCGCTCGCCGTGCGGCACCGCCTCAAGGACGGCCTCGGCCGCCGCGTACTCAAGGACATGGCTGGTGCCGACGATCTGCATGCGCGTGGCCACATCGCGTACGGCGTCCACCACGCGGTGGTCGCCATGTCCGAGGACGAGGGGCCCCCACGCCATCACGTAGTCGATGTACCGATCGCCGTCCAGGTCCCAGACGTGGGCTCCCCGCGCTTCACTCACGAAGAGAGGGTGCGGCCGCATCGCCGCGCGAAGGCCGGAACCCACCCCTCCTCCTATGCTGCGCCGGGCTCGCTCGAAAGCGATGCGCGATGACTCCAGGCCCATCCGACGTTCTCCCTTCTCGGTCACCGCAACCGGTCGCCGAGGAAGGCAGCCGGTGTTCCGGTGGTGGTCCGGCGCCCGGTGCCACCACCGGACGCCGCATGACGGGCCCTCAGGCCGTGGCGCGCGCGCCCTTGCTGGCCAGGGCGCCCACCGGCAGGTCCTCGATGGTGCGGAAACCCGGCATCGCACCGGCGACCGCGGTCACGGCGTTCGACGCCATGGCCACCGTGGACAGGAAGCTTTCGAACCCGCCGGGCACTGCGACCTCGATCGTCTGCTCACGGCCGACGAGGAGGAGTCCGTCGCCGCGTTCGACGGGGTCGTCCGGGCCGAAGATGCCGAACCGGGTGGCGAGCTCGATGACGGGCTTGCCCTGCAGCAGTCCCCGCGCCCGGTGCAGGACGCTCGCCACGGTTCCCGCGGCGATGACGGTGTGCTCCCCCTTGCGTTCCGTTTCCGCGATCAGGTTTCGCTCGACGGGGTCGACCTCGATCGCATCGAGCTCCCACTCCAGTCCTCGGGCCAGGGCGCCGATGCTCTGCGCGAAGCCGACGTGTCCCATGACGCGATCCGCATCGCGCTCGGTGTCGAACTCGGCCGGCGTGAGGCCGAGGCCGAACTTCTTCAGGATCGCGCCGTAGCGGCTCATGTCCGCCGTACGCCGCACGGACACCCGCTCCACTCCGAGCGTGAGGCCGCTCAGGACCAGCGGCAGCGTGTCCATCAGCATCCCCGGGTTGCAGCCGGTGCCGAGCACGGAGACTCCGTGTTCGCGTGCGAGCCGGTCCAGGCGAGCCACCGCCTGAGCGTGGCTCCGGGTCGGGTCCCGCAACTCCTCGCAGATCGATACGACGTTCGTCCCACGCGCGATCAGGGCGGCGAGGGTCGGTTCGATCGCGTCGATCCAGGACGATGTGGCCACGACAGCCACGTCCGCGGGCGGCAGCTGCGCGACGGACGAGACCACGGGGACGCGCGGCGCACCGGCGACGAAGTCGGCGAGGTGCACCCCGGCCTTGTCCGCCCCGATGTCCAGCGCGCCCAACAGTTCGCAGTCACGTCGGCTCACCAGTGACTCGGCGATGGCGATGCCTGTGGTGCCGAGTCCGACGACAACAACACCGGTTGTCTCGGTCACGTTCGAGTGCCTCCTTCGGCACACACGGGACAACGGCACCGTCTCCGGTGCCCCGTCGATCAACGTGCAGGGACTAGGACAAGACCTCGCCGGCGTCCCGCAGAGGGCCGATGCAGGGCCTTCTGCGGGACGTCTCGCCCACAAGGCGTCGGCGACGAGGCCGCGTGAACCGATCGGCCGGCTCTCAGAGCTTCAGGTAGTCGGCCACATCCGCGTAGTCGACCTGCCACAGGCCAGGAGAGCCCGTCGGGTACTGGGAGCGGAAGCCGAGCACGCGCTGGACGCGCGGCGAGAGCGTCTTGGCGACGTCCATGTCGACCAGGAACGGGTAGGCCTCCTCGCCAGTGAGGTAGCCGGCGTTGAACGTGAAGGCCACGCCCCGGCGGTAGAAGTCGCTGGTCTGGTTCGCCCCGCCGCCATGGGCGGTCTTCCCGCTGATGAACAGGGCGTCTCCGGCGTTCATGACCGCGGGAATCGTCTGCTCGGGAGTGCCCCGGTCCTCGAAGTCGCTCCAGTGGTTGCTCCCGGGGATGACGCGGGTGGCGCCGTTCTCCTCCGTGAAGTCGGTCAGAGCGACGAGGAAGTTGATGGTGACTTCCGGGCCCTTGGGCCCCATTCCGATGAACGGGAACCAGTTCTCCAGGTCCCGGTGCAGCATCTGTCCCGCGCTGTTCGGGCCGATCTCGATGACCTGTGCGGTGGTCATCCAGTACGTGCCCGACTCCTCGAGGAAGACCTGGTCGCTGATCTCGTGGACCAGGGGGTGGTCGATGACCTCGCTGCGGAACGTGGCACTATGCGTGACCAGGTTCGTGAGTCGCTTGGTGTTGCGGCCGTGGAACTCGGCCACCACTTCGTTCTCGTGGGTCGAGCCTGGACGAAGCGCCTGCATCGGCTGCTCGATCTCGGCGTTGAAGCGATCGATCTGGTCCTGCGTCAGGAAGTTCTTGATGATGACGCCGCCGTCGCGGGCCACGATCTTCAGGATCTCCTCGGCGGACGTGCCGACCGCCACAGACGTCAGGGCCTGGGCCTTCTTCTGTGCTGTCATGTGAATCTTCTCCCTCAATGTGAAACCCTTGCGGCGGATCAGGCGAGTTCGATCCAGGTCGTCTTCAAGGTCGTGAACTTCTCCAGGCCGTGGAGGCTCCGGTCCGACCCGTGGCCGGAGAGCTTCTGGCCACCGAACGGCACCGATGTGTCGCCCTCCTCGTAGCAGTTGACCCAGACCAGGCCGGCCTGGATGTCCCGCGACAGCCGGTGGGCCCGGGCGAGGTCGCCGGTCCAGATCGCGGACCCGAGTCCGTAGTCGGAGTTGTTGGCGATCGCGACTGCCTCGGCGTCGTCGCGGAACGTCGTGACCGACAGGACGGGGCCGAAGATCTCGTGCTGAGCGAGGCGGCTGTCCGGGTCGACGTCCGCGAAGACCACCGGCTCCACGTACAGGCCGTCGGTCCTCTTCCGGTCCGATCCGTGGACGAGCTGGGCACCGTCCGCGATCCCCTTGCGCACCTCGTCCAGCACGTCGTCGCGATGCCGCTCGTACGCCAGCGGCCCCATCGTCGTCTCGGGGTCCAGCGGATCACCGATCTTGTGCCGGCCGAGGTGATCGACGACCTTGGCGATCAGGTCGTCGCGGATGTCCTCGTGGACGAGCAGCCGCGAACCAGCCGTGCACATCTGCCCGCTGTTGAAGGAGATCGCCCAGGCCGCCATCCGTGCGGCCTCGTCGAGGTCCGGTGCGTCGGGGAAGACGATGTTGGGGGACTTGCCGCCCAGCTCAAGCCAGACCGGCTTCGCGTTGGACTGCCCGGCGTAGGTCAACAGCTGCTTTCCGACCTCGGTCGAGCCGGTGAAGGTCACCGTGGCGACGTCGTTGTGCAGCGCCAGCGCCGAGCCGACCGTCGCGCCACTGCCGGTGAGCACCTGGAGCACTCCGGCCGGCAGGCCCGCCTCGGCGGAGAGTTCCGCCGCGCGCAGAAGGGAGAGAGGCGTTTGCGTCGCAGGCTTGACGACGACGCTGTTCCCCGACACAAGGGCTGCGGGAATCTTGAACATCGACAGCGTCATCGGGAAGTTCCACGGCGTGATGGCGCCGACGACCCCCAGCGGCTCCCGCGTCACCAGGGCGACGGAACCGTTGCGGCCACGGGGAGACTCGTCCATCAGCTTGTCCGCGAGTTCGCCGTACCAGCGAATCGTGTTGATGGCGGTGCGCAGTTCGACGGACCATGCCACCGTGACCGGCTTGCCCATTTCGAGCGCGATCAACAGGGCCAGTTCATCGCGGTGCTGGTCGAGCAGGTCCGCCCAGCGGATCAGTACGGCTCCGCGTTCGCGTGGCTCAAGACCCGCCCACGCTCGGGAGGAGAACGACTCCTTGGCGCCTTGGACGGCGCGGTCCACGTCGTCGCGGTCCGCACTGGGGAGCTCCGCGAGGGGCTGTTGGTCACGCGGACTCGTGAGGGTGGTCGTCCGTCCGGTCCGCGCTGCCGCCCATCCGCCGTTGATCCACATGCCGCGCGGCAGGCTCAGCCGGCTCTTGAGGTCCAGCCAGTCGTCAAGTGAGCGTGCGGTGCCTGTGCGTTCGGTGTTCACCACGTCGAGCCTCCTTTCATGGCGGGGACGGGAACGGTCGTCGCCGACACGGCGACGAGCCAGTCGAAGAGGGGGTCCGGCGTGGCCATCCACTCGGGATGCCACTGCACCCCCACCACCGGGCTGTCGTCGAGCCTGATCGCTTCGACGACGCCGTCGGCCGTGGTGCCCATGACGGTGAGTCCCCGGCCGAGGCGGTCGACCGCCTGGTGGTGCCAGGAGTTGACGACGCGTTGGGGCCCGTAGAGCGTGTGGGCGAGGCTTCCCGGCGTGAAGTTCACGGCGTGTTCGTCATCGCCGTCGTCCGGTGCGAAGTTCGGGGATGCGTGGACGATCCTGCCCTCTTCTATGTGTTCGACGAGAGTGCCACCGAGTACGACGTTGAGCAGCTGGTGACCGCGGCAGACGCCCAGAATCGGAACGTTTGCCTGCAGCGCGGCCACGATCAGGGCCGCCTCGTACTCGTCGCGTTCGAGGTCCGGCGCATCGTGGTCCCACCTCGGGTCGACCGCGGGGTCGACCTGGGCGCTGCCGCCCCATCGGGAAGGGTGGACGTCCTGCCCGCCGGTGACGACGAGTCCGTCGAGGCGCTCGACGACGCCTTCCGCGTCGGCCCTGAACGGCAGGTTGACCGGGATGCCGCCCGCGGCGGCCACGTTGTCGCCGAAGGCGCTGAAGTACGAGTCGGTGAACTGGAATTGGAACCGGCGGGACGTTCCATTCACCATGCCCAGGCTCAGCCGGCGTCCCGTGATTCCGATCAGCGGCTTCATGCTCACACCTCCCCGACCCGGGCGACGACGCGAATCTCCTGTCCGGACGCCAAGGCCTTGAATCCGTCATTGATGGTGGCCAGGTCGCACCGGGCGGTGACGAGATCGTCGAGGCGGAGCAGGCCCATGCGGTTGAAGTGCGCGTACAGCGGGACATCGATCTTGAAGTGGTTGGAGCCCATGAACGAGCCCTGGATGCGCTTCTCCTCCAGGAACAGCTCCGCCCCGCGGACCTGAATCGGCTGCGAGTCCGGGATCATGCCCATCACGGTGGCGGTCCCGCCCGGCCGGAGCATGGCGAACGCCTGTCCGGCCGTGGTGCCCGAGCCGACCGCCTCGAACGCGTGGTGCGCGCCGGTGCCGGTGATCGCCCGTACCGCCGCGACCGGGTCGGTTTCCCTCGCGTTCACGACGTGTGTCGCGCCGAAATGGACGGCCCGATCCAGCTTGCCCGGCACCACGTCGATCCCGATGATCTGCGCTGCGCCCGCCAGTTGTGCGGCTTGAACGGCGGCGAAACCGACCCCGCCAAGGCCGATCACGGCGACGGTCTGCCCGGTGTGCACCGAGGCGCTGTGCAGGACCGCGCCCATGCCTGTTGTGACGGCGCAGCCGAGCACACTCGCTGTTTCAAGACGGATGTCGTCCGTGATGGTGACGAGGCCGTTCTTGTGGACGAGGATCATCTCCGCGAAGGCGCCGATGCCGGCGGTCGGGCGCACCGGCCGGCCGTCGCGCTTGGTCAGCCGCGGCCGGGATCGCTGCTGTTGCAGTCGGGAGCGGTTCACGCACAGGGTCTGTCGCCCGGTCACGCAGTACTCGCAGGTGCCGCAGTGCACGGACAGGCACGTCACGACCGTGTCTCCCGACGCGAACTCCGAGACGCCCGATCCGACGGCCACGACCCTGCCGACCGCCTCGTGGCCGAGGACGATCGGCGGTTGCGACTCGAAGGTCCCGTCGATCTCGTGCAGGTCCGAGTGGCACAGACCGGCGTACGCCACCTTCACCAGGACCTCGTCCGGTCCGGGGTCGTCGATCACGAGCTCCTCGAGTTCGAGGAGGCCCGGCGCCGTGTTCAGGACGGCGGCTGCGATCCGGGTGCTCATGCCAGCTCGAAGTATCGGCTGCGCTCCCACGGCGTGATCCCGCAGTCGGGATCGCCCCCACCCATGGTGTGGAACGACATCCACTCCCAACGGCGCGTGCCGGTCCAGTAGTTGACGAATTCACGGCCGAGCGCCTCGGGGAGGATCTTGTCGGCTTCCAGGGCCGCGGTGGCTTGGCTGATGCTCGTCGGAATCAGCTCCCCGTCGGGGAGGAACCAGGCCATGCCGGTGAAGGGGGCGGGCGGCTCGAGTTCGTTGCGGACCCCGAAGAGTCCGGCGCCGAGGACGGCCGCACTGACCAGGTACATGTTGGCGTCCGAACCGGGCACGCGGTATTCGACCCGGGACTGCTTCGGGTGGCCGACAACGGCGCGCACCGCCGTCGTCTTGTTGCCGACTCCCCACGTGACGGTCGTGGGCGGCCCCTCGGCGGGGACGAGCCGGCGATAGGAGGTGATGAAGGGAAGGGCGATCGACGTCGTGCCCGCCATCGCCGGCATCAGGCCGCCGATGAACCGGCTCATGACCGCAGAGGCACCGTCGGGGCTGTAGAAGGCGTTCCCGTCCTGCGTCTCCAGCGAGATGTTCAGGTGCGACGCCTGACCCCAGGCGTCCGACCACTTCGCCATGAACGTCACGGTCCGCCCGAGCTCGTGGCCCACCTCGCGCATCACCTGGCGGCACCGAGCCCACCGGTCTGCGACCGCGACAACATCGCCCATCGCGACATTGATTTCGACCTGGCCCGCGGCGGCTTCGTCGTTCCAGGCCTCCCAGGCGATGCCGATGGCCCGCAGCCGCTCCTCCACCCGCTCCAGGTACTCGCGCCATTCCGCGTCCCTGGCGAGCACGTAGGCGCTGCCGCTGGTGCCGCCGAGCGGAGTGAGGTTCTCGTAGCCCTTGGCGCGGGCTTCGCGGATCGGCTCCTCGAAAACGGTCGCTTCGATCTCAACGGCGGTGTTGACCGTGAAACCGAGTTGCCGGGCGTCGGCCTCGACGCGGCGCAGCAGGTTGCGCGGACAGACGGAGACCGGGGTGCCGTCCTTGGTCCAGAAGTCGCCGATGACAGCCGCCTTGCCCGGCTTCCACACGCATATGGTGCCGAGATCGGGGCGAAGGAAAATGTCCTCCATTTCGCCGCGCCAAGAAGGGAAGGCCATACCGAGCATCGGGAAACTTCCCAGGTCGTTGCCGAACACGACATCCGCAAAAGCGAATCCCTGATCGACGCCGCTCAGGAATTTGTCCCGTGACAGTGTCTTTCCGACAAACGTGCCGTCGAGGTTGGTCGCCTGAATCTCGACTGAAGTGATGCCGTACTCATCCAGCCAACGGTCAAGCTCATCCATGGTCATTTCAGCCACCGAATCTCACCTTCCAGTGCGCGCCACACATCGCCGACAGTTGCCCCACGCTGCCGACGACCGTGACGCCGGTCGCGATAGCGAAAAGAAAGGAATCACCGCGACCGCTGAACGCCGCAGCCAGCGCGTCTCCGGGACCGTGCACCTCGTACGCCGCTCCCGGGCCCTCCCCGAAGTGAGCCTCCTGCTCCTCGGTCGAGCAGACGACGCGGAGCCCCTCGGGGAACCCCTCCGAGCCCTGGTTCGCCGCCCAGAAGGACGACGCGGCATCACGCCACGCGGGGAGTGGCGGGCTCAGAAGTTGCGCGACCGCCGAGGCGAGCGGGTCAGGCGTCGCAGCGAGCTCGTACTCGGAAAAGGGCACGAGGGGGATCGCTTCGAGGCCCTCGTCCACGCCGTGGTGGACGTGCACGCCGCCGTCGGCGAAGGCCAGGGTCGCGGCCTGGGAGTCCAGCCCTGATTGCAGGGCCACGGTGCCGGCCAATCCTGCGAACACATCACGGAGCTCGGGAACCGCTGCGCTCTCGCGCAAAACCCTCGCCAGCGAGAGTACGAGCGGAGTCGGATCCGCTTCGACCTCGATTCTCACAGCGCCACTCATGGGCACTCACCTCAATCATTCGCGGCCGGACACGGTGGCCGGCGCCATTCACAGGATTGTTTTCAAATGACTGGCTCAACTGACTGAGTCATTTGACCTGAAGGTAGTCCCGGTAAAGCGTGGGTGTCAACCACATGGCCACACAGAAGGTGGGCCTTTCTGCGGCACTATGCGAAGCGCAGAACGCCGTCCTCGAAAGGTCCGCTCAAAAGGCGCTTCAACTGCTCATGAACCTGGGGATTGACCCACGGCTCGCGGTCGCCCTGGGCCGGCATCTCATCCATGTGGCGCACGAGGTAGCCCGAGGAAACGTCCTTGATCCAGGGCTCCCTCGACATGCCCTGGTCTTCATCGCGCAGAACAGGCGTCACGACCGCCGCACCGAGCTCGTCCATCCTGGTGAGCAACGAGCTCCAGAACTGGTTGATCAGTTCGAGGCGAAGCGTCCAGGAGGAGTTGAGGTACCCGAAGGCCATCAGGAGGTTCGGGACCCCGCTGAACGCGACCCCCTTGTAGGTGAAGGTCTTCGAGAAGTCGATCGGCTCACCGCCCATGCTGAACCGGATCTTTCCCAGCGTGACGAGTTGCAGGCCGGTCGCGGTCACGATCACGTCGGCCGGCACCTCCTCGCCGTATGTCATGCGAATGCCACTCTCAGTGAACGTTTCGATGTGCCCCGTCACCACTTCGGCCTTGCCGTCCCGGATGGCGTGGAAGAGGTCCCCGTTGGGCACCAGACACAGGCGCTGATCCCAGGGCTCGTAGGCCGGGGTGAAGTGCTTCTCCCGGCAGTCACGGCCGACGATCTTCTCAATGTCGTCGAAGAGGGGCTTCTTGAATGCCTGGGGGTCCGTGCGCGCGAACTGGTACTTCGCTTGCTGGTCCTGGAGGTTGCGCAGCCGGACCCGCTTGAACGCCTCCTGGCTTCCCACGTCCGCGCGCAGCCGGTTGGCCTGCTCGTCGACATCGGAGTCGATGGCCACATACGAAGGCGACCGCTGCACCATCGTGACCTTCGATGCGGTCCGGGCGAGGGCCGGAACCAGCGTGATCGCGGTGGCACCGGATCCGATAACGCTGACGCGCTTTCCGGTGCAGTCGAGGTCGGCCGGCCATCGCTGGGGGTGCACAATCAGCCCCCGGAATGCCTCCTGACCTGGAAACTCCGGCATGTGGCCGCTGTCGTGATCGTAGTAGCCCGCAGCCATGTAGAGGTAGGAGCAGGCGACGAGCGTACGACCGGTGGGGCCTGCGACCTCCAGAGTCCAGGAGCAGTCGCCCTGCGACCAGTCGGCACCGAGAACCCGGTGCTCGAGGCGGATGTGCGACCTCAGGTCGTAGTCGTCGGCGGCCTCCTTCAGGTAGTCGAGGATGGCCTCACCGGAGGCGATGGACTTCTCGGCGGTCCACGGCTTGAAGCTGTACCCCAACGTGAACATGTCACTGTCGGACCGGATCCCGGGGTACCGGAACAGGTCCCATGTGCCCCCGATGTCGGCGCGCGCCTCGAGCATCACGAAAGACCGCTCGGGATGCTTCGCCTTCAGCTCGACCGCCGCCGCGATACCCGAGAGCCCGGCGCCGACGATCACCACATCGACACGCTCGATGGTTCGATCCATAAGTCACTTCCAACCTTGATCACACGATGCGTTTCAGCACGTCGGACCAGCCCGCACCACATGGCCGGGCGTCCCGACCACCCTTCGACAGGGCGTTGCCACGGCCTCGCAAAGTTGAGTAGAGTCACATGACTAGGTCAGTCGTCTGAATCATCCGCTCACATTTGGGCCAGCGTCAACCCCGGCCGCGTCGATTGCTTCCTCCGCGACCGGGGAGGCCCAGCTGCTGCGCACCTCTCATGCCGACACGGCGATCTCCCAGTCAAGGAGCAACGAATGCTGAGCACGATGCAGGACGGGCCTCTGTCACTCGCCAAACTGCTGCGCTACGCGGCCTCCGTACACGCCGACGCCACTGTCACGACCTGGACGGGCTCAGCGGCGCGCAGGCGTACGTTCGGCGAGCTCGGCGCACGAGCAGCGCAGTTGGCGAACGCCCTGCGCGGCTTGGGGGTCGGCACTTCCGACCGGGTGGCCACGTTCATGTGGAACAACACCGAGCACATGGAGGCCTACGCCACGGTCCCTGCCATGGGCGCGGTCCTTCACGCCCTGAACATCCGCCTGTCCCCCGAGCAGCTCGTGTTCGTCGCCAACCACGCCGAGGACCGGGTGGTGTTCGTGGACGGGTCGCTCGCGTCCGCTTTCGAAGAAGTGCTCCCCCGCCTCCGCACCGTGCGCCACGTGATAGTCGTGAACGGTGACGCGGCCGGCTTCCGTGCGCCCCGCGGGGTCGAGGTGCACAGCTATGAGGCGCTCCTCGAGGTTCAGCCCGACGTGTACGACTTCCCGGTGCTGGACGAACGCTCAGCTGCGGCGATGTGCTACACCTCGGGCACCACGGGTGATCCCAAAGGTGTCGTGTACTCCCACCGTTCGCTCTTCTTGCACGCGATGCACGTGACCACTCCGGCCGCGATGGGGCTGTCGACGAGCGACAGGTGCCTGGCGATCGTGCCGATGTTCCACGTCAACGCCTGGAGCCTGCCGTTCGCGTCCATGCTCTCCGGCGCGTCGCTCCTCATGCCCGACCGCTTCCTGCAACCCGAGCCGCTGCTGGCCATGATGGCAGCGGAGCGGCCGACCCACGCCGCCGCCGTACCGACCATCTGGACGGGGCTTGCAGCCAGGCTCGCAACCCACCCCCAGGACATCACCCACCTTCGCGAAGTCGTCGTGGGCGGCTCGGCCATGCCGCCCACGCTGATGAAGGCTTTCGAAGAGGATCACCGGGTCAAGGTCGTCCACGGCTGGGGGATGACCGAGACCTCGTCCGTGGGCACGGTCGCCCACCCTCCCGCCGATGCGGCCGGTGAAGACCTGTGGCGTTACAGGATGAGCCAAGGCAGGTTCGCGCCGCTTGTGGAGTTCAGACTCAAGGGCGACGACGACACCCCCGTACCCCACGATGGGGAGTCGCTCGGGGAACTGGAGGTGAAGGGCCCCTGGATCACGGGCTCTTACTACAGCCCGAGCGATGAGCCGGTCGAAGCCGACGCGTTCGACGACGGATGGCTGCGAACCGGTGACGTCGGCCGGATCAGCCCCGACGGGTTCCTCACCCTCGTCGACCGCGCGAAGGACGTGATCAAGTCCGGCGGCGAATGGATCTCCTCCATCGACATGGAGAACGACATCATGGCGCATCCCGCGGTCGCCGAGGCGGCCGTCTTCGGCGTCCCCGACGAGCGCTGGGACGAACGGCCCTGTGTGGCCGTCGTGTTGAGGAACGGTGAGCCGGCCGACGCCGCGGCACTGAGGGAACACCTGGCTGGGAACTGGGCCAAGTGGCAGCTCCCGGAACGCTGGGCTGTCGTCGCCGAGATCCCCAAGACCAGCGTGGGGAAATTCGACAAGAAGGTCCTCCGTCGCCAGTACGCCGACGGCCAACTCGCGTTCGCCCACCTGGATTAGAGGCTGCTACCTGGATTGGAGGCCACTGCCTGGCTGGGGAGCACCATGCCCGACCCACAGGTGCACTCTTGACGGCGGCGTTTCCGGCACCGCTCCGGCGTCCGGAAACGCCGCCGTCAGAGGGCCGTTCGCTCGCTCTCGTTCAGGAAGGCCTTCAGCATCGCGCAAGCGGTCGCCGTGTCGCGCAGCGCGCGTTCCTTGTCCCCGTTCGTGAGCATCTGCAGCGACAGGCCGTCGACGATGGACATCGCAACCCTCATCATCGAGCACAGCTCTTCGTCCGAGAGCGTCGCGTCGGCCTTGCGCAGGACTGCCTCCGACGACTTGAAGAAGCCGTCGTAGAAGCTGACGGAAAGCTCAGGGTTGTAGCGCTCGGCCCACAGGGTGACCTCGATCATGGCCCGCACTCGGACAGGGTTCTCCACCGTCCACTGCATCGCGCGGGTCAAGCGCCGCTCCATGGCCTGCCCCAGACTCACGTTCTCGCCCTCGGGCGGATCGACCTCGACGGGCATCTCTTGAGAGAGCTGCGTGAAGACGGCGAGCAGGAGGTTTTCCTTGTTCTGGAAGCAGTAATGGAGGGAAGCAAGGGGCGCCTTTGCTTCCTCAGCGATCTTCCGGGTAGTGGCCCTGTCGGCACCCTCGCGAGCGATCACCTGCACAGCCGCCTCGATCAGCTGTTCTCGCCGCGTGTCCGCTGACACGTACGCCATTCCACCCTCCAGAATTGACTCAGTCATTTGAACTACTTCAACGCTATCACGGTCCGACCATCGGCTTTGCCGAAACGACGAGGTCAGCGCTGCTTACTGATCCGACGCGCCGACCTTGTTCATGATGCCGTGCGTCCGGCTCTGCGGCGGGGCCCGCTTCTTGCAGGCCCTGCCGTGTGTGATGGGGCTGATCGTGCATGGCGAAACCAACGGTGTTCTCGCAGGAGGAGAAGGTCCGGATCGTGCTGTGGATTCCGGCGGGGAGTTGACCGTTGCCGAGGCCGCACGGCGGGCGGAGGTGTGCCCACAGCCTTTGAGGAAGCCCACACCGAATCCGCTGACGGCGAAGACGGCCAGTACCGCGCCCAGCGGGGCGTCGAAGGCGAGGATCATAAATCTCGGCGCCCCGGCCAACAGGAACCCGGTGAAGAACACGATCCTGCGCCGCAGCCGGTGTGCGGCCACTGCGGCGATCAGGCTCCCGGCAACCGCTGCGGCCCCCATCGCGCTGCCTGTGAGGCCGATAGCGGTCGGCCCGTTGCCGGACTCCTTGGCCCGGACGGGCATGAGAACCGCCATGAACGCTGCATCGAGCAGGTTGGTGATACCCACCATGACGATGACGGTGAGCATCAGCGGCTCGATGCGCAGGAAGGTGAAGCCTTCGCCGAAGCGTTGCCAGTAGCCCGCTTTCGTCTCGCCGGCCTGCGACGAGGCGCCCTCGACCGGCTCACCCATGCGGCGAGGCAGCCCCAGTGCCGATGATCACCGATCCGAGAGCAAAGCAGCCTGCGTTGACGACAAGCCCCGTCAACGGGCCGAGCAGCGCCACCAAGGAGCCGCCGGCTGCCGGGCCGACGGCAGAGGCGAGACGCTCGGTCACGCCGGACAGGCCGGTGGCCCGCTTCAGCGGCACCCCACGCCGTGAGTTGCCCCGCGATGGTGCCGGGGTCGTCATTGGCCTGCTCGACAGGTCTGATCAGCCACATTCGCAGCACACCATCGACCAGCGCGATGCCGGCGGCGAACAGGAACGGGGCGTGTCGACCGAAGGCGTCGGCCAGGATCCCGCCGAGGGCGGGTCCGACCAGCACACCCATTCTCACGGCCGACAGCACGAGGGGCTGCTTGACGAGCAGGTGTTATGCCAACGCCACGCCGTCACAGACCAGGCGCCACCCAAACCTTCAGGAGTCCCCGCGCCTGCGACGACGGAGCGCCCGTCGCGCCAGCGTCTTGCTGCCGTTGAAGAAGTCGTTGAACCGGTCCAGCCCCCAGACGGCTCGGAGGACGAACGGCTGCATCAGCAGTGACATCGACGGCGAATACTTCGAAGCGTCCGACCAGATGCCGGCGAGGTCCTCCGGCATCTCACCGTCGACGATGTAGTCGGCGAGCTGATGGGTCACGTACGGCACCTGGCAGAGGCCGTGGCCGTTGCAGGCCATCGCGTAGAAGACGTTGTCGCCCACCTGCCCGGCGACTGACAGCCAGTCCGGGCTGATTCCGATCCAACCGCCCCAGGCTCGCTCGATGGCCACGTCGGACAGCGACGGGAACCGGTTGGCCAGATCCTTCCCCATGTCCCGCACGACACCGGGGTCCGGGACCCGGTCCGGGAGCGGGTACGTCTGGCCTCGCTGCGCTTTGCGGACCCCGCAGACGATGGTGTTGCGCTCGGTGAGCCGGTAGTGGGTCATCAACTGGTGCTGGGTGATGATGCCGGACCGACTGGTCCAGTCCAGCGCGGCGAGCCGCTCCGGCGCGATGGGTTCCGACTCGATCTCGATGACGTACAGCGGCGTCGCGAGGTTCTTGGGCGTGATGTCCCACTCGCCGCCGTAGACGCTGGTTGCGAGCAGCACCTTGTTGGCCCGCACGGTGCCGTGCGGTGTCGTGATCTCGACGGTGCTGCCGGTCCGCCGGACATCGCTCACCCGCGACTGCTCGAAGACCTTGGCCGAGGAGGCGAGCAGTGCGCGACGCACACCGCGAGCGAGCTTGCCCGGGTTCAGCATCCCGCCGATGGATTCCCGCATCCCGCCCACGAAGCCGGCGGGGAGGCCGAGTTCCTCCCTGCTGCCGACGGTCCCGCCCCCACCGAAGGCGCGCAGGATCGCCGCCTGGGTACGCACCCTGAGCATCATGAGGGGTGAGACCGCACCCCACACCAGGCCATTCGCCACGTAGTCGCAATCGATGTCGTGCGTCTTGATGAGGTCTTCCACATAGTGGCCCGCGTGCTCCGCCAGTTTGGCCATGACCGGCATCTTCTTCGGGGACTGGAGGCTGAGCATCCGCAGGTCGCCACCCGGCGCCCCGGCGATCTGACCGCCGTTGCGCGAGGCCGAGCCGTAGCCGCAGAACTCGGCCTCCAGCAGGACGACGTCCTGGTCGCGCTCCGCGAGGCGCAGCGCAGCCGCCATGCCGCCCATGCCGCCGCCGATGACGGCGATGTCACAGGTGAGGTCGCCGTCCAGTGCAGGCTGCACATCGTCCGGCCGGTCGATCCAGCCGGTGAAGTTGCTGTACTTCGTGCCGTCGGTCCTCATGCTGTCCTGATCTCCTTTAGGTGTGGTGTCTGTCCCACTGCATGCTCCGCGTCAAGGCCTGCTCGGCAGCGCGCCCCAAGCCCTCGTTTCCGTCCAGCAGGTCAACCGTGACAGGCATCTTTTCGGCGAGACGTGTGAAGACGGCGAGCAGGAGGTTTTCCTTGTTCTGGAAGCAGTAGTGGAGCGAGGCGAGAGGCGCCTGCGCCTCGTCAGCGATCTTCCGGGTGGTGGCTCCGTCGGCACCTTCGCGGGCGATCACCTGCACAGCTGCCTCGACCAACTGCTCTCGCCGCGAGCCCGCTGACACGTACGCCATCCAACCCTCCGTGAGCCCGACGCAGTCATTCGGTCGACTCAGTCACCTGACCTACTTGAACGGTACCACGGCCCCACCAGGAGCTTTGGCGTCGTTGTCAGGGCTGCTTGCGGGCCGGTGGGCGCTTGCCCCCTCGCACGGTGCCACCCACGACCGTGACCTCACAGGTGAGGTCACGGTCGTGGGCGGCGGGGTGTCTGCGGGCATTGCCCAGGCACACAGGGGCGTACTACACGCTGTCGGGTTTCATCCGGTTGCTTTCGCTCCCCGAGGACCGCACCGTACTGCACCTACCGCGGGACGGGGGCTGTTACCCGAGGCGCCGCCCCTACTGACACCTCGAAGCCAAGATCAGCCGTTAACTCGACACACCTCTCTGGGTGGCTCGGTCACGCTGAGAGAGCCCCGCCGGTGAAGACGTTACGGAGGCTGGCGCACGCGTCCGCGACGGCCTCGGTGGCCTTGGTGAAGGTGCCGATCTCGGTGAAGAACCCGTGATACACACCGGAATAGCGGCGGTGCAGCACCGGGACGCCTTCTCCGTCGAGCCGGTGCGCGTACGCCTCAGTCGGCGTGAAGGCCGAAGAGACGGCACACTTCGTCGACGCCGTCCAGGCTGCCGACTGTAAATCCCCCACCGTGGAGATAGAGCAGGCAGGGCAGGGCGGCAGCCCCCGCTGCGGGGCGCGTGCGGCCGGTAGAGCCGCACCGGCACGGAGCGGAGCTCCCCGCCCGGCCCGGTCCAGGTCGCGCCCTCTTCCGTGACGGATGCGGCTGGGCGACGATGTCGATCGCTCGACCGGCGGAGTAGCCACAGGGGCGCTCCTTGTACAGGGACCATGACGCGATCTGGTCGATTAGAGATGGTCACATGACTAGATCATGCGGCCATTTTGAGAATGCCTGCCGCCCAGACGCTGAGACAAATCCTGCGGGGGCAGATGTGAGCCGTACGACCTGGGGCATGTCTGCCTCCGAAAAGGCCCCACCAGCATGACGGTGACGTCACCGGCCGTGGTCGGACTTCCTGCCGGCCGGGAGGGCTTGTTCGGCCCAGATGACTTTTCCCTCGCGGCTGTGTCGTGTGCCCCAGTGCTCGGTGAGCTGGGCTACCAGGAGAAGTCCGCGGCCGCCCTCGTCGAAGACCCGGGCGCGGCGCAGATGCGGGGCAGTGCTGCTGGCGTCGAAGACCTCACAGGTCAGCGTGGACTGGAGAATCATCCGCAGCTGGACGGGGCTCTTGCCGTAGCGGATCGCGTTCGTCACCAGTTCACTGACGATGAGTTCCGTGGTGAAGGACAGCTCTTCCAGCCCCCAGGCGGCCAGTACATCGGATGCGAAGCCACGGGCCCCGGATACGGCCGCTGGATCTGACGGGAGGTCCATTGCTGCAACATGGTCGGGGTCGAGGGCTCGGGTCCGGGCTACCAGAAGAGCGACGTCATCGGCAGGACGACTGGGCAACAGCGCGGCCAGCAGCCGGTCGCAGGTCTCCTCCAGCGACTTCGGCGCCGTGGTGAGGGCATCGCGCAGCAGCGTGAGGGCGACGTCCACGTCACGAGTGCGGTCGGCGATCAGGCCGTCGGTGTGCAGGGCCAGCAGACTGCCCTCCGGCAACACGAACTGCGTGGTTTCAAAGGGGAGTCCGCCCAGGCCGAGGGGTGGGCCGATCGACACCTCGGGCAATTCGACCACACCGGCGGCCTCGCTGCCGTGAGTGGTCGAAGGGGTCACCACGGTCGGCGGTACATGCCCGGCACTGGCGAGGGAGCACAGGCGAGAGACGGGGTCGTAGATCGCGTACAGACAAGTGGCACTGGTCTCTCCCTCGCCGGGCGACTCCTCGCGCTGCAGCCGGATGACCACGTCGTCCAGGTGCGTGAGGAGTTCGTCGGGCATGAGGTCGATGTCGGCGAAGGCGCGGACGGCTGTGCGCAGGCGCCCCATGGTGGCGGCGGCGTTCAGTCCGCGACCGACGACGTCGCCCACGACGAGGGCGACACGGGCCCCGGACAGCGGGATCACGTCATACCAGTCTCCGCCCACCCCCGCGCGCGAACCGGCCGGCAGGTAGCGGGCGGCTGTCTCGACGGCCACGTGCTCCACCTCGTGCTGGGGAAGCAACGTTCGCTGGAGGGCGAGGGCGGTGGAGCGTTCATGGGAGTACCGGCGGGCGTGGTCGATGGACACCGCTGCCCTGGACACGAGGTCCTGCGCCAACAAGAGATCGTCGTCGTCGAAGGGAGCCGGGGTGCGATGACGGAAGAACTGCACGACGCCCAGGGCGTCTCCGCGAGCATGCAGGGGAACCAGCAGAACCGAGTGGAGACCGAGATCGTGCAGGGCTCCTTCGTGGGCGGCGGACGGTGCCACCCAGGAGGGCACCCGTCCTTCGACGATGCGGTGGAGCAGGGACCGACCGGTGGCCAGTGCGCGGAGCGGTTCCGACTCCTCTGGGTAGGTGTGCGTCCGGCCTGCCGCGATCAGGGACTCGGGGCAGCCGTCGAGGACCGACGTCTGGGCGACACGGCGCAGAGTCCGGTCTTCCGGCGTACGACCACCCGCTTCGTCCAGAACGGAGTCGAGGAGGTCGACGGTGACGAGGTCGGCAAAGTCCTCGGTGCACGCCTCTGCCAGTTCCCCGGCGGTACGGGTGGCATCGAGGGTGGTCCCGATCCGTCTGCTCGCCTCGTTCGTGAGGACGAGCCGACGCTGCAGCAGGCGGTCCCGCTCCTCCTGGTAGGCGGCGACGACCGCTTCCGAGGAGTGGTCCACGTAGTCGAAACCGGTCGCGATCATTCTGACCATCGCGTTGTTGATCAGCTCCCAGTCGCCGGTGAGGCGGGGAGCCTCGGCCTGCATCAGCTGGAGCAGGGTGAGATGGCCGAGCCGGTAGCCACGCAGCAGTCTGCTCACCGGGATCCCTCGCCGGGCGTAGCGGCGACCCAACTCCAAGGCGGCCGGAGGAGCCTTCGACGCGCTCACCTCGGGGGTCGTCTCCAGCAGGTCCAGAAATGCGGTGACATGCTGAGTCGTCTCATCCAAGGTCAGAGCCGCTATGTCCGCGTCCTCCCACAGCTCGGGAAGCTCACCGTTCAGGCGCTGGAGCAGAATCCCGGCCAGCTCCTTCACCTGTGGCCTGAGCTCGCGGGCCAGCCGGCCAAGGAACGCATCTACATCGGTTCCCATAGTGAGAATATACGGAAAAACCCCGGCATGCGCCCCCGGACAGCTCAGCTGCGGGCGACGCCTGTGGGCTGGCTCGCCCCAGCCCGGTGATCTCCGCGCAGGTCGAAGGATGTTCGGGGGCGTTCGGGGGCGTCATACTCGGTCCCGAGTGGAGACGATGCCGGCCACGGTGACGGTGTTGAAGGCGAACGCGATGGCCGAGTTGACCGTTCCGGGCGACGGCGACCAACGGGGTGCCACGCCGCGCGGGGCGGGTGCGCCCCCGGAGCCGTTGTGCCCGGGAAGCCACACCACCGCCACCACCGGCGCGGCAGCCGCGATGAGGACGAGCCCCTGGTCCAGGTGCCGTCCCGTACACGTACCGCTGGAGCGTTGTGTCCCGGCTCTCTCTGACGGCCCCGGTTACGCAACCGCTCGGCGGACGAAGGAGCATCGTGGTGCCCACGGCGATGAAGGCACTCGTCGCCGATCGGCGGGGGCCCAGGCCCTTGATGTTCGGGGCGCGCTTGCGGAAGATCACGGGCATAATGCGTCGGCGTCGCCGCTCGCCGCGTGTCCCCCTTTTTCGCGCGGACGTGGGAGCCGTCCACGCACACGCGGGTCCAGTCGAGTTCGCCGGCCGCGTTCAGCTCGGCGAGCAGAATGCTGTGCAACTGTTCGAAGGATCCGGCCTTCTGCCGGCGCTCCAAGCGTCGCCAGCAGGTCCGTCCGGACCCGAACCCGAGCTCTGGCGGCAGGAGTTGCCAGGCAATGTCCTGGTGCAGGACGTAGAGAATGCCTTGAAGGCACAGCCTGTCGTCCACCGGTTTCGGACCGGCGAACGTTCCGGCCACGGGGGCAGCAACGGCTCCACCAACGCCCACAAGTCGTCGCCCACGGGCCACGGGCCACGGCTGAGTCGTCACACACCACGAACGACCGAAACATCACATCAGTCACGCCCGACCAGAGCACCTCAGCAAGATCCCGTTACGAGCTCTTAAGCATCACGTCGCACTTGCCCGCGCCACTGAGCGTGCTCAGCCATGGCCTGCACTCGTACCTGCCGACGCGTTGACCAACCAGTGATGGCCGACGCAATGACCGCACCTGTCACACCAACCGATACTCCGAGCAACGCCGCCAACCCCTGAACCACGACCGCCAGTTGTACCTCACTCTTGATCAGCCGGCCGTACGGGGCACCCCGGGTGCCCTCAGCGGTAGTCGCGCGTGAGGCTGCGAGAGGGGCGACATGGACCCATCGAGTGACGAAGCGATGGAGAGCTCAAGCGCAGAGCGCGACAGAACTGCGAGAAGTGACCTGAGAGTTGATGCACCTTGCGTGAGCTATCTGAATCCCGACCGTGGCGCCCTGCGCCTTGACGAAGTCGGTGATCCGACGGAAGGCCGCGACCTGGGTGTCGTTCCACAGCCCCAGGTCGTACGGGCTGATGCGCCCCTCGGGGCTGACGGCGGTGGCCTCGGTGATGATCAATCCCGTGCCACCGACGGCGCGGGCCGCCAGGTGCTGGAAGTGCCAGTCGTTGGGCACACCCTGCTCGGCCCCCTCCGGAGCCGCCGAGTACTGGCACATCGCGGCCATCCACAGGCGGTTCGGAATGGTCAGCGACCGAAGGTGATCGGCTCGAACAGTGCGCTCACAGCAGACTCCTGTACGTGAACGGGGCAGGGCTCCGGTTGAAGCCGGGCTTATACGGTACCCATCGTAGTACGGCAGCTGTCAAACTACGATGGTTCTCGTACGAGGGCGGGATCCTCTCGCTGCCCGGGGCCTCTCGGTGGTGCGGCGAGTGCCGGCCCTCACGCCATCGCAATGACGACCTTGCCGGCCTTGGCGCGGCCCTTCTCGGCGTACTCCATGGCTTCGCGGGTCTGCTCGAAAGGGAAGACACGGTCGACGACGGGGCGGACCTCTCCGGCGTCGATGAGCCGGGTGAGTTCGCGCAGTTGGTCGCCGTCGGCCTTCATGAACAGGAAGGAGTAGGTCACGCCCTGGCGCTTGGCGTGGCGTCGGGTCTTGAAGCTCAGGGCGTTCATCGCCTGCCGCAGGACCGGGTTCGCGCCGAGCTCGCGGGCGAAGTCCGCGTCGGGCGGCCCGGCGATGCTGATGACCTTCCCGCCTGGCTTGAGGACCCGCAGCGACTTCTCCAGGGTCTTGCCGCCGAGGGTGTCCAGGACGACGTCGTAGCCGTCCAGGAGCTCCTCGAAGTCCTGGGCGCGGTAGTCGATGACGACGTCTGCGCCGAGTTCCTTGACCAGGGCGGCGTTGGCCGCGCTCGCGGTGGTGGCCACGTGTGCGCCCAAGTGCCTGGCCAGTTGGAGGGCGATGGTGCCCACTCCGCCGGAGCCCGCGTGGATCAGGACTTTCTGGCCCGGCTGGACCTGTGCCCGCTCGACCAGCGCCTGCCATGAGGTGAGGGCTACCAGGGGTAGGGAGGCGGCCTCCGCCATGGTGAGGGCGGCCGGCTTGTGGGCCACGTCGTTCTGGTGGACGGCGATGAGTTCGGCGAAGGTGCCGATGCGGTCCTTGTCGGGCCGCGCGTAGACCTCGTCACCCACCGCGAACCGGGTGACGGCCGAGCCGACCTGAACCACCACTCCGGCGAGGTCGTTGCCCAGCACGATAGGGAGGCGGTACGGAAGGATCATTTTCAAGGCACCGTCGCGGATCTTGAAGTCCAGCGGGTTGACGCTCGCCGCATGGATCTTGACGAGCACGTCGTCGGCGCCCGGCTCCGGATCGGGCATCTCGGCGGCGCGCACCGCGGACCGGTCACCGTACTTCTCGATCAAGTAGGTCTTCATCGCCGTCTCCCTGTCTCGTCCGCACAGGGACGGGATCTCGGCTCGATTCGGGCTGCCCCGGTGCGAGCTACTTCCTGGTATTCGCTGCTGGTTCATGACGCCCCACGCCGATGCGGCGGGCGCGCCTCACGCTGCGTTCGGCGATGCGGCCAGGCTCCGCTTCACGTGCCGGGTGGTCTCGTCGGCGAGGATCTCGGGCAGTCCCCGCTCGATGCCGGACAGGGCCTGGGCGGCGACCTCGGCGGGATTGGTCTTCTGGTCGGCGGGAACGCCTGCGGCCATGTCGGTGTCCATGTATCCGACGTACAGCCCTGACACGGTGATGCCGCGGGGCGCCAGTTCCTCTCGGGTCGCGCCGGTCAGCGCCCATGCCGCGGCCTTCGCCGCGGCGTAGGAGCCGAGTCCTGCCGGGTGCAGCCAGGACAGCACCGACAGCACGTTGAGCACGGCGCCGCCGCCGTTGGACTCGATGACCGGGGCGAAAGCCCGCGTCACGGCGAGCGGACCGAAGAAGTTCACCTCCATCTCCCGGCGTACTGCGTCCGGGCTGCCCGCGATCAGCGGCGTGGCGGTGGAGATGCCCGCGTTGTTCACCAGCAGCGTCGCGTCGGAGGCGGTGCGGGCCACGCGCCGGATCGACTCCTCGTCCGTCACGTCGAGCCGCAGGGGATGACGCCCGGAAGGTCCACCGTCTCGGGGCGGCGGGCCGCCGCGTACACCGTTGCTCCGCGCTCCACGAGCTGGGCGGCCAGATGCCGCCCGAGCCCCCGGTTGGCGCCGGTCACCACCGCGACCGCGTCCTTCAGCTCCATGATCACTCCCAGCGTTACGGCCGCCGGCGAGCGGCCCACGTAAATTAGATTACGGCTGCAATCTAAACACTGACCTAGAATAGATGCCAGTCGACATCCAATCGGGAGGTGGCCGATGGGCCGCGTATCGCAGGCGCAGGCGGAGGAGAACCGCCGACGGGTCGTGGAAACCGCGTCCCGCCTGTTCCGGGAACAGGGGACCCACGTCAGCGTCGCCGACCTCATGAAGGCGGCCGGTATGACCCACGGCGGCTTCTACAAGCAGTTCGCCTCCAAGGAGGCACTCATCGACGAAGCCACCGCCCACGCGTTCGGCGAACTCGCCCAGCACCACAAGGACGGGCTCGATCAGTACGCCGGGCAGCGCGACGCCGCCCAGCGGGCGCTGATCGACACCTACCTCTCCGCCGAGCACCGCGACAGCGCGGCAGACGGGTGCCCCGTCGCCGCACTCGCCGCCGACATCGCCCGCGACGCTGGAGAAAGCGAGGCCCGCCGCGTCTACAGCCAGGGAGTACGCGACTTCGCCGACTGGCTCGACACCGAGGACCAGGACGGCATCACCCGGCTGTGCACCATGCTCGGCGCCCTCGTCCTGGCCCGGGCCACCAACGGCACTCCACTCTCCGACGAGATCCTCACCACCGCACGCGAGGCACTGACGGCTACCAACTGACCGGAACCACCGTGCAGGGCGGCACGCCGCAGGAAGGGTGCGCTTCTTCACACCCTGTCGTCCTCCACTTCTCGTGAACGGCTCTCCCGCGTTGCCTCTCGCTTCCGCACGCCCGATCTTCCTGACCGCCTCCGAGCGCGAGCGGCTGAAGAAGATGGCCTACGGCCACAAGACCGAGCACCGACTGCGCAGGCGCGCCCAGGTTGTCCTGCACGCGGCGCGCGGCCGCTCCAACGCACGCATCGCCCGCGAGACCGGGCTGCACCTGGACACTGTCCGCACCTGGCGCGACCGCTTCGCCGGGAACCGGTTGCCCGCCCTCTCCGACCGCAAGCGTTCCGGGCGTCCCGCTTCCTTCCTCCCGTTGCAGAGTGCCCAAGTCAAGGCGCTGGCCTGTCAACTGCCCCCGGAGAGCGGCACGCCGCTGAGGCGCTGGTCGGCCCCGGCTTCCGGCTCAAGGCGGCCCGTGTCCTGGACCTGTACGCCCGCGCCTGGTACGGCGAGCCGTTCGGCGCGGACGAGTATGTGATCAGCGCGGACGAGAAGACTTCCCTTCAGGCCCGCTGCCGCAGCCACCCCACACTCGCCCCCGGGCAGGCCAGGGCGATGCGGGTCAACCACACCTACGGACGCGGCGGAGCACTGGCCTACCTGGCCGCCTACGACGTCCACCAGGCGAAGGTGCTCGGCCGCTGCGAGCCGGCCACCGGCATCGGCCCGTTCATGAACCTGGTCACCCAGGTCATGAGCCAGGAACCCTACGCCGGCGCGAAACGCGTGTTCTGGATCGTCGACAACGGCTCCTCCCACCGCGGCAAGCGCAGCAGCCCGGCTGACCACGGCGTTCCCGAACACGGTGCTGGTCCACACCGCCATGCACTCCTCTTGGCTGAACCAAGTCGAGGCCTGTTTCTCCGTCGTGCAGCCCGGCTCGACCGGCACACCGCCGATCACCCGGAAGATTCCGCGTCCCGACTCGCCGCATGATCAACCTCGAAGGACTCACGACGCAGACCACTAAGGGACGGGGCCGCGTCTCAGCGCTCCTTGGCGTCTCGCCAGTAGTTCTCGAGCATTTCGCTCGGCCAAGAAGGCTGTGTGACGGGTCCGCGCGGCAGCATTTCCTGGAAGACGGCCACGAGATCGATGATCGGGGTGCCGTCGTCGGCATCGAGGTCGGTGACGCGCAGGTCGCGCCCCTCCACCCCGAGGAGTCTCGGGAAAGAGGTGGCGATGCGGGCCGGACGCCGGTGGTTGTGGTGGACGTACGTCCCTGTGGCGGGCCAATTCGGATTGTCCCTGGGAGACCGGGCATGGAGGGCGACATCGTCGGGCGAGCCCTCGCTGAAGAACCAGGTGACCTGGAGGTGGCTGAACTCCTCGATGCCCTGGAGCGTTTCCACCGGGTACTCGGGAGCGAGCCGGATGATCGACTCGACTCCGCCCTTGAAGTCGTCGAGACGGCCCGTGTGGCCACCGACCACCGTGGCGACGACGGGTACCTCGATGTGCTCGGACACGCGCATCTCCTCGATCCGATCGCAGGGGGCAGGAACGGCCCCGTCCTGCCGGGTGCCCCAGTGGGCATGGCCCGGTCAGATTACTCGTCCAAGCAACTCCCGGGCCCGCTCGTCGATCTCGGCTGCGGCGCCGATTCCGCGGTTCCGGCAGGGGGACGATGGACCCTCACCGTGCTTGGCTGCGGCCAAGTCGTCCTCAGCGCGAAGAAGGGCCCTTCGTGCCTCGCGCCTCTGCCCGTCCGTTGCGAGGCTGCGCGCAGGCCCACCTCCAGACCGCCCAGCGCTGGAAAAACACGGCGCCCCTCCCCCGCGGAGCCGCAACGCCCCAGCGCCGGGTAGCACTTCCACCGGCGCTTGTCCCCGTACTGCTCGCGGTGGTGAGCCTTGTCGACCGAGCAGTACGCCCCGACGGCCGGCACCTGCCATACAGCGCCTGGTGACCGCCGCGGAGCTGCGGATTGCCGCGCTTCTGTTGCCTCATGCACGCGACAAGGAGACCCGACGTGACCGCGACGATCGCGAAGCCCGACTTGTCCGACGGGGAACGGGAGGTCGTACAGGGAATCGCTGACGGCTTGCCCTTCACCTGGGGCGCGGGCATCGAGCTTCACCGGCCGGCCCGCGAGCCGCAACTGATCGACGAACGAACGGTGGCATTCGTGTGCGGCGTCCGGCGGGGAAAGCGGCGGTCCGGGTTCGTACTTGCCCGCGGACGCAACGTGTTCAGGCGCCCATTAGGGCATCCACAACCGCTCTGGCGACACGGCCGGCTCGGTCCGGCGTCCAGTGGGCCGGCTCCTCCATGGTGGAGACGTAGTAGCCGCGGGTCAGCAGGGACAGGACGTCGGCGGCGAGGCCGGCGTCGGGCAACCCCGCAGCGACGGAAGCGTCGAGGAACTCCTGCCGTGATTCACGCGGTTGCTCGCGGTCGACGGCCCCCGGGTCGGTGTGCGCCGACGAGAGCATCTCGACCCAGAGCGTGCGGAGCAGCAGGTCCTCGGGTTCCGTGCTGAGGTGCCATTCCACCGTGGCGCGCAGCCGGTCCGCACCGGTCAGGTCACCCAGGTGGGCTTCCAGCTCGGTCCGCCACCGGGACTCGGCGGCGCGGACGGCGTTGATGATCAGGGCTGTCCGCGTGGGCACGTAGTTCGTGACCATCGCCGTGGACCCGCCGAGTTCCTTGGCCACGGCGCGAATGGTGACGGCGCGGGCACCGTCCCGGGCGGCGACAGCGAGGGTCGCCTGGGCGATTGCCTCGCGGCGCTGGACTTCGTCGACGTCGATCGGCATGGCAGCAACCTAGCTCAGAGGGGGGTTGACGTTGAACACACTTGAATGCAACGTTGTTATATCACGATGTTTTCTAAAGGTTTGCCTCCGTGGAGGGCCTCATGAGCCTTGCCGTCCATCGCGTCACCCCGGAACCTGTCCCTCCACACGCGCGACAGCACATGGTGCGCATGCGCGACGGAGTGCGGCTGGCCACCGACGTGTACGGCGCCGACCAAGGAGAGCCGGCACCGACCGTCCTGGTTCGCCTGCCCTACGACAAGAACAGCCGGTACGTGTTTTTCGACAGGATCGCGGAAAGGTTCACCGCACGCGGCTACGTCGTGGTGGTCCAGGACGTCCGCGGCAAGTTCCGCTCGGAGGGGCGGACGCTGGGCTGGACCGGAGAGGTCGACGACGGCTACGACACCCTGGAGTGGATCACCCGCCAGTCCTGGTCCGACGGGATCGTCGGCATGTTCGGCGACTCGTACTACGGGTTCACCCAATGGTCCGCAGTCTCCAGTCAGCATCCCGCCCTGCGAGCCATCGTCCCCCGGGTGACGTGCACCACGAACGCGCCCGGCATCGCCACCTACGACCCCGGCTCCGGGCGGCAGCCCGTGTGGCTGGAGGGAACCACGTATCAGGCGCAGGTGTGGACGGACAACGACAGCTATGAGTTCGACGTCGATCTCAGCAGGCGCCCGATCATCGCCGCCTACGAAGAGGCGTTCGACACGATGGGCAAGCGCTCACCGGGCTTCGACCTCATCGTCGGCGACATCCCCCTCGACCCTTACAACGGGCCGCACCCCTATGACGCACGCCCTGTGCCGGTGCTGCACTGCGTGGGCTGGTTCGACAACCTCAACATCGCCCACATGCGCGACTACACGGAGCTGGCCAAGCGCCCCGGGTGGGCGGCCGTGCAGTACCTGATCGCCGACGCGATCGACCACGAGAACTACTTCCTGAAGGACGCCCCGGCGACCCCCGCAACCGATCACCTGGCCGACGACACTGCCCTCGAGCGCATGCTGGACTCCTACACCGGTCCCGCGATCGAGTTCTTCGACGTCTTCCTCAAGGGCACCGCCCGGCCCGACTCGCTGCCGCGGGTGCGCTGGAAGCTCGGCCACGAGGGCTGGTGCACCTCCGCCACCTGGCCGCTGCCCGAAGCCACGGTGACCGAGCTGTACCTGGCGGAGCCGGCCGCCGCGGCGGGGACGGTTCCCGGCGGAACCCTCGCACCGCGCCCCGCCGACGTATCGGAAACGGCGGAGTGGCGGTACGACCCGGACGACCTGGTGCCGTCCGCCGCGCCCGACACCTTCCTGCAGCTGCGTGACCACGTCGACGAGCGCCCCACCCTCGACAGGGACGACGTCCTCGTGTTCACGCATCCCGCCTCCGACCATTCGCTCGACCTCGCCGGGCCCGTGCACGCGGTGCTCCACGCGGAGAGCACAGCGCCCACGTTCGACATCTTCGTCCGTCTCCTCGACCTGGCGCCGGACGGCACGGCGCGCCTGATCGTACGGGGCTGCGCCCAGGCCGACGCGCCCGGAGAGGTGGTGATCGCCCTGGGGCACACCGGCTACCGGGTACGTCCGGGACATCGTCTCGCGCTGATGATCGCCGGCAGCGACTTCCCCAACCACCTGCCCAACTCCGGCTCCCTGGAGAGCCCATGGCGGACGACCTCTCCCAAGGCGAGCCTGCAGAAGCTCCGGACCGGCTCCACCCACCCTTCCCGACTGTGTCTGACCGTCCTGCCCGATGCACACCGCGGCGAGGGAAGTGATCCAAGATGAGCGCGCGCTTCGTCACCACTCGACTCGGCATGCTCGTCGTCACCGTGCTGTTCTCCAGCCTGGCCATCTACGGGGCGATGTTCCTCACCCCGGGGGACCCCGCCACGCTGCTCGTCGGGGGCAGCCGCAACTCCGACCCGGCCGTGCTGGCGCAGATCCACCGCGAGTACCACCTGGACGATCCGTTCCTCCAGGGCTACTGGCACTGGCTCAGCAACTGCCTGCAGGGCGACTTCGGAAAGTCCCTCGTCTACCGCGACTCCGTCGCCGGGCTCATCGGTGCCCGTGCCGGAGACACGCTCGCACTCGTCGCCTACGCCGCCGTCCTCGTCCTCACCGTCGGCACCGTCATCGGCACCGTCGCCGCACTGCGCGGCGGCCGCACGGAGACGCTCGCCACGACCCTGACGGCGGGCGCGATGGCGGTACCGACCTTCGTCATGGCGGTCCTGCTCATCTGGCTCTTCGCCGTCCAGCTCCCGTGGTTCCCCGTCTACGGTTCCGGGGAGGGCTTCACCGGCACCCTGACCCATCTGACGCTGCCCGCCGTCGCGCTGGCGATGACCTGGATCGGATACGTCGCTCAGGTGACGCGGACCGCCGTCCGCGCGGAGCTGCGCTCGGAGCACGTGGAGACCGCCCGCAGCCGCGGCGTCCCCGAGCGCACGGTGATCCGCCGCCACGTGCTGCACAACGCCTCCGGACCCGTCTTCGCCGTCTCCGGCGTCGGCGTCGCCGGCATCATCGCCACCGCGGCCGTCGCCGAGCAGGCTTTCGGCACCGGAGGGCTCGGAGCACTCATGATCGAGGCCGCGTCCAAGCAGGACATGGCCGTCGTACAGGCCGTGTCGCTGATCTTCGTGGTGGTGTTCGTCGTCATCAACACCACCGCAGACCTGGTCAGCGCCGCCCTCGATCCCCGAGCCGCGCAGAGGGGGCCCCGATGACCACCTCTCTGCTCACCCGCACCGCGCCCAAGCGGCGGGTCGGACGCTCACGCGACCACCTGACGCTCGGCGCGGGATGTGTGGTCGCCCTTTTCGTCCTGCTGGCCGCGTTCGGGCCGCTGCTCGCCCCGCACGACCCGAACGCCGTCGACCCCATGAACGTCTACGTCGGACCGTCCACCACCCACCTCCTGGGAACGGACGACACCGGACGCGATCTTCTCTCCCGGCTGATCGCCGGAACCCGCACCAGCCTCACCGCCCCCGCCGTGGTCATCGCCGTGTCCACCACGCTCGGCACCCTCCTCGCGCTGACGGCAGCCTGGTTCGGAGGATGGCTGGACCGGTTCGTCTCGGGCGCCTTGGACATCGTCTTCGGCTTCCCGGGGCTCATCGTGGCCGTCCTCGTCGCCGCGGTCTTCGGCGCCGGACTCACCGCACCGATCGTCGCCCTGTCGATCGCCTACCTCCCCCTGATCACCCGCGTCGTACGATCCGCCGCGATCAAGGAGCGCAACCTGCCCTATGTTTCGGCGCTCCAGCTCCTCGGCGCACCCACCGCCCGTATCTGGCTGCGGCACCTGCTGCCGAACCTGCTGCCTCTCGTCCTCGTCCAGGCCACCATCGGCTTCGGCTACGCCCTCCTCGACGTCGCCGCGATCTCCTTCCTCGGCCTCGGCAGCCAGCCTCCGGACCCGGAATGGGGACTGATGGTGGCCAATGGAGCTCCGTCCATCCTCGCCGGCCGGCCACAGCAGTCGCTGTACGCGGGCATCGCCATCCTGATCGTCGTCGTCGCGTTCAACCTGCTGGGGACGGGACTGTCCCGACGTCTGCTCGGAGAGCACGCATGAGCCCATCGCCCCTGCTCCAGATCGACGCGCTGGGCATCGACCTGCCCCTCGACGGAGAGCTTCGTACCGTCGTCCACCGCGCCGACGTCAGCATCCCCGAGGGAGCGGCCGTAGCTTTGGTGGGCGAGTCCGGATCCGGCAAGTCTCTGACGGCCCGCTCCGTTCTCGGCCTGCTGCCCCGAGGGGTCCGTATCCACGGAGACATACTGTTCGCGGGTGAGTCCGTCCCGCGGATGAAGCCCGAGCGCCTGCGCGCATTCCGGGCGAGCGAGGCCGCCATGGTGTTCCAGGACCCCCGGGCCCACATCAACCCCGCCCGCAGTGTCGGCGACTTCCTCATCGAAGGACTGACCACCACACGCGGTGTCCGAGCCGCCGAGGCCGTCAAGAAGGTCACCGGCATCCTGCGGGAGGTCGGCATCGCCGATGCCGAGCGACGTATGCGCCAACGGCCCCACGAGCTGTCGGGCGGCCTGCTCCAACGCGTCATGATCGCTGCCGCGTTGGCGGCCGAGCCACGCCTGCTCCTTGCCGACGAGCCGTCCACCGCTCTCGACGTGACCACACAGGAGGAGGTGATGGCCATCATCGGAGAGGCCCGCGAAGCCCGCGGGCTCGCCATGCTGTTCATCACCCACGACCTGGAACTCGCGGCCGCCGTGTGCGACCGGGTCGCGGTGATGTACGCGGGCACGACCGTGGAAGAACTCCCCGCAGACCATTTGCGGGGGCGGGCCGCCCACCCGTACACGCGCGCCCTGCTCGCCTCGCGTCCTTCGGTCTCCGACACCGGCGCGGAACTCCGTTCGATCCCCGGCAGACCACTGTCCGGATTCGAAGTACCTGACGGATGCGCCTTCAGCGACCGATGTCCGCACGTTCAGGACCTGTGCCGCAGCGACCGGCCGGGCCCGAGTTCCGCCGGTGACGGCATGGCGGCCTGCCACTTCCCCCGCCCTTTCACTCCCGAGGAGGCCGGCAGTCATGCTTGAGGTACGCAGCCTCCGCAAGGAGTTCGGTGACTTCGTCGCCGTGGACGAGGTGACCTTCTCGCTCCCGGAGCGAGGGTCCCTGGCGATCGTCGGTGAGTCGGGGTCGGGCAAGACGACCACCGCCCGCATGATCGCCGGGCTCGAGACACCGAGCGGGGGACACATCGTCGTCGCAGGCGACGAGCGCGGGCCGGGCCGACCGCGGTCGCGCGAACGCCGCGCCCGCAGTCGGCAGATCCAGCTGGTCTTCCAGGACCCCTACTCGTCCCTCGACCGGCGCCAGCGCGTCGGCGACGCCGTCGCCGAGGCAGCCGCGCTGCACCAGCACCTGCCCGCGGACAGGCTTCGCGCCCGCGTGGCCGAACTGCTCGACATGGTCGGCTTGGACGACCGGCAGGCACGCTCGCTGCCGAAGGCGCTCTCCGGCGGACAGCGCCAGCGCGTCGCCATCGCCCGCGCCCTGGCCGCCGAACCGCGCGTACTGATCCTGGACGAAGCCATCGCCGCCCTGGACGTGTCCATCCAGGCACAGATTCTGGCCCTGCTGGCCCGCATCCGTACGGAGACCGGAACCGCCCTGCTGTTCATCACGCACGACCTCGGCGCCATCCGGCACATCTGCGATGACGTCCTGGTGATGCAGGCGGGAAAAGTCGTCGAGCACGGCCCTGTCGCTGCAGTCCTCGACGGCCCGCAGGACCCCTACACCCAGCGTCTCATCGCTTCTCTCCCGAAACCGGGGTGGAAACCGCGGAGAAGGGCGAAGAAGGCCGCCACTTGACGTCCGGCACGGCGCACGGTCGGGTGGGAGGGAAGAGGAAATGGCGTGCCCCGGTGGTCAGTAGAGACCGCCGGGGTACGCCGTCAGTGGGTTGTACGGCGGGTGGTCAGGCGGTCTGCGCCCAGGAGAGGGTCGGCCGGGTGCGTGGCGCCCTTGCCTCGATGGCCGTGGCGACGTGAAGGAGCAGGTCTTCCTGGAAGCGTCCGCCTATCAGCTGGACGCCGGAGGGCAGGCCGTCGCGGAGGCCGGTGGGCACGGAAATGGCGGGGAAACCGAGTACCGGGACCGCCTGCATCGGCCACTGCGCGGCCAGCAGTTCGCCCATCCGGGCGTCGCCGGCGAGGTCGGCGTCCTGCTCGAACGGCGGCTCGGCGGCGACCGGTGTCAGCACGATCCGCTCCTGGCCCAGGAACTGCTGGAGGCGGCGGATCAGGGTGCCGCGGCGGGCGTAGCCCCGGATGTAGTCGGTGAGGGTGGGCTGTTCGCCCCAGATCTCCGCGGCAGCCCGGAAGGAGGACGCCAGTGAGTTACGGACCGCGTCGTCACCGAACGTCTCGATCTCGGACATCATCGTCTGCAGCTCCTGATAGAGCAGGAGTGACCACAGCCGGGCGGCCTCGCCGAGCTGGGGAAGCTCGACCTCCTCCACCTCGTGGCCGGCCTCGGCGAGCCAGCGGGCGGCGTCGTCCACGGCGGCGCTGACGGCGAGGTGGGGCTCAACCACTCCGGCGTCGTGGACGACGGCGACCTTGACCCGTCCGGACTCACCCAGGGGCGGGCGCACCGGCAGACCGACGGGGTCGTTGAGATCCGGCGTCACCATGGAGTGCAGCCCGCGCCGGACGTCGTCGACGGTCCAGCCGAGCGGCCCGTGGACCGCCATGGTCTGGAACGACAGAGGGCTGTCGAACTCCTCGGCGCCGCGCGGTTCCACGCTGGAGACCAGGCCCACGGTGGGACGCAGGCCGACGGCGCCGCAGCAGTAGGCAGGGAAGCGGACGGAACCGCCGATGTCGTTGCCCTGCGCGATCGGGGTCATGCCGGCGGCGACCGCCGCGGCGGCGCCTCCCGAGGAGCCGCCGGGGGTGTGGCCGGGGTGCCACGGGTTGAGCGTCTTGCCGTGCAGGTCGTTGGCGGTGAACCACCGTACGGCGAAGGCCGGGCTGTTGCTGCGGCCCAGCAGGGTCGCGCCGGCCTTGCGCAAACCCGCTACACAGGCGGCGTCGTCCGGAGCGACGGCGTCGGCCCAGGCGGCCACGCCGTGCGAGCTGGCGTATCCACGCTGCGAGGTGTTGATCTTGGTAGACACCGGTACGCCGAGCAGTGGGGGAAGGTCGCCGCCCGCGGCGACCGCCGCATCGGCGTCGGCGGCCTGGGCGAGCACCTCCTCGGCCCGGATGTCCACGAGCGCGTTGAGCGCCGGATTGGTCTCCTCGACGCGGGCGAGGAACGCCCGGGCGACCTCGGTCGCCGAAAAGCTCTTCTCCCGTATACCGGCGGCCAGTTCGGCTGCCGAGTGTTCCCACAGCGGCTTGTCGCCCGTGGTGTCGGTCATCGTCGTCTCCAGTTGTGAGGAAATGGCGGTCACTTGCCGGTGCCACCGAGGTGGGCGGCCCACGGCATGCCCATGTAGGCGAAGGAGGTCGGCGCGCCGCTGATGCGCTTGTTCATGAACATCCGCTCGTGCGTGGTGGCCAGGAACACCGCCGGGGTGGTGGGGGTGAAGAGAGCTTGGGCCTCGGCGTACGCCTTGGCCGACGCCGCCGGATCGGAGGCGGTGCGTGCCTGGTCGAGCAGCCGGGTGACCTCGGGGTTGTTGTAGTTCGTCCAGTTGAAGAGGCCACGGGGGGTGACACTCTCGGCGACGTAGGACGCCGGGTCGGGCATGCCGACGTAGCCGAAGGTGAGGACGAGGTCGAGGCTCTTGCGAACCGACGGGTCGTAGAAGAGGGAGGACATTTCGGTGGGCTGAAGCTGCCTGATCCTGATGTCGACGCCGATCTTCTCGGCGGCGGCCTGGATGAAGGTCATGGCCTGGAGCGAACGCTGGTCACCGGCAGGGATGGCGGCCACCAGCGGACGCGGGACCGGGCCGGCCCGGGCGACCAGTTTCTTCGCCTTCTCCGCGTCCGGCTCGGGTACGTCGGGCAGCGCGGCATAGGCGGCGTCGAACTGGCCGGCGGCCTTGTCCCCGCGCCAGGTGAGCGGCGGAACGAGGGACTTCAGAGTGGTGGCGTTACCGCCGAAGACGTTCTTGATCAGCGCCTCGCGGTCGATGACCAAGGACAGCGCGTCCAGCACCCTGCGGTCGGCCGCGGGCGACTCGGCGCTTCCGGGGATCAGCAGTACGTTCTGGGTCGACGGGCCGAGGTGCACGGTGCCGTTGCCGGCCTTGGCGAGCGCGGTGGCACTGCTGGGCGGCAGCTCGTAGGCGCCGTCCACCTCGCCGGACAGCAGTGCGCTGGTCAGTGTGTTGTTGTTGGTGATGAACTTGAACTCGACCTGCCGCACCTTCGGCTCGAGTTCGGCGTCCCAGTAGGAGTCGTTGCGCTCCAGGGTGATATCGCTGCCGGGTTTCCAGGAGTCCAGTCTGAACGGTCCCGTACACATCAGGCCGCCCTTTGCTGTTCCGTAGGCGGGGCCGGCCTTCTCGGTATACGCCTTCTTGTTGACCGCGCCGAACGACGTGGACAGCGCCTTGGGAAGCGTCTGGTCGAACTCCTTGGTCCGCAGCGTCACCTGGTGGGGGCCGGTGACCTTGATGGACGTCACGGCGGCCAGGTAGTTCCCGTACAGGGCCTGTGCCTTGGGGTCGCGCTGGCGCTCCAGGCTGTAGACGACGTCTTCGGGCGTCATGGACGAGCCGTCCCAGAACTTCACACCGGGGCGGAGGTCGAGCACCAGGGTCCGGTCATTGCTCCAGGTGACCTTCTCGGCAAGTCCGGGACTCAGGGAGAAGTCGGCGTTCATCCGCGTCAGCGTGTCGCAGAGGTTCGCCTCGACCGTCTGCGGCGAGTAGTCGCCCACCTTCGCCGGGTCCAGGGTCGTCGGCTCGCCGTAGGGCAGCGCCCAGGTCACGCGGTCGACCTCGGAGGTGCCGGGCGCCGTGGTGGTGGTCAGGCGCTCGGGCTTGACGGTCTCGCCGTTTCCGTTCGACGAGCTGCTGCAGGCCGTGGCGGCCAGCAGCCCCACGCTTGTGAGTACCGTCAGCACCGTTTTCTTCGCAGCCATGGCTGATGCTCCTTGCCGAGAGGAGTGAGAGAAGAGAAGGACGCTCCGACACGGAGGATGTGAGAAACGTCGACGAGCCGTCGTAAATGAATGTCATATAACACTGTTGCATGTCACGCTTGCATCTGGTGAACTCCTGCGTCAAGGGCAAGACATGACCAACTCGCGGATCAGGTGTCCCTCCTGCCAGGCCTCGGCCCGGCGCAGGACCGCGCCTGGTCGGCGGCGACGCCTCGCGACTCCACAGGCGGCCACCGCACGCGCCGTGCGGCTGGGCCGAGCAGGCCGTACGGGCGTCGCCCCCCTCTTCACAGAAGCGGAGAACCGCAATGTCCTTCACTCCCGCCCTCGACTTCGCGTTCGAGATCCGCGCCGAGGTGGCCGACACGCTGCACATCGGCAACGGTGACGGCGAGGTCACCGAGTTCACCCCCATCACCGGGGGCAGCGTGGAAGGCCCCCGACTGCGCGGGCGAGTCCTGCCCGGCGGTGGCGACTGGAGCAGTACCCGCGGGGCGGTGTGCGAGCTGGACGCGCGCTATCTGCTCCAGGCGGAGGACGGCGCCGTGATCGACATCATCAACCGCGGCTACTACCGGCCGAAGGCCGGCACCCCGGACCAGTTCGACGGGGATCTGCAGGTCTCCAAGGCCGGCCACTACTACCGCACCTCGCCGGTCTTCCGTACGGACGCCACCGCGCACCGCTGGCTCGCGGAGACGGTCTTCGTCGGGCTCGCTCGCCCGGACGGCGACAACGCCGTGGTCATCCGCATGTACGCGCTCAGGTAGCGGCCCCGCCGTGGCCCGCGCGGTCGACCGCGCGGGCGGTGCGCGCCCGCGGCGGAACGGGAGGACAGCTGAGACGGCCGCCTTCTGCACCTGCTTCCCGGCAGGGCCAAGCCGCACTTCCTGTGGATCCTCGACGCCCCAACCGCATGACCAGGAAAGGGGCATTGACGTCGGAGTCAGCCGACAGCAGCGACCCAGTGCGGGTACCGGACCACGATCTGGACGACCTAGTCACCACGGTCAGCGCGCTGACGGCCAAGAGCCAGCAGCAGGCCGAGAATGACGGCGGAACTGACGGACTTCGCGCTGCTCGACCCCGAATTCCTCGCCGCCACCGAGCGGTTCACTCAGGACTACCTGCCGGAGTCTGCCGCGGTACCGTCGCTGGTGCAGCCGGCCGACCCCAGCCTGTGCCTCGACGCGCCGGGTACGGCCCTGCTGAAGGAGCGCGGTTTCGAGGTTCGCGTGGTGCCGCAGGCGGGGCACTGCATCCACCGCGACGATCTGCCGGCGTTTCTGAAGTCCTTGGACGGTTGGGTGTGAGCAGATTGCTGACGTTGTGACAGAGCCCCGGCGCAGCTGCTCCCTCAGCGCCGGGGCCCTCGTGGGGCTCAGCGCCCGCTGCACATTGCCGACGACGGGGCTTCCCGCGTAGTTGGCGCGATGGCCCCGGAGCGGAGTGTCGGCGGGGAGGAGACGGCCGGAGCACGCCGCCCGGCCCGTGGGTCGCGAAATCTGTCGCATATCGGGGGGAAGCAGCCGCTCCGGGCAAAAGGGAAAGTACGCTCGCCGCATCCGAAGAGCGCACCCGCGCCGAATCACGTGGTGCCTCATTTCCCGGATGCGACGAGAGGCGGCCAATGAAAGCTCTCAAGGGACCCACGGACCACGTCGTGGTGGTCGGGGCCGGGCTCGCCGGCCTGTCCGCGGCGCTGCACCTGCTCGGCGCGGGCCGGCGGGTGACCGTCGTCGAACGCCACGCGCTGCCCGGCGGCCGGGCCGGACGGCTGGACCGCGGCGGCTACCGCATCGACACCGGACCGACCGTCCTGACCATGCCCGACCTCGCCGACGAGGCATTCGCCGCGGTCGGCGACGCGCTGCGCGACCGCGTCGACCTCGTCCCGCTGCACCCCGCCTACCACGCGCGGTTCGCCGACGGCAGCCGGCTCGACGTGCACACACGGGCCGATGCCATGGAGGCCGAGGTCGAGCGGTTCGCCGGGGCCGGCGAAGCTGCCGGCTACCGGCGGCTGCGCCACTGGCTGGAACGCGTCCACGCAGCCCAGATGCACCGCTTCATCGACGCCAACTTCGACTCGCCCCTGGAGCTCCTCACCCCCGACCTGGCCCGGCTCGCCGCGCTGGGCGGCTTCGGCCGCCTCGACGCCCGCATCGGGCGGTTCCTCACCGACGAGCGGCTGCGCCGGATCTTCTCCTTCCAGGCCCTGTACGCCGGCCTGCCGCCCGCCCGTGCCCTCGCCGCGTACGCCGTCATCGCGTACATGGACACCGTGGCCGGCGTGTACTTCCCGCGCGGCGGGATGCACGCGCTGCCGCAGGCCATGGCCGACGCGGCCGCCGACGCCGGTGCAGAGTTCCGCTACGGATGCGCGGTCACCCGCCTGGAGCGGTCGGGCGACCGCGTACGGGCCGTCGTCACCGCGGAGGACCGCATCCCCTGCGACGCCGTCGTGCTCACCCCCGACCTGCCCGTCGCCTACCGCCTGCTCGGCCACCGGCCGCGCCGCCTCCTGCCACTGCGCCACTCGCCCTCCGCCGTCGTCCTGCACGCCGGCACCGACCGCACCTGGCCGGACCTCGGTCACCACACCCTCTCCTTCGGCGCCGCGTGGCGGACCACCTTCGAGGAACTGACGCGGACCGGGAGCCTGATGAGCGACCCCTCCCTGCTCATCACCCGGCCCACCGCCACCGATCCCTCACTCGCACCCCCAGGACGCCACCTGCACTACATCCTCGCGCCCTGCCCGAACACCGCACTCGGCCCCGACGCGCACGCCTGGCGCGACCTCGCGCCCCGGTACCGCGACACCCTCCTCCGCGAACTGGAGCGGCGCGGGCTCCCGGGGCTGGGCGCCGCCGTCGAGGAGGAGTGCCTGGTCACCCCCGCGGACTGGAGCGCCGATGGACACGCGGCGGGCACCCCCTTCTCCGCCGCCCACACCTTCGCCCAGACCGGCCCGTTCCGGCCGCGCAACCTCGTCCGCGGCACCGAGAACGCCGTACTGGCCGGCTGCGGCACCACTCCCGGCGTCGGCGTGCCGACCGTCCTGATCTCCGGGAAGCTCGCCGCCGCCCGCGTCACCGGGATGCGCCCCCGGCGCCCCGCCACCGGCCGGGACCGAATCCCCGCCCCGGCCCCGGCCGAGCACCCCGCCACGAAAGAGAGCACGGCATGACCGACCGCGAACTGGACGCGGCGGGCATCACCGACCCCGCCCTGCGCGCCGCCTACACCCGCTGCCGCGCGCTCAACGCCCGGCACGGCAAGACCTACTTCCTCGCCACCCGGCTGCTGCCGCCGGAGCACCGGCCCGCCGTGCACGCCCTGTACGGCTTCGCCCGCTGGGCCGACGACATCGTCGACAACCTGGACGACCGGGCCACCACCGCGGACCGCCGGCACGCTCTGGACCTGCTGCAGCGGCGGCTGGAGAGCGGGCTGCGGAACGGCGAGAGCCCCGAGCCGGTGGTGCGGGCGCTCGCCCACACCGCCGCCCGGTACGGCATCGACCACCGCCACTTCACCGACTTCATGGCCTCCATGCGGTCCGACCTGGTGGTCACCGACTACCCGACCCTGGCGGACCTGCGCCGCTACATGCACGGCTCGGCCGCGGTGATCGGCCTGCAGATGCTGCCCGTACTCGGCACGGTCGTCCCGCGCGAGACGGCCGAACCGCACGCCGCGGCCCTGGGCATCGCCTTCCAGCTCACCAACTTCCTGCGGGACGTCGGCGAGGACCTCGACCGCGGCCGGGTCTACCTCCCGGCCGACCTGCTTGCCGCGCACGGCGTCGACCGTGAACTGCTGCTCTGGAGCCGGACCACCGGCCGCCGCGACCCGCGCATCACCGAGGCCCTGCACGCCGCAACAGCACTGACCCGCGGCGTCTACCGGCAGGCCGCACCCGGCCTGCCCATGCTCGCCCCGGTCTCCCGGCCGTGCATCCGTACGGCGTTCGTCCTCTACGGTGGCATCCTCGACGCCGTGCGGGACGACGGATACACCGTCCTGCACCGCCGCGCGGTGGTGCCGCGCCGGCGCCGCGCGGCCGTCGCGCTGCAGGGCCTGGCCCAGGTGACCGCCGCCCGTGCGCGTGCCGCCCACGACCGGCACCCGCCGCCCGACCCGCTCGGCGTGACCCGCTACTCGCAGCAGCAGGTGGCCCGATGACCGTCGACGCCGGCGACCCGTTCGGCAAGCGTGGCCGCTACCCCCTGCGACTGCGCCGGAACCCCGTCCCGTGGGAGCGGCAGCGCCCCACCTGGCGGGAGGCCAAACCGGGCCTGATCGCCGACGCCTTGAAGCGGGCGCTCGCCCGGCCGTCGGGCAACTGGTACGTCGTCGGCGCGGCGCGCGACATCCGCCCCGGCCGCCCCTTCGGCCGGACCGTCGCCGGCACCGAGATCGTGCTCTGGCGGGACGCGGAGGGCCGGCTCCGGGCGGGCCCCGGCGCCTGCCCGCACCTCGGGGCGCCCCTGAAGGACAGCCCGGTGCGCTGCGGCACCCTGATCTGCCACTGGCACGGACTCGCCCTGGACGGCGAGCCGTTCGCCGGCTGGGAGCCCTTCCCGGCGTACGACGACGGAGTGCTGGCCTGGGTACGGCTGGACCGCGCCGGAGGAGAGGAGCCGAGCGAACGGCCGGTCCTCCCCGCCCGGCCCGACCCCACGACGGCCATCGCGGCGGTCTACACGGGCGTCGGCACCTGCGAGCCGGACGACGTGGTCGCCAACCGGCTCGACCCCTGGCACGGCGCGTGGTTCCACCCGTACTCCTTCGTCGACCTCACCGTCGTCGGCACCCCCGAGGGCGAAGGTGCGGACGCGGCCGAGCGGGACGGCTTCGCCGTGGACGTGTCCTTCAAGGTCGCCGGGCGCGCCGTGGTCCCGGTCCGCGCGGTCTTCACCGCTCCGGAACCCCGCACGGTCGTCATGCACATCATGGAAGGCGAGGGCCAGGGCTCGGTGGTCGAGACGCACGCCACGCCGCTCGGCACGGATGCCCGCGGCCGGCCGCGCACCGCCGTCGTCGAAGCCGTCCTCGCCGCCTCCGACCGCCCCGGCTTCGCCGTCGCCCGCGCCGCCGCCCCGATGCTCCGCCCCCTGATGCGCGCCGCCGCCGCCCGCCTCTGGCGCGACGATCTGGCCTACGCCGAACGCCGCTGGACCCTCCGCAGCACGGGCCGCTTCCCGGGCTGAGGCCGCTCCCCCGGGGCTGCTCGCCCGCCCCCTCGGCGCGCAGCCCGCCCCGCGGGCCGTACGGTCCCGGGGCGCGGCCCGCGCGAACGGTTTCGTGCCGGTCGCGGTCCCGTCGCTGTCGCAGTCCCGTCGCTGTCGCGTCTACCGGTCCGCCAGGCGCGACAGCGCACGAAGGGGGGCCGAGCGGCCCTGTTCCGGGACGGTCCACAGAGTCTGGCCCGCCACGCCCCAGCGGGCCAGCAGGGCATTGGCGGCGAGGAAGCCTGTCGTCGCGGCGCGCTCCATGAGGGCCACGGGGTGGTCCGTACGGACGAGGTCGCCCGCCACGACGACGGCCGGATCGGGGGTGTGGACGGTCGGGCGGTCGGCGAAGCCGCCCACCGGGAAGAGGGGGCAGTCCGCGCGCCACTCGTGGCGTTCGTCGACGGTCTTCGCGTCCCGTGTCTCCGGGTAGACGCGGGGCAACTGGGCCAGCAGCCGGTCCTGTTCGGCCATGCGGTCCACGCCGGGGTCGACGGCGTACGCGTGCAGCTCGACCACCGAACCGCCGGTGCGCCCGGCCCAGCGCGCCGCCTCGCCCTCCCAGCGCTCCAGCACGCTGACGTTGTCCAGCGGGCCGTACCCGCTGGTGCCGAGGAAGCCGGGCCGGTCGGCGGCCACCGGCCGGTCCAGCCACAGTCGGGACACCAGAAACGGCGGCGCACTGCGCAATCGGGCGATGCGGCCCCGCCATCGCTCGTCACCGAGGCCGGGTGACGCCGCCACGACCTGCCGCAGTCCGCCCCCGTCCAGCGCCAGCACCAGCGCGTCGTGGTGCCGCTCGGAGCCGCCGGCGGTGACGCGCAGCCCGCCGCCGGGCGCGGGGACGGCGCTCTCCACCGGCGTACCGGTGCGGATCTCGGCGCCGCGCTCCCGCACGTACCGGGCCAGCGGGTCCCACAGCGCCTGCGGGTACGGCTCGTCGGGGACGTCGAAGAGGAGGCCCTCGCTGGAGCCGAGGAAGTAGATGTGGAACATCAGGGCCAGCTCGGCGGCGGACAGTTCGCGCGGGTCGGCGAAGAAGCTCCGCGAGAACACCTCGAACGCCAGGTGGTGGGCCGCCTCGGGGAAGCGGATCCGGGAGAGGAAGTCGTAGGCGCTGATGCGGTCCAGGCGCTCGTACACCTGCGGTACGCGCACGTCCAGCAGCGGCAGCGCGGCGCCGGCGTTCATCCGCAGCAGGTCCCGCCAGCCGAAGGTGGGACTGAGGGCGACGAAGCCCAGGGCGCTCCACGGGGGCGTGCGCGGCACCTGGGCGAAGCTGTCGCGGGTGCCGCTGCTGTGCTGCAGCGGGTAGTCCGGCAGCCCGGTGAGCATCCCGAGGAGCGGGTCCGCGCGGCGCAGCAGCCCGCGCAGGTTGTAGTACTGCCGGAAGAAGGCGTGGAAGCCGCGGCTCATGGTCACCGCCGAGCCGTCGGCGAGCCGGGTGCGCCACCCGGCCAACCGCCCGCCGAGCACCGGCTCGCGCTCGTACAGCGTGACCCGCACGCCGCGCTCCACCAGCGCCGTGGTGGCCGCGAGTCCGGCGATGCCGCCACCCGCCACCGCCACGTGCGGCGCCGCCTCCGTGACCCGCTGCCGGCCGCGCGGTGCCGGGACCACCCGCGCCCGCCGGTCCCGCCCGCGCCGCGGGGCCGTACCGTCCGTCCTCATGCGGCCGCCTCCGTCGTTCCCGGGGCCGTCGCGACCACGGTGTGCGTGATGCCGGTCTGCCAGCCGGGCAGCGGCAGGACCCGCACCCGCTCGAACCCGGCCCGCGCCATCCGGCGGCCGAAGTCGGGGGCGGTGTCGAACTCCACGACGCTGCGCCACAGATGACGGTACAGCTCCCCGTCGCCCGCGAGGCGCCCCACGGGCAGGACCACGCCACGGCAGACCGCGGTCCACACCGCGCGGTCCACGGCCCGGCCGCCGAGGGCGTATTCGTGCACCGCGATCCGCCCGCCCGGTGCGAGCAGGCCGCGGACGGCGGTGAGGAGCGCGTCGGGGTCGGCCACGTTGCGGAACAGGTACGCGGCGAAGACGGCGTCGAACGGCCCGGTGACACCGGCCGCTCCGAGCCGTTCCGCCGGCGCGTGCACGAACGAGACGTTGTGCGGCCATGCCTTGGCGCGGGCCCGGTCGAGCATCCCGGCGGAGGCGTCCACCGCCACGATCTCGGCGTGCGGGGCCGCCGCGAGGAGCGCGGCCGTCGAAGCGCCGGTGCCGCAGCCCAGGTCCAGCAGGCGCAGCCGGCGTTCCGCGGCGGGCAGCCCGAGCCGCCGCGCCGAGCGCCGCAGATGCGCGTGGTAGCCGGGGTTGGCCGCGACCAGCCGGTCGTAGGTGGCGGCGGCATGGTCGAACGCGGCGGACAGGGCGTCATCGCGCAGCAGGGGCATGGAGCGGACTCTTCCGGTCGGGTGGCTGGGGTGCGGTGTGCGTCGTACGGCGGGAGGTGGGTCGGTTCACGGCGGTGCCGGGCGGCCGGCCGTGGGCGGGCCCGGCTGCGGGTCGCGGCGTGGCAGGCGCGGGAGTTCGGCGACGGTGCGGAGCATCGGGCCGACGGGGGTGTGCAGGCCGATGCGGAGGTCCTCGCCCAGGCGGGAGCGGCCGTCGAGGAAGCGCAGCAGCCGTTCCATGGGCACCTCGCGGAACAGGCCGGTGAAGAAGTCCGCGCCGTCGACCCGCCCGCTGTCCAGGGCGCGCAGCAGCACCGCGTCCATCGCCCGGGACCGGGTACGGTGCGGGCGCGGCGGCAGCGGTACCCGCCCCGCCAGCAGGCGGGCGGCCACGGCCCGGGTCTGGCGCTGCACCGCGGAGAAGGTGTAGCCGGTGGCGGGCCGGGTGGCGCCGCCGGCCATGCCGATGCGGAACACCGAGCGGCCGGCGCGGCGCGGGAAGCGCGCGTCGGTCATCGGGATCACGCCCTGCTCGGTGGCGGTGACGTCCAGCGCGCCGAGGCCCAGCACGTCCGCGGTGTAGTGGCGCAGCGCCCGCTCGTACCCGGCGTCGTCGAGCACCTCTCGGGTGAACTCCGTGTACTCCACGAGCGCTTCGTGCGCGCTCAGCGGCAGGACGTACCCGAAGGACAGGCCGTGTGGGGGCTGCGGGGTGCGGAAGTCCATCAGGTCGGCGGTTCCCGGGACGAACGCCGGGCGCTCGGTGCGGACGAACCAGCCGCGGAAGTGCTGCAGCAGGCAGGTGCGGGACGGGGGCAGCCGGCGCGGCGGCCGGGAGTCGAACACCCACCGGGCCCGTAGGCCGACCGGGTGGCCTGCGGCGTCGTGACCGTGCACCTCGGCGCCACCGGGTGCGTCCCGTACGGTCGTCACCTCGGCCCGGATCGTCCGGAAGCCCTCCGTACCGGCCAGCCGGTCGCCGACCAGCCGCTCGAAGTCGCCGGAGCGGAGCATGTTGTAGCGCAGCGGCACGGGCCGTCCGACCGTCTCGGTGCCGTCCGGGGACCGAACGCGCAACTGCTCCCAGGAGGCGGTCAGGGCCGTGTCGTACGGGCCGCCGGGGGCCTGCCAGAAGCACCAGGTGCGCTCCGGCGGCCGGAGCGGACCGTGCGGGGCCTCGACGAGGAGCACGGTGGGGCGGCGGTGCGCCGGGCCCGCGGACAGCCAGTGGGCGAGCGACAGACCGGCCGCGCCCGCGCCCACGATCACGACGTCCGCGTCCCGCACCGCTGTTGCCCCCTCGCCATGGCCGCCGGCCCCTCAGCGCGCCCGCGGGACCGCCGCTCTTCCCGACCGCCGCGTGCGTCCGGATGCGCGTGGAGGAGGCATCTTCCCGCAGTCCGGGGCCGGCGGCGGGCCGACACGCGGCCGGCTAGGGCGGGCGGCCTCCGTACCCCGAAGGACCCGGGTTCGAAAAACTTTCGACTGTTCATCGGGATTGTTTCGACGGCATATTGTGCCCCAGGATTCTGTGCAGGCTCCTGGCCCCCTGCTTGACGCTCCGCACCGGCCGCCACTGGGCATGCCCCACCATGCTCACTTTCGGTTTCTGGATTGGCAGGTGCATGCCATCCGGCAGGAAGTGGGTCCCCGTTCACCACCGAAAGTTCTCGACCCCTCACCACAGAAAGAGGTCAGTCATGAACAGCAGAGCCTCCGGCATCGCCCGCCGAGTCCTGACGCTCAGTACGACGGGGATGCTCGCCGCAACGGGCGTCGTCGCACTCTCCGGCTCGGCGCAGGCCGCGAGCACCCTCGGAACGGCGGCTGCCGCCCAGGGCCGCTACTTCGGCACGGCGGTGGCCGCGAACCACCTCGGGGAATCACCGTACGTCAGCACGCTGGACGCCGAGTTCACCTCCGTGACACCGGAGAACGAGATGAAGTGGGACGCCGTCGAGAGCTCCCGCGGCTCCTTCACCTTCGACGCCGCCGACAGGATCGTCGCGCACGCCCGGGACAAGGGCATGAAGGTCCGCGGCCACACCCTGGTCTGGCACTCCCAGCTGCCCGGCTGGGTGGGCGGCCTGTCCGCCGCCGACCTGCGCACCGCCATGAACAACCACATCACCAAGGTCATGCAGCACTACCAGGGCACGATCCACTCCTGGGACGTCGTCAACGAGGCGTTCCAGGACGGCAGCAGCGGGGCGCGGCGCAGCTCCCCCTTCCAGGACAAGCTGGGCAACGGCTACATCGAGGAGGCGTTCCGCACCGCCCGGGCCGCCGACCCCAACGCCAAGCTCTGCTACAACGACTACAACACCGACGGCGTGAACGCGAAGTCCAATGCCGTCTACGCCATGGTCAAGGACTTCAAGCAGCGCGGCGTCCCCCTCGACTGCGTCGGGTTCCAGAGCCACTTCAACAGCAGTTCCCCCGTGCCGGCGGACTACCGGCAGAACCTGCAGCGCTTCGCCGACCTCGGGGTCGACGTGCAGATCACCGAGCTGGACATCGAGGGCTCCGGCTCCGCGCAGGCCACCAACTACGGCAATGCGGTGAAGGCGTGCCTGGCGGTGTCCCGCTGCACCGGCATCACCACGTGGGGCATCACGGACAAGTACTCCTGGCGCAGCAGTGGCACACCGCTGCTCTTCGACGACAACTACGGCAAGAAGCCGGCGTACTACGCCGTGCTGTCCGCGCTCGGCGGCACGAGCGGCGGCGGTGGCACGCGTACCTGCACCGTCTCCTACGCGAAGCAGGAGGAGTGGGGTGACCGCTACAACGGCAAGGTGACCGTGACGGCCGGTCCGTCCGGGATCAGCGGCTGGAGCGTACCGGTGACGGTCGCCTCCGGACAGAAGGTCTCCGCCACCTGGAACGGCACGCCGAGCTGGGACAGCACCGGGAACGTCATGACGATGGCGCCGAAGGGCAACGGCAGTCTCGCGGCCGGTGCGTCGACCAGCTTCGGGTTCACCGTCATGACCAACGGCAACACCGCACCGCCCACCGTCGGCGCGTGCACCGCCTCGTGATGCGCACCGCGCCGGCCGCTGCGTAGGCCGGAGTACCGGCTCGGGAAAGTCGTGGTGCACACGGTCGTCTCCTCGGTGGCAACGTCAGGTGCCCGGCCGCCGGTCGGTCCGGCAGCCGGGCACCTGACGTTGCGTTGGGTGAATCCTCACCGTGCCTGACGTTGCGTCATGCTCAAGTCCGGGTGCAGCCGCCGCCGGTGGTCCACCGTTCGCACCGGGCCGGTGAGCCGGACCCGGGCCGTCAGGCGGGCGTCCGTACTGGAGGCGCCGAACCGCAGTTCCAGGTCGCCCGGTTCGACGATGCGGTGTCCGTCGCGGCCGGTGAAGGACGCCAGGTCGGCGGGGACGGTCGCGCGTATCTCCGCCGCCTCGCCCGGCGCGAGGTCGAGGCGTACGTACCCGATGAGGCGCTGGACGGGCTGGACGACGGAGGCGACGGGGTCGTGCAGGTACAGCTGGACGACCTCGGTGCCCGGCCGCTTCCCGGTGTTGCGCACGGTGCAGGCCACCTCGAACTCGCCGTCGGTACCGGCCTCTTCGTTCGTGATGACGAGTCCGGACCAGTCGAAGGTGGTGTACGTCAGTCCGTGGCCGAAGCCGAAGGCGGGGGTGGGGTCGATGCTGGAGACCTCGGTGGAATGGCCGAGGCGGGGTGCGAGGTAGGTGGCGGGCTGCGCGTCCGGGAGCCGGGGCACGCTGACGGGGAGCCGGCCCGCCGGGGCAACGCGTCCGCTGAGGACGGAGGCGAGGGCCGTCGTTCCCTCCTCACCGGGGAAGAACGTCTGGACGACGGCGGCGGCCTCGGTTGCCGCACGGCCCAGGGCGTAGGGCCGGCCGGCGAGCAGGGTGACGACGAGCGGGGTGCCGGTGTCCAGCAGCGTGTCGAGCAGCTGCTGCTGTACTCCGGGCAGGGCCAGGGAGCCGGCGTCGCAGCCCTCGCCGCTGCTGCCGCGGCCGAAGAGCCCGGCCCGGTCGCCGAGTGCGGCGACTACCAAGTCGGCGCCGCGGGCCAGCTCGGCGGCCGCGGCGAAGCCGTCGGTTCCGGCGCCGTCGATGTCGCACCCGGCGGCGGTGACGACCTCACTGTCCGGGAATTCGGCGGCCAGCGCCTCGTGCAGGGTGGGGAGATCGATGCCCACGGGCATGTGCGGGTGCTGGCTGCCCACGTGGACGGGGAAGGCGTAGCAGCCGAGTACCGCGGTCGGTGCGGCGGCGTTGGGACCGATGAGTGCGATGCGCGCCGGGGTGCGGTCATCCGCCAGGGGCAGCGTGCCGTCGTTGTGGAGCAGGACGACGGCCTGCTCCGCGATGCGGCGGGCCAGGGCGCGGTTGTCCGCCGTGTCGAGGTCGACCGTGCCGCGCGGGTCCGCCGCTTCCGGGTCGGTTCCGGCGAGCGCCGGCGGTGTCGGCTCCCAGTCGGCGTCGAGGAGTCCCAGCTGGGCCTTCTGTCTCAGGACCCGGCGTACGGCGCGGTCCACGGCGGCCTCGGGGACCAGGCCGTCGGCGAGCGCCGCGCGCAGTGGCGCGCCGAACGCCTTCACGGTGGGCAGTTCGACGTCGACGCCCGCGGTGAGTGCCGCGGCGGCGGCTTCGCCGAGGCTGCCGGCGACCCCGTGCAGGGTCTGGAGGAAGGCGATGCCGAAGTAGTCGGCGACGACCGTTCCCTCGAAACCCCACGTGTCCCGGAGCAGGCCGGTGAGCAGCCGTTCATCGGCCGCGGAGGGAATGCCGTCGGTGTCGGTGTAGGCGTGCATCACCGAGCGGACACCGCTCTCCCGTACGGCCATCTCGAACGGCGGCAGGATGACATCGGCGCGTTCTCTGGAACCCATGCCGACGGGCGCCAGGTTGCGTCCCGCGCGGGAGGCGGAGTATCCGGCGAAGTGCTTGAGGGTGGCGACGACGCCGGCGGACTCCAGGCCGCGTACGTAGGCGGTGCCGATGGTGCCGACGAGGTAGGGATCCTCTCCGATGGTTTCCTCGACCCGCCCCCAGCGGGCGTCGCGCACGACGTCCAGGACGGGGGCGAGGCCCTGGTGGACGCCGACCGCGCGCAGGTCACGGCCGATCGCCGCGGCCATCTCGTGGATGAGCCCGGGGTTGAAGGTGGCGCCCCAGGAGAGGGGTACGGGGTAGGCGGTCGCGCCCCAGGCGGCAAAGCCCGCGAGGCACTCCTCGTGTGCCAGCGCCGGGATGCCGAAGCGGTTCGCGGCGGCAATTCTGCGCTGGGTGCGCAACAGTGACAGCGCGCCGAGCGCGGGGTCGACGGGGGTGGTGCCGAACGGTCGGGTCAGCTGCCCGAGGCCGTGCGGCAGCAGGTCGTCGAGGGGGACCGGCTCCTCCATGTCGTGCTGGTGCGGGGCGACTTCGGTGCCCTCGGCGGAGGCGCCGACCCAGACCCCGAAGAGCTGGGCCGTCTTCTCCTCCAGTGTCATCTCGGCGAGCAGGGCGTCGGCTCGCTCCTCCGGATCGCGGGCCGCGTCCTGCCACAACGGGACCCGGGTCGCTTCGGTTCGTTCGGTCTGTGCGGGCATGTGGCCGGTCACTTTCCTCCGACGCCCATCAGGCCCTGGACCAGGGCGCGGCGAGCGAACAGATAAACGAGCAGAATGGGGAGCATGGACAGGACGACCGCGGCGAGCAGACCCGGGATGTCGACCCCGTGCTCGGTCTGGAAGTCGTAGAGGCCCATGGTGATGACCTTGGTGTCGGCGGACTGTGTGAGCACCAGGGGAAAGAGGAATCCGTTCCATGCCTGCAGGGCGGAGAAGACGATGATCGTGGAGAGGCCGCTGCGGGAGAGCGGCAGGACCAGTTGGAAGAAGACGCGCCGGGAGGACGCGCCGTCCATCGTCATCGCCTCGTACAGCTCCGGTGTGATGTCACGCATCACGCCGCTGAGGATCAGGGCGCACACCGGCATGGCAAAGGCGGCGGTCGGCAGGATGACGCCGATGAGGTTGTCGTAGAGCCCGGCCTCGCTCATGACGTAGAACATGGGCACGATGACGGCCTGGGAGGGGATGGCGAGGCCGAGCAGGAACAGCCGGAAGACCGTGTGCGTCAGCCTGCTGCGGCTGCGCACGATGGCGTACGACAGCGGTGGCACGAGGAGCACGACGATGCCCACGACGCACACGGTGACGAGGGCGGTGTTGAGGAAGTACTGCCCGAATCCGCTCTGGAAGTCCTTGACGTAGTTGTCGAGCGTGAAGGTCTTCGGCAGGGCGAGCGGTCCGTTGTCCGCGTAGTCGGCGCGCGACTGGAACGTGGCGACGAGCATCGCGTACAGCGGCAGTCCGACCAGGAAGAGCCAGATCAGCGAGCCGAAGCCGGCGAGGTGATTGGGGCGGCGCTTGCTCACAGGCCCTCCATCGTGCTGCGCATCCTGTCGTAGCCCGAGAGGCGCACCACGATCAGCGAGATGACCGTGGCGACCAGGACGAGCAGCACGCCGATCGCCGAGGCCGTCCCGTAGTCGAAGTTCTTGAACGCCTTTTGGTACATGTAGTAGGCGCTGATGGTGGTGTCGGTCCCGGGGCCGCCCTGCGTGAGGATGAGCACGGTGTCGAAGGTCGTCAGGCCGCCCACCACCATCAGGATCGTGGAGGTGATGATGCTGTTGCGCAGCTGCGGCAGGGTGATGTGGAAGAACTGCCGGACCCTGCCCGCGCCGTCGATCTGGGCCGCCTGGTAGAGGACTCGGGGTACCGCGCGGGCCGCTCCCTGGTAGATGAGCGTGTGCAGCGGTGTGAACTGCCAGGCGCTCACGAAGACGAGGACGCCGATGGCGCTGCTCTGCGCGCCGAAGAGGTTGCCGTCGCCGAACAGCCACTCGGCGTGTGCGGGTACACCGAAGTTGGGGTCCAGGACGGCGCGCCACAGCACGGACACGGCCGCCGCCGACAGCAACAGCGGGACGAAGTAGATGGCGGAGAGGACGGCCCGGTTGCGCTGTGGACCCGCCGCCCAGACGCCGAGCAGGATGCTCAGCGGCGTTTGGACGGCGACGCCGAGGCCGGTGAGCAGGACGCTCAGCCCGAGGCTCTTGAGCATGACGGGGTCGTCGAACAGCTTGTTCCAGTTGTCGAGCCCGGTGAACCGCGGGGCGCTCAGCCCGTCCCAGTGGGCGAAGGAGAGCACGGCGACCAGGACGAGCGGGAGGAGCGCGAAGAAGCCGAAGAAGACGGCGGCGGGTGCCGCCCAGGCGAAGCCCGGCCGGCTGACGCCGGTGACGGTGGGGGTCATGAGAGGGGTCCAAGTCGGGTGGTCGGCGCGGTCAGGACGTGGGCAGGGCCTGCATGGCCTTGATGAACCCGTCCTCGTCGAGCCCACCGTTGAGAAACTGCTGAACGGCCTGGTGCATGCCGACCGTTGCCGTCTGCGGGTACGCCTGGTCCCAGGAGAGCTGGAAGGCGGGCGCCTTCTCGACCTTGTCGTACTGGTAGCGGGCGAAGTCCGGGTCGGCGGCGGTGTCGAGGAACTTTTCGGTGGTCGTGGTGGTGGGCAGGTTGCCGATGCCGAGCTGGGCCTTGACGAACTCGTCCGAGTACTGGAGCTCCAGGAACTCCGCGACCGCCTCCGGGTGCTTGGTCTTCTTCAGCACCGAGTAGAAGTTGTTGGTGTTGCCGACGAGGTTTTCCGGATCGCCCTTGCCGCCGCCGACCGACGGGAAGGTGCCGTAACCGAGGTCGTGTGCGGCGAAGTCCGGGTGGCTGTCCTGCTGGGTGGAGTACTCCCACGAGCCCATCAGCTCGAATCCGGCCTTCCCCGTGGCCAGGAGGGTGGGCGAGCCCTGGTCGGTGAATTTCACCGAGTCGTAGTTCGTGCCGAAGGCTCCGGCGTCCACCAGGTCCTTGAGCATGCCGAGGGCCTTCCTGCTGTCGGCGCTCGCCCAGGCGTCCTTGTCCCCGCCCAGCGCCTTCTGGAACAGCCCGGGCCCGGCCACCCGGTCGTAGAGGTACTCGAACCACATGAGCGTGGGCCACTTGTCGCCACCGCCCAGGGCTATCGGCGTGATGCCCTCCGCCTTGAGCGTCCGTACCGCCGCCAGCAGGTCGTCCCAGGTTCTGGGCGGTTCGACGCCGGCGTCCCGGAGCACCTTCTTGTTGTGGAACAGCAGCACGGGCTGGGTGCCGCGCATGGGGACGCCGTACGGCTTCCCGTTCACCTCCGCGCTCTGGAACACCGAGGGCAGGAACTTGTCCTTGAGGTCCGGGTTCTTGGCGATGAAGTCGTCCAGCGGCATGAGGAGTCCGGCGTCGACGAACGGTCTGATGCTGCCGCCGCCCCAGTTGAAGAAGACGTCGGGGGCCTGCTTGCTGTTGATGACGGTCTGCAGCTTGGCCTGGTAGTCGGCGCCCGGGATGGTGTCCAGGACGGCCTTCACCTTCGATGTCCTGTTGAAGGTGGCGATGATCCGCTTCTCCACCTTGTTCGCGCTGTCGCCGTAGACCAGGACGTGGATCTTGCCGTCGTCCCTGCCCGCCGATGCGGCGCCCCCGCCGCACGCCGACAGGGTGAGCGTCAGGCTCAGCGCGGCACCGCCGACAGCAGCGTTCCGCAGGAACCGTGCACGTCGTTTCATCGCCTCCACCTTTCGAAACTTTTTCGATGTAATTTTCGAAACTTCACGCGTCGGGACGCTAGGACTCCTCGCTTCAGCGGGTCAACCCTCAGTCGGCGAGTTATCAACTTGTGACGCTGCGCCCGCAGTTGTCGGTGCTCTATGCTCCTCACCATGCGCGATGACGAGGAGTCGAGCCGTGTCACCCTGGCCCAAGTGGCCAAGCAGGCCGGGGTTTCCCTCTCGACAGTTTCGAAAGTCCTCAACGGGCGGCAGGACGTCGCCGCACCGACCAGGCTCAAAGTGGAACGCCTGCTGGAGGAGCACGCCTACCGGCGCACGACCCGCTCGGCTCAGGAGGCACCACTCATCGAGCTGGTCTTCCACGAGCTGGACAGCATCTGGGCAATGGAGCTGATCCGCGGAGTGGAGAACGTGGCCAAGGCCCACCGGGCCAGCGTCGTCCTCACCGAAAGCGGAACCCGGCAGGCCCCCGGTCCCGACTGGATCGAAGGGGTGCTGCAACGCCGGCCGCTCGGCGTGGTCCTGGTCTTCTCCGCCCTGCCTGCGGAGGTCAAGCAGCAGCTGCGCTCACGCGCCATCCCCTTCGTCATCATCGACCCCGCAGGCGATCCCGACCCCGACGTCCCGTCGGTGGGCTCGGCCAACTGGAGCGGCGGGCTCGCAGCCACGCGCCATCTCATCGACTCCGGGCACCGCCGCATCGGCATCATCACCGGCCCCGAGGACATGCTCTGCTCGCTGGCACGCCTGGACGGCTACCGCTCGGCGATGAGCATGGCGGGCCTGGAGATCGACCCCGATCTCGTCCTGTACGGCGACTTCCACGTCGAAGGCGGCTACGAGGGAACCATGAAACTGCTCTCGCTCCCCCGGCCACCGACCGCCATCTTCTCGGGCAGCGATCTACAGGCCCTGGGCGCTCTGGAGGCCGCACGCGTCAGTGGCCTGCGCGTCCCGCACGACCTGTCCGTGGTCGGCTACGACGACGTACCAGTCGCCCGCTGGTCCAGCCCTGCGCTGACCACGGTGCACCAGCCGCTGCGGCGGATGGCCGAGGAGGCGACCCAGATGCTGTTGCGCATACGGGCGGAGGCGCCGGTCACGACCAGACTCGAACTGGCCACCAGCCTCGTCGTCAGAAAAAGCACGGCACCGCCCCGCGACTGACTACGGCGCGCCCGTGGACAGTGCCCGCCGGAGCAGCAGTACGGGACCGGCCAGTGCCTGTACGGCAGCCAGGACACACCAGAGGACATCGGACGGCAGGTCCGTGTCACCGCAGCCCACGGCATCCAACTCGTCCACACCACCAGCGCCAATGGCCTTCCCGCGCTGGCCCGGTTCCCGCTCATCATCCGGCTATGCAACGGCATGGACCTGCGCACCAAGCGCCGTTACGCGCAGATCCTCGAGCGCTACGGCGATGCTGTTGCCGACGGCGTCACCCGGCCCCAGGCCGAGCCCCGTCCCCAGGTGCCCACCGTCGTGTGACCGAACCGCTGGCCGATCTTGTCGCGGAACGGGCCTGGCCGGCTCGAGCACCGGTTGGTTCCGCCGTGGGCTCGGGCCGGCTTCATGGGCGAGACAGCGCTCGGCGTACCGCAGCCAGGTGTCGCTCGTAACTCTGTCGCGGGCCCCGAGGCCATGTCCCCGCTCTACTGGCCGCGGATGGCCCGTGTCGTTCCCCTCGACTTTCGCCTCGCTGATCCCGAGGACATTGTCGCGTTGCGGGAGAAACTGGATTTTATGGTGAACGTCGACCCCGGCGAGGCTGCTGCGTCGGTCGCGCGGGAGCTGCTGAAAGTGGTCACCGACAGCGGCGAGGAACTGCAACGTCGCTACCGGATCGGGTACGAGGACTACCTGCATCACCGGGTCGTGCGCGCTCGCAGGGTGAACACGGAACCACTGGCCACCGTGTCGACGCGCAACTTTGTTGTCCGTGCGTCGGGGCGCGAGTGGCTGGCCATGGACCCCACCCTGGCGTGGGTTTACAAGTGCGCCCTCACCTCTGAACTGGCCGAGCGGACGGCGTACACACCCACGACGGACCAGGTCGCGGCCCGCCCACTCAGCCACCCATCGCTGGGACAGTGACTCCATGGCCTCGGCTCTTCTGGGCAGTGCACGGCTGCGGGAAGACTTCGAAGACATCGTCAGCCGGTTCGGGCTGATGGCCATCGACTGCGTACTCCCGGCCCGGCTTGGCACCATGCCCATCGACACGATCATCAAGCTGCGGCAGAACTACGAGTCCGAGTTTTTCGCCTTCACCCGGGCAGTCGAAGACGTCACAGCAGACCTGCGTGAAAAGCTGACCGGCGTCGTTGACCGGCAGGCTTTGGACGTGCACCTGGAGGCGGCCGCCCGTGAGCACTTCGCCGTTCCGCTGGAGGATTTGCGCAAGGCCATGAAGGGCGTTGGGCTTGACACCATCACCACCGCCTTCAGCACCAAGTTCGAGCTTCCGACATCAGCGGCGCTCGCCACCGCACTGGCTGCCACCGTCGTACGCGGGACACAGCGGCAGCGGAAGGAAGTGCTGGAGAACTCGCCCGTCAGCTATCTGCTCAGAGTGGAGCGCGGGCTCAAGCCGAAGACGGCGGTACGGAGAGTGATACAGAATTCCCGTCGTGGTAGAGAGGGCAGTGCCTGACCAGAGCGCATCCATAGAGAATCTCACTATAACTGTGGGTTTCTCCGCAAAGATTCAGCAGCCAGGTCATGGCGTCACAGAAGCGCTATTGACGACAGGAAGCTCGTCTCACTCATTCCCCGGTACAGCAGGTCCAGAGCCATACTCTTGCCTCACATCGGAGTAACAGCCCATGCCTCTCACACACGACCTAGTCCAAGGCTGGGCCGAGGCGATCCTTGCGCAACTCGGGGCGCCGGCCGGGCACACCCTCACCGTCACCGGCCCGGGGTTCGCTGCCGATGCCGGCGCACGGACGTCCTCGGGCTCAGCAGACGGCGGCGCGGAGGAGGAGGCGTTCGGCTCCTCGCTGTCCATCGCCCTGGACGGTGGCAAGGACGACAGCGGCTTCGGCGACGATGTCGCCGGATTGCTGGTCACGCTCGCCTTCGCCGACGGCTCCGCGGTCGCCGTCCACTTCGAGGAGCCCATGGGGCAGGCCGAGGCTGTGACCCTGCTGGCCGACCAACTCCAGGACGCAGTACTGGAAGAGACCGGCGGCGCACCCCACCCGCCCTGCCCCGGCCACGGCCACCCGGCAGCGGCCCGAGAGGTGGACGGCGTGGCCAGCTGGGCCTGCCCGTCCGGCGGCACAGCCTGGCCCATCCTCCCCACCTCCTGATCACCCCGCGCCCGTGTCCCTGCTGGCAAATGCGCGGGGCAGCAGCACTGGCGACTGAGCGACACCTTCCATACGGTCGCTCAGCGATCACCAAGCCTCGCCCCGTGCAGGCCAGCCGTCGGCGCGCTCGTACTCGCGATCTCGCGCAGGATCATCACACCGGACTCATGCAGCGGGCGGAACCGCCGCATCGTAGGTCGTTGGGTACCGTGCCAGCGAAAGGCCGACCACGGACATGACGCCAACGTGTCGTGTCATAAACAGCCCACTGCTCCCAGCAACAACATATTGCACATACCCTGCGTTGCAGCACAGGCCAGGGTCGAGCCGGTCAGCGACCGGCATATACCCAGCGCCAGCCCCATCAGGAATACTGACGACAACGCCCCATACATCACCCTGACGTTGAAGGGGTTGAGACCGTAGTCGCCGAGGTGAACCAGGGCCCAGGCTGCGGCGGTCAGGAGGATGGCTGCGTTCGTGCCCATGCGACGCTCCAGGGCTGTGTAGAGCACGCCCCGATAGCAGATCTCTTCCGCCAGGGGCACGATAGCCCCCATCGCCAACAACATGGCCACCAGGCCGAGACAGCGGGGGCCTGGCAAGAGGCCCTTGAACAGCTCTGGTATCCACACCACCCAGTTGTCCTTGCCCCTGCCGAACGCCGCACTGGTGCCAAGCAAAGCCACCGCGTAGGCCATGGCCACCAGGGCTGCGCCCACCGCCGCCGGCCGTGCCGCGAAGCGACGCAGCCCTGCCCCGACCGCCCAGTCGCTACGAGGAACAACCAGCAGGACGACCGCGCTGAGCACCACCGACAACGCCATTAACGCCGCCGTGAACGCCCCGGCCAGGCGGATCACGGCGACCACCGCGAACAGTGCGGCTGCCGAGGCCACCGGGGCCGTCGCATGACGGGCTCTCACCCACTGCAGGCTCCAACAGCACCCGGCGCCCGCCTGAGGCTCCCGCTCCTGCGCCGACACGTGCGCGCCCTGCCCCATGGCCGGTCAACCCGCCTTCGCCGACCGGCGCAGGCGCAGCCGGTGCATGTTGGGCAGCCACCAGTTGTAGCGGTCGAAGAGCAGCAACGTGGCGGGGACGAAAACCATACGGATCAGCGTGGCGTCCAGCAGCACCGCCAACCCCAGCCCCGTGCCGTACTGCTGGAGCATCAGGGTGGAGGACAGCACCATCGTGCCCAGACTGCCCGCCATGACCATCCCAGCGGCGTTGATGACCCGGCCGGTATCGACCACGGCCCGGATGACGGCCCTTTCTTGGGAGACACCGGAGCGGACCAGGTCCCGGACGCGGGTGACCAGGAAAATTTCGTAGTCCATGCCGAGCCCCATCATCAGGACGGTGAGAAAGACCGGCAGGTCATTGATGATGGCCTCCCCCTGCCAGTCACGGAAGAGCAGTACGGTCAGGCCGATGGCCCATACGTTGCTCATCATCAAGGTGGCAATCAGTCGCACAGGGATGAGCAGCGACCGTAGTGCCACCACGAGCATGGTGAAGACGCCTGCCGAGACCAAGGCCACCATCTGCCAGAAGCTCGTGCGTATCGCCGCGGCGTACTGGCGGTCCACCTGGGTGGCACCGCTGATCTCCAGGGTTGCGACGTCGCTGCTGTGGTTGTCGACGGCCGTCTGGATGCGCTGGACGGTCTCGCCCGCCGCGGCAGAGTAGGGGTCGTCCTCCAATGCCACGACAAATCGCAGGGCACCATTCTTCGAGACATAGTCCTTACGCAGCGCAGGGGGCAGCTGTGTGCTCTGCTGCGCAGTCCACGCGTTACCAAAGGGGCTGGTGGCCGAGTCCACGGAAGCGACCCCCCGTATGCCGGCCAAGCGCTCAGTGAAGGCAGCCACTGCCCGCTGCCCGTCTTCGGTGAGTCGGCCGTCAGCGACGTTGCCTCGGGCCGCGTTGCCCACCACAACCGTGGGCAGCACGGCGGAGTCGCCCCAGGTCCGAGCGACGGCTTGGAATCCATCGCGTGAGTCGGTAGCAGGGCTGAGCGCAACCGGGTCAGCGGTCGAGCGGTGGCTCACCGCGACCAGTGCGAGCGGCACCGTCAGTGCCGCGAACACGAGGATGACCGCAACCTTGCGCCGACGTGCGAACTCCACAGTCCGTTGCAGGTGCCGGCCCAGTCCGCTGCGTTGTTCCAGGTCTGATAGGGGCGCTCGCCCCAGGGCGAAAAACCGGTCCCCTAGCAGGATCAGCAGACAGGGAGTGAGGGTGAGCGCAGCAGCGAGGACGATGGGGATGCCGACGAGGCCGCCGTAGCCCAGCGGCGGGATCCAATCGACGGGCGAGACGAGGGTGGCGCCGAAGGCCAGCGCCACGGCGATGGCCGCTAGCAGCATACTCTCCCCCGCATGTACGACGGCCAGCACGGCTGCCTCGCGCGGAGAACGCCCGGCCAACCGCTCCTGCCGGTAGCGGGAGGACAGCAACATGCTGTAGTCGACGCCTGCCCCCAGCATCACGAACGTCATGATCGTGACCGTGAACTGGGTGAGAGTGATGTGCTGCTGCAGCAGATACAGTGCCGCCTGCGAGACGTTCATCGCCAGTCCGATACTGACCAGTGTGAGTACCGCCGGCACCAGAGCGCGGAAGAACAACAGTAGGACGACGACAATGATGGCGTAGGCCACGGACTCCATCAGTGCGTTGTCTGTCTCGGCTTGAGCGTAGGTGTCGTGGATGAGGGGAAGTTCACCAGTGACGTGCACGGTGACCGTGTCTTTTAAACCGTCGCGTTCGACGAGACCAGCGACGTTCTTGCGTAACGACTCCACGTCGGGATCTTTGCCGGCCCTCGATGCGTAACTGACCGACACCAGCGTCGTCCGGCCGTCTTTGGACAGGAGCCGGTTGGCCATCTCTGGCGGGACTTCTACGGGGAAGTCCCGCCAGTCCGCTTGTACGGCCACCGCTTCCGCGATGGCCGTCACCCGCGACGCGTCCCGCGCAGTAGCGGCCTCACGCGCCTCAGCAGCCAGCGCTGCAGGCACGTCCCCCGCCGCGATCGCATCATCTGCCGCTTGGCGGCGGGCTACGTCCGGGCCGCCGCGGCGCACTGCCTGCTCGCGGACCGGGGCCAGGACACCGGCAACGGCGTCCCGGTACAAGGTGAACGCCGAGGAAGACGTGCGCTCGATCTCGCCGCGCCTGACCTGCTCGCTCAACTGGTCTTCCAGCCGCGCCAGAAAGGCCCGCACGGGAGGGTGGTGCACGGAGTGTGCCTCGACGACAAGGATCACCTCGCGCTGGGAGCGGTGCGGGAAGGCGGTCTCGGCGAGCTTCTCGGCACGGGCGCTGCTCGTGCCGGGCACCACCTTGGACGCACCCTGGTCCGTAAGTGTGGAGGTGAGTTGGGTGGCGAAGGGGAAACACACGGCGATGAGCAGCGCCCACACCACAATGACCGTCTTCGGGAAGGCGGTAATCCATTTGGCGAAGCGCAGCATGACGACCTGAACTCGGCTGGATGCGCGGTAACTTGGCGCCGTCGGCTCTCCCCTGGGGACGGAAGGGGATGGGCCTGAGGGGACCGCGCCGGTGGAGTGGGTCATGCGCTGGTCTCCTCAGTACGCATGCCGACTGCGGCAGTCCGCTGGGAGGCAGGCTTGCTACCAGTGACCACGACGAAGGTGTGGTGCAAATTCAAAGTGCGCTCCCGGGCCAGAGTTCCGGCGAGCCCTGCCCTGATCTGGTCCAGTACCTGCTGCTCACGGCCCGGGGCAACAGTGTTCTTGAAGCCTGCCGCAGCACCGGAGCGCTGGACCCACTCCATGACTTCCTCCGGGTTGTGCGCGGGGATGGTCTGGGTACCGTCCCTCTGCACTGCGACTGCCAGCCCGGCTTGGGCGAACCAGCGGGCCAAGGCGGCCGCGTTCTTGGGGAGGGACACCCGCATCAGATTGGCCAGCAATGACGGGTCGTCACCAAAGACCTGCTGCAGGTGCTCGGTCAGAGTCTGGTGGGCATCCGCCCTCGTCTCGATGACGACAACCCAGCCGCCAGGCCGCAGCACCCGCTCGACGTCCGCCAGCAGCCTCGGCGGCTTGCTGTAGCAGATCGCCCAGCCGACGACGACCAGATCGACGCTGGACGGGGGCATGCCTCGTAAGAAGATCTCCATATCGCCCTCGGACAGCTCCACACGCAGGCCGTCCGTCGCAGAAACCAGGGGTTGTATTTTCGCGCGCGCCACCGCGAGCATGCCCGGCGACTTGTCGACCGCCAGTACCGTGCCCCGCCCCTCCATGCGGCGTACGATCTCGGCCGTCAGGTGCCCTGTACCGCAGGCGAGTTCGACTGCAGTATCTCCTGGCCTGACGGGCACCTCGGCGAGCGCCTCAAGGGAGTGCCGGCCCATCACGGGGCTGAAATACGTGTCGTAGTCGCCACTGACAGCGTCATAGTCCGCAGTGGGGTCAGCGTGTGACTTGCTCCATGCCAGGCACATGGCCCGGGCGGCCAGTCGGATGCGGGTCATGGGGAACTCCTCTGTTGGAGGGCACGATGTCTTTGTATGGGCGAGGAGAATGAGGGGTGGCGCCGGGCGCAGTCCCACTGCTGTGCACTGCTGCGCTCCTGGCGGCTCCCGTCATAGCGTCCTCAGGCGAGGCGCCGGCCGCGGCCACGGCCGCTCCGCCCGACCGCAAGGGCCGGGCACGCAGTCGGCACCCCGCCCGAGGACCCTGTCGCCAGGTACCGCACGACCGTCCCCGGCCGGCGGCATCGAAGCTGCTCAGGTGACGCGGGCGGGAGTACCCGACAACTGCTCACGGACCGCTGCGAAACCCGCGAGTGCGCGCCGCAGGTGGTCATCGGTCTGCATCGCTGTGTAGCTGGTGCGCAGCCGCGGGGTGGCAGCGGGAGGCAGCGCGGCATTGACGTACACCCCTTGCGCAAGGAGAAGTTTCCAGGCGAGCAAGGTGCTGAGTTCGTCCCGGATTTTGATCGGCACAATCGGGGTGCAGCTGGCACCGACGTCGTAGCCCAAGGCCATCAGCTCCTGACGCATATGGTCAGCATTTGCCACCACTGCATCGCAGCGCCATGTTTCGGAGCGCACGATGCTGAGCGCCTCCAGGACGGACGCGGTGTTCGATGGGCTGGCGCCGGCCGAGAACATGAGACTGCGGGCGTGGTGCCGCAGGTAGTCGATGACCTGCTCATCGCCGAGTACGGCTCCACCGATTGAGCCAAAGGCCTTGGAAAAGGTGAGAGTGATCAATGGAACTTCATCGGTGAGACCGTAGTGCGCACAAGTGCCACGCCCCTCAGCAAGTACACCGGCTCCGTGCGCGTCGTCCACTAGCAGGGTGGCGTCGTACGCACGGCAGACGCGGGCGAGTTCAGGCAGCGAGCACAGGTCGCCCTCCATGCTGTATACGCCGTCGCCCACGACGAGCGTACGGCTGGGCTGGGACAACCGGTCCAGCTTGGATGTGAGGTCAATGGTGTCGTTGTGCGCAAACCACTGGACGTCGGCGCGGCTGAGCCGTGCGGCATCGATCAGCGAGGCGTGCGCCTCCTTGTCGAGGAGCACAGTGTCTCCGGGACCGCACAGTCCGGATATCGCACCGAGGTTGGCCTGGTAGCCCGTGGTCAGGACGAGGGCGGCTGGCTTCCCGAAGAACTTCGCGAGTTCCTGCTCCAAGTGGTCGTGAAGATCAAGGTTGCCGTTGAGGAAGCGGGAACCAGTACAGCCTGCGCCGTAGCGGCGGGCGGCGGTAGCGGCTGCCTCGGTCACACGGGGGTCGGTGCTCAGTCCGAGGTAGTCATTGGATCCGCACATGACGACGTCTCGCCCGCCAGTCAATCGGGCTGTGCCGGCGCCGTGACTGTCGAAGTTGAGAAAGTAGGGATAGAGGCCGTTTTCCCTCGCTTCCCGGGCGCGGGTATAGGACTCGCACTTACTTAGGATGCTCATTACTCACCCTTCATGGAAAGTCACCTGAGGAACGGAGTTTCTTTGGTCGCGGCGAGAACTGTGCACGAGCCGAGTCTCCTACCGTCGGTCGGCGAGGTCGTCCCACCGCTACCGTCATCTCCTCGTCGTCGCCCAGATGTAAGCCGGGCGCGCCTGTACGGCGATGGGAGAAGTCGCCTTCACGTTCGCGACGCGCGGTCACCGGCCGCGGGTCGCTTTCACGTAGCCCCGACGGCCCCCGACGGCACCACTCAACCAGTTCCAACCCAGGGGCAGGTGAACGATGGCCGGCCTTCCATACGGCCGGGAAACCGCCAGGGAGCGGTAAGCGGTAAGAACGCCGGAAATCAGGGAGGGTATGCGCACCCACACAGCCCCGCCGCAGAGACGAAACCGCTGGACCGGTCCGTGGAGCCGGATGCCTAGATGGCGTACGCCAGGTCATCCAGGCGTGGCAACTGTTCCTTCGTGGCCGCATCCGCCGGTTCGCTCGTGTTCCCGACCGTTCCGCCCAGCGCGATGACACCGGTGGTGCCAGGCCGGAATTGCCTTGACGTACCGCTCAACGTGCTCCTACGCAATGGTGATCTTCATTTCAGAATCCTCGATCATGTGCAGATGCCGTCGGCACGGGGCCCGGTCGGTGATAGGCAGCGCGGACCTGCCGCAACGCCCAGCGCATCCGAGGAACTGCGATCTCCGGACGTTCGCCATAGGCACCGGCGAGCGCGACGGCGCAGCCGCGAGTGCCTCCGTGAATTCGGACTGCCTGCCGGACAGCAGCCGTGATTTCGGCCCTGGTCGGCTCGGAGCCTGTTGGCAGGTCACTGCTGAACAGCGCCTCGGCCCTAGCGACCGTCAGGAGATCTGTCGAGCAGTTCATAGCCTCCACTCCCCTAGGCTGATGAGAACACTTAGCGGACCGGATGGGCAGCCCAGAGCCGCTGGTGGACTCATCGTTCGGTCGAGAGTTACAGCACTCGTTACACAGTTGGTCAGCCTCTTGGCTGTAACCACGGATGAGGGAAGTACCACTACGTCCTGCCGAAGAAGCAGGAGCGGAAGGCAGCTGAAGAAGCCCCGGCAGGCGACTTCCCGAAACAGTGATTACCAGGCGCTGATCATTATTCGGACCTGGAGTCTTGGCACTCCACCCGCGACCGAGGAACGATCACGTATTTGTCGCCGCGGGCGCTGTACACCACTTGCACGTCCTCCCCTGCCGCGTTACGGCCTGCCGCTTCCGCGTCCAGCAGGGGTAAGGACCGCGGATCTCCCGCAGGAAGCCATCGGCGCTCGGTCTCCCTCGCCGTACCGCCATCGCCCGCCGACTCCGGCCGTCCTCCGCCTCCTACTTGGCTGCCCTCCGGTGACGAAACAGCCGACGTAACAAGCGGCATCTCGGTGCCATGCATGGAGCTACCTCCATCACTGTCGATTCGTCCTCGCCGGACAAAGTCCCCACCTCACATGTGGCTCTCCCACGAGGAAGCGGCGGTCATCGCCCGCTGCGTCGAAGACTCGTCAGCTACGTCTTCCCCTGAGCTTTGGTCGCGGCGAGAACTGTTCATGCCCCGAGTCTCCTACCGCCGGCCGGCGAGGTCGTCCCACCACTACCGTCATCTCCTCGTCCTCGCCCAGATGTAAGCCGGGTCCGCCTGTACGGCCATGGGAGGAGTCGCCTTCAGCTCGCGTCGCACGGTCACCGGCCGCGGGTCGCCCACTCGAATCGCGGGCCACGGGGTCAGGCAGGACTGATGTCGTTTCTCCGGAGTGCGTCTTATCGGCCGTATATACGCGCCTGCGTGTCCTCAAGAAGCTGCAGCATAAGCCTGCCGTCCTTGCGCCAAGGGGACTGCCTCGGCGTGGGTGTCCCCCCGTGAGGTGCTCTTCAGGTGTCCGACAACTATGTCGGCCATGTGAGGGGACTTGATGATACGGAGATGGCCGCAGCCTGAGACGCAGCAAGAACTGACGTGCCGTCCCGCCGTTGCGCTGAAGAGCGAAACCACCGCGTCGAACTGCGAACCGATGAGGGACCACCGGACTTCTTGCTCGGCGTTGATGTCCGGCAAGGCGGCCAGCAACGGGGAATTGCTTCGCAGTTGCCTAACGGCGGGGCCGATTCCCAAGTGTGCCAGCAGCGCTCCCCGGTGGGGTGTCGCAATGGTGACGGCACCGAGGACCTTGTCGTCCAGTCCCAGCTGCTGCACCGCGTAGCGCACCGCCAACCCGCCCAAGCTGTATCCGACAAGATGGACCCCACTGGCGCCGCTGTGCTGCAGGGCCTGCCGTACCTCGGCGGCGAGCATCGAGGCGATGGCCGGGATGTCCATCTTGAAGGGGCTGTAGTGCAAGCAGAAAACGTTACGGAATCCGCTCAAGTGAAGCCTGTGGAGCAGAGTGTCCCAGGAGGCATGGTGAGACAGATACCCCGGGACAAGAAGCACCGGGGTATCGTCGGGGTCTGCATCATGGTGCTCGGACGTCTGCGCCCTGAGCATGTTCGGAGGCCGGTGCACACGAGCTCGTGTCACAGCTGCTTCGCCCACCGCGGCCAGGGTGCCCGCCGCAAACTGGAAAGGAGCGGTTGCGACGGTGTATGCGGAGGAACTGATCGATGCCAGCAGCTCAATATTCATGGCTGACTCCTGAGGTGTCGTTCGCGGATCATTCGCTGTGCACAGTACGAGTGTGATCGGGCGATACCTCAGGGTCGTCCCACAGCAGCCGTCAATATTCCGTCGGTGCCTGGGCGTATGGCAGCCGTACCCCTAAGCCAGCACGAGGACCAAAGCGTTCAACGGCCGTCCTCACATCTTCAACGCTGTTGCCATTTAAGCGGAGGTGCTCAATGAGGGTTTCGGGCGGGGCGCGCGTCGGTGGTGCGGACATTCCCCACCTATGCCGGGAGGTCCACAGGTACAACCTGGTGGGGCCGCACGACCACGACGGCCCGTACACCGAGGAAATTCCCAGCCGCGGCCGCGTTTGGTCCGATGCGGGCGTCATTCCGGTCCGGCTGCTCCTGACCAAAGAGACCTGGTCACGCAGCGAGTCGGGATTCGGGAGATCCGGCCTCTCGCTCACCGCAACGACCACCGTCTTGCCGGCAGGCCCTCTCGACCACCGCTTCGGGCCGACCGGGCAGCGCCGCAAGCACGCAGTGAAGGCAGAACTGCGTCCGAGCCGGTAGCGGCGTTTCCCACGGTCAGTTCGGCAGTGGGCTGCCAGGGCGGACCAATCCGCATTGGTATGCAGCGGCGACCGCCTGCGCGCGGTCATGAAGACCTAGCTTCACCAGGATGCGTCCCAGGTGTGTCCTGACAGTGGCTTTGCTGACGACAAGACGCTCTGCGATCACCTCGTTGGTGAGGCCGTACGCGACGAGAACCAAGACCTCACGTTCCCGCGGGGTCAATCGCTGTACTTCATCTGCGGCCGGCAATCCGAGATTGGGGCGGTCAGCGAAGTCGGCCAATAGCTTCCGGGTCACGGACGGGTCGAGCCAGGCGTCGCCTCTTGCTATGGCTCGTATGGCCGTGATCAGGTCTCTGGGAGCGGCGTTCTTCAGCATGAATCCGGAGGCTCCGGCGCGGAGCGCAGCATAGACGGCTTCGTCATCGTTGAAGGTGGTCAGGATCAACACGGCGGCCGTCCAGCCGACTTTGTCGATGAACGCGTCCTCGGCCAGACTGCGCGTGGTCTCCACACCATCCATACCCGGCATACGCACGTCCATCACGATGACATGAGGACGGAGTCGAGCCGCCTGCTCAACGGTCTGCGCGCCATCGCCGGTCTCGCCGACGACGATGAGGTCGTCCTCACTCTGGACGAGCATCGCCAGCCCTGCGCGTACCAATGGCTCGTCGTCGACAAGCAGCACCCGCGTGGTTTCAGCGTACTGGTCTGTCATTCCTGGGACCCTCCGCTCGTTGACGAGGGACTGGCGAGGGGAAAGGAGGCAGCAACGACGAAGTTGCCATCCGGCCCGGTGCCAGTATGCAACCTTCCCCCTACTGCCGTGGCTCGCTCTTCCATTCCGATGAGCCCTCGCCCGGTGGCTAGCCGGTGGGCCGAGTTCCGCCTCCCACCAGCAATCCTGTTCCGAATTCGGATATCCAGCTCTGTCGGGTGCCAGCAGATCTCCAAGACAACTGGAAACCGCCTGTCAGCATATCGACTGGCATTAGTGAGAGCCTCCTGCACGATGCGGTAGGAAGAAAGGTCCACTCCTGGCTCCAGAGGCACCGGGTTCCCGGCCACCTTGAGCACAACTCGAAAGGTGTCGCTCTCTGTGTGTTTCAGCAAGTCTTCGAGGTTCCGCAGCCCAGGCAGTTGCTGTGCCCCAGCCTGGTCGGCATCGCCTGCAAGGAGATTGAGCATCCGACGCAACTCGACGATTGCTTGCTGCCCCAATTGCTCGACGTGTCCAAGCGCCACTACGGCACGGCCGGGATCCTTGTGCATGACTCTCGATGCCCCGGCCGCCTGAAGAAGCATGAGACTCACTGCATGTGCGACGATGTCGTGCAAGTCACGTGCGATGCGATTGCGTTCCGTCGACACAGCATCCGCGGCGGCCCGCTGCCGCTGCCGAACCGTCCAGGCAGCCCATCTTCCTACACCGAAAACCGCCACGTTGAACATAGTGAGAAGTAAGGCCGAGATGACGAGTGTTTCGGCACGGTCCCCTGGCACAGCACGTCTGGTCTCATCCAGGACCGTCAGCGCAATGGGCAGGAACACGGCCAGCAGTCCGCAGGTGGCAGCCCGCCGGCCGCAATGGAAGGCAGCAGCGTAGAGAGCGAGCCACACATTGAGTGTCGGTACATACCCATAGACCAAGACCCAGGCCAGCAGGTTGTGCAGTACGACGACCAGCAGCACCGGGAGCGGAAATCGCTTCCGCAACAGGAGCGGCAGATAGCCCAACATTGCGTAGCCAGGTGTGATCCATTCCGGAAGACCACCCGGGCGGCGATCCCAGAAGATGGGCAGTTCGAGCATGTACAGGAGCGCTACAAGCGCTACGTCCCACCGTGTAGTCCACCGCCGTTGACCGGCGGTTACCACCAGCGGCCGGGGCAGAAGCATGCAGGTATCCAACGGCAGCAAAACCCACTGACCTCTTCGGGAGTTTTCCCGAGGCTGTCGCGGACCATGTTCTGACGGAGAGCGGTTTCCCACTGCTGGACAGGACCGAGAACCTGCATCAACGGCAGGTCTCGAATTCCTGCCGGAACGGCCCCTGCCCGCTCAAGTGCACGCCACACATCAGGGTCCTCGGAAAGTGCTGCCTCGAAGTCCTGCCTGCGGAACTCCTGCGGAAAGGGCCGGTGAAGGGATGTGTGCGTCAGACGGAGGAATGCGACCGCGTCTGCCGGGTGTGAGGCAAGGCCGATAATCCTGGCACCCTCAACCTTGATCCTTTCCACGAAACCAGGCATATCGTCTTGCCTGGGGCCCGAGGCAAGTAATGCCTCAGCCGCAATCTTTTCGTCGCGCAGCCAACCCAGAGGGCCCGGCACCACAACACCATTTGGCTCAGTGAGAACACCCCAAACCAGGTGACCGTCCATTACATCAGACGCGTTGACTCGCTGAATGGAAACCGCGGGCTCACACCACTCACGCATTGCGGCACCTCCGCAGTGTCTCTCATATCGGAGAAGAAGCCGGACAAGGAAAGTATGCAGGGTGGGACGAGACTTGACTATCCGCACGGGGCCGTATTCACATGCCGTCCCCTACGTCCTGGCGTTGATGCTGTGTTGCGGCAACGGATAAGAAATGGGAGGAACGTCGAGCGTGTGGGAGGACACGCGACCGACGAACGTTCCTGGCTGGTAGCGTGGCGAGTGAGGTGGACCAATGGTGAGGGACCTTCACCACGCCGCCTGACCCGATGAGCCCACGCACCCCCGCGGACCAGAGGGAAGGCCACCGTCCATGCTGCCGACGGCGCGCCGGCGGTCCGTATCAGCAAACTGGCCGTGTTGCGTGCCCAGTTCATCGGGCGTGCCGGGGAGGGCGGCGCGGGCAGGACGACGGCCGGGCTGACGGTGCGAGCGGTTCGGACAGACAACGGTGGCCCGGTGCTTGTCGGTACTGGTGACGCCGACGCATGGTGCGGTCCGATCGTGTGGAGGGCCGGCGCAGAAGGCACTCCAGAGGCCCTTGCCCAGTGGCAGAACCCACCACTGGCAGGGGCGCGGGTAGTGACTTCCGCAAGGCCTCGGTCAGCCATGGCAGGCGTGTTCTCTGTGTGGAGCGCCTACCGGGCCGGGATGGAAGCGGAGAATGAACGTCTCACCGAGGTGTCTCCACAAGCGATGACATCCCCATCGCCGACTGCCAACGCACCTACGTTGCCAGTGGCTGGGAAACTCGCGATGCACCGCGCTGCCTGGACAGATCCCAGATCCGTAGATAGTTGTCTGCGCCCCCGACGACCAGCAAACCGTTCCGGGTGAATGCCAGCTTGCGCACCGTCATGCCAGGGCCCACGGTCGGCAGCAGACCCATCAGCTCCTTTCTCCGTGTGTCCCAGATCCAGATGTCACCGGTCTTTCCGAAGCCATGACCCGGCCGCTCGGGCTGAGTGCGAGAGTGAAGGTCAAGTTCCCGTAGTCAGCAGGCAGCGAGGTGCTGTTCGCCCCAGTCCTGATGAGTGACGCCCCGGCTGCGTCGCGCCATGGCCCTGCTTCGCATCACCTGTCCATTGTGTCGGTGTTCGCAGCAGCGGCAGCCGTAGTCGTCGCCAAAGGCACGCGCCCAGTGACGGTGAAGGAGACCGAGTAGGTCAGCGAATCTTCGTTTTCCAAAAAGCGCATGAAGGTTTCGATGGCGCGGCCTGCCTGTTCGGCGGAACCGACGGCATGGGTGATGGCGGGGCGGGCGACATCCAGTTTCAGTGCCCAGCGGGCCCTTTCTCTCTCGTTCACCCGTCCGACGATGAGGTGGTTCGGCTCGACCCGGACAGTGAGTTCAGTGAGACCGGCGCTCCGCGCCAGCCGGTACAGGCTCCGGCCCGTATGCGGATTGAAGCCGGTAACGCCGAGCGCCTCGACCACTTGTGCCAGCATTGCCTCCATTGCCGGTTCTGCTGGGTCGTGCCAGATCAGCTGACCGTCAAGGTCGAATAGCACCACCGTGCCGCCAGGCTCGGTGACACGGCCCAGCTCGGCAACCGCTGTATCGCGTCAAGCAATGTACTGCAGCGCCAGGCGGCAGTAGACAACGTCAAACGTCGCTGTTTTGATCGGGAGTTGACACAAGTCGCCGCAGCAGCGTGCTATTGATGCGCCTCCCAGGCCGACGGCGAGCCGCTGTGGACTACCGTCGAAGGCAACCGCCTCTGTTCCGGGCCACCTACGTCTCTCCTTTAAATGTGACCGGGAGCGCTGACCTGCCCCGCGCCAATCGCCCAGAATGGAAGTTCGAACCGGAAGGCGACCTGACTTCCGACCACCGTGAGGGCGTATCAGTGGCCGCACAGCACGGGGGCGGCTGGGAAGTGGTGCCATATGTCAGGGCTGGCGGAAGAAACGGTGTTTCTCGGCCGGGAGGACGAACTGTCCTCGATGCACATGCGATTACGGCGTGCCATGAGCAGCGAGCCACAGCTCGTCGTTGTCGAAGGGCCCGCCGGCATCGGTAAGACCCGTCTCGTACGGCGCTTTCTCGCGGACGTACCGCCAGACGGCTGTGTCCTGCAAGCCAGCGGTGAGGAGAACGAAACTCATCTCCCCTACGCCATCGTGGTGCAACTGCTTGCGCATGTCGCCGAGGGGCTGGACCCGCCGCTGCACGCACTCGATCACTGTATCCGGCCCGGTGCTGCCGTGCCTGACCCGATCACCGTGGGGTCCGCTCTGCTCGACGCCGTCGGCAAGTTCCAGGACCGCGCGCCCGTCGTCGTAGTGATCGACGATGCCCACTGGGCCGATACGCCCTCCCTGCACTCACTCACGTTCGTGCTGCGGCGACTTCGCGTGGACCGAGTGATGACCGTTCTGGTGGCGAGGGACACGAGCGACCCGAGACTTCCTCCAGGACTGCGCCGGATGCTCGGTGACGACTGCACCCTCAAGCTTCACCTCGCAGGCCTCGGAATCAAGGAACTCCGCCAACTCAACACCTCGCTGGGCGGCTCACCGCTCCCGCGCTGGGCCGTCACCCGGATACGGGAGCACACCCAGGGAAACCCCCTGCACACCAAGGCCCTGCTGCAGCAGTTTCCCTCCCCAGTCTTCGTTGGGGGCGGCGCCGTCCTGCCCGCGCCGCACGCATACGAACGTTTCGTCAAAGCACGGCTCGACGGCTGCAGCCCGCATACGCGCCGGCTTGTGGAGGCCGCCTCGGTGCTCGGAATCGCCAGCCCATTGCATCTGGCCGCACGGATCGCTGCCGTGCCCGATCCGCTGGAGGCGCTGGCGGAGGCCATGGCGTCGGATCTGCTGCAGGAGGAAGCCGCCGCTGACGTGCCCAAGGTCGTCTTCACCCACCCCTTGTCGCGGGCCGCCGTGTATCAGGGGCTGCCGCCGCCTCTGCGTACGCAACTTCACAAGCTGGCCGCGAGGCTGTCGGGAGAACCGGCCGTGGCCCTGCACCACCGGGCGCACGCTGCTGTGGGCCCCGAGGCGCAGCTTGCGGACGAGCTCAGCCATTTCGCCGCGCAGCAGGCAGAAGAGGGAGCGTGGTCCGCCGCGGCCTCCGCCATGATGGCGGCCGCCCGGCTGACCGCGGATCGGTCCCATCACACGCAGCGGTTCCTCCAAGGTGTGGATTACCTGCTTCTGGCCGGTGACGTCAGCCAGGCCGCCGAACTGGAGCAGTCCGTGCGCGAGTCACCGCCCAGCACTGAACAGCACTATGTCCTGGGTCACTTGGCCCTCACCTGCGGCCGCCTGGACGAGGCCCGTCATGAGCTCACCATCTGCTGGGACAGCTGCGACGCGAGGACTCCTATCGAGACGATTCGCTGTACCACGGAACAACTGGCGTGGTTGTACCTCATTCAGGGCGACTGGCGGAACAGCATCTCCTGGTCGCGACGCGGACTGGAGTTACCACCGGGAAGGCGGTCGTCGTTCCTTCGCGACTCGCTGGCCATTGGGTTGGCCTTCGGGGGGTGCTACGACGAAGCTCTCAAGTCCCTCGCGCACCTGCCCGTCTCAGGGCCTCGGACCTGCCCGGCAGAGCTGGACGGTCTACTGGCCCGCGGCATGATCCACCTCTGGAACGGGGATCTGAGTGCCGCCTGTCGAGATCTCAAGGATGCCTTCGTCACGCACCGACGCGGTGGGTTGGCCTACTCGGCCCTCGTGGCTCTCGGCTTCCTCACCGATGCCGAGTATCGTGCGGGACACTGGAATGACGCCGTCTCGCACGGCACCCAGGCCGTCTCCCTGGCCGAGGATACCGATCAAGTGTCGTTCCTCGCCGTGGTCCACTCATTCGTGGCCTGTCCGCTGGCCGGGCGGGGCGACTTCAAGGCGGCCGAGGCGCACGTCAAAACCGCCGTCGAGCATGCCCGGGTACTCTCCGACATCAACGACACCGCGATCGCGGCGACCGCGACCGCCCGCGTCCGGATCGCCCAGGGCGACTATGCAGGAGTGGTCACCGCGCTAAGCCCACTGCTCGCCCCAGGGATCATCCACCGCGCCGCCTTCGACGAGGAGGCGGGCCTCGTAGCCTGGCGCCCCCTGCTCGCCGAGGCCCTCGTACGCGACGAGCAGCTCGACGACGCCGAAACGGTGCTCATCCCGTACGAGGATCGCGCGGCCGACCGTGACCGCTGGCTCGACCAGGCGGCGGCTGCCCGCTGCCGCGGCATCCTGGAGGCGGCCCGCAGCCGCGCCGACGCCGCAGAACGGGCATTCCAGGCGGGCTTGCGCCACTGCGAGCGAGGCGAACCGTGTTGGGAGCAGGCGCTGCTGCACCTGGCCTATGGGACCTTCCTGCGCCGCACCGGTAAGCGCGGTGCAGCGATCCCGCAGCTCGAGGCCGCCTGGGAGACCTTCCACCGGCTTCAGGCCACGCCCTATCTGGATCGGTGCGGCACGGAGCTGACGGCCTGCGGCCGAGCGGTGGCGGGCACGACGGAAGCGCACCATCCCCTCCTGACCGCCATGGAACTCACCGTGGCGAGGCTCGCAGCACGCGGGCTCACCAACCGCCAGATCGCCCGGGAGCTCGTCCTCAGCGCCAAGACCATCGAATACCACCTCAGCAACGCCTATCCCAAGCTCGGCATCAACTCCCGTATTGGATTGGCCTCCAGGCTGCCACCGGAGACATGAGCCGGGTTGCTCAGTCGCCGCACGGCTCCCCATTGAAGCCGATCAATCGGGCAAACAAGCGGCCACTCCCCCGCGTCCACCGGTGGCGAATGCGGTGATGCGCTGGCCGGCGTCGCCGTGGTCCTCGGAGGCGGTCCACGGAGTGTCATCGGCGAGAGCCGTGAGCGCTTGGGCAAGTTCGTCGGTGTCCCCCGGCTCGAACTCCAGGTCCTCAGTACCGAAGAGGGTCGCCCCCGCAAGGCAGTCCGCCTGGAGTTCCTGCGCCACTGTCGAAAGCCCTGCCACACGCTGCTGCACCGCATGGCCCCACTCGTGGGCGATCACCAGGTACACCCAAGCATCGCCCAGGGCATACCCATCCCTCATCAGCTGTGCGTCCCAGGCAATGAAGTCTTCGGCCGGACAGTAGAACGCGTTGGAGGGAACGGCCGGTTCGCCTGCGCAGTCGGGAGCCGAGGGAGTTCCGGGGACGTACGCCCCGAAAACGGCCGGCGACCGGTAGACGCCGGTGAAGTGGTCGCTCCAGTGCGCGTTCCAGAAACCGTCCACCACGCTCACCGCGTCTTCAGCTTCCACTCGCCAGGCATTGTCCGAGCCCTGCCCGCCGTGGGAGTCGCCCCGACCGTCCGAGGCACCGCTGGGGTACGCCCGGTCATCCGGTGCACCATCGGTGTCCTGGTCCTGGTCCCGGTCCGGCGCACCGGTCCGGCTGGACGTCGGCGTGCTGCCGCGGCTCCCCGGGCCGGCGTCCCGCTCCGGTCCGCCGCTCGCGCATCCGCCCACGACGAGGGCCGCACATACGATCACGGCAACGAGCCAGCTGCGCTGCTGGACCATTGTGGTCTCCGATCCCCGGGACAGAGACGCTGGTTCGCTGCCCGGCAGATTGTCTCGACGTTCACAGGAAGGCGACAGCCGTAAGACCGACCGACACCACCGCACCACCCATCGGCCACCACCGCCAGGCACGGCGACCGATGCTCAATGCCGCTACGGCTAAAATCTCGGCCACCACGCCGATGGCCGTGGCCGCGGACAGGAGGAGTGAACGCCGTCCCGCGCGCTGCGCGAGATCCGCCTGACGCTGTTGTTCGGCCTGTGCGGCCGACAGGTTCTTGGGCTCCTTTCCCAGGGCCGTGGCCGCCTCGGTGTCGACGCGGTCCGCGGCCGTCGGCGGTCGTCCCATGTACTCGGCGATCTTCCGAACGTCGTCGACGAGCACGCCTTCAACGGCGGCCATCACTCGCTCGTGCCGTGCTTCCCCAGGGGTGATCCCGGTATCGAGTGACGCCAGTTCGCGTGCCACGGCTCGAATTTCGGCGACTTTGGCCGTTCGAAGGCTCTCGGTGAGGAAGGCCGTGCGCTGGCCGTAGACACCGATCGAGGCGCTCAATCGGACCGCCCCACGCGCGGCCTCGGCGTGGGCCCGCTGTTCGCTGCCCGCGACCAGTATCTGCCCCAGCGGCAGCAGCAACGGCAGGACGAAGACGAAGAGGTGGAACAGGACGACACGACGGCGGCCGCGCGGCGCGATGGCCGGCTGGGGGATGATCTCCACGCCCCTGACCACAGGCCGGTCGGACGGTGCCAGGGCACGCCGCCAGCGCCGCGGCCTGAGGACGTTCGCCGCACACACGGCGGCGAGTACGGCCGCGATTCCCACAGCGACTGAAGCCAACCCCCAGGTGGCCCACCGGTCCCCGGCGCGCAGCGTCGCATCGGGATCGAGGGCATACAAATCCGGAGAATCCCACTGCAGGTCCGCCAGCCGCCGCGGCAGATCGTAGCCGAGGTCTTTGTAGCGATAACCGTCATTGCCGAGCAGGCTGTCCGGTGAGGCGGAACGGCGCAGGTGGTAGGCGGTCTGTGCGGCGAGGGTGTACTCGGACGCCGCTAGTCTTCCCTCGTCCTTCAAGGGCCGCAGGTGTTCAGCCCGGGCCTGGGCAACGGCCACCTGGAAGGCGAACGGCGCCTCGTCGGCGTAGACGGCGCGGACGTTCTCCGTCACTGCGGCCTGCCGTTTGATGTCCTGCCGGACCGCATCCTGGTAGGCGCCGGACGACTCACCGAACTGCCAGGTGGCCAGCAAGGTCGCTCCGACCGCGACCGCGATCAGGGCGATCTGGAGGCGGATACGGACACTGAACTGCGGCGGACGGCTGTTCACAGCGATTGCCGCTCGAACGTGATGGGCTCGCCTTGCTCGCCGATAAGCGTGAGCGCATCGTCCGCCACCTCCCACTGGTGGCGGACGGGAGTGAGGTCGGAGGGCTGGTCGGTGTAGTCGCCCGCCGGATCGCTGGGATCCTTGAGCGACCTGGTGGCCGTCGTCGGGCTCAGCACGAGTTCGTTGCCCTCAACGCGCGCCGTTCCCTCCTGGACGAAAGTGATCTCGACGACGTCTCCCTCTGCGTTGGGATAGAAGAGCAGACCCACATACTCGTACCGGCCGTCCTCAAGGAATCGGTAGGAGATGTTCGCGGTGCCGTCCTCCGGATTGCTCTTCCAGGCGCCCACGAGGGGCTCGGGGAGCGCCAATTCGCCACCTCCGTTACCTCCGTCTCCTTCACCACCTTCGTTTCCTCCCTTTCCTCCGTCGTGTTCCTCGTCCGCGGAGCCGGAGCCCGGTGCCGGTGCAGTCGAGGTCGGCGCCTCGCGCGCGGGCTCGGAGTCGGGCGGGTCGGAGGAGGAGCACGACGCCACGGTCCCGAGCAGCAGCAGACCGATGAGCGTCCCGCAGATACCGCCCTCCGTACGGCGCGAGGCGGCGCTCAGCCTGCGTGGCTTCTCAGGTAGATCGGTGTGTCGCGGCCGGCGAACTCGCATGGGAATCCCCGTTTCGGTGGTCCGAAGCATCGCGACGCACATTACGGACGCGGCACCAGGAAGCGCCCCAGGGATGAGCTCAGGGTTGTCCCGGTGTTCCGCTGTCCCAGTGTTTCGCTTTCTCTGGGCGTCGATGTCTCTGGGCGTCGCAAGCGGGCACACACGGCTGCGTCGACCATCCCTCGCCAAGGGAAAACCCCGGGACGTTCCCCGAGGTCCGTCCCTCCTCGTATCTCTACGTTGGAAGTGCCCATATGCCCGAGCAGAACAGAGAGGGTTCCCGTGGTACTTCAACAGCTTCCAGTCGACGTCTGGATAGGCGCGCGCGATCAACGCCTCTTCGTCGGTGCGTACGCGCCGCTCAGGATCAGGATCGATGGTGAGTCGGGGCTGAGGCTCGACGACCTCGACATCACCGTGCCCGACGGACTCGCCGGCGGGCACGTCTCCCTGGCCAGGGGGCCTCGGTTCGATCCCGCACACCCTGAGGCCATGTTGCTGGCCGGGCACGCACCCGGCCGGTATCGCGTGGCGGTTCAGGACAAGAACACCCGGGACCTGGTGGGAGAGGCGGAGTACGAGGTCACCGACCAATGGGACGGGGAGCAGGACGGGCCACCGCTGTGGTTCTCCGGCAGCCAGCCTGTCTTGTCGACCGGATCGGCGTGGGGCGGTGGTGATACGGACGCCCCGCAGAACCTCGATGTCTTCCCCGCGCGTGGCACCCGCCAGGTGGCGATCGTTTTCGTGGACACGCTCTCCGAGCGGTACCCCTCCTCCCCCGGCGAGATGCAGGCGCACCGAGACCGCTGGCTCGACGAAGTGGTCCGCGGGGTGGCGGGAGCCGACGGCATCCCGCGCAGCAGCTCGGCCTGGTTCCGTGAGGTCTCGTACGGCAATTTCGATCTGAGCGCCCGAGGCGTCCGGACCCGTCCAGCTCTCCGGGTCCTTCACTGATTACTTCGAGGACGACGGGAGGTTCAAGGGCAGTTACCCGCAGGAGTGCATTACCGCCGCCGACGCCCTGGTCGACTACACCCGCTTCGACACCGTGCTACTGGTCCCGGTCGGTACCCGCGACGGACACCCCCCGCCGCAGCGCATGGCCCTACGCCAGCATCCACGACTGGGGGCCGTACACCACCTCCGACGGGCACCGTTTCATGGGCATCGTCTCGATGCCCAACGAGTGGGCACCACCGACGACCATGAGCTCCATAAGACGTTCAGCCACGAGATGGGACACAACCTCGGCCTGCTCGATCAGTACACGCCCGTGGTGCCCGGTCGCAACATCGGCGCCTGGGACATCATGGACTGGGACGATCCGCTGCCGCACGCCCTACTCGTGCACCGCATGATGCTCGGCTGGGTCCCGCCCGGCTGGTTGCGTCGCTTCGACTTCTCTCGGCACGCGCCGATCGATCAGTCCGTGCGGCTGAGCCCGGTCGAGGGCGGGGAACCCGCACCGGGCACCTACGCCGGAATCGAGATCCGTATCGCCGACGGGTTCAACTATTACCTGGAGTATCGAAACGGGGAGGCTCCTGACATCGGCGACCGCCACCTGCCCGTCGACGACCGGATCCTGGGCACCGATGTCGCGTCACCGCACGCCGCGCCCCTTGCTCGCCCGTCGGCGCTGCTCCTGCGCTCGGACGGGGACGACTCCGGTCCGGTGCTCGGCAACGGCGATTTCTACACCGAGACGGACCGCTCCGACCCGCTGTTCCCCACCGATTTCCGGATCGACGTCAGCGGCATCGACGGCACGAAGGCAAATGTCCGGATCCGATACGGCGTCAACGCACGCCCCGATCCTTCCATCCGCCCCGGGCTGGCCGGCCCGACACGGCCGTGGCAGAGCCCTGACATCGAGATCCGAAACGCCAAAAGCCTTGCGAACCCGGCCTGGCACAATATCCCTTGGGCAGGACACCCGAACACGATCGCCGCCCAGGTCAAGAACCGCGGCGACCTCAACGCCCCAGCCGTCCGCGTCGACTTCTCCGTGAAGGACTACAACATCGGGGGCGCACCCGAGTTCTATCTCGGGTCGGCTATTCACGATGTGGCGGCGGGCGCCACGGTCGAGTTCACCACCTCCTGGGTGCCGGCCAGGACCGGGCACTACTGCGTGGTGGCCCGCATTCCGCTGTACGTCGTGCCGACCGCGCCCACGGTGGTCGAACAGACGGAGCTGAACAACCTGGCCCAGTCCAACTACGACCGGTTCAACGCCGCGACAGCATCGCCGTCGACACGTGAGGTCACCTCGTGCACCGTGACCAACCCGTACCAGCAGCGCACTCGGGTGTTCATCGTGGCCGGGAAGACGAACCCGCTCTACCGCACGTTCGGGTAGCACACCTGGCTCTGGCTCGGGCCCGGCGAGACCCAGAAGGTCGGCATCATGTTCGAGTACGCGCTCGACCCGCACTCCGGAGATGCCTCCGGACGTCCGATGGCGCCCGTACAGTCCAACGTCCACAGCTACGTCTTCCTGGGCACCGCGATACCAGCAACTCGTGTCCTCTGCTCCGAATGTAACCGCACGGTCCCCCACTAGCTGGACGGGCTTCCCGTGCCTGGCTGTGCCCCGGTGCCGTCAACGGGACCGTCGGCTCCATCGCGGTGTTCGTAACGGCATGCAAGATCGACTCCCTGCCTCCACACCAGGCACACCTGGTCGCTCAGTACGCGTTCCTCCTGCAGAGTGCGCGGAAACGGCAGGTGCAGGTGCCGCAGCAGATCGAAGCGGTGCAGGTCGAAGGCGACCTCCACTGCTTTTCCGTACGCCACCGCCGTGTGCACAGTGCCGATGTATGCCGTCCTGGCGATGGCAGCGGGGAGTGCAGCGAGCAGGATCCACCAGCCCGATGCATACAGCAGCGCCGACGCCAGAACCGTGGTGACGGTCGAGCACACCGACAGTCGGGCCAGCGTGTCGAGCCGTTCCCTCTGACCGTCCACCACGGAACGGACACCTGGCGACAGCAACGGGTAGAGGCGCGGCCAGGCCACCACGGCATCCCAGCCGTACTGCAAGCCCGCGCGGTCCTCCATAGCGGCCAGCGCATTGCCGAGTGCCGTCGGGCGAGGGGGTTTGTCATCTCTGGCGAATCGCCGTCGCAGGGCGGCGGCGGCCGTCCCGACCCTCTGCACATCCCGAGGGCCGGGACTGTCCCCGAGCAGCGTGCTGAGTACGAGACGGTCGCGATGTGTGCGCTGACGCTTGATGGACCGCCGGGAAACGCCCGCAAGGCTGCTTGGCCAGTCTCCTTCCAACAGCCGAACGAGCCGCAATTGCAGAGGGTCGAGCAACAGCGCCACCACTATCAGCCCCAGGATGAGCAGAGCGATCGGCCCGATTCCGATATCCTGCAGGGTGCGCCAGGCTCGTTCGGCATCGGGCGGGGCACTTGGTGCACCGGACGCAAGGATGAGCAGAAGGAAGGCGACGCAGGCGACGACAGGGAGCAGTGACACCAGACGACTGGGTGGCCGCAGGACATCGAGGAGGGCGGTGGCCATCATGGGGCGTACTCGAGGAGGCCGTGCCCGTTCGGGCAGAGTGGGGAGCGGTCGGGAACGACGACATGCCACTCGGCGGCGGGGCACCCGGCCGTGCGGCAGGTGTACGCGAGGAGCCGGTACTGTGCGGACGGCCCCGGCAGTTCCGCCCCGTCACCTTCAACCGCGCTCCGCAGGCGGTGGTCGGTGAGGTGCAGCAGGCGGTCCCGTCCCGCCGCGCCGATTTTGGTGTCGCCGACCCTGAGCGACACGGCGGTCAGGCGCTCGTCGGCGACGAACAGCGCGCGCAGCAGGGACGCCACGGTGTCCACGTCGAAGTCGGAGGCCGGGTCGATGCCGGTGGGAAGCACCAGGGATGCACCGACGGCCTCTTCCTTGTCCAGGAGGAACCGGTACGCCTCCCAGCGCGGCTGCGGGCTCATCGGCCTGCTCCAATGTGGACGAAGGGCGCCCATGAGCTGTACAGGTCGGGTGCCTGCGCGCGGAGCCCGTGCACGGCCAGGTGCAGGGCTGTCGCCACCTGTTCGGCATCCGGCTCGCCGTTGCGCAGCAGGTGGGCATATAGCCTCTCGGTCACCTGTGCTGCCGAGCTGTCCGCGATGGTCCAGAGAGTCGCCACCACATCGGGACACCCTGCGACATGCATCGCTCCCCCGAGATACAGCCCCTCATCCATCAGAGTGATGCCACTGGTGGCGGTCTCGCATGCGGACATCACGGCCAAGCGGCTGTTGCGGAGGTCGTGCCGACGGACCTTACTCACCGTCAGCGGCCCGTCGTGCAGGTACAACTGGGAAGAGGACGGGTTACGCGGATTCTGTCGAGCGTGGCAGGCAAAGTGCAACCAGTGGTGGCGCGGGAGTGCCTCTTCCACCGCGGAGACCGTTGCTTCCGCGTCGGTCAGCACGGTGCGTCGGCCCTCGGGGAACATACGGCTGACTGCGGCCACCTCTTTGGGCACATGCGGCAGGGAGGAATTCGCCAGCTGAGGTGTGTCGCACAGTCCCACGGCGAGCAGCCGCGGGGCACGCGCCTGGAGCTCCTCATGGACGAGGCCGGTGTTGAGGTGGGCCAGGAGTCGTAGCGAGGGGGCGTACGAAGACATCACGTAGTCCATCGCGCCGTCCTCGGGGGACTCTCCCGCAGCGTGCAGCGGGAAGTGGGAGAAGAGTCCACAGGGGCTCCACCACAGGTGCGGCCACTCGTAGGGGCTGTCGGGGTCAGCGTGAGTGAGTAACCCGAGTCTGTCAAGCGTGGGTCGCACGGTTCCCCGCCAGAGCCACCTGAGGATCTGAGCGAGGTCGTCCTCCACCATGGCATGCTGCTGCAGGCTCGGGGGAACCGGGCCCAAAGCGTTGAGGACGCCCCGGTAGCGATCGACGTAGTCGGCGACGGCATCCATCGTCACCCGCAGTGGCAACACGTCGGCACCGTCCCGCGTCAGCAGCAGGACGTCGCACCGGTCGGGGCTCGCGAGAGGTACAGCCACCGGGCCACGGTCGGCCGCCCGGCAGAGCTCATCGAACCCGGCTGGGGCCAAGAAACCTTCAAAACCCGGCACTTCACGGATTTGCGCTAGGGTCCGACGCCACGTCCGTGCCCCCTCGTCCCGGCGCAGGCACCTCTCCTCCGTGTTCTTCGTGACCACAGAGATTCCTGCTGGCAGAAAACTGGCATCGTGCTCTTGGAAACTGTCGGCCGCAGCCTCATGCGCCGCGTCAACCTGTGCGGCGAGGTCCGGGCGTCGCCGTCGAAGCTCCTCTGCAGAGGCAGCAGCCGTTCCCACTCCCGGTGCCGTCAGCATGCGAACGCCTTCCACCAACTCAATGGCCTTCTCCAGTCGACCGGCAGCGATACCACAGGTGGCGGCAATGGTCGGCGTGATGCCCCATTCCTCCGCCAGCCGTAGACGATCGGCCTCAGCGAGTTCGAGGGGCACGACCTCTGGCATCAGAGCAAGCATTGCGTCATACCCTTTCAGCGCCTCGTCGTACCGCCCCGCCTGATGCATGATCCGTCCCCAGCTCCGCGCCGCACTCATCCGAGCCCGGAATCCGACTTCCTCATCACCCGAAATGTCTCGGTATACCTCCATGACCCACCGTCGGTCGTCCTCGCGTTCCGGGTGGCGAAGCACCTTAAAGGCCAATTTCTCGGCGAGGCCAAGGCGCGCCAGCCGACCCTCGTAGGAGCCCGGGGAAGCCATGGCCACGGCTCGGCGGCACAGCTCGATCGCCTCGTCAAGGTCAGCCTCTACTTCGCTCGCCCGGTAACGATTCTGTAGAGCGAGGGCACATTTGCGCAGCGACTCCACACGCTGGGCGGGAACCGTGGCCGCCTTCAGTGCCATACGGTGGGCGTCGATCGCCTCGGTCAGCAGCTCGGGCCGGTTCTCAGTGTCCGCGCCGCGGCGGAGGGCATCGCCAAGGTCGTCGAACACGTTGTACCGCCTGGGGTGCCCCGGAGGGGTCAGCTCGATGCATCGCCTGAGGTGGTGGAGTGCCCAATCCAGATCACTGATGGAGGCGATCCCGTAACCGGCGGCGAGCGAGGTGCGGACTACCTGCTCGTGGCGACACACCAGAGCGCGGGCGAACACACCCCGCGCGAGTGCCTGTCCCTCGTCGTCCTCCGAGAGAGCCTCGACCGCCTCGTGCGCGAGAGTGAGAGCGTCCGCCAGATCACCGGAGCGCCCATGTTTCTCGTACCGGCCCAGTAAGAAGGGGGCAGCATTGCACTTCAGCCCAGGTACCCGGCTGTCGTCCGCCGGGAGCCGGTCGAGCGCCGCCCGGCCGGCCTCGATCAGGGCCGACTCGTCGACAAGTGCATTGTCGTGGGAATAACAGGACTGCAGGAGAACGAAACGGAGGACGAGGGCCTGCGGTTCCGCTTCAACCGCGCCTAGACGCAGATGCCTCGCCGCTTCACGGAGATCGTCCGAGTCAGCTCTCTCGTCGAATCGCCGTACCAGCGACTCGGCCAGCCGCAGCCGTACGTCATCGGAACCATCCGGCGATGCGGCGACTCGGGCTCGCCGTACCTCCACCAGATAGTCCAGATGCATGGGATCGCTCGTGCGCTCGAAGCGCAGTGCGACCAGCGAGTCGAGCAGGGGCCAGTACTCTGCCTCCGTCGTCGCGGCCGGTGCGGCCGTCATCACGGCCATGTGAGCAGCGTGGATCGCTGCGTCGAGGTTGTCCGAATCGTCGGCCCACTCGTACCGGTCCCGAAGCCGGTGGCTCAGCGCCGCAAAGAAGTGCGGCGCATCCTCGCCCAGCGGGTCGAGGTCCACCAGTCTCGTGGTCAGTACGATGGATTCATCCAGCAGCGTGAGGTCCCGGTCGGCCCGCGCCTTGTTGTAGGTCTCTTCGGCGCGGGCCATGAGCGACAGTTGCTCCAACACGTCGAGGCCCCGGCGTTCGGAGGGGTCGCGGAGAATCTCCTCGCGGACCTCGTCCGGCACGTATTCCGGTGCCGTGGCCATCAGCCCACGGAAGTACAGCATGTACTCTTCGCGGTCCCGCGCGGCGGCGGCCGGAGGCTGGACCTTGGAGCGGAACCAGTAAAACAAGCCGAGGGTGAGGCCATCCTGCACGTCCATGCTGGGGATGCCTTCGAACGTTGCCTGGGCCGACTCGCGCAGAGCTGTCGCGGCACGCTCCGCCGCCGGTTCCAGGAGGACGCTCTTGTCCTCAGCAGTCAGGAAGACCCCCACACGGCGGAGAACCTCGTCCCGTAATCGTTCGTGCTCGCTCACCTCGCCACCCCCAGCACCGGCGGCCACGAATCCCGCCCACCGAGATGGTGGGGCCGTACCAGCAATGTAGTACCCGATGCGGCAAACGGCTCCAGACTGTCGGCTCCAGCCTCCGTCCTCTGCCCACCGTGATCACAACAGCAGCAACACAGCGGCCAGGCATCGCCACTGCACTGGTCCGAGGCAAGTCCGACCACTTCCTCCCCAGTCGATCAGGCACCGAAGACCTGTCCCTGAGCAAGCCTGTAGTAGAGGTCGCTGGAGCGGAGAAGCTCCTGGTGGGTGCCTATGGCACGGATGCGTCCGGCGTCGAGGACGGCGATACGGTCCGCAGAGCTGACCGTGGAGATGCGGTGGGCGATGATGAGCAGGGCCGAATCGGTGGCTACCTGCTCGATGGTTTCGGCCAGCGCTGCTTCGTTCTCGGAGTCCATGTGTGAGGTGGGTTCGTCCAAAAGCAGCAGGGAGGGCCGGGGCAGTAGGGCGCGGGCAATGGCCACGCGCTGGCGTTCGCCTCCGGACAGGAGCGATCCTCGGTCGCCGACCGGGGTATCGAGACCGGCCGGTAGTCTGCGGACCAGCTCGCCCAGGTTGGTCATTTCGATGACGCGAAGCAGTTCGGCGTCGGTGGCCTGTGGGGCGCCGTAACTGAGGTTGTCGCGCAGAGTGCCGTGGAGGACAGGGGCGTCCTGTTCGACCAGGCCGATGCGCGCGCGGCAGTCGGCTCGAGTGAGCGTGCCGTGGGTGTCCTGCCCGTCCAGGAAGATCGTGCCCCGGTCGGGGTCGTAGAAGCGGGCGATGAGGGCGAAGATGGTCGACTTCCCGGCTCCGGACGGTCCGACGAGGGCCGTGCGGGAGTTGTGCGCCACGGTGAGAGAGACGCCCTGCAGGACCGGGCGGTCGCGGTAGGCGAAGTGGACGTCGCGCAGCTCCAGTACGTGCCGCCTCGGCCCATTCAACACCTGCGCCCTCGCAGCACCATTGGGGCGGGGCAGGGGATGGCGAACCCCTGGTTCCGGTCCGTCCTCGACAGGCAGGCGGGCCGTGTCCTCAATGCGCTTGAGGGCGCCACGGCCTTTTTGCACCAGGCTCGCGGCCCCGAAGAGGTCGGTCAACGGTAAGGCGAGGTAGGTGAGATACAGGAGGAACGCCACGAGCTGCGAGAGCGAGAGCGTGCCGTGGGAGACCCGCACACCGCCCACGACCAGGACCAGGATGTAGGAGCCGTTGGCAGCGAGTCCGATCGCGGGGCTCACCACGGAATCGAGTTTGGCGGCGCGCACACCGGCGCGCCAGGCTGCGCGCGCCTGTTCAGTGATGCGCCGGGTTTCACGTACCTCGGCATGGTTGATCTTGACGGTGCGGATGGCGGACAGTGCCCGGTCGAGGTCGGCCGCCATGCTGCCGATGCTGTCCTGCGCCCGCTCGGTGGCGGTCCGGATTCCTCTGAGCACCAGCGCGGTGACACCGACTGCGACGGCAACCACGGCGCAGACGCAAGCAAAGAGGATGGGGTCGAGCCAGAGCATCATGACCGTCGCCCCGGTCACGATGAGCAGCCCGGACAGTACGTCCACCGAACCGTAGGCGACCACGTCGCGCAACAGGGTGGTGTCGGCGTTGACGCGGGAGATCAGGTCGGCGACCCGGTGGCTGTCGTACGTCCGCATCCGCAACCGCAACAGACGAGAGACCAGTCCGGTCCGCAACCCCAGGACGATGCCTTCGCCGACGCGCTGCAGCAGGTAGTGCGCGACGGCCTCAGTGAGTGCCTGCGCCAGGAATACGAGGGCAAGCAGCGCTATGAGCGGGCCGAGGCCGTCGCCGCTGCGTGTGGCATCGACGGTTCGCATCGCCAGCACCGGCTGAGCCAAGGTGAACGCGGAGGCAGCCAGCGCGAGCACCAGGGCGAGAAGGATCACCCTGCCGTGGCCGCGAGCGGTGGCGAGCAGCGTCCGAAGGGGCACACGATCAGCAGCGCTGCGCTGCGTTACAAGCTCGCTGTCGGCGTTCGGTTCGCGTGTGCCCACCTCCTCGTGCGGGTGCCCATTGTCACGACCGGACATTGCTCGCCTCTGCGTTCGTCGGCGACGCAACTCGGCCCGGTCGGTGTGGTGCGACACGCATGATGACGCGGTAGCGATCAGTGCCGGGCGGCTCATCCACGGGCCGGCCCTGGGCTTCGACCCAAGCGTGTGCGCTGAAGGGGTAAATCCGTGCCCCGGCGCACCACGTGGGCCATACGCCCCTGGCCCGGCACAGCAGAACGGTGGCGAGTGAACGGGGCACGCACCCCTCCCCCGCGCACACTCGGCTCACTGCCACCACGTCACGCCTGGCGCGGCCGGCCTGTTCGTACGTGGCAGGCACGGCGCCATGGCGCAGCAGGCCGAGGACTGTACGGATGCGTGCGGGCGACTGCCGTGCGAGTAAGCGTGCCGCGCCCACCGCCGCGCGTGCCGCCACCTTGTGACGAAGCGGCATGGCACTCCGGTCGTGCTGCGGGGTGGCGGGGCGCAGCGTCGTGGCGGGGGCAGTGGTCACGAGCCGGTCCGGTTCCCTCATGGCTCCTCCACCTCCACGAGGCGTGCGGCGCGCAGCGAGGCGATCAGCTGCTTCACATCGGCAGCCGCTTGATCAGCCGTGATGGGGTGGTGAGCGGCGTGCAGGCGTGCCGCGTCTCCCGCGGTGCCGCCGTCCAGCAGCGTATTGAGGACGTCGGCACCTGAGGCGTTGAGTTGCCAGTACTCGCCGCGGTGTTCGTCGAGCAGCACGGCTCCGTCCTCGTTCTGCGCGATCGATATGTTGGGGGACAGCCGAGTGATCATGTCGGCCTCTCTGAGTGTGTTGAAGGTCGGTCGGCGGCCTCTACATCGCGCAGCCATGCCTCGCAGGCGATGGTGCGTGCCAGGGCTGCAGGCGGAAGGCCGGGCAGGAAACCACTGGTGCACATACGGCGCAGCAGCGTGGGGTTGATGAGTCCCCGGGCGGCCAGGTGGGAGTCGTGGGTGAGCGTGAGCAGCTCCGCGCGGTGTGTGCGCAGGCCCTTGTACTCCAACTCGTCCGCGCCGCTGCCACCCTTGGTCGTGCGCCGCAGGATCTCCTGGGGAACGATGCCCCGCATCGCCTCGGTAATGAGCGGTTTGAAACGCCAGGGTGTGGTGCGCTCATACGGTCGTACGGCCAGGCATGCCTCGACCACACGGTCGTCCAGCAGGGGCGCGGCCATCGGCAGACCGTTGTCCGCCATCAGCCAGGCCAGCAGCCGGGCGTCCCGGCCGCTGCGGCGGATGCCTTCCAGCATTTCGTGCTCGCCGCGGCGGTCCGCGAGCGGTTCACCGTCGGACTCGGTGGCAAGTGAAAGGACCGCATCCGCGGCCCGTTGGGTGGCCCACGGGGGCAGGCAGGACGACAGGCCCCAGGCCAGGTCCTGGGCCGCGCTGGGCTGTGGTTGCGGTTGGGTGACGTGGGACATCGTGTCGGCGAACCACTGAGCGTAGTTCTTCCGGTCCGCCAGCGCGATCAGCGCGTCGCGCAGCGGCCAGCGGTAGGCGTATCGGTGGCCTCGCAGGTGGTTCCAGGCCAGACGGGGACGGGTGCGGACGAGATCGTGCAGATAGTTCGGTGGACACTCGAACACCTCGTCGCCGCCGTGGCCGGTCAGGTGCATCCGCGAGCGCCCCGAGAGGCGCCGCGCGACCTCGAGATTGGCGCTGCGGTCCTCCAGCCCAAGGAACGGCTCGTCCATTGCCGTACCGGGTGCGCTGACACCGTCGAACGGCATCGGGGCTTCGTCGTCGCTGATGGAGATCCACTCCAGCTCGGGCAGGGCCGCCAGTGCCGTTTTCACCGAGTACGGGTCATCATCGGTGGGATCGATCGTGGAGAAGGTGAAGGCGCTGAGGTGGTCCGCCCGGCGTGCCGCCAGGAAGCAGAGGGGGGTGGAGTCCATCCCCCCGGACAGATCGCAACTCAGCCTCCCGCCACCGCGCGTTGCGGCGGTGACCGCCGCCTCGAGGGCATCGCGTAGCCGCAGGGCCCCCTTCGTGAGGGAGAGACCGGGGACGGGCGGCTGCCACCATGGCACTACCGTGCCGCGCCGGGCGCCGCTGATGTGCACGTAGGCGTCCTCCGGCACGGCATCGACGCCGGCCCACAGGGACTGGCCTTGCAGCGGGTACGGGCCATCGGGGACCAGCAGTCGGGTCGCCAGCCGGCGCTCGTCGATCCCCGTTCCCGCCAGGCGGGCGAGGACGTCGGCGCGACTGGCGGCAAGATCGACCTCCCCGGCCCGCGCATGGAAGACACGCCGGATACCGGTGATCGTTCCTTGGACTCGTAACCCGCTCGCATCAGCCGCCACGAGATGGCAGGACCCCGATAGTCGGGGCAGCAGCCGATCGAGGGCGCGCACGCTGTGCAGGGGCCGGGTGGCCTCCGTCAGCTCCGCGCTGGTCATGGAACAGTGGCCGATCAGCGCGACCCGCACGGAACCGGTGTCAGCGAGGGCGACGGCTGCGTCGTTCCACTGGCCCAGCAGCCAGGGGCGGCCGGAAGCGTAGTCGATTCGCCGTGTGTTGGACATGGCCGGTGATTGGGACACGGCGAGGGTGGCCGCGTGGTCGGGTAGGGCCACGAACCACACCTCGCCGTGCACCGACCCAGAGAGATGGGTCATTGCGTTCCTATCGCGCTCAGTGGCAGGGCTTGCGGCGACCGCCGTGGCAGTGGTCCTTATTACCGCAGGGGTAATGGCCTCGTGTCAGCTGGGCGAAGGAACCAACCTTCACCAGCGTCGGGATCTCGTATGAGTTCCGCATCGTGCACCTCCCTTCATCGGTCTCGGTCGGTCGGGGGCCGCCGCACCAGGGCCGCAGGGCATGCGCTTCTCCCCCGCGCACCGCAGTGTGTGCGGTCCTGGTGGGCGGCTGTTGTGCGAAACCACTGTCCATCGCCCAGCTGCCCGTTCGCATGAGGCGGAGGTCCCCAATGACGAGGGACATCGCCCGGAAGAACCGGGCCCTGAGCTGAGCTCAAAGTGCGGGCTCCTGCCCGCTCGTTCACCTTCTGCCGGCAAGGGCTGACGTAGCTCCGGGAGAAGTGCCTACGACGGTCAGGACCCTTGCCTCATGTGTCCATCGACCAGGCGCCCCACTCTGAGGTCACGGCGGGGCGCCGGGTTGCCCGATGAGATGGCCTCGGCGCCCGGCCGCCAATGGCAGCAGCCGGCACCGCTTCACAACCGGCGCCGTGCCTCAGCAGCGAGCGCCTGGCGCGTCCTGTGACACGCCGGGGTCTGACGGCTTCTTTCGGAATCCATGTGCTCCGAGTACGACAGTGAGCACGCCCCAAGCCCTATTCCCTGGGCAGGTTGGGTAGTTGAAGACCGGCACTCATGGATGGCGCTCTTGTCCGTGCGACAAATCCTGTATCCGTCGGGTGCTTTTCCCGGAGCGCCCGGGACATTGCGTATGGCTTCCGGGAACGGAAGAGCCGCAAACTGAAGAGATGATGGCCCGTGCTGTGGCATGGACGGCGGCGCTGTTGAGCGCTGCTGCGGTGGGCTTCGCGCTTTGGGTGAGTACCCTGCCCGGGGCCGGCGCGGTCGGGCCCGCCACGAGCACACGGTATGTGGCAGTGGTGGGTACCGCGGCCCTGCTGTGGGCGGTGACGGGTGCCGTCCTCGCCACCCTCCGCCCGCGCAATATCGTGGGGTGGATCGTACTCGGCAGCAACGCTGCCCTGGTCCTCGGACCCGCGGCATACGGCGGCTACGGAGCGATCGTGGCCGATCCGCCCTGGCCCGCCTCCTCTGTGTCCGCCTTTCTCACCTGTGGACTGTTCGTCCCTGGCTGGCTGATACCTCAGTCGGTGCTGCTGGCCGTGTATCCCGACGGCCGTCTGCCGGCGCGCTGGTGGCGATGGCCGGTCGCCGGGGCGCTGACGGGGACGGCCCTGCTGACGTTCACCGCTGCCTTCGATCCAAGCACCTACCGGTATTTCTTTCCGGGGCTCGACCCGCCGGTCCGCCTGCCCGGGCTGACCCTCACCGTCCTGTTGATGGCCGTGTGCCTGCCTCTGGTGGCCGTCTCCATGGTCACTATCTGGGCGGCAACGCTGCTCCGCCTGATGCACGCACAGCCGCCGCACCGTCAGCGGCTGGCCCTCATGGTGAGTGCGGCCGCGCCGGCCTCCCTCGCCAGTACCATCACGGTGGGGCGGCTGAACGAGGAAGTGGCACTCGTACTCGCCGCGTTATCTTGTTTCTTGCCGGTCGCGGTGGCCATCGGGATGCTGCGCTACCGGATGTCCGCCGTCGAGATCCTGCTGCGCCGTGGGCTGGTCTACGGGTTGCTGACTGCCGCCATCATCCTTGTGTACATGGCCGCGAGCGCCCTCGTGGGTGCCGCTTTCGACCGGCGGCCACTGCCCGGTGTCGTGTGCGCCGCGCTGGTCACCATGCTCTTCGCGCCGGCTCGGGACCGGCTGCAACGGGCTGTCGAGCGCTTCGTGTACGGCGCACACAGAGATCCTCTGCTTGCCATGACACATTTGGGCAGACGTGTCGCAGCAGCAGAAGAGACCGACCTCTTGCCGGCCGCGCTCGCCGCCGTCATGCAGTCGGTACGCTCGTCGGGAGTCGCCGTCCTGGCGCCCGACGGGAGATTGCTGAGCGCCGTGGGGAGCTCCGCGACCGGGCAGGATCTCCCCCTGCGCGTCGGCGGGCGCAACGTCGGCACCTTGCGCCTGGCTCCGCCGTACACGCGAAGGTACTACACCCGCTCGGCAAGACAGCTACTGCAGGCTCTCTCCTCCCAAATAGCCGTCCTGGTCCTGGCCTTGAGCCTTACGGAGGCTCTCAAACATGAGCGAGACCGGGTGTACGTAGCCGTTCGCAGCGAACGTGTCCGGCTCCGCCACGACTTGCATGACGGGCTCGGCCCCTCGCTGTCCGGCGTCGGCCTCGGGCTGCAGGCGGTCACCGACCTCCTCAACAGCAAGGACTACTCCGGGTGCCAGGTGTTGCTGCTCCGTATCCGCGCCGAAGTGGACGCCGCAGTGCAGGAGATCCGCCGCATCATCGACGGTCTCCGGCCGGCAGTGCTGGACGCGGTGGGGCTCGTCGCCGCCATCCGCCGCCAGGCCGGAACGATAGAACCGGCCCTGCCCGTCAAAGTTCTCGCGGGGGAACTTCCCGATCTGCCAAGGGATGTCGAGGCCGCTGCGTACCACATCGTGACAGAAGCCCTGACCAACTGCGTCCGCCACGCGCACGCCCACAGTGCTGTTGTCACGCTCGCGGTATCCGCCGATCCCGAGGCCGGAGACCGCTCTTCGTTGCACATCACCGTCGCGGACGACGGCACCGGAGTAGGTGACGCGCTCCCGGGCGTCGGTCTGACGTCCATGCGGCGACGAGCCGTGGCGCTCGGCGGCACGTTCGCCATCGACGCCGACTGGCCTGGAACCGTGGTCACCGCCGTTCTGCCGCTGGAGGAGAAATGACCGAACGCCTTGCCGTGCGCGTGGTCATCGCCGATGACCACCCCATGTTCCGATACGGGCTGGCGGCGGCTCTGGCTGCGGCTCCTGAAGTCGAGGTCGTCGGCGAAGCGGCCACCGGCGACGATCTGCTTGTCATTGTTGACCGTACTGCTCCGGACGTCGTAATCACCGACCTGGCCATGCCGGGCCTGGACGGGGCTGCGGCGACGGCGCGAATACTCACCCGCCATGCCGGTACCGGTGTGCTCATCCTTACCATGCATGAGGAGGACAACGCCCTGTTCGGCGCTCTGCGCGCGGGAGCCGGTGGGTATCTCCTCAAAGGCGCTGACCGCGAAGAGATCATCCGTGCCGTGTTGGCCATCGCGGCGGGCAACGCGGTCTACGGGCGGCCCGTGGCCCGCCGCATCGCCGCCTTCTTCACGAGAACGGAACAGGAGTACGCCGCCCAGGTCTTCCCCGAGCTCACTGACCGCGAGCGGGAGGTGCTGCGTCTGATAGCCACCGGCTGCGGCAACCACGAAATCGCCCGCCAGCTGTACCTGTCCGAGAAGACCGTACGCAATCACGTCTCCGTGATCCTCACCAAGCTCGGCCTGAACAACCGAGCCGCCGTCGTGGCGCGAGCCCGGGACGCCGGCCTCACATGATCGCGCACCTCCCGATCCGATCGGGACGGTCACCGCGTGCGCTCCTCGGTGGGTACCGCAGCTGTCACCACGCGTTGGCGTGCCCCTCCGCCGGCCGAACCGTCCGGCTCATGATTCTGGTGGGAGCTGGGACACCAATCCCATACGGGAGCTGATGCCGAGCTTGGCGTAGGCATTGCCGAGGTGGTACTCGATGGTCTTGGTGCTGAGAACGAGTTCCCGGGCGATCTGCCGGTTGGTCAGTCCGCGGACCGCGAGCCTCGCCACTGTGAGTTCCATGGCCGTCAGGGCGGGATGCTGTGCGTCGTCGACGGGGCCTCGTGGGGCTCGCCCGCATGCCGTCAGCTCCGTCGTACACCGATCCAAGTACGGCGTGGCCTGAAGACGGTGGAATACCTCCCGAGCGGCTTCGAGCTGCGGGACCGCTGCGCCGCGCTTGCCGATGCGGCGCAGGAAGGTGCCGTAGGCCAAACGCAGCAGTGCCTGTTCCCAGCAGGGTTCGCCCCGCTCGCAGTGGCTCAAGCCTGATTGGAAGGCTCGGTCCGCGAGGTCGGTGTGGCCGCGGGCCGCCTCCAGGATGCCGCGACAGCGAGCAGCTGCCGCCTGATCGAGCCAGCGGTCACGGCCGGCCGCGCGCTCCTCGTAGTCCTTCAGCACCGCTTCGGCGTCGTCGAGCCGTCCTGTGCGCACCAATGCCTCGGAGAGCAGAGTCTGCCAGGGCAAGGGGCCGGGTTCGTCGAGGACGTCGCGGTGGACGATCGTTGGAGCGAGCAGTGGGCGCAGCGCGGTCACCACTCCCTCATGGTCGCCCTGGGCGATCCGGACGTGGGCAACTGCGATGGCTGCGAAGGTGATGTCGCTGATGGCCGAGCGCACCCGAGCCTGCTCAGTGGCGACCTTGGCGTGCCCTTCAGCAGCCTCGCAGTCGCCCCGCCCCGCCAGCAAACAGGCTGTGAATGCGTGAACCGGTGCGAGGATGGAAACCTCGTCCGCGTCCTCCGCCAGGGACACGGCCTGGGTGCCGTGCGCGATGGCGTCGTCCCAGCGGCCCGCGCGATACTCGGCATCGGCGAGGAACCCGAGGGACACAAGGGCCGTGTAGGGCAACCCACGACGCCGGTGTGAGACAAAGGCCTCCTCCAGGTCCCGGCAGGCTGCGCTCAGATCCCCGTTCCAAAGCTGGATCAGGCCGCGGGCCGGCAGGCCCTCCAGCTCTGCCGGGCAAGTCCGGGGCCCCGAGGCAGAAAGATGTGTCAAAGACTGCAGGGCTTCGCTGAAGCGGCCCGCAAGAGCCAGCCCGATGGCCAGGGAATCGCGAAGGAACGACGACCGCTTTCCCGGCGGTATGTCCAGCCCGCGTCGCGACCATGCGATGGCGCTCTGCGTGTCACCTTCAATGAGGTGTAGCCAGGCCAGCTGCTCCGTTGCATAGCGGATCGTGTCGGTGGGCACATCCGCACCACAGCTCTCCCAGCAGGCGATGAGTTCGCGTCGGGCCTCGTCCACACGGCCGCATTTGAGGGCCAGATGTCCCAGAACGTAATGCTGTTCGGCGCTGCGCGGCAGGTTGCGCACGAACTGCTCCAGTTCGGCGGCCTGGCTGATGTCGCCAGCCAGCAGCAGGTGTTCCACCGCCTGGAGAAACCGCTGCGCACGATGGGCCTGATCCGTGGACAGCCGGGCGGCTGCCATCATCGTGGCGGCCGCTGGGGACCAAGCCCCCTCTTCTGCTTGCTGCACAGCAAACCGACCGAGCTCGTCAGCAAGATCCGTGTCAGGCGCCACAGCGGCGCGAGCCCGGTGGTGCAGCGCCACAGCCGGATCGTCGACCAACAGGCTTGCGGCCCGCTCGTGAAACTGCGAGCGCAGGGCCGGTGGCAAACCTTGATACACGGCAGCCCGCGCGAAGGGGTGCGGGAAGACGGCCTTGGGCAGTTCCGTAGCCGCCTCCTCCCGGAGCAGCTCGCGCTCCAAGGCCTCCGTCAGCGCCTCCAGGGGATCAGGCACAGCACCGATCCGCGCGGCCAGATGCAACGGACTTGCCATTCCGAGCACTGAGGCGGCTTCCACCAGTCGGCGCGTTCGCGGGCTGCAACCATTGAGCCTGGCAATGATGAGGCGATCGTACGCGCGAGGCGCGGGCAGAACGACGTCGCTTCCCACGAAAGCTGAGGCAGGAAACTGCCGCAGCAGGGCTTTGATGTGCAGGGGGTTTCCTTGCGTGTGCTCGCGTATCCGGGTGGCGGCCCACCGCGGCAGCGGCTCGCCGCCCAGTGCGGCGTTGATCTGACAGAGTTCCTTGACGCCGAAGCCCTCCAGCCGAAGCTTGAGGGTGCTGTCGTCAGCGAGCAGCCGGCGCAGTCCCGGCGGCAGCCTGGGGTCGCCCGCGTCCCTCGCCACAAGCACGGTCATCACCCGGTCCACGCGAAGTCGCCGCAGTACGAAGGTGAGTGCGTGCAAGGAGGACGTGTCGGCCCAGTGGGCATCGTCGATGACCACGACGAGGGGGGCGCGCTCCTGGAACCTGTCGATGGCATCGAGCAGGCCGGCCCCCACGGCGATCGGCTCCGGCACGGCCGCACCGGGCCGTGCACAGTGTTCCAGGCCCTCCAGTAACGGGTCGAGCCGCTCGGTAATGTGCGCAATCAGTTGCGTCACGACGGCGTAGGGGAGATGAGTCTCGTTCTCCTCGCCACTGGCCTGGAGGAGACAGCCATCCGGGGGGATGTCCGCGAGAAAGCGGCGTACCAGACAGGTCTTACCGATGCCGGCAGGACCTTCGACAACGACGAGTTGCGGCTCGCTGTTCGTAGCCCGCCGCAAGCTCATGTTCATCGCGGAGACTTCGCCCTCTCGCCCAAGAAAGAGCATCGGCCCCGCTTGGCCCGGCATGTGGCACCACTCCCCAGGAGCCGCGCGTAGTGCGCGGCCAGTGATACTCCCCTCACGGTAGTCAGTAGTCAGACGTCGTTCCAGCCACACTTCCATTCTGGGCAAGCGACCGCGGAAGTCAGCGCCAGCGGCCAATCTTCAGGGGAAGCCTCATTCATGCCCCGTGGCCACGGTCTCCTCATAGCCCTCACGCGCAGCAGACTTCAGTCAGGCCCGAGCGATGTGTCGATAACCCCGGGGAACCCCGGAGCTGGCCCCCGGGGCAACCCAGGAGCTCCGCTGCGTACGGTGTCGAACAAACAGGAGAGGAAGGGTCAAGATGGATGTCTTCACGTGTATCCTCCCGCTGACATTACCGCTGGCGGTACTGTGCTTCATCGTGAAAGCCTTGCTGAACGAGGAAGAAAAATAGCGGCATGGCAAAGGGTGGCATCTTGGAGCAGCTGCGTTAGTAGTTGTAGCGGTCGGACTGCTTACCGCCCTGATGCATAGGTGCGCGCAGAACTACACCGGACAGGTTCGCCTGTATCCACGATGACGGCCACGCACGTGATACCGACCCCATCGCGCGACGAAGAGGGCGAGCGAGCCCACACCAGAAACCATGTTCCTAACGGCGTCGCTTGCTGCCGTGAGGCGGGACAGTGGCAGGTACCACAGACTCAGCCCGCGCTACGAGCGAAATCCCCGCAACTACCTGGCGTTTCTCGGTCTCGCTGCAGCCACCTGCTGCAGCAAGCGGCCCATTCGCCTCACCAGCTAGGACACGGTCTTATTGATTTACCGCCTGCCAGTCCGATCGGATAGGAAGCTTGCATGTTAAAGGGCAGCAAGGTCGGGCTCAGGGCCCGGCGCGAGGACGACATTCCGGCCCTGCAAGCCGAGCTGCACGACGACGTGGTCAACTACTCGCGGTCCGAAAGCCGGCCGTGGCGGCCGATCACGCCCGGCTCGAAGGACTCGCAGTTCGTAGTGGACGACAAGGAACAACGGCACGTCCCATTCTCCGTGGTGGAGCTGGACGGCGGCACGCTGGTCGGCACCGCGACGCTGTGGGACATCGACAACCACAACCGGTCCGCGCACATCGGGCTGGAGCTGCTGCCGTCCTCCCGCGGAAAGGGCTACGGCACCGACGTGGTCGCGGTGCTGTGTCACTACGGTTTCGTCGTCCGCGGCCTGCAGCGGCTGCAGATCGAGACGCTGTCGGACAACGCCGTGATGCTCCGCTCCGCCGAGCGCAACGGCTTCGTCCGCGAGGGCGTGCTGCGCTCCTCGGCCTGGGTGATGGGCGAGTTCCTGGACGAGGTGCTACTCGGGCTCCTCGTCCACGACTGGAAGCCGGTCTCGAAGGGCTAGGCTGCCGCCCGGCGGTCAAGGACGAGCCCTGCAGCCGACGTGGACGGCCGAGGGCCAGGACGGCGACCTTGTCCGGCGTGGGCCGTGGGCCCCGCTCGCCGACCAACAAGCGATACGCCCAGACCAAGGCCGCGTATCAAAAAGTTCGAACCCACCCGGGCTGATGTGTCATCAGGTGCCGGCTGATGATGGCGAGAGTGAGCTGATGTGCTCCAGGAGAGCTCAGGCGCAGAGCGTGAAGGTGTCGCCAGTGGTGACCTGAGAGTTCGTGCAGCTTGCGTGAGCTATCTCAATACCCATAGCCGCACCCTGTGACTTGATGAAGTCCGTAATGTGGCGGAAGGCCGCGATCTGGGTGTCGTTCCACAGGCCTGGAAGTGCCAGTCGTTGGGCACGCCCTGCTCGGCCCCGTCCGGAGCCGCCGAGTACTGGCACATCGCGGCCATCCCCAGGCGGTTCGGAATGGTCAGCAACCGAAGGGTGATCGGCTCGAACAGTGCGCTCACAGCAGGCTCCTGTACGTGAACGGGGCGGGGCTCCGTCAGCTTCGCCGCTGCCCGCCTTGACCATCCCGTCCGGTCCGCGACACGCAGGGAACGAGACCCGAGGCCAAAGAACAGATTGATCTTCGCCTCTCGACGCGTCTCGAACGCGCGTTTCCCTTCACCCTCTGGCTTCCCAATATGTCGCCAGGGCGGGCCATCTCCATGGCTGCCCTGCGGTAACCGTGCTCACGAGGGCATGCACACCTCAAGAGTCGGCGAAACGCGGCTTGCCGGGGCACAAGAATCCCCTCTTTCCCCGCTCAACGAAACCGCGAAGAGCCGATACATCGCAGCGACGGCCTGCTCAGGCCGTCGCGGAAGGAGCGTTGCAGCATGGCTGCAATCACCAAGATCCGTGCCCACGTGATGACCACGAACGTCGCCCAGGCCGCTTCCGGCGCCTGGGTCTACCTCGGCATCGGCGGCCGGGAATTCCTGCTCGACATCCAGGGCGCCGACCTCACCCAGGGCGGCGACGACGAGTACTTCTTCGGCGAGGACGCCAACGTCGAGAACGCCGAGTACAACGACCCCCGCACACCTCCGCTCAGCACCGAGGACGTGGCCGCATTCCCCGTCTACCTCCGCTTCGAATCCGCCGGCAGCGCAGCAGGCTGGTGCCTGGAATGGGTGTCGGTGACCGCCAACCCCGGCACCCACGACGCCCAGCGGTTCGTCCACCCCAGCCTCCGTGAGATCACCGAGAAGAACCGGATCTGGCTGGACAACTCCTACGGCAAGGCCGTCTACCTGCGGCCCGAGGACGAACGGACCGAGACCCCGACACCGCGAGCGCTGTAGAGCCCCAGCAACCCAAGAACCCATCGCGGCGCAGACACGCCGCACGGACGGGACAGCAAAACGCACACATATGTTGCTCCGCACCGGAGATCCGGTGCGGAGCAACATACGCGTTCGACACCCTCCGCCAACACCTCGCCCCCTGCTGCGCGAAGACGCGGAACAAGGGGCGAATCGACGGCGGTCGGCCGGCAGAGGCGCGTCGGCGGACGGGCGGGCGTTACATCTTCGGCATCAGGACGCTGTCGATGATGTAGACCGTGGCGTTGGCCGTGGGCACGTTGCCGCAGACCACCTTGGCGCTGTCGTTGACCTGGTAGTTCGTGCCGGACCCGGACGTGGTGAGCTTGCTCTTCTCAAGGGTGGGGTACGAGCCGTTCTCCAGCTGCTTGGGCGTGAGCTTCTGGCCGACGACGTGGTAGGTCAGGATCTTGGTGAGCTGCTCCTTGTCATTGAGGACCTTGTTGAGCTGGTCCTTGGGGATCTTGTCGAATGCGTCGTTGGTGGGCGCGAAGACCGTGATGTTCTTGGCGTTGTTGAGGGTGTCGACCAGGCCGGCCTTCTTCACCGCGGTGACCAGCGTGGAGAGGGCCGGGTTGTTCGACGCGGCGGTGGCGACCGGGTCCTCGGCCATGCCGTCGAAGCTGCCCTTGCCGTCCTTGGGAACGGAGGAGCAGGCGGGTCCGAACGGGCCCGACATGGCGCTCGCGCCGCTGCTTTCCTTGGACTTCTCCCGCGAGGAGCTGCTGTTGGACGGCTTGGACTTACCGCCGTCGTCGCTGGAGCAGGCGGCCAGCGAGAGCGGCAGCGCGACGGCGGCGGTGAGTGCCAGAGCGGCGCGGCGGATGGCGGTGGTGTTCATGAGGTTCTCCTGTGGTCCTGTGGTGGTGCGCAACTGAGGGTGAATTGCGGTTAGTTGTCGGCGAGGGACGGCGTGAGGTCAGGTCACGGTGACCACCACCGAGTGCCAGCCGGAGGCGCCGTTGGGGATGGGGCGGGCCCGTTTACTGGTCTGGGTGTAGCCGGTGCGGTCCGTGGCGCGGACTTCGAGGGTGTGGGTGCCGGGACGGGCCGGCCATTCCCACAGCCACTGGCGCCAGGTGTCGACGGGCCCCTCGGTGGCCAGCCGGGCTTCCTGCCAGCGGCCGCCGTCGACGCGTACGTCCACGCGGTCGATGCCCTTGTGCTGGGTCCAGGCAACGCCGGCCACGGTGACGGTGCCGGCCTTGACCGAGGCGAACGGCTTCGGGGTGTCGATGCGGGACTGGGTCTTGATCGGGGCCTTGCGTGCCCAACTCCGCTTGACCCAATAGGTGTCGTACGCGTCGAACGTGGTCAGTTCGATGTCCTGGATCCACTTGCAGGCCGAGACGTAGCCGTACAGGCCGGGGACGAGCATGCGGACCGGGAAACCGTGGATGAACGGCAGCGGCTCGCCGTTCATGCCGACCGCGAGCATCGCGTCGCGGCCGTCCATGACCGTTTCCACCGGCGTCCCGATGGTCATGCCGTCCACGGAGCGGGCGACGAGCTGGTCGGCCGGGCCGCCTTGGGACGGCGGCCGTACGCCTGCTTCGCGCAACAGCCCGGCCAGGGGCGCGCCCAGCCAACGGGCGGAGCCGATGTACGGACCGCCGACCTCGTTGGACACGCACGTCATGGTGATGTCGCGTTCGATCAGGTCCCGGCGGAGCAGGTCCTGGTAGTCCAGCGTCAGCGGTGTGGTGACGCCCTTGCCGTGGATACGCAGCCGCCATCGGTCGGCGTTCAGGCGCGGGACGGTCAGTGCGGTGTCGACGCGGTAGAAGTCGCGGTTGGTGGTGGTGAAGGGGGTCAGTCCGGGCAGCCGCTGGTCCACTCCGCGGGGCAACTTCGGGGCGGGTGAGGCAGGTTGGGGCAGCCGGACGGCGGCGCGGGAGGCTTCGGCCTGGGCGGCTGTGCCCGTGTTCAGCTGACATCCCAGGGCACCGGCCCCTGTGGAGGCGGCCGCTACTGCGCCCGCGCCAAGGAGGAACCCTCTGCGTCCTGGTCCCCTGAAGGTTCCCGGGCGCCTCAGGCCGTCAGCAGTCGGCGGCCCCGATTCCGGGCCCGGGCCGGTCGCCGCGTCCGGCCCCGTACCCGTACCCGTATGCGTAGCCGTCGTCTCCCCCGGCTCCCCCGTACCAACAGCGAGACGGCCGATGAGCCAGTACAACACCCCCGCTCCGACCACCGCGCCGGCCAGTGACGGGACCGCGTCCCACGCCTCCGTCGAGTCGGGCCTGCCGGTCGCGGCGAGCGCTCCCACGACGCCGAAGACGAGCACGCCGAGGGAGGCGGTACGCCGTATGCGGAGGGCGAGGATGCCCAGGGCCAGGGCGAACAGCGCGAGCGCGGCCAGGATGCCGAGCTGGAGGACGAGCTTGTCATTGCTGCCGAACTGGCGGATCGCCCAGTCCTTCAACGGCGCGGGCGTACGGTCGATGACCGCACCGCCCACCGCGGTGACCGGGCTCGCCTCGGGCCGTACGGCGACGGAGACCAGTTCGGCCGCGGCCAGGGCAGAGTAGCCGGCCAGCAGGCCGCTCACCGCCGCGGCGGCGGTCCGGGTCACTGCGCTTCCTCGTGTACTCACACCATGCATTCGGAGCCGGTGGGCGGGCGGATTGGTCGATCCGGGAGACGGAGCGGCCGATCGCTCGAGGGAGCGGCATGACCGACGGACGGCGGCGAACGGCGGTGGTGGGCAGCGGGATCGCGGGGCTGCTGCGTCTGGTGGGATCTTCCTGATCGCCTGTGACACCTGGGCGACGGCCACCGGGGTGACCGCCGCCGGGCCGTTGGTGATGCAGTGACGGATACCTGGATGGGCGCGGGAACGTATGCGGTCGTGCTGGTGAAGGCGTCATGCGCCCACCGCGACCTCGCCCGCAGAGCTGCGACTGCGGTCACCACTCCCAGCTGGTCGGAGCCGCCGCATCACCGGACAACTGGTTCGCCACCCTCCGCTTCCCCCCTCTTGTCGGACACGGCGACGCGGCGACCGCGCGTGACGGTCGCCGCGTCCCTGCCAGTTCTGCCGTCCCGCGGCAGGCCGGACAGCCTCTCAGACGGAAAACTTGAGCAAGCCGATCGGGGCGGAGGTCGGCTGCTCGGAGCCGCCCGCGGGTTCCACCGTGATACCCATCCCCGACGCCTTGCCCACGCGCCCTTCCAGCAGCGCGGACTGGGCTCCGGTGCCGCCGGCCCCGCCCATCACCCCGGCGGACCGCATCGTGCCGCCGTCGTCGAACCACAGCTGGTACACCTTGTCCTCGGGCAGTCCGGGCAGGCCCGACGCAAGGAACGCCGCCCGGTCCCGGTCCCGGGAGACCACCACAGTGCCGGTCGCCCCGTCCTGGAGCGAGCCCTTGGTGACCTTGGCGTCCGGCGCCGTGAACACGGCATTGAGCTCGGCCGCCTGCGCCTCGGCCTGCCGCGCCCGGCTCCGTGCGTCCTCCGCCGCCTGGTGCTGCCACACGGCGACCCCGCCGAATACCGCGGCAGCCGCCACACACGCCGCCAGTGCGAAGTGCCGCAGCGAGCGGTTCCACCTCCGGGTACCACCGCGCGCCGCGACCTGCGGAGGCTCCTGCCGAACCGAGTCGATCAGATGCAGCACCCGGTCCTTCATCTCCGGGGGCGGGGACTCGGCGACGGCCAGCCCCAGCCGTTCGGCGGTCGCCGAGAACTCCCGCACCTCCTGCGCGCACGCCTCGCACGCGGCCAGATGCCGCTCGAATCCCGCCCGCTCCGTCTGCGGAAGGGCGTGCAGTACGTACGCTCCGGTCGCGGTGTGCAGATCGGCGCTGGTCATACGCTCACCCCCAGGCAGTCACGGAGCCGGATCAGCCCGTCACGCATCCGTGTCTTCACGGTTCCCAACGGCAGCGACAAGAGCTGGGCGATCTCCCGGTACGTCAGCCCCCGGTAATACGCGAGAGTCACCGACTCCCGCTGCAACTTGGTGAGGGCACCCATGCACCGGCGCACCCGTTGCCGCTCCCAGCGGCTTTCGACCTGCTCGGTCACCTCGTCGTAGGCGGAGGTGTGATCGAGCAGCGCCGCCTTGTGCTCGCGTTCGGCCTCGGCCTGCACCGCCCGGACCCGGTCCACCGCACGCCGGTGGGCCAGCATCATCACCCACGTCATCGCCCGGCCCTTGTCGGCACGGAAGCGGGCCGCGCAGCGCCAGACCTCGATGAGCACCTCCTGGGCGACCTCCTCGGACTGAGCCCGATCACGCAGAATGCCGCGGACCATGCCCAGTACCGGCCCGCTCACCCGGTCGTACACCTCGCCGAAAGCCTCCTGGTCCCCGCCGGCGACCCGGGTCAGCAGAGCCTCCAGGTCGGGCCCCCGGGGCTCGGCCGGCGAGGCGGCAGCAGCGTCAGCGGACCTCATGCGACTCCCTCATCGACCATCGGCCTTTCCTGAATCCTCGCGTACACACAGCTCCGGACCTTCTCGTACGGACAGAGGTGATTCGGAGCCGACGCGCAAAAGGATTGGTCCGGCCGAAAAGGAAATGCCGTTGCGGTCCCTGCCAGGTCAGGCCGGGGCAGCTGCCCGCAGGCACCCCACCGACCAGGGCAAACCTCTTAACGATCAAGAACCGCAGCCGTCGTGTCAGTGCCGCCCGGCGTCCAGGGAGGTAGCTTGGTGGAGAGGGCCCCTCAAGGAGGGCGATTCGATGCCGTGGTTCGTATGGCTGCTCGCCGCCGCGGCGCTGGGTGCCGCGGAGTTCTTCACCCTGACACTGGTCTTCGGGCTGCTGGCGGGTGCTGCGTTGGTTGCCGCCGTGGTCGCCGGTGTGGGCATCGGCATTCTCGGCCAGCTCGTGGCCCTCGGGGCAGCAGCGGCAGCGGGCCTCCTCATCGTCCGTCCTGTCGCGCTGCGGCACATGGCACAGCAGCCCCTCGCACGCGAGGGCAGTGATGCGCTGATCGGCAAGCGGGCCGAGGTGGTACAGGAGGTCACCGCGACCCACGGTCTGATCAAACTCTCCGGCGAAGCGTGGTCCGCCCGCGCTCTCGACGAGAGCCTGGTGATCCCGGTGGGAGCGCTGGTGGATGTCATGGAGATCGAAGGCGCCACGGCCGTCGTCTACCCCCGCGAACTCCTTCCATGAACGGCTGAACACAGAGCAATGGAGGCACTGTGGATCCAGTTGTCATCCCCGTTCTGGTGGCGGCCATTGTTGTCGTCTTCCTTGTGGCCTCCACTGTGCGGATCGTCCCGCAGGCGCGCCGCTACAACATCGAGCGGTTCGGCCGGTATCGCCGGACGCTGCAACCCGGACTGAACCTTGTCGTGCCAGTGGCGGACCGCATCAACACCAAACTCGACGTGCGCGAGCAGGTCTATTCGTCCGACCCCAAGCCGGTGATCACTGAGGACAACCTCGTGGTGAATATCGACACGGTCCTCTACTACCAGATCACTGACCCGCGGGCGGCGGCCTACGAGGTTGCTGACTATCTGCAGGCGATCGATCAGCTCACCGTGACCACGCTGCGGAACGTCATCGGCAGCATGGACCTGGAGGAGACGCTCACCTCGCGTGAGGAGATCAACGCCCGGCTCCGCGCCGTCCTCGACGATGCCACCGGCAAGTGGGGTATCCGGGTCAACCGCGTCGAGATCAAGGCCATCGATCCGCCGAACACCATCAAGGAAGCGATGGAAAAGCAGATGCGGGCCGAGCGTGACAAGCGCGCCGCCATCCTGCATGCCGAAGGGGACCGGCAAGCCAAGATCCTCACTGCAGAAGGCACGAAGCAGCAGGACATCCTGGAGGCACAGGGCACGCAACAAGCCATGATCTTGCGGGCGGACGGCGAAGCGAAGGCGGTGGAGCGCGTCTTCCAGGCCGTCCATCGCAACAATGCCGACCCGAAGATCCTGGCCTACAAGTACCTCGAGACGCTCCCGCACCTGGCGAAGAGCGACAACAACACGTTCTGGGTGATCCCGGGAGAGCTGACCGAGGCAGTTCGGACCGTCACCAGTGCGTTCGGTGATCAGTCGACGGCAGGTCCTCCCCCACCCGCGCAACCCGAGGAAGCAGCCACCGCCGACGCTGACGAGGCGTCAGGCGAAGGCCGGACTCCGGAGCTGGAGGCAGGCTCGACGAATTCGCTCGACGCTGCCACGGCTGCTGACGAGGCCGTGAAGCAGGCCGCCGCTGCGGTGAGCGACGCCAAGGCGGAGGCCGAGGCCGCGAAATCGCCCCAGGTGCCGCGCCGAGGGCAGGCGTCCGGCGATTGAGCCCCCCGGCTGTCGCCCGGGGCCGCAGTGAGGCGTCCAGAGCGCGCGGTCAGCCCGTGCACGTCGATCTGGGCCAGGCTCGACGTCCGCCCCGACACCCCCGACGGCCAGCAGCCCGGCCGCGAACCCCTTCGGACCGAACCACGCCGCGACCAGCTTCTCCCTGCGCTCGAATCGGGTCCCGATCAGCGAGATCAGGAGCGAGGCGGGCCTGATCAGTACGATGGCCAGCACCACGGCGATGTAGCCGCCCACCGGCAGGTCACCGAACAGCGTCGGCGTCAGCAACGCTCCGAAGACCAGCAGCGCCGCGAACTGCGCCAGCTCAGCGAGTGATTCCCCCAGCGGCTCGAATGCGCGCTTGGCTTCCGGCGAGACCTCGGTGAGCACGGCGCCCGCGGAAAACGCCGCGAGGTACGGGTTGGCGTGCGTCAGGTGGCAGGTCGCGTACAGGATCACGCCGATCGCCAGTGGCAGCAGCGGCTGCAGTTTCGGCTCCGCGCCCAGCAGGCGGAAGCGCACCAGCCAGTTGACGATGACGGGGAACAGCACGCCGAAGACCAGGCCGAGCAGCAGCTCCAGGCCGATCGTGGACAGTGACGCCTCGGCGTGACCACCGGTCGCGGCCGCGGCCGCGATCAGGATCAGGACTATGGGGAGCGCCAGCCCGTCGTTGACTCCGCTCTCCAGCGCTGCCGGAACCCGGCAGCCACCGCCCCTCCTTGAAGGCGCCCCACGCCTCGTCCAACTGCGCCGTTCGCGCGGTCTCCGCCGGTCGAAGGCCGGGCCGGACCCGGACCGTCTCCGCTCACACGGATAGGGTGACGACTCGCGAAGATCTTGACGGAGTACTGATACTCGGCGGAGGCGAAGGGAGGGCGCGCAGATGTCAGGACGCATGGCGGGGGTGTGGCATTCGGTGTTCACGGCCCATCCGGCGCGTACCGTCGTCATGGCGTTCGCCGGAGTGGTACTTGCCGGAGCCGTGCTGCTGGCTCTGCCGCTCTCCGCCCAGGGCAGCCAGGGCACGGATGTCATCACGTCACTGTTCACCGCGACCTCGGCGGTGTGCGTGACGGGTCTGGCCGTGGTCGACACCGGCACGTACTGGAGCGGCTTCGGCCAGGGCGTCATCCTGGCGCTGATCCAGGTCGGCGGCTTCGGCATCATGACGATGGCCTCGGTGCTGGCTCTGCTGATCTCCGGAAAGCTGCGGCTGCGGATGCAGCTCACCGCGCAGGCGGAGACCAAGAGCCTGGGCATTGGGGACGTACGGCGGGTGCTGCTCGGGGTGGCCGGTTCCACGCTGATCGTGGAGCTGGCTGTCGGGATGATTCTCGCGCTGCGCCTGCGGTTCGCCTATGGCAACTCGGTCGGGGACGCCCTCTACCTGGGGCTCTTTCACGCCGTGTCGGCCTTCAACAATGCCGGCTTCGGACTCCACGCCGACAGCCTCACCCGCTACGCGCAGGACCCGTGGGTGACACTGCCCGTCGCCGCGGCGGTCATCCTGGGCGGCATCGGCTTTCCCGTCCTGCTCGAGTTGCTGCGCCACCGTAACCGCCGTCGTACGACCGGGCGGCGGTACTGGTCTTTGCACACCAAGCTCACCCTGGTCACCACCGCGGTTCTGCTCCTGGTCGGCACCGTCCTGACCTGCCTGCTGGAATGGTCCAACCCCGGCACGCTGGGCCCCTTCGACTGGCCGCAGAAGATCCTCAATGGCTTCTTCCACTCGGCGATGACGCGCACCGCGGGCTTCAACGCCCTGGACATCGGCGCGCTGCACGCCTCCACGCTGCTGCTCACCTGCATGCTGATGTTCATCGGCGGTGGCAGCGCGGGCACTGCCGGCGGCATCAAGGTCACCACCTTCGCGGTACTGGCGGCCGCGATACTCGCCGAGGTGCGCGGTGAGCCGCACTCTGCCGTCATGGGCCGCACACTCGGCCCGCACGTCCTGCGCCAGGCACTGACCGTGGCGCTGCTCGGCGTGGGCCTGGTCATGAGCGCCACACTCGCGCTGCTGACCCTCTCCAGGGAGCCGTTCGAGGCAGTGCTCTTCGAAGTTGTCTCTGCCTTCGGCACCGTGGGGCTGTCCACGGGCATCACCGCCGACCTCCCTGACGCCGGCCGGCTGATTCTCACGTTGCTGATGTTCGTCGGCCGGCTCGGTCCGATCACCCTGGTGTCGGCACTCGCCCTCCGCGAAAGGACCCGCCGCTACCAGCTACCCGAGGAGCGACCTGTCATTGGATAAGCATCTGCGATTCCTGCCCCGGCGTCGGAACCGGTCCGGAGAGCGGCATGCCGCGCCGGGCGACCAGCGCGTCGTCGTCATCGGCCTGGGCCGCTTCGGCAGCTCCCTCGGGCACGAGCTGATGCGACGCGGCTGGGACGTCCTGGGCGTCGACTCCGATCCGCGCCTCGTCCAGAGGTACAGCGACGCGCTCACCCACGCCGCGGTCGCCGACTGCACCGACCCGGAGGCGCTCCGCCAGCTCGGTATCAAGGAATTCACCAGCGCGGTCGTCGGCATCGGAACGGACATAGAGGCGAGCATCCTGGTCACCTCCAACCTCCTTGAGGCGGAGGTGCCGAACATCTGGGCCAAGGCCGTCAGCCGCCAGCACGGTCAGATCCTGGAGCGGCTCGGCGCCCACCACGTCGTCCTTCCCGAGCACGAAATGGGTGAGCGCGTCGCCCACCTGGTGACCGGCCGCATGCTCGACTTCATCGAGTTCGACGACGACTACGCCCTGGTCAAGACCGTTGCTCCGGCGATCGTTACCGGCCTCCCCCTCGGCCGGAGCCTGGTGCGCAGCAAGTACGGCGTGACGGTTGTCGGCATCAAGCGCCCGTCGCAGGACTTCACGCACGCCACCGCGGAAACGGTCGTCGAGAAGGGCGACGTCATCATCGTCACCGGCAAGACCCGCGCCGTGGAAGCGTTCACCGACCTGAGCTGATCACCGGCCGGCCGGGGGTGGTTCCCCTCACCGGGTCGCGCAGAAATCGCGTATCAGCTCGGCCGCCGTGTGCGGTGCCTCATCGAGAAGCAGGTGTCCCGCTTCCTCGACGACTCGCAGTTCAACTCCCAGCCGCTGGGCGGCGGCCGGCCCGAGGGCCGACGGCGGAAGGAAGACGTCGTGGCGCCCCGTCATCACCATGCACGGCGTCGCCCGTCGCTCTTTCAGCAGAGCAGCGGGCAGCGGCGGCGGGGCCAAGCTGCTGCGGCACGACGTCCCGACCAGGGCCATCCATGCGGCCAAGTCCTCACCCACCGGTCTGTCGGGCGCCATCATGCAGCGGAGCAGCCCGGTGGCACGTGGCACCGACGGCCGCACGAGCCAGGGAACCGTCGCGGCCAGTACGGAACGGCTGACCCTCACGCGCGTGACGCCGGCGCTGGAGACCAGGACACGTCCGACGATCCGCGGAGAATCACTGGCCAAGGCGATTGCTCCGCCGAGCGAATGCCCAATGACCACTGCGGGCCCCGGCACAGCAGCTTCCAGGACCTCGCTCAGCCAGTTTCCGTACCAGGCCATGCGATCACGTCGTGGCCTGCGTTCCTCGCTCAGGCCGGGCTGGCCGGGAACGTCGAGTACGACCGTGTGCCTGTCGGCGGACAGCGCCGCGGCCATGCTCAAACACACCGCCGCGTTCATGTTCGTCCCCGGGATGAGGACAACGCTCGGCGTGCCGCGCGCAGGAGCCGGTCCCGCGGTCAGAACGCTGGTCCGGCCGGCCGACGTCATGATGTCCGAACGGACATGGCCGACGCCCCAGGCGTCGATTCGCTGGGTGCACCACTTCCGTATCCGTTCCCGGCCCTCGGCACTCTTGTAGATCGACGCCACGGGCGCATCCTAGAGGCCCTGCTTGTCACAACAGCGGCACTTCCAGGACCTCGGTTGCCTCGGTCACCGAAGTCTCCAGCTCGCCGCCGGCGGGGCTTCAGGCGCCCTGCCAATGCGTGTCAGGCGAATCATTTGCTGCGGCTGCACGAGTCCACGATGACCGCCACGAGCGCTCCCACGAGCAGGGCCCATGCTGCAGCGCCGGGCCCGACAGATGGCCGGCCGAGGGCAGCAGCCACGAGAGCCGCGGTCGCGCCGGCAGCCAGAGCCCGGCCGTTGCGGGCGAAAGCCCAGTGCTGCCGGGCGCTTCCCGGCCGCTTGAGCTCCGCCACCGCGGACCTGACGGCGAATGCAGCAGCGATGATCAGCACGGTCAGCGCCGCAGGGAGTGCTGTTCCGGCTATGTCAGCCACGAGCGCCCTTCCCCTGACCACTCTGCTCGTCCTGGTAGATGTCAGGGATGCCGTCGGCGTCCGCGTCGAGGTTCTCCGCCTCCCACAGCCTGCGGTAGATCCGGTCCCGGCGTTTGAGCAGCACGGCCGCGATCGCCGCCGCCAGTAGCGAGCCGATCAGTACCGCGGCCTTGATGTGCACGACGTCGCCGGGATCGGGGAAAGCGAGCTCGCCGATCAGCAGGGACACGGTGAATCCGATCCCCGCCAGTACGGCGAGGGCGAAGACATCCGCCCAGGCCAGGTCCGGGTTCAGGCGCGCCCTGGTGAATCTGGCGGCCAGATACGTCCCGGCGAAGATGCCCACCGTCTTGCCGACCACCAGCCCCAGCACCACCCCCAGCGGCTCGGGCCGAGTGAAGAGCTCCAGCCCGGCGGACGTGATGCTCACCCCGGCAGCGAACAGGGCGAAGGCCGGCACCGCGAATCCGGCCGAGACCGGTCGCAGCAGATGCTCGGTCCGTTCCCCCGGTGAGGCCGCCTCGTCCTTGTCGCGCCGGATGCGCAGGATGAGCCCCATGGCGACGCCTGCGACGGTGGCGTGCACTCCCCCGTTGTACATCAAGGCCCAGATGGCCACGCCGAGCGGTACGTACCACCACCAACCCCGTACGCGCAGCCGCTGCAGCACGTAGAAGACGATGAGGCCGCCCAGCGCGCCGGCGAGTGCCGCCGGGTTCAGGTCCGCGGTGAAGAACACCGCGATGACCAGGATCGCGCCGAGGTCGTCCACCACGGCCAGCGTCAGCAGGAAGGCGCGCAGGGCTGCTGGCAGATGAGTACTGAGCACCGCCAGCACCGCCAGCGCGAAGGCGATGTCGGTGGCCATCGGTACAGCCCAGCCCTTAAGGCTGCCACCACCTCCCGCAGCGGTGGCGACGTAAATTGCTGCGGGCACCACCATGCCGCAGAGCGCGGCGATTACCGGCAGCGCGGCCCGGGAGGGGGTACGCAACTCCCCGACCACCAGCTCGCGTTTGAGCTCTATGCCGGCAACCAGGAAGAAGATGGTCAGCAGTCCGTCGGCCGTCCAGTGTTCCAGCGAGAGGTTCAGCCCGAGCGCGGAGATCCCGAAATGGGTCTCCCCGAGCGTCTCGTAACTGTGCCGCCACGGGGTGTTCGCCCAGATCAGCGCGAGCGCCGCGGCCGCGAGCAGCACCAGTCCGCCGACCGTCTCGGTCCGCAGCGCCTGCGCCACCCGCGTACGCTCCGGCCAGGGCAGCCGGCCGAGGAGAACAGAACGCTCACGCGGGGCGGCGCACATCGCTTGGACCTCCGGGACATCAGCATCTGGGCATAGAACCCCTTCGACGCCGACCAGACTTCCCGGCACACCGCGCGTCCTTGACGCGTTCTTTACACCCTACCCGCCGCCTCCGCGGCACACAGCACGGCTACTGAGACGTTGGCGTGTTCACCTGTCGAGTCGCTGCAGATGCGCCGGGAACCTCACCGAAGGGCCGAGGCGGGGCCGATGTCGTTGGCCGGCCAGCCCAGTAGCCGGGCGCCGATCACGGCGGTCTGGAGGCTGTAGCGGTGTACGGGATCGGCGGGGTCGGCGCCCGTGAGCTGGTGAATGCGGTCCAGCCGGTACGTCAGGGCGCGCACGCTCAGGCTCAGCCGGCGGGCCGCTTCGGCCGCGACGCACCCGGCGTCGAAGTAGGCGCTCAGCGTATCGAGCAGCGGTTCGATTCCGCCACGGGCCGCCTTCAATGGCCCCAGGGCGCTGAGTACCAGGTCGGCCATCGCCTGCCGGTCACGAGCCAGCACCGGATAGACAAGGAGGTCTGCGGCGTACAGGACCGGCGCATCGAACCCCAGGCGATCGGCGAGGTCGAGGGCGTTGAGTGCCTCTTCGTAGGACCGCACCACGCCGCCGGGCCCAGGATGGGCGCGGCCGATTCCGACGCGACCGCCGTCGGTGGCCGCGTGTGCCTGCTTGGAAAAGTACGTCAGGACGTCGTCCTGGTCGCCGGGCGCGATGCAGACCAGGCGGCCGTCCTTCGTGGTGAGGAGGATGTTGCGGGCCCCGAAGCGGCCGATGAGCGCGCGCTCGACGTGCCGGGGCATGGGGTCGGCCTCGTCGTAGGCTTCCGGGCCTTGCGCGACCGCCACGGCGTGCGCGTGCGTGAGCCGCAGCCCGAAGCGTTCGGCGCGCTCGGCTATCCGGCCCAGATCACTGCGCCCGTAGAGCAGGTCGTCGATGAATTCCCGGCGCGCGGCCTCCTCCTGCCGCACGGCGAGCCGCTGTCCTCGCTCGTATCCCTCGGCGAAGGCGTCGATGGCCTGCTCGACCGCCGCCAGCACCCGGTCGGCGTCGGCCGCCGTGGTGGCGGTGGCGGGCCATGCCGCGCGAGTGGCGGCGAGGTGCTCGATGATCAGCGTGCGCAGGGCGAGTCCGGCGTCGGCCGCCCGCTCACCGAGTACGCGACGGTCCTCCATCTCCCGGCGGGTGGGCCGTCGTCCGGTGTCGGAGACCTCGGACAGGAGCCGGGCGTACCCCGCCAGGTAGTCCGTGGAGGTCTCTTCGGTCGTCATGCGCTGCTGCCCCGATGTTCGATGTGCTGTTGACGTGTTCTTAGCGCGTGGGTGGCAGCTTCTCCAAATGTCCGGTGGGCTTTCTGCTTCACCATCTCCTGGCTGCCGGTCAGCCAGATGCGCGCAGTGACTGCCGCAGCACGACACGGCACCTACGCTGGGCTCAGGTGCGCCGGGAAGTCTGGTCGGCAGTCGAATCCGCCTGCTGGCGCTGACCACGGCCCGCTCCTGCGGCATCGAATCCTGAGCCTCCCGGAAATGAAGCCCCGTAGGCAGAACGATGGCTCGGGCGCCCAGCCCGGCATCAGAGATGCGTAAAGATTGCCGGATTACGGCAATGACCCTCCCCCTGACCGCATGGAAACATCGGGCCGGCCAGCAAACATCGGGCACGGGGGAGGTGAAGCCGATGGCCTGGTTTCTCGGTCTCGGCATCGCGGGTGTTGTTCTGCTCGCGCTGTCGCTGGTTCTCGACGGCGTACTGGAGGGCATTTTCGACGGCGTCGGGGCAGTCGACGGGCTCTTCGACGGGCTGCTGTCGCTGCCCGTGATCGCTGGATTCGTCTCGATGCTCGGCTTCGGCGGTGCGATCGTGCTGGGCACCACCGACCTCGGGGCCGGCCCGGCCGCCGCGGCCGGCACCCTCGTCGGCCTCGCCGCCGGCCGGCTGACCTGGCGGGCCTCCCGCGCACTGATGCGTGATCAGTCCGTGGCGACTCCGCGCGGGGACGACCTCGTCGGGACCGCGGGCTCGGTCGTCACCGCCATTCCGGCCGACGGCTACGGCGAGGTACTGCTGCGCCTCGCGGGCCAGCCGGTGAAGCTCGCGGCCCGCTGCGACGTGCCCATCGAACGCGGCGCCGAGATCTGGGTCACGGCCGCGCTGTCGGCGACGTCGGTGGAAGTCCGCGCCGTCGAGCGCTGACCCGTACGGCCACCCGCGCCTTCTCTCCCGTACTCACCAACCGAACACTTACCAACCGAACCGATCTGCCGTCCGTCCTCGGGGGCAGGGGGGAATTTCACCATGAGTCCAGTCCTCACGGCGGTGGCAGGCATCGTCGTCCTCGTCGTACTCCTCGCGCTGGTCGTCATCACGCGCTACAAGGTCGCCGGGCCCAGCGAGGCGTTCATCGTCACCGGGCGGCGCGGCAAGAAGGCCACCGACCCGGAGACCGGCCGGGTGTTCACCGACAACAGCGGCCAGAAGGTCGTGGTCGGCGGCGGCGTCTTCGTCGTGCCGTTCGTCCAGCAGAAGTTCACCCTCGCTCTCTCCAGCCGGCAGATCCCGGTCGCCGTGCGCGGCGCGGTGACCCTGCGCGGCGTGAAGGCCAACCTCGAAGGCGTCGCGATCGTCAAGGTCGGCGGCACCGAGGACTGCATCCGGGCCGCGGCCCAGCGGTTCCTGCAGCAGCAGGACGAGATCGTCGGCTTCACGCAGGAGGTGCTCTCCGGGGCGCTGCGGGCCATCGTGGGCCGGATGTCGGTGGAGGACGTCATCCGGGACCGGGCCGCGTTCGCCGGGCAGGTCGCCGAGGAGGCCGAGGCCAGCCTGTCGGGGCAGGGCCTGGTGCTGGACGCCTTCCAGATCCACGACATCACCACCGAGGGCTCGTACTTGGAGGACCTCGGCCGCCCCGAGGCCGCCCGCGCCAAGCAGGAGGCCGACATCGCCGAGGCGGTGGCCCGGCGCGCGGCCGAGCAGGCCCGGCTGAAGGCCGAGGAGGAAATCGCCGTCGCCCAGCGGACGTTCGCGCTGCGCCAGGCGGAGATCAAGGCCGAGACGGACGAGGCCGCGGCGCGCGCCGACGCGGCCGGGCCGCTCGCCGAGGCCGCGCGCCGCCAGGAGGTCCTCACCGAACAGGAGAAGGTGGCGCAGCGGCAGGCCGCGCTGACCGACCGCGAGCTGGACACCAAGGTGCGCAAGCCCGCCGACGCCGCCCGTTACCAGGCCGAGCAGGAGGCCGAGGCGCGCCGGATCGCCTCGGTCAAGGAGGCGGAGGCGGCCGCCGAGCGTGCCCGGCTGACCGGTGAGGGCGAGAAGGCGCAACGTGCCGCGCTCGCCGACGCGGTACGTCTGGAGGGCGAGGCGGAGGCCGCGGCGATCGCCGCGAAGGGCACGGCGGAGGCCGAGGCGATGCAGAAGAAGGCGGACGCGTTCGCGCAGTACGGGGACGCGGCGGTGCTGCAGATGCTCGTCGAGGTGCTGCCGGACGTGGTCGGCAAGGCGTCCGAGCCGCTGGCCGCCGTGGACAAGATGACCGTGATCTCCACGGACGGCGCCGGCCGGCTCCCGCGGGCGGTCGCCGACAACGTGGCTCAGGGCGTGGAACTGCTCGGCTCCACCACGGGGATCGACCTGCCGGGGCTCCTCCAGGGGATCGCCGGAAAGGCCGGCGGTAAGGGGTCCGCGACAGCGGCCCCGGCGCAGACAGGCGGTAACACGGCCAACGGAACGATCAAGATCACCGAGTAAGCGGATCGCCGCTTCATGCGGCCGGGCTGATCGATCCGCCCGGCCGCGGGGGCGATTCGGCGCCCGCCACCGGGCGTCGAATCGCCCCAGTGCGCCGTTGCGCCTTCAGGGAGTGGTGAGAGGTGAGAGGAGTACGCGGACCCATGTCAGCAGAGCAACTGCGGCCGACTGCCTCGACGGCATCCGGAGCCGTGCCGCCGCGCTCCCGTCCCGCTCCGCTCGGCGGCCACATGATCGTATGCGGGGAGGACGCGCTCGCCCACCGGCTTGCAGCCGAACTCCGGGACGTCTACCGGGAACGCGTCGTTCTCCTCGTACCGTCCGCCGGTGATGCGCGCGGCCCGCGCCCGGCCGAGCCCGTCCGGCGTCTGGGCCTGGCGTCGGCGCTGCTGGGCCGGGTGTCCTCCGCCGTACCGCGTATGCCCGGCCAGCAAGGCGAGCGGCCCAACGCCGATGCCGATGCCGATGCCAACGTCCTGCATGTCCTGCATGCCTCGGAGCCCGACGACGACGCGCTGTCCGAAGCCGGTATCGACAGCGCCAGCGCCCTCGCTCTGGTCTACGACGACGATGAGACCAACGTCCACGCCGCGCTGCGGGCCCGGCGCCTCAACCCCCGGCTGCGGTTGGTCATCCGGCTCTACAACCGCCGCCTCGGCCAGCACCTGGAAGCCTTGCTCGATCAGGCCGCCACCGTCGCCGGTTTCGCCCCCGAAGAGCTGGATGCCTCGACCACCGTGCTCTCCGACGCCGACACCGCCGCCCCCGCGCTGGCAGCCACCGCCGTGGCCGGCACCAGCAAAATCGTTCAGGCCGACGGGCTGCTCCTGCGGGCCGTGGAACGGACCCCGCCCGGCCGCGGCGAGATCGCCCACCCCGGGCTGTGCACCCTGGCCCTGCTCTCCTCCACCACCCACGACCCCTCAGGCATCGAAGGTTCGGACGCCAGCGACGACGGCCCCGTTCTGCTGCCCGACGACGCCACGGTCAACGCCGCCGTCGGCCGCGGCACCATCGCCCTCGAACAGATCGCCCACGCCGGACCGCCTCTGCCGCCCCGGAAACTGAGCGGCATCAGCGCCCCACTGGGTTCCCTCTTCTCCCGGCGCCTGCGCTGGTCGATCACCGGCCTCATCGGCGCCGTCCTCACCCTCGCCCTCGTCTCCTCGCTGACGACCGGTGCGGAACCACTGCACGCCGCCTACCTCTCCCTCCTCGACCTGTTCGCCATCAACGAACCGGCCATCGGTGCCCCTCTCCCGCGCCAGGTGCTCCAGCTCCTCTCCGGGCTCACGGGCCTGCTGCTGCTCCCCGTCCTGGTTGCCGCCGCTCTCGAAGGGCTCGGTACCTTCCGCAACGCCTCCGCCCTCCGCCGCCCGCCCCGCGGCCTCTCCGGCCACGTCGTCCTGCTCGGCCTCGGCAAGGTCGGTACTCGTGTACTGGCCCGGCTCCGCGAGATGGACATCCCGGTCGTGTGCGTGGAAGAGGACCCCGACGCCCGCGGCATCCCGCTCGCCCGCCGGCTCCGCGTACCGACCGTCCTCGGCGACGCCACCGAGGAAGGCGTCCTCGAAGCCGCCAACATCCACCGCGCCCACGCCCTGCTCGCGCTCACCAGCACCGACAGCACCAACTTGGAAGCCGCGCTGTACGCCCGCTCCATCGATCCCCAACTCCGCGTGGCATTACGGCTGTTCGACGACCGTTTCGCCACCGCCGTCTACCGCACCCTGCGCGCCGCGCACCCTCACGCACTGACCCGCAGCCGCAGCGTCTCCTCGCTGGCCGCTCCGGCCTTCGCCGGCGCCATGATGGGCCGTCAAGTACTCGGAGCCATCCCCGTCGAGCGCCGGGTCCTGGTCTTCGCGGCCATCGACGTACGCGGCCACCCCGCGCTGGAAGGCCGCACCGTTGCCGAGACCTTCCGCCCCGGCGCCTGGCGGATCATCGCCCTGGACACCGCCCGCCCCGACGACCGGCTCCCGGACCTCGCCCGCACTCCCCGCGGCGACCACGACCCGCGGCCTCCGGGCCTGGTGTGGGACCTCCACCCCGGCTACGTCCTTCGTCCCCAGGACCGCGTCGTACTCGCCGTCACCCGCCAGGGCCTCGGCGAACTGCTCGGCAGACAGCCACCTCACCGTCATGTCGAAAGCCGTGCGTCCGCCATGGACCTTCCTCGCTCGACCGACCCACCCTGAGCCGCCGAGTACCTCAGCACGTATACGTCTCCGGCCCTGGGATCGCGGGCCTCCAGCCGCTCGGTGTGCCGCTCCCGGCATCGGTGGCGCAGTGGACGCGGCACGGGGCAGGGAGCACCGGATCGTCAAGCTCCCTGACCGCCCTCCGTACACGGTCAGCAGCCGTCGCTCAAGAGAAGGTCCACGCCAAAAAACCGAGGTTTCCAGGCTCCTTTCAGCGCGAAACATTCAGTTAACCCGGCAAGCGACTTTGCCGGGTTAACATCTCTCTTGACTGTTGCTTGACCAGTCGTTGGTGTGCACTAGACGTTGTGAACTATGGGAGGGGCGCATGCACCGAGGCATGACGGCCCGGACCGTGGTTTCGGCCCTCGTCGTCGTCCTGGCTGCTTTCCAGCTCCTCACCCCCACGACGTCCTTCGCCTCTGCACACACGGCCAGTCATGCGATGGCAGCGGCCTACCCCGGGATCAAGCCCTCCGGGAAGGCGTTGCGCGACGGGATCGCCCCTTGTCACGACAGTGGCCGGCCCCGAACTGCAGACACCTCAGAGGTGTGCGAACTCCCGTCGCCGGCGGACCGCACCTCAATCCCACCCGAACCGGTCACCTCCGGTTCTGCGCACCACCGGACACCGAGAGCGTCGAGAGCGCACTCCCCGGCTGCGTTTCAGGTGTCCCACTGCTGATCAGCAGCACAGTCCACTCGCCGTACACATCGGCACACATCTGTCCTGTACACCCGACGCGTCCCAGTACGCGCCAGGAGGAATCACCACACCATGCAACCCCTCATCGACAACGCCCGCGCGTTCGGACAGCGCCCTGAGGAGTTCGCCAAGCTGGCCGAAGGGCAATCCCCCGAGGTCTTGTTCATCACCTGCGCCGACTCGCGGGTCGTACCGGCTCTGATCACTGGCGCGCGGCCCGGCCAGCTCTTCGAGCTGCGCACCGCGGGCAACATCGTCCCGCTGTACGGCTCCGGCACTCCCACCGGCGAGACGGCCACCATCGAGTACGCCGTGGAGGTCCTCGGCGTCCAGCACATCGTGGTCTGCGGTCATTCCCACTGCGGCGCCGTGGGCGCGGTGGTGCGGGGCGACGACCTGAGTCCCGTCCCCGCCGTGCGCGACTGGCTCGCGCACGCCGCGGAGCAGCCCAAGTGCGAGGATCCGGCCGACCCGACGGTCGCCGAGGCCGTGCAGCACCACGTCCTGACGCAGCTGCAGCGACTGCGGTCCTACCCGTGCATCGAGCGTCGACTGGCGGCAGGTCAGCTCGAGCTGCACGGCTGGTACTACGAGGTCCACACCGGTGCCGTGCTCGAACACCGCGCGGACGCCGACGCGTTCAGCGCTCTGTGAGGGCGGCTGGTATGACCAGATTCCCTTATCTGCGGCAGGACTTCGCCGCTTCGCTCGTCGTGTTCCTGGTCGCCCTCCCGCTGTGCGTGGGGGTCGCCGTAGCGTCCGGAGTCCCGGCCGAGCTCGGACTCGTCACCGGCATCGTGGGCGGCCTCATCACCGGTCTGCTGCCGGGCAGCAGCCTGCAGGTGTCCGGTCCGGCCGCCGGTCTGACCGTGCTGGTCTTCGAAGCGGTCAACGAGTTCGGGCTTCCCGCGCTCGGTGTGATCGTGCTGGCCGCCGGGTTGCTGCAGCTCCTCATGGGTGCCTTGAAGCTGGGGCGCTGGTTCCGGGCGATATCGGTCTCGGTCGTCGAGGGCATGCTGGCCGGTATCGGTCTGGTGATCATCGCCGGTCAGCTCTACGCGGCGGCCGGGCTGAAGGCTCCCGCCTCCGGCATCGACAAGATCCTCGGGCTGCCCGGGGCCGCGGTCGACGCGTTCGGCAGCACCGAGGCGCTGGCCTCGCTGGCGGTCGGCGCGGGCACCATCGCGGTGATGGTGGGCTGGAAGAAGCTGCCGAAGAAGGCCCAGACCGTACCGGGCGCGCTCGCCGCGGTGGTCCTGGCGACGGTGGCCACGCTCGCGTTCAGCCTGCCGGTGGCCTCCGTCGAGGTGAACGGCCTGATCGACTCCATCCAGCCGCCCGGCGCCGACGCCTTCGGCGAGCTGGCCGGCCCGGCCCTCATCGGAACGATCCTGGCCTTCACCCTGATCGCCTCCGCCGAGAGCCTGTTCAGCGCGGCCGCGGTGGACCGGCTGCACGACGGTCCGCGCACCCAGTACGACAAGGAGCTCATGGCGCAGGGCGCGGGCAACGCCATCTGCGGTGTGCTCGGCGCACTGCCGATGACCGCGGTCATCGTACGCAGCTCCGCCAACGTGGCAGCGGGCGCCAAGACCAAGGCGTCCCGGGTCCTGCACGGCGTGTGGCTGCTGCTGTTCGCCGCGCTGCTGCCCTCGGTGCTGGCGCTGATACCGCTGCCCGCCCTCGCCGGCATCCTGGTCCACGCGGGCTGGAAGCTGATCCCCCTCCGCAGCATCGCCCCGCTGTGGCGGACGCACCGGGGCGAGGCGCTGATTCTGGCGGTCACGGCCGTGTCGATCGTCGCGGTGAACATGTTCGAGGGCGTACTGATCGGTCTGGCTCTGTCCGTGATCAAGACCGCCTGGGAGACGTCGCACGTCAAGCTGGAGGTCATCGACAAGGGCAGCGGCCCGGTCCAGGCGTACCTGTCGGGCAACGCGACCTTCCTGCGGCTGCCGAAGATCCTCGACAGCCTGGAGCGGCTGCCCCAGGACCGGCCGGTCGAGCTGGACACGTCCGGCCTGCACCACCTCGACCACGCCTGCCGCACGGCCCTGGACGTCTGGGCCGAACGGCACAGCACGGCCGGAACGGAACCCGTCAAGGTCACCGCGCCGGCTTGAAGGCCACCACGCCGCAAGAACCCCAGAAAGGACCCGTAGCCCCGTAGACCCAGACCCGTAGGGTCCGTACGAATCCGCCGCTGTCCGGCCGGATGCCCACCCAGATCCGGGCCTCCGGCCGGACATGCCGTTTATTGTCAGCGCCGCGCCGACAGAGGCCCTCTTACCCGGCACCGATGGTCGGCAACCTGCGCCAAAGGTCATCGCACCCTGCGGGCGACAAGACGCAACCGCTGGGTCAGACTTTTTACTGAGACAGGTCTCGCCCCGCTCGTGTGAGGGGTCTTCCGTGCTCGATGTGCCGTTCTGGCTGTGGGCGGCATTCGCCGTCGTCGTGATCGTGTCGCTGGCCGTGGACCTGCTGGCGCACCGGAAAGCGCATGTCATCGGGTTCAAGGAAGCTGCCGCCTGGAGCGGGGTGTGGGTCGGCCTCGCCATCGTCTTCGGCGGGGTCGTCTTCCTGGTTCTGGGGGCGACGCCCGGCGTGGAGTACACCACCGCGTGGCTGCTGGAGAAGAGCCTGTCGGTCGACAACCTCTTCGTCTTCGCGTTGATCTTCGCCTACTTCAAGGTGCCACGCGCCTACCAGCACCGCGTGCTGTTCTTCGGCGTCATGGGCGCGCTGGTGTTCCGAGGCGTCTTCCTGGCCGCCGGAGTGGCCGTGGTCAGCCGGTTCACCGCGGTGCTGTTCGCCTTCGCGGCCATCCTCTTCTACAGCACCTACAAGATCCTCAAGGAGGAAGAGGACAGCTTCGACCCGGGCCGGAGCATCGCCGTGCGGCTGCTGCGCAAGATCATGCCGGTCCGGGACGAGTACGCCGGGATGAAGTTCTTCGTGCGGGAGGCCGGCAAACGGGTCGCCACCCCGCTGCTCGCGGTCGTCGCCGCGATCGAGGCGGCCGACCTGGTCTTCGCTGTGGACAGCGTGCCCGCCGTCCTCGCGGTCAGCGACGACGCCTTCATCGTCTACACCAGTAACGCCTTCGCCATCCTCGGCCTGCGGGCACTGTACTTCCTGCTCGCCGGGCTGCTGGACCGGTTCCACTACCTCAGCAAGGGCCTGGCGCTGATCCTCTCCTTCATCGGCGTGAAGCTGATCCTCCAGGCATCCCACAAGCTGTTCAGCAGCAACATCCCGGAGATCCCCTCTCCGATCAGCCTGGCGGTCATCGTCGTTGTCCTGGCAGTGTCCGTCGTACTGAGCATCCGGCGACCCCGCGCCACCGCCCCGGAAGGCACTGCCCCGGCCGCACAGGACGAGAACCGCACTGCCCCCGGTGCGGCCGACGAACACCCCCCGGCGCAGCGAGCGCGAGACACGGGTGGCCCCCCGCAGGACAGCTGAGCACGAACGTGGCGACCCCGGTCCGAGCTTTCGACACTTCCCATCCGCGCAAACTTTCTCCCATGTTTTCGCAAAGTGTCTTATTCTGGATGCATGCGCAGAGACGAGCGTGCGACGACTTCGCAGGCCGGACATATCTGCCCCGCCTGCAACCACCCTGTGCCCATGGAGATCACGCGGCACAAGTCGATGGGGATCTTCGTTCCCGTGTGGAGGCCGGGCACCTGCCACAATCCGAGCTGCCCGAAGCACATGCAAGGGGAACAGAACCCAGAGGGCAGCGGGGCGAAGCGGTAACGCCGCCCAAGACCGGTCCGGCAGCACTGCCTCACTCACGGAGGGGAGGCGCGCTGTTCCGGTGTCAGTACGCCGGGGTGAGGTCGGCTTCCAGGGGGATCTCGGGGCATCGGGAGTTGGCCACCACGGCGAGTTCGTGCCGGTGGTGACGGCTCGGTTTCCATTGCCCGCCGACCAGTGGCACCAGCGCGACGTTGGGCGTGGGGCCGGTGGTCCAGTCCAGCAGTCCGGCCATGGTGGGCAGGCGGGTGCGGCCCACCGAGTCGGCGACCGCCTGGCGGTCGGTGGGGTCCTCGGCGGTCGCCAGGGCGTGGACGGCCACTTCCAGCAGGGCGTGGGCGGGGCCCAGCGGCTGGAGCCACGGGTTGCCGGTGCGCTGTTCGTAGTCGTCGGCCAGCTGGGCGGCGGTGGTGTTGTCCAGGGAAGACCGGTACGGGTGGCGGGGTGACCAGTACACGAGGGTGGCCACGCCCGCTCGGTCCAGTTCGGTGACCGTGGCGCCGCGTGGGTAGGCCAGCCAGCGGGAGCAGGTGATCAGTCGCGGACGCAGGGTGCGCTCGCGTGCCTGGCGGTGGAAGAGCGCCAGGTCCTCGGCAGTGGCCGCACTGGTGACGATGTCGGCTCCGTACTCACGGAAGAAGTCGAGGGACGTTGTGAAGTCCCCCGCCGGCTCCTGGTAGCCGCCCGGGTCGACCAAGTGGTGGCCGCGGGCGGCTGCCACCGGTACGAAGCCGTGCTCCTGGTGGCGCAGCAGCCCGCCCTGCAGGTCGTCGTTCCACAGGCAGCCGACCGTGTGCCGCGTACCCAGTTGCTCCCACATCTCGGCGAAGACGGCAGCGATGTCGTCCAGCCCCCAGGCGAAGTGATAGGTCCAGGCGAACGGCCGCCGCGGGTCGCCGCCGCGGCCGTGGACGAACGCCTGCCAGGGGAAGGTGGTGGTCACACATGCCACCCCGGCTTCCTCACAGGCATCGGCCACCGCCGGCAGCACTTTTGTGCCCGCCATGGTCACGACCAGCTGGACCCGCTCCTGATCGACCAGTTCCGCCACCGCCCGCCGCGCCGCCGCGGGCTGGGAAAGGCTGTCCCGCACGGCGAGACGGACCGGCCGCCGACCCGCGCCTCGCGCCGGTACCGACAGGCGCGGGGCCAGCCGTTCGAGTACGAAGGACAGCGGATCACCCAGCTTGGCCAGCCGCCCCGTCCGCGGCACCACCGCACCGATGCACAGGCCGTCCGTACCACCTCGCGCCCGTCTCACCACCGTCAGACCTTTCGCTTTCGCCGGAAAAGGAAGACGCCCGCGAGCCTTCCGGACCGCCTGCCTCCCCAACCGCCGACACTCCGCACCGGACAGCCGAACCGGACCTCCGGGCACACGCTTTCCCCCAGGTGGCCCCAACCGCGTACCTGACGACGTCCGGTCGATGCCCGGGACGGCGGCCGCGATCCGCTCGCGTAACCGGAGACGACGGCACGGATCTGATTCATGGCGGACCTCCTTCCACTACTGGCTCTCCGTCTGCGACATCTGCCGCATCCTCACGAAGGGGTGAACCGTGAGCGCCGTTATGGAACCGCCGTACCGGCCGCGCATAGCGTCATCGGAGCCGGGGAACCGTCCCGGCCCGTGTGGAGGAGCGAGACCATGCTGCGGGCTGTACGGAATGGCACGGTGATCGCGGAGACCCCGCGCACCGTGGTCGTGGAGGGCAATCACTACTTCCCGCCCGAGGCGTTGCATCGCCAGTACAACGTCACGGGGATCACGGTCGAGGGCGAGCCGGAGCCCGCCCCGTGACGGGCCACCGTTTCGCGCGTCTCGCGGCCTGGGCGGCCGGGGCGGCGGCGGTCGGCGTCGGTGGCTGGGCCGGGCTGGTCTCAGGTGCGCTGCCCGCCGATCTGGGAGTGGGGCGGCGCACGCGGAGACTCGGGCCCCGGACGGTGGACATCGCCGCGCCCCGGGGCGTGGTCTTCGACCTGATCGCCCAGCCCTATCTGGGGCGCACCACGAGGGCGATGCGGGAGAAGGTGAAGGTCTTGGAGCGGGGCAGCGACATGGTGCTCGCCGCCCACTACACGCCGCTGGGCGACCGGTGGACGGCCGTCACGGTGGAAACGGTGCGGTTCACCCGGCCCGAGCGAGTCGACTTCCGCCTGGTGCGCGGCCCCGTGCCGTACGTTGTCGAGTCCTTCACCCTCACCGCGCAGGACGCGGGGACACGGCTGGTGTACGAGGGGGTGCTGGGCACCGACCTGTGGCGCGCCGGGCAGTGGTGGGGACAGAAGGTGGCCGGGCGGTGGGAGGAGACGGTCGCGGCCTCGCTCGCCTCGGTGCAGCAGGAAGCCGAACGGCGCGCGGCCCGCCGGTGAGCGCGCTTACGGTTCCCGCCTCGCGCCACGGCCTACGTTCGGATCATGGTGCTGAGGATCGTGCTGGGCACGGTGTACACAGCGATGGCGATCGGCCAGCTCGCCTCCTTCGGACGCATGCCCGCCATCTTGTCCACGTACGAGCTGGTGGCGGGCGGTGCGGCGACAGTACTGGCCGTGGCGCTGATCGTCGGCGAGCTGGTGTGCGGCCTGTGGTTCTTGGCGCGCCCGCGGTCGAAGGCGCCGGCGCCGGTATGGGTGTACACAGGCGTGTCGGTGGTGTGGTCTCTGCTGGCCGCGCAGGCGTACGCACGCGGGCTGACGGTGGCCAACTGCGGCTGCTTCGGCACCTACCTCACGCAGCGGCTCGGCTGGTTCGTGCTGGTCCAGGACGCGTTGGTGCTGCTCTACGCCGGAGTGCTGATCCGCAGCGCCCGCACGGGGCCAACGGGGCCAACGGGGCCAACGGGGCCAAACCGTAAAGGAGTTCAGCAATGACCCAGGCACCAGCACCCAGGCGCAAGGCAGACCGCGAAGAGGTGTTCGTGGAGTTCACCAAATCCATCTGTCCGCTGTGCAAGACCCCGGTCGACGCCCAGGTCAACATCCGGGACGGCAAGGTCTATCTGCGGAAACGCTGCCGCGAGCACGGTGCGTTCGAGGCATTGGTGTACGGGGACGCCGAGGAGTACCTGTCCTCGGCCCGCTTCAACAAGCCCGGCACGATCCCGCTCACCTTCCAGACGGAGGTGCGGGACGGCTGCCCGAGCGACTGCGGGCTGTGCCCGGAGCACAAACAGCACGCCTGCCTGGGCATCATCGAGGTCAACACCGGCTGCAATCTGGACTGCCCGATCTGCTTCGCCGACTCCGGCCACCAGCCGGACGGCTACTCGATCACGCACGAGCAGTGCACGCGGATGCTCGACACCTTCGTGGAGTCCGAGGGCGAGGCGGAGGTGGTGATGTTCTCCGGCGGCGAGCCCACCCTCCACAAGCACATCCTCGACTTCATCGACCTGGCCCAGGCCCGACCGATCAAGAACGTCAACCTGAACACCAACGGCATCCGGCTGGCCACCGACAACAACTTCGTCGCCGAGCTCGGCAAGCGCAACCAGGCACCCGGCCGCTCGGTCAACATCTACCTTCAGTTCGACGGCTTCGACCAGCGCACCCACCTGGAGATCCGCGGCCGTGACCTGCGCGCCCTCAAGCAGCGGGCGCTGGACAACTGCGCGGCGGCCAGGCTGACCGTCACCCTGGTCGCCGCCGTCGAGCGCGGCCTGAACGAGCACGAGCTCGGTGAGATCATCGAGTTCGGTGTCGACCACCCCGCCGTCCGCTCGGTGGCGTTCCAGCCGGTCACCCACTCCGGCCGGCACGTGGAGTTCGACCCGCTGCAGCGGCTCACCAACCCTGACGTCATTCGGCTGATCAACGAGCAGCTGCCGGGCTGGTTCCAAAAGGGCGACTTCTTCCCCGTACCGTGCTGCTTTCCCACCTGCCGGTCCATCACATACTTGCTGGTGGACGGCGAACCGGGGAACCGCACCGTGGTTCCCCTCCCCCGGCTGCTGAACGTCGAGGACTACCTCGACTACGTCACCAACCGCGTCATGCCCGCCGCAGGCATCCGCGAGGCGCTGGAGAAACTCTGGTCCGCCTCCGCATTCATGGGCACCACCACGACCGAGGAACAGCTCCGAGCAACTGCTACCGCGCTGGACTGCGCTGGGGGTACCTCCCACGCTTTCGGCAGTGGGGGAACCTGCGGCATCGACCTGCCCGAGGCCGTCAAGCAGCTCAACGACAAGGCATTCATGGTCGTCGTACAGGACTTCCAGGACCCCTACACCCTCAACGTCAAGCAGCTGATGAAGTGCTGCGTCGAGGAGATCACCCCGGACGGACGGCTCATCCCGTTCTGCGCCTACAACTCCGTCGGCTACCGCGAACAGGTCCGCGCGCAGATGTCCGGGGTGCCCATCGCCCCGGTCGTCCCGAACGCGCTGCCCCTCACCGACCGGCTGACGACCACCCCGTACGGCTCGAAGACCACCCGCACGGGAGCAGAGGAGCGCCGGCCATGAACCACGAGGAGCTCAAAGCCTGCTGCGCCGACGCCTATTCCAACGACATCGTCGCGATGCTGCTCGGGGACTCCTACCACCCCGGTGGCACCGCCCTCACGCGCCGTCTCGCCGACCGTCTCGCTCTCGCCCCCGGTATGCGGGTACTGGACGTGGCCTCGGGCCGCGGCACCACCGCACTCCTCCTCGCCGACGCCTACCGGGTGAGGGTGGACGGTATCGACTACGCACCTGCCCACACCGCCCTCGCTCAGGGAGCCGCCGAGGCCGCCGGGCTGGCCGACCAGGCCGTCTTCGTCACCGGCGACGCGGAACAACTGCCCTACGAGGACGGCACGTTCGACGCCGTGGTGTGCGAGTGCGCGCTGTGCACCTTCCCCGACAAGGAACGCGCCGTCGTCGAGTTCGCCCGTGTCCTGAAACCCGGCGGCCGGGTCGGCATCACCGACGTGACCGCCGACACCGAGCGTCTACCGCCCGCGTTGCACGGACTGACCGCCCGCATCGCCTGCGTGGCCGACGCCCGCCCACTGGAGGCGTACGTCGACATCCTGTCCACGGCCGGCCTGCGCCCCCTCACCACCGAGCGCCACGACGAAGCGATGACCCGCATGATCGACCAGATCCACGCCCGGCTGAACCTGCTGCGCATCACCGCCCCGACCCGCCTCGCCGACGCCGGCGTGGACCTGGACGCGGCCCCGGCCGTACTGGACGCGGCCCGCACCGCCGTCACGGAAGGTGTACTGGGCTACGCCCTGCTGACCGCGGTGAAGGCACCCTGACAGCCGGCCCGGCGATCCACCCCACTGCCTACCGCCGGGTACGTAAGCGCCCTCACATACCCGCGCACGCCCTCCTCCTAGCGTCAAGGACAAGAGCGGAAGGTCACGCACAAGGAGGACGATCACCATGACCACCACCGTGCAGACACCCCCAAGAACCGCCGTGATCCCGGTCCATGCGAGTTGGGGCGCCGCGGCCGGCCTCGTCGGAGGCATCGGGATGGGCATCTGGATGTCGGTCTCCCGGCCGATGATGGACACCGCCATGATCACCATGGTCGCCGGGCTCCTCGGCTCCACCAACGCCGTCGCGGGCTGGCTGATTCACCTCGCGATCGCGCTCTTCGCCGGCATCACCTTCGGCGCGCTGCTCGGCCAGTACGCCCGGCGCATCGCTCCCGCCGTCGTCCTCGGACTTGTCTACGGCGCGGTGTGGTGGGTCCTCGGCGCGCTGTGGATCATGCCCGCCAACATGGGCATGCCCGTCTTCGAGTGGAACGACGTCACCGCCTCCAGCCTCGGCGCCCACCTCGTGTTCGGGCTGCTCGCCGGAGCGACGTTCGCCTGCATCGCCCAGGCGACGGGCAAACACACCGGCCCGGCCCGCGGATGAGCCCCGTACCGCCCGCGTCAACGCCCGACCCCGATACCCCGCCACCGGGGACAGCACCGCGTCGAACAGGCACCGACCGCGGTGCGGTGCCCTACTGTCTGGACTGTCTGGCGAACAGCGCCGAGGCCCTGGCCGACCCGGCGTGGGGCGCCGCGCCCCCGCCGTGGGCACCGGGACGACGCGAGGAGACACACACCATGACCGAAGCGCCAGCGGGCGAGGACGCCGCCGAGCGGGCCTGGTGCCTGGCCGAGGTCGACATCTTCTGCGATCTTTCCGCGCAGGAGATGGCCGCCATCGCGGAAGCCGCGCCGATGAAGTCGTACAACGCGGGAGAGATCCTCTACTCGCCCACCCAGCCGTCCGAGGTGTTGTTCATCCTCAAGAAGGGCCGGGTGCGCATCTTCCGGGTCTCCGCCGACGGCCGGGCGCTGACCACCGCGATCATCTCCCCGGGCACCATCTTCGGCGAGATGGTGCTCCTGGGACAGCATATGTACGACAACTACGCCGAAGCTCTCGATGACACCGTCGTGTGCGTGATGAGCCGCGCGGACGTGGGCAGGCTGCTGCTGACCGACGCCCGCATCGCCGCCCGTATCACCGCCATCCTCGGCCGTCGCCTGTCCGACCTCGAACAGCGCCTGTCCGACAGCGTCTTCAAGACCGTCGCCCAGCGCGTCGCGACCACCCTCACCACCCTGACCACAGCCCAACCCCCGGCAAGCCCGCTCCGGCCGGTCGGACGCCACCCGCAGATCGCGCTCACCCACGAACAGCTCGCCGCCCTCGCCGGCACCTCCCGAGAGACCTGCACCAAGGTGCTGCACGACTACGCCGACCACGGCCTGCTGCGCCTCGCCCGAGGCCGCATCACCGTCCTCGACCCCGAGCGGCTCAAGGAAGCCGCGGGCTGACATCACTACGCGGCAAGACCACCCGAGTGCGCGCTGGTGCGCATAAAGTTCGGGCAGAAGGCCGCCGCGCTGCCGCGCATGATGGGCTTGTTGCTGCGGGCCCGATGGACCGCGAACCGCCGGGCGCAGATCGGCAGGGAGCCGCGGCCCACACGCTTCGACAGCATCATCCCGCCCTCGCCGAGAGCGGTGAGAGGCCGGTGCTTGAGCACACTCGGGAGGGAAGCACCGATATGGCAGACGCCGCAGACCCCGCAGACGTCGTGACGGCACTGACCGAACAGCACCAAGAGCTTGAGCGGGCGCTCGCCGAGGTGCTGGAGCTGCCGGCCGGCGATCCCCGCCGCAGGAGCCGCCTCAAGGAGACTGCCGTCACCTTGGCGTGCCATGCAGCAGCGGCGGAGCGGCACGTGCACCGCGCCGTTCACCGCTATGTGCCCGACGATGCCGACCGGTTCGTGCGGCAGGAGATCACGGACCTTCTGCGCGCCGAGGAGACGATGAAGGACCTGGAGTTCACCGACACCGACAGCGGCGAGTTCGATCCTCTCGTCCGGCGGCTGCTCACCAGGATCCGCCGCCACGGCGACGCCGAGGAGGCAGACCTTTTCCCCCGACTGCGCAGGGCTGCTTCCCCCGAGGTGCTGGCTGGCCTCGCGGACGCGGTTCACCAGGTCGAGGCCCAGGCCGCGGTTCTGCGGGACGAGGTCAGGGCCTCTCGGCGCCGGGATGTGCTCGACAGGGTCCTGACCGCCCTGGCCGAGCAGGACGCCCCTATGGGGGCGTACCGGCAAGCCGAGCAGTTCGACCGGTTCCTCACGGGAGACGCGGAGTGGTCGGGGATGTGAGCGTCAAGGCAGGTGGCATCGGTCGCGGCTGCCACAAGGAGGGGCCGACTCGGCCTGCCCCGCGCCTGCGTACCGGCCTACGGTGGAAACATGGGCACCAGAGGAACCGGCCTGGTGACGCTGTTTCTGAGCGGCGACGTCATGCTCGGCCGTGGGGTCGACCAGGTCCTCGCGCACCCGGGCGATCCGGAGCTGCGGGAGGACTGGGTGCGGGACGCGCGGGCCTACGTGGAGCTGGCCGAGGCGGCGAGTGGCCCGATTCCCGCGCCGGTTCCTCCGGCGTGGCCGTGGGGGGCTGCCCTACGGGTGCTGGAGGAGGCCGCCCCGGACGTCCGGATCGTGAATCTGGAGACGGCGATCACCGGCGACGGGGAGTTCGCGCACGGCAAGGCGGTCCACTACCGGATGCACCCCGCCAACCTGCCCGCCCTCACGGTGGCCCGGCCCGACGTCTGCGTGCTGGCCAACAATCACGTGCTGGATTTCGGTCGCCCCGGTCTGGTGGAGACGCTCGACGTGTTGGCCGGGGCGGGACTGCGGGCGGCCGGTGCCGGGCGGGACGCCGGGGCGGCGTACGCGCCCGCCGTACTCCCGGTGGGGCAGGCCGCTCGTGTGCTGGTGTTCGGCATCGGAATGTCATCCAGCGGCATTCCGCCGAGCTGGGCGGCGACCGCGGAGCAGGCCGGAGTCGCCTACGTTCCCGAGCCGACGAGCATGGCGGCCGATGCCCTGGTCAGACGCGTACAGCAGGCGAAAGGACCGGGCGATATCGCAGTCGTGTCCGTGCACTGGGGCTCCAACTGGGGTTACCGCGTACCCCGGGACCAGGTTGCTTTCGCGCACGCCCTGATTGATGGCGGTGTCGATGTCGTCCACGGCCACTCCTCGCACCACCCCCGCCCCCTGGAGGTGTACCGCGACCGGCTGATCCTTTACGGCTGCGGGGACTTCATCGACGACTACGAGGGCATCCGCGGCTACGCGGAGTACCGTGACGACCTCCGCCTCGCCTACCTCGTCTCGGTGGCGGCCGACACGGGCCTGCTGGCCTCGCTGCGCATGGTTCCGTTGCAGGTCCGGCAGATGCGGCTGGAACCCGCGCCGGAGAGCGACCGCGCCTGGCTGCGGACGACACTCGCGCGCATCAGCAAAGGCCTGGGCGTGGCGTTGGAACCCGACGGCACACTGGCCCTGGCCCACCGTACGGAGACACCGGGCAGCACCGGCCGCGGCTGACGCCCCTCTGGACGGGCGGTGCAGCGGTTGGCACCCACCGACCTGCTGCGGTGGCCCCACGCGAGGCACACCAGGCGGAAACCATCTCGCCTCCCCTGTCGCGGAGCGGCACGCCGGACGACGCCGCCGAGCCGGTACCGCTGCGCGAAGGGCCCGACCTGCGCGAAGGGACCGACGCTTCGTCCGGCGCCTTCGTGCTGGGGCGTGTATCGAAAGTGCCTGGTGAGGATGGTGGAGAGCCCGCTTGTGATCCAGAATGCTTGGATGGTCACGCTTGAGACTCCCCGTTTGATCCTGCGTCGCTGGCGCGAGGAAGACGTTGCGCCCATGGCTGCCATCAACGCCGACCCCGAGGTCATGCGGTGGATCCGTGACGGCAGCGTCCGTGACGAACAGCAGACTCGCGGCGGGATCCAGGCGTGGGAGAGCGAGTGGGAGTCACAGGGCTTCGGCCTGTTCGCCGCGGAGATCCGTTCCACTGGTGAGCTGGCCGGGTTCACCGGCCTTTCGGTGCCCCGCTTCTTGCCGGAGATACTGCCGGCGGTTGAGGTCGGCTGGCGGCTGGGACTTTCCCACTGGGGACAGGGCTTGGCCACCGAGGCCGCTGCGGCCGTTGTGCGGTTCGGGTTCGAAAAGCGAGGGCTGGAGCGGATCGTCAGCATCACTCAGGTGGGCAACGCCGCCTCTGAACGGATCATGACCAAACTGGGGATGCATCCGGTCCGTGAGACCGTGAATCCCATCGGCGGTCGGCGAGTCCGGGTGTTCGAGTTGTCGTCGGACCAGTACGTCACAACCACTCGTGCTTTCGTGCACCTGGGCTCACTCGGTGCCGTCGGCCTAGGCCCATGCGCCCACGAGACCGCGGAATGTGGAGAGCGGGATCAGTGAGAGGATTGCGAGGGTGACGGCAAGAACCAGTGACATCGAAAAGGCAGCCGGTGTGCTGCGCGCCGGGGGCCTGGTGGCCCTCCCCACCGAGACCGTCTACGGTCTGGGCGCCAACGCCGAGGATCCCGCCGCGGTCGCGCGCATTTTCCAGGTCAAGGGGCGCCCGCCCTCCCATCCGCTGATCGTTCACATCGGCGGTGCGGAGCAGCTGGCCGACTGGGTCGAGGACGTGCCCGCGACGGCGCGCGTGTTGGCCGAACGCTTCTGGCCGGGGCCCCTGACGCTGGTCCTGCGGCGCGGCCGCCGGGTGCCCCTCGAAGCGACGGGTGGCCTGGAGACGGTGGCCGTGCGCGTGCCCGACCACCCCGTCGCCCTCGCGCTGCTGTCAGCCTTCGGCGGCGGTGTCACGGCCCCGTCCGCCAACCGCTTCGGTTCGGTCAGCCCCACCACGGCGGACCACGTCCGTGCCGAGCTCGGCGATGCCGTCGACTTCGTGCTGGACGGCGGGCCCTGCGAGGTCGGCGTCGAGTCGACCATCGTCGATGTCACGGGCGAGACCCCGAGCGTCCTTCGGCCCGGCGGGGTGTCGCGCGAGGACCTCGAAGCGGTGCTGGGCTACCCGCTTGCGGTCCCTGCGACGAGCCCCGTCCGGGTGCCGGGCCAGCATCCGTCCCACTACGCGCCGCGGGCGCGGGTCGTCCTCGTCGAGCCCGAGAAGGTCGTCGCCGAAGCGGAGCTCGCACAGGAGCGGGGGTACCAGGTCGGCGTCTTTCTCCCTGCCTCCTTCGCCGACGCTCCGGTGAAGGCGCACGCCGTGGTGACGGTCCCCGGGTCGATGGCCGCCTACGCGCGCGGACTGTACGGGTTCCTGCGCGAACTCGACCAGCAAGGGTGCGACCTCATCATCGCGTCCCTGCCGGTGGAGGAGGGGCTGGGATTGGCGATCGCCAACCGGCTCCGCCGCGCCGCCGGCCCCCGGCCCTCCGCCACCGGCAACACCCCTCAACACTGATCACGGTTCCCACCCACCCGCGGCACCCCTCGCAGGCCGCGGTAAAGGCCGGGCTGCCGGGCGGATCGACCGCCGATCACTCCAATGGATCACCTGAGGTCGCCGGAAACCGGCCGTGGACACAGGCTCGGAGGTCCATGACGAAGCCCAGGAGAGGGGCGGCCATGAGCAACATGCCCGGCCACGCAGACACTGCGGGTGGCACCCATCACGAAAAGGAGCGGCAAGGAAGCGCATGGGCTTCAGGCGGGCGCCTGTTCGCCGGTGTCCTCATGGTGCTGAATGGTCTGCTCGGTGTCGTGCAGGGCATTGCGGGGATTGCCGAGGACGACGTGTACGGACGGCTGGGTGACTACTTCTTCAAGTTCAACATCAGCGCGTGGGGCTGGATCCTCTTGATTCTGGGGATCCTCGTGGCGGTCACCGGCTGGGGAGTTCTCCAGAACGCGCTGTGGGCGCGGGCCACCGCCGTGGCCATGGCGGCGGTCTCCGTGCTCGCGAACTTCATCTGGCTGCCGTACCAGCCGATCTGGGGCATCGTGTCGATCGCGATCGGGGTCTTCGTCATCTGGTCCCTGTGCACCGACCGCTCGGCACAGGCGCTCTAGCGGCGCGAGGCCGCCGCCGTGCGAGGGGGCCTGGCCGGCACGGTACGCGGTGGCGTCCAGCGGTTCGGCCGCCCTCGCCCCGCCGATGTCACCTCCGGAATGGTCACCGGCCTGTTCTCCATCCCGGAGGGCATGGCGTACGCGGCCATCGCCGGGTTCCACCCCGTGGCCGGTCTGTACGCGGGCGTGGTGCCCGCGGCGGTGGGCTCGCTGACCGCCCGCACGGTCCTGATGGTCACCACGCTGACCAGCGCCATCGCCCTGACCTCGCAGAGCGTGCTGTCGGACGCAGGCCTGGATCCCAAGGACGCCGGCAATGTCGCCATGCTGACCCTGATGGTCGGTGTGGTCATGCTGGTGATGGGGCTGCTGCGGCTGGGCGCGGTGCTGAGCTTCGTCTCGAACGCCGTGATGACGGGTTGACGGCCGGTGGCGGACGCGGGAGGCGCCCGGTGGCCGTGCTCGGCACGGACGTACGCCTGGTACGCGACATCGCCCGCATCCCCGCGTCCCTGCCCGCCTTCTCCGCACCGGATCTGTCCGCGGCGCCGCACCTCCTCGGCGGTGCGGTCCCGGTCGCGCTGGTGGCGCTCGCGCAGGCCGCGGGCATCGGACGGAACCTTGTTCCTCATCGGCAGGCCGGCCGCACTCCCCTCGCCTGTACCGTCATATGGAAGGCATCCTGACAATGACGCACGTTTGTCATAGCCAGTGGCCACAGCCCGGTGGTTCTTGAGGCGGTTGATCGTGCGCCCATGTTCTGGTAGCCGGTCGGGGCGCCGTCGAGGTCGGTGGGGGCGTCCTCGTACTGGGGCACGCCGACGCGGCTGATCACGCCGGCGGGGCGGACGACGCCGAGGGCCTGTTCGTAGGCGGGCATGTGGCCGACCGCTTCCAGGACCACGTGCGTGCCGTGCCCGCCGGTCAGGTCGCGGACGGCCTCGATGCCTTCCTCGCCGCGGGCGGAGACAACGTCGGTGGCGCCGAATTCGCGGCCCAGGTCGGTGCGCGCGGTGTGCCGGCCCATCAGGATGATCTGCTCCGCGCCGAGCCGCTTGGCCGAGAGGACCGCCAGCAGGCCGACGGCACCGTCGTCGATCACGGTGACGCGGGTGCGCTCGTTGACACCGCCCGCGACGGCGGCGTGGTAGCCGGTGCGGCGCGAGCTGATCAGCGAACTGTCCACGCTCAGCGCCGACTTCCGCACCATGTGGGCCGCGCACGAAGTCCGTATCCGCCACGAGGGCACCAAGCGGCTGCAGCATCCCGAGGTCGGTCTCCTGGAGCTGACGTACCAGTCTGTGGACCTTCCCGTGTCGCAGCGGACCGTGCACGACCTGAGCCTCTACACCGCCGAACCGGGCAGCACCTCCGAAGAACGCCTGAGGCTCCTCGCCAGTCTGGCAGCCACTCCGGTCCAGGCTACGGAGCCCACCGACCGGCTGCGCTGAGTAGCCGGTCGGTGGACGTGACTGTTCTGCGCTGTCGCGTTCACCGATTGGCGGCCAGCACTGCCGCGAGGCCCTCTTGCAGGTCCTTGACGAAATACTCGGGAACCTCCAGCGACGGGAAATGTCCCCCGGATTCGGGCTCCCTCCATCGGACGATCTGTCGGAACCGCTCCTGTGCCCAGACGCGTGGACACTTCTCGATGTCGCGGGGATATACACTGATTGCTGACGGGACGTCGACCCGAAGTTCGGGGTCGAGCGAGTTGTGGCTTTCGTAGTAAATGCGGGCCGCTGATGCGCCGGTCCGCGTCAGCCAATACAGGGTGACGTCGTCGAGAATGCGGTCTCTGGAAATCGTCTCGAACGGGCTGTCTTCCGTGTCCGACCATTCGGCGAACTTGTCAAGGATCCAGGCAAGAAGCCCGACCGGTGAGTCGACGAGCGAGTATCCGATGGTCTGCGGTCGGGTCGCCTGCTGCTTCGCGTACGCCGCGCGGTGGCGCCAGAAACCGCGGGTTTCCTCGGCCCATTTGCGCTCGGCCGCCGTCAGCCCGTCCGTCGTCAACCCGGGCGGTGCCTGCGCGGTCGTTGTGTGGATGCCGAGAACGTGCTCCGGGAACCTGCCGCCGAGGACCGTAGTAATCACACCTCCCCAGTCGCCGCCGTGGGCTACGAACTTGCGGTAGCCGAGCCTTTCCATCAGTTCCACCCAGGCGGCCGCGATCTTTTCGATTCCCCACCCGGTGGTGGCCGGCTTGTCGCTGTAACCAAAGCCGGGCAGCGACGGGACCACGACGTGGAACGCCGGCGCGTCTACATCGCTCGGATCTGCCAGCTCGTCCACTACATCGATGAACTCGGCAATGCTGCCTGGCCAGCCGTGCGTCAAAATCAGCGGAGTGGCGTCTGCGCGCGCGGATCGGCGGTGCAGGAAGTGGATTCCCAGATCGTCGATGGTCGTGCGGAACTGGCCGATCCGGTCGAGGCGTGCTTCGAACGACCGCCAGTCGTACGCGGTGCGCCAGTAGTTCACGACATCGACGAGGTCGGCGAGCGGAACGCCCTGTTCCCATCGGCGAGGGCCGGGGGCGGCGCGATGGACCGTCTCGGCCTCCGGTAGCCGTGCCGCGGCCAGTCGCGCGCGCAGATCGTCGAGGTCGGCGTCGGTCGCGTGGGCTTCAAATGCTTGCACGTCGCTGGTTGGACGGGGCATGAGACCTCCTGGCCATCGCAGATCCGGCTACGACCCATCGTGAACCGGCTAAGGCGGTTCTAGCAGTCCCCCACGCCTGCGCGCAACCGGCTAAGGTGGTTCCATGCGTACTGGGTTCCCTGACTTTCGCCTCGGCAATGTGCTCGCGACCAGCTTCACGGGGACTCTGTCGGAGCGTCATGGCGACGCCGTGGAGCGCATTCCCACGCCGCAGCGACTCGTCGACTGGCTGGCAGTGAACGGCCTCGCCGTGGACTCCTGCACCACTGCCCAGCTCGACCGCGCTCGGGAGCTGAGGGAGTCGATTCACGCCGCCGCGACAGCGGCCGCGCTCCAGGAAGCTCTCCCTGCGTCTGCTGTCCAAGTCATCAATGACTGCAGCGCTCAGGGCCGGGCCGCGGCGGTCCTGACGCCTGAAGGGAAGCGGCGATGGCGGCTCGGCTCGGCTTCCTGCGTGGAAGACGCCCTCGGCGTGATCGCCGCCGACGCGATCAGCATCATCGCGGGCGAACGGGACGGAATATTGGCCCTGTGCGCCTCACCAACTTGCCAAGCCGCCTTCTTCGACACCAGCCAAAGCCGCACCCGTAAATGGTGCGACATGAACACGTGCGGGAATCGTCAGAAGAAGGCGCGCTTCAATGCCAACCAGCGCAAAAACCCCAGATCAGCGGAGTGACCGTTGCCTCAGTAATCCAAGTGGGCCCTACGCCTGCGACACAGGCGGCTGGGTATCGGCGGGTTGGCCGATGTATCGAATCGCTCAGCTCGGCCTGGCCCCTGCGGCCTCAGGCGCGGTGTACCACTCGGCCGTCCACGATGGTGAGGCGTATTGGTACGTCGGGGAGTTCCTGGGGCGGGACGCGTAGTGGGTCGGTGGCGAAGCCGGTCAGGTCGGCGGTGTGGCCTTCGCGGAGGCGGCCGGTGCGGTGGGCCTCGCCGGCTGTGATGGCTGGGGTCACTGTCATTGCCGTAAGTGCTTCGGTCGCGGTGAGGGCCTGGTCGGGGATCACCGGCCGGCGTTCCGGGTGGTGGGGTGAGCGGCGCAGCTGCGCGGCGGCCAGTACCTCGCGGGGGTCGTAGTGGGCGATGGGCCAGTCCGAGCCCAGGGCGAGCACGGCGCCGGCGTGCAGGAGATCCGCGCAGCGGAAAGCGCGGCGGGCGCGTTCGGGGCCGAGTCGGGCGGACCAGTTGTCGCTGTGGTCGGCGAGGGAGTACTGCAGGTGGCTGGGTTGCATCGAGGCCACGACGCCGGTGCGGGCGAAGCGGGTGACGAGGGTGTCGGGGAGGGTCTCCGCGTGCTCGATGCGGTGTCGCGCGGTGCGGTCGTGCGGGCGGCTGTGCGGGGCGAGGCAGTCGAGGGCGTAGGCGACGGCCGCGTCGCCGATCGCGTGCGTAGCTGTGGGAACGCCGGCCCGGGCGAGGGTGTCGACGGCCTTGGCGTAGGCGTCCGGCGACAGCCAGAAGGGGCGGGTGGACTCCCCGTGGCAGTCGGGGTGGTCCAGCCAGGCCGTGCCGTTGTCGATGGTGCCGTCCATGAACAGTTTGACTCCGGCGACTTGCCACAGCCGGCCGCCGGTGCCGCACAGTGCGATCAGGTCCTGAAGGCCGTCATCGTCGGTGCCGGGCCGGCAGCGGGCGTGGATGCGCAGGCGCAGTGTGAGGTCGCCGCGTTCTTCGAGGGTGCGCAGTGCGGGGAGGGTTTGCTCCGTGCAGTCCATGACGTGGCCGCCGGTGAGTCCGGCTGCGTTCATGCGAGAGAACAAGTCGGCCAGTCGGTCGGCGAGTTCGTTGGTTTCCATGGTGGGGGCTGCGCGTTCGACGAGCCGCTTGGCGGGTTCTTCCAGGAGTTCGCCGGTGGGGTTACCGTCCGCGTCGCACACCACCTCGGCAGCCGAGTCGAAGCGTACGGGACCGGTGACGCCGGCCAGTTCCAGAGCGCGGGTGGAGGCGAGAGCGGCGTGTGCGTCGAAGAGGGTGAGCAGTGCGGGGGCGCCGTCGAGGACGTCGTCGATGAGACGGTGGTGGGGGCGATGCCCGTCGAGGATGTTGGGGTCGAGGCCGAAGCCGCGGATCCAGGTGTTGGGGCCTTGGCGGCGGCGCTCGGTGGCGAGCAGCGTGCGGAGGTTGGCGGTGCTGGTACAGGCGGAGAGGTCGAGGCCGCTGGTCATGAGAGTGCCGGTGACCGGGTGGGTGTGGCTGTCGGTCAGGCCGGGGGTGAGGGTGATGCCACTGCCGTCGATGAGTTGCGTACGGGCGTCGCAGACTTCGCGGATCGCGTCGTCCGGGCCTACGGCGGTGATGACGCCGTTGCGGACGGCCAGGGCGGTGGCGGTGGGACGGTCGGGGTCGAGGGTGTGGATCGTGGCGCCGGTGATGGCCAGGTCGGCGAAGTGGCGGGGCACGGTGGGTGGTTCTCCTTGCGGCGTGCTAGCTGTGTAAGGCTGCCCGGGAGCGTCGGCGGCACGTTGCATTCAGCTGCCCGGCAGCATCAGGGACGCGTTGCATTCGCCTGCCCCGGCAGCATCAGTGGCGCGTTGCGTTCGGCGGTCCGGGGGTGTCAGTGGCGCGTTGCATTCAGCCGCCCCGGAGCCTCAATGAGGCGTGCGCGACTGTCGGGTGTTGTCCGGCGAGATGCCGAGCGCATCGAGGCGGGAGTGGGGGTTGCGGGCGAAGCGGGTGGCGCCGAGTGCGGCGAGGGCGAGGATGACGGCGGTGCAGATCCAGTACGTATTGCCGGGGGCGGGCTGGTCGGGCTGAACGTTGCCGTAGACGCCCCAGCCGATGACGGCGATGCCGATGAGCGGGACGGGCAGGTGGCGCAGGGGTCGCAGGCCGCCCGGCTCGGTGCGGTGCAGGAACAGGGGCAGGCCGATGAGGGCGAGGAGCAGGTTCAGCAGGAGGGGGACGGTGCCCATGCCGGCCTCCCATGCCGAGGTGGTGGTGGGCGCGGCGCCCAGTACCAACGCGGGCAGTGCGGTGCAGGCGGCGATCAGCGCGAGCCACAGCAGGACGGCGCCGACCGGTGCGCCGTGGCGGGCGGAGGCGCGGCCCAGGCGGCGGGGCAGCATGCCGGCGCGTGCGGCGGTGAAGGTGACGCGGGGCAGCGCGGTCATGGCGGCGACCAGGCAGGCGACGGAGCTGATGGCACCGACGGCGGCAAGGAGCGGTTCGGCCAACGGCAGGTAGTGGTGCGCGAGTTCGAGGAAGGGCGCGGCGTTGCCGGGGGCGCCGAAGCGGTCGGCGCCCTGAGCGGCTCCTTGCCAGTGGGCGTAGCCGGCCACCGCGGCCCACGTGGCGAAGAAGTACAGCAGGCCGACGATGAGCACGGTACTGATGACGGTGACGGGGATGACGCGGCGGGGGCGGCGCAGTTCGGCGGCCATGCCCGCGGAGTTGTCCCAGCCGACCATGCCGGCCACGGCGAGCGGGAAGGTCAGCCCGCTCAGGCCCGCCAGTCCGCCCGGGGCGCCGCCCGCCGCGTGCAGCGGCGCGTCGATCGCTGCGCCGGAGCGGACGAGGAGCAGTACGGAAAAGCCCACGAGCAGCACGACCTGGGCGACGGCCAACAGGGTGGCAACGCGGCTGGAGGCGACGATGCCGCGCAGTGCGATCGCCCCGGCGAAGGCCAGTACACCCAACGACAACAGCAGTGGCCAGGGGTCGGCGAGGCCGAGTGAGGTGGCGATCCACTGGCCGGAGAAGACGGTGACCGCGCCCAGGGTGAGCGGTCCGGCCAGGAGCATCACATACAACAGTCCGCTGGCCAGCCGGGCCGCCAGGCCGGGGGAAAGGGTGCGGTAGGCGTGGAAGGTGTAGGCGACCAGCGATCCGGAGGAGACGATGCGGCGTGCGAACTGCCCCACGGCCACCGCGCACGCCAGCAGGCCGAAGGTGGCCAGCAGGAACGCCCAGGGTGCCTGGGTGCCCATCGCGGCGACGATTGCCGGGGCGGTGAGAAAGAGGCCGTTGGCCGGCGCCATGTTCGAGACCGTCACCCCGAGTGCACCGGTGAGACCGACCGCGCCTTCACGCAGTTCCCCTCCCGGCTCGCCCGAGCCGGCCGGCCCGTGGGGACGGTGTGACGCCGAGGGGCCTGCTGGGTGCTGTGGTCGTGAGCGGGCGGCGGGGGTGATGTCGGCAGAGCTGGAGTCCACGGTTCCTCCCGGTGGCGGGGTGGCGAGCGGAGCTTTTCGCGTGACGGAGACGGGGTGTGAACAGGGCTTTTCGCGCGGTGGAGACGGGTGGCGAGCGGGGCCTCTGGCGCGGTGGAGACACGCGCGGGCCTGCGTTAACCGCATTAACTAATCCCATTTACTTTCAGGGAAGCTAGCCCATACGCCGGGGAGAAGGGAAGACCTCGATCCGTTGGATCCGGAATAGACTCGTCTGCCGCGGCCATCGCGAACGGACTCGTCTGCCGCGACCGCCGCGCACCGACCTCACTCAGGAAGAGAGCCCTCCGATGCCCCGTCCGCCGCAGATCTCGCGGGACGCTGCTGTGAGTGAGGCAGTGCGAATACTGGATGCCGAGGGCGCCGACGGCCTCTCGATGCGCCGGCTGGCCCAACAGCTCGGTGTCACCAGTCCCTCGCTGTACAAGCACTTCACGAACCTGGAAGAGGTGCTGGAGGCGGTCACCGAGGTGATCGTGAGCGAGATCGGTACCCGCCCGCCGCGCCACGAACACTGGCGAGCGGAGCTGGCCGACCTGGCCCGCCGCTATTTCCGGGTCTTCCAGCGCCATCCCAACGCCATTCGCCTGGTGATGCGTCGCCCCGTCCGCTCGGCGACGTCGCTGACCGGGCTGGACGCCGTACTGCAGGTACTGCTGGAGTCCGGCTGGGAGACCCGGCGCGCGACCCGGGCCGTGCTGCTGGTGGAGTCCTACGCACTGGGCGCGGCGATGACCGCCTCCAGCAGTGGCATCCCGCAGGGCCCGGAACTACTGGAGGGACGGCCCGCACTCGCGGCAGCACTGCGCGGACCGCACGCCGAGTTCCGCCTCGCTGAAGAGGACTTCGAGCACGGGCTGACATTGCTGCTCGACGGAATGGAGCGCGACGACGAGCCCGGCCCGGAGCGCGCCACGTAGCGCCGGCTGCGCGGTGCGGGTCGGCGGGCGTCGTCACCCCCACGGTCCGGCCCACCATCTTCAGCCCTCCCCTGACGAGATCCTCGGCCTGCATCGCGCGCCCTCATGAGCCACTGACCAGGCGCTATGTCTACAAGACATACCGGGAAGCCGAATAGGCATTATCCAGGCATGGCTCGACTCGGCAAGATGCCGATCACCGGAAGGCGCTGCCCGACGGCGCAAGCTTGGAGGTCATCGGTATGAGTCAGGTACGGCCCGCACAGCCGGGTCCGCGGCACTGGGCGCACTACGTCGGCGGACGGTTCGACGAGACCGGGGAACGCTTCCCCCTCGTCGCCCCGGCCGACGGCTCCGTGATCGGGTCGATTCCGGAGGCGGACGCCGCAACCGTCGACCGCGCGGTCGCCGCGGCGCGCTCCGCCCTCGAAGGCCCCTGGGGCAAGAGCACCACGGAGGAGCGTTGCGCGGTACTGCGGCGGATCGCCGACGGCATGGAGGCGCGGTTCGAGGAGTTCGTCGCCGCGGAGGTGGCCGACACCGGCAAGCCGGCATCGCTGGCGCGCAGCGTCGACATCCCCCGGGGCATCGCGAACTTCCGTGCCTACGCCGACCTGGCCTGGGGCCGCCCGGAGCAGTCCTTCTCCACGGCGACGCCGGACGGGGCCGGCGCGCTGAACTACACGGTGCGCCGCCCCCTCGGCGTCGTCGCCGTCGTCTCCCCGTGGAACCTGCCACTGCTGCTGCTCACCTGGAAGGTCGCCCCGGCGCTGGCCGCGGGCAACGCGGTGGTCGCCAAGCCCTCCGAGCTGACCCCGTCCACGGCCACACTGCTCGCGGAGGTCATGGACGCGGCCGGGGTGCCCGCGGGCGTCTTCAACCTGGTGCACGGCTTCGGCGAGAACAGCGCGGGCGCCTTCCTCACCGGCCACCCCGGCGTCGACGCGGTCGCCTTCACCGGCGAGTCGAGCACCGGCACCGCCATCATGCGCGCGGCATCCGAACGGCTCGCCCCGGTCTCCTTCGAACTCGGCGGCAAGAACCCCGCGTTGGTATTCGCCGACGCCGACTTCGAGGCCGCCGTGGAGGGCACGGTGCGCTCGGCCTTCACCAACGCCGGTCAGGTGTGCCTGTGCACCGAGCGGGTGTACGTCGAGCGCGCCATCTTCGGTGACTTCGTCGAGGCCCTCGCCGAACGCGCCCGGGCGCTGCGCGTGGGCGCCCCGTACGACGAACACACGCAGATGGGGCCGCTGGTCTCGGCCGAGCACCGGGACAAGGTACTGGGCTACTACCGGCTCGCCGAGCAGGAGGGCGCGAAAATCCACACCGGTGGCGGCGTCCCCTCCTTCGGGGACGAGCGGGACGGTGGGTTCTTCGTCGAACCCACGGTGATGAGCGGCCTCGGCCCGGACGCGCGCACGGTGCGCGAGGAGATCTTCGGCCCCGTCTGCCACGTCGCGCCCTTCGACGACGAGGCCGAAGCAGTCCGGCTGGCCAACGACAGTCCGTACGGCCTCGCCGCCACCGTGTGGACCTCCTCCCTCTCGCGCGCCCACCGCGTGGCACCGCGCCTTCAGACCGGCATCGCCTGGGTGAACTGCTGGAACCTGCGGGACCTGCGCACCCCCTTCGGCGGGGTCAAGGCCTCGGGCATCGGCCGCGAGGGCGGCGAACACTCCCTGGACTTCTTCTCCGAACCCGTGAATGTGTGCGTGAAGCTGTGAACACCACCGAAGCCAACGACACCAACGCCACTGCCACCGACACCGCCGCTGCCACTGCCACCGCCACCGCCGAGGCGACGGCGCGGGCCGCCGAGCGGCTGGCCAGGGCGTACGAGGAGGGCGTACCGGTCGAGCCCGTACGCGACCTCGTACCCGATGCGGAGACCGCATACCGCGTCCAGGAACGCCTCACCGAGCAGTGGCTCGCCCGGGGCCGCCGTCTGGTGGGTCGTAAGATCGGCCTCACCTCGACAGCCGTACAGCGCCAGCTCGGCGTCGACTCCCCCGACTACGGGATGCTCTTCGCCGACATGGCCGTCCCCGACTCCGCCGAAATCCCGCCGGGCGCGGTCCTGCAGCCCAAGGCCGAGGCGGAGATCGCCCTGGTACTCGAAGACGACCTCACCCACGAACGGCACACCCTCGCCGACCTCTTCCGCGCCGTCGCCTACGTCGTGCCGGCCATCGAGGTGGTGGGCAGCCGCATCCGCGACTGGGACATCACCCTGCCCGACACGATCGCCGACAACGCCTCGTGCGGCATGTACGTACTGGGCGGCACGCCGACGCCACTGGAGCGCGCGGGCGACCTGCGGCTGGCCGGCATGGTCATGGAGCGGCGCGGCGACCAGGTCTCCACGGGCACCGGGGCCGCCTGCCTCGGCCATCCGTTGGCCGCCGCCCTGTGGCTGGCCGACACCATGGTCCACCTCGGCCGCCCGCTGCGCGCCGGGGACACCGTACTCACCGGTGCCCTCGGGCCCATGGTCGAGGTGGCGCCCGGGGACGTGCTGGAAGCCCGTATCGAAGGGCTCGGCAGCGTACGCGCCGCCTTCGCCCGAGAGGAGAGCCGATGACACGCAACGCCGCAGACAACGCAGATGTGGACGCGCTCGCCCGTACCCTCGACGATGCCGCTCTCCAGGCTCGTGCGGTGCCACGTCTCACCGAGACTGCACCGCTGCTCGACGTCGAGACCGGCTACGCCGTCCAACGTGCCCTCGTCCAGCGCAGACTGGACCGCGGAGAGCGCATGGCAGGGGTCAAGCTCGGTTTCACCAGTAAGGCCAAGATGCGTCAGATGGGCGTGGCGGATCTGATCTGGGGACGGCTCACCGACGCCATGCGCTGCGCCGACGGTGCCACTCTCGATCTGGACCGCTTCGTCCACCCGCGGATCGAACCAGAGATCGCCTTCCTGCTGGACCGGCCGCTGGCGGGGGAGGTCAGCGGTGAGGAGGCCGCCCGTGCCGTCGGTGCGGTGGCCCCCGCGTACGAGATCATCGACTCCCGCTACGAGGGCTTCCGCTTCTCGCTGCCCGACGTCGTCGCCGACAACTCCTCCTCCGCCGGCTTCGGCATCGGCCTGTGGCGGGACGCCAGCTCCTTCGATCCCGTCGCCGGTCTGGCCGACCTCGGCATGGCGCTGGAGGTGGACGGCCGCCCCGCCGAAACCGGCAGCTCCGCCGCCATCCTCGGCCACCCGTTGCGTTCGCTGGTGGCGGCGGCACGCCTGGCCGCCGAGGCCGGGCTCGTGCTGGAGGCGGGCTGGGTCGTGCTCGCCGGGGCCCCGACCGCCGCTGTCCCCCTGGAGCCGGGCCGGCATGTGCGGGTGAACGCCGGCGGCCTCGGCCGCGTCGAGGTCACCACCGCGCAGTCCACCACCCAGTCCACCACCCAGTCCGCCACGCAATCCATGGCGAAGGAGACCGATCGATGACGGTGCATCAGCAGACCGGTCACCAGGCCGATCACCAGGCCGCCATGACCGTTTCCGGCAAGGCACGCCCGCGGGGCCGCTTCCCTCACGTGCGGCGGGCCGGCGACTTCCTCTACGTCTCGGGCACCAGCTCGCGCCGCCCCGACAACACCTTCGTCGGCGTCGAGGTCGACGAACTGGGCACCACCAGCCTGGACATCAGGGCACAGACCCGCGCGGTGATCGAGAACATCGCCGACCTCCTCGCCACCGCGGGCGGCAGCCTGTCCGACGTCGTCAACGTGACGACGTACCTGGTCAGCATGAACGACTTCGGCGGCTACAACGAGGTCTACGCCGACTTCTTCGACGAGAACGGCCCCGCGCGCACCACCGTCGCCGTCCACCAACTCCCGCACCCGCACCTGCTGATCGAGATCGCCTGCGTGGCGTACCTCCCCCGACCCCGCACGGAGGGCTGAGCAATGGTTACCAAGGACACCCTCAAGCCGTTCAACTTCGAGCGGTGGATCCGCGACCACCAGGACCTGCTCCAGCCACCCGTCGGCAACGTGCAGATCTGGGAGGACGCCGACCTGATGGTGACCGTCGTCGGCGGCCCCAACCAACGCACCGACTTCCACGACGACCCGGTCGAGGAGTTCTTCTACCAGCTCAAGGGCAACATGGTCCTGCGCATCATGGAGGTGGAGGGCAAGCCGCCCGTCGACGTCCAGATCCGCGAGGGTGACATCTTCCTGCTGCCCGCCCACGTACGCCACTCGCCGCAGCGGCCCGAGCCCGGCAGCATCGGCCTCGTCGTCGAACACGCCCGGCCGCAGGGCGAACGGGACGCCTTCGAGTGGTACTGCGTCCACTGCCACCGCCTGGTGCACCGCGCCGAAGTGCAGCTCGCCTCCATCGTCGAGGACCTGCCCCCGGTCTTCGCCGCCTTCTACGGCGACCAGGCCGCCCGCACCTGCCCCCACTGCGACGCCGTGCACCCCGGCAAGGAATGGCCCGAAGAAATGCGGCCGGTGCCGCGCCCGGCGGACCGCTGAGACACCGGCTCCGAGCACCACCGCCGCATACGAAGAACGAACGGAGTACCCGTGACCGTCGTCGACGTCCACGCGCACGTCTTCCCGAGCATCTCCCGAGCCGAGTCCCGCATCCTGCACGCCGAGGACGGACCCTGGCTGCGGGAGGACGACGCCGGAGCCGGAATGATGATGAGCGGCTCGGCCGAATACCGGCCCGTGGCAGCAGCCCTGTGGGACCCGCAGGTGCGCCTGAACGAGATGGACCGCCAAGGCGTGGACATCCAGGTGGTCTCCTCCACACCGCTGATGTTCGGCTACGCCGCCGACCCCGGCCGCGCCGCCGAGTGGTGCGAGCTGGTCAACGACCGCATCCTCAAGATGTGCGCGACCGCACCCGACCGCCTGGTGCCGCTGTGCCAAGTGCCGCTGCAGGACACCGAGTTGGCCTGCGAGGAGGTCAGCCGGGCCATGGCCAACGGCCACGCCGGCGTCCACATCGGCAACCACGTGGGCGACCGCGGGCTCGACGACGGCCGCATCCGCGAGTTCCTCACGCACTGCGCCCACGAGAACGCGGCAGTGTTCGTGCACCCGTGGGACATGCTCGCCCGGGAGCGCATGCCCCGCTACATGCTCCCCTGGCTGGTCGGCATGGCCGCCGAGACACAACTGACCATCCTCGGCCTCATCCTCTCGGGCGCCTTCGAGCAGTTGCCGACGAGCCTGCGGCTGTGCTTCGCCCACGGCGGCGGCAGCTTCCCGTACTTGCTGGGCCGGGCCGACAACGCCTGGCACCGCCGTGACCTCGTACGCGAGGACTCCCCCAAGCCGCCGTCCGCCTACCTCGACCGCTTCCACCTCGACTCCGCCGTCTTCGACCCCGGAGCGTTCCGGCTGCTGACCGACGTCATGGGGCCCGAGCGGATCATGCTCGGCACCGACTACCCCTTCCCGCTGGGCGAGCAGGAGCACGGCGCCCTCGTACGCCAGAGCCACCTCACCCCGGCGGAACGTGACCTCGTACTCGGCAAGAACGCCCTGCGGTTCTTCGGCATCGAGGGCCTCGCCACGGCATGACGGAGACGACTCCGGGTTCCTGAGCCACGCCGGGACCGCAGCCGCCTGACGCCGCCCGCGCGTTCGGCCCACACCCTGATCAGCCCCCCACATCGCGTTCAACCCACATCGTGCTCGGCCCACATCGTGAGGGGAAAACCGCAATGGCGCAGCAGCTCACCGACAGCGCGCGAACACAACAGGCGCAACAGGCACGACGGGTCGCCTGGGCGGCCTTCATCGGCAGCACCATCGAGTGGTACGACTTCTTCCTCTACGCGACCGCCGCGGCGCTGGTGTTCAACCGGCAGTTCTTCCCCGACGCCGACCCGGCCGTCGGTTCCATCGCCGCCTTCGGCACCCTGGCCGCCGGCTTCCTCTCCCGCCCGCTCGGCGGCCTGGTGATGGGCCACTTCGGCGACCGTTACGGACGCAAGAACACCCTGATCGTCTCGCTCCTGATCACGGGTCTGTGCACCACGGCGATCGGCCTCATACCCGGCTACGCCGCCATTGGGGTGGCAGCGCCCCTGCTGCTCACGCTCCTGCGCGTAGTGCAGGGCATCGGCCTGGGCGGTGAGTGGGGCGGCGCGGTGGTCATGACCCTCGAACACGCGCCCGCGCACCGCCGCGGCCTCTACGGCGCCGCCCCGCAGATGGGCGTACCGGCTGGCCTGATCACGGCCAACCTCGCCGTCCTGGGATTCAACTGGTCCCTCGACGACGAGGCGTTCCTGGCCTGGGGATGGCGCATCCCCTTCCTGCTGAGCGTCCTCCTGCTCGCCGTGGGCCTCTACCTCCGGCTGCGTATCGAAGAAAGCCGCGCCTACACCACACTCGCCCGGGCCCCGCAACGCCGGCGCATGCCCGTGGCCGTCGTACTCCACGACCACTGGCGGGACGTGATCAGAGCGAGCCTCGTCATCGTCGGCAACTCCAGCGTCGCCTACGTCTTCATGGTGTACGTACTCTCCTACGGCAAGCAGGTCCGCCACCTGGACTCGGGATTCCTCCTGCTGACCGTGGTGTCCGGAGCCGCGCTGTGGCTCGTCTCCGCGCCTTGGTGGGGCTCGTTGGGCGACCGTTGGGGGCTGCGCAGGCTCTTCCTGGTCGGCGGCATCGTCCGCGTGTCCTGGGCGCTGTTGTTCCTGCCCGTCGTCGATACCGGCAACAGGGCGCTCATCCTCGCCTACATGCTGTCCATGGGACTCGTGCTGTCCATGACGAATGCGTCGGTCGGCGTGATGACCTCCAGTATGTTTCCCCTCCACATCCGCTACACCGGATCCTCCATCGCCTACCAGACCGGCTCGCTCCTCGGCGGCGGGATCACACCGCTGGTCGCGGCCTCCCTGCTGGAGCTCACCCACACCTCCGCCAGCGTCACCCTGTACCTCTTCGCCGTCGGCTTGCTGAGCCTGGCAGCGACCGCCGGACTCTCCCAACACAACGTCGGCGACGGCGTCGCCCGGGCAGAACAACACCTGGCCACGGAAAACAACAACTGAGTTCCCGATTCATTCATCAGCATCCACATCCCCCGACGAAAGGCATGGAACAACCATGGAGCTGGTCATTCTCGGCAGTGCGGGAGGACCGCAGCCCCACCCGGGGAAGGCGGCCCCGGCCACCGCGGTGGTCGTGGACGGCGACATCCACGTCATCGACTGCGGCAACGGCGTCGGGCGGCAGCTCGTCTCCGCCGGCCTCGAGCTCTCCGCGCTGCGGTCGGTCTTCGTCACCCACCACCACGTCGACCACAACGCCGACCTCGGCGCCCTGGTCCACCTGGCATGGACCGCCGCCCGCAGCGAGCCCGTCGACCTGTACGGACCCGCGCCACTGGAGTCGATGGTCAAGCAGTACCTCGAACTCAACCAGCCCGACATCCACCACCGCGAGGCCCTGGGCAGGCCCGCCCTCTCGGGAATCTTCCGCCCGCACGAGGTCGCGGGCCCGGGCGTGGTGCACGAGGCCGACGGCGTACGGGTCTCGGCCGCGGTGGCCACACATCCGCCCATGCCGTCGTACGCCTACCGCGTCGACGCGCACGGACGCTCCGTCGTCGTCTCCGGTGACACCGCGAAGTGCGACGAGGTCACCGAACTGGCCCGCGGCGCGGACGTTCTCGTCCACGAGGCGTACTCCCCCGGGCACCTCCCGGAATTCATGACCGGCTCCAACACGAAGATCGAGCGGCTCCAACAACACTTCGCCCAAGCCCACACCAGCGCCGAAGACGCCGCCCGCGTTGCCGCGGCCGCCGGCGTCCACACCCTCGTCCTGTGGCACCTCATCCCCTGGCAGCTGGACGACGCCACCTTCATCGAACAGGCCACCCGCCACTTCGACGGCGAAATCATCGTGGCGCACGACTTGCAGCGCATTCCCGTCTGACGGCCCGGCCGGCTCCAGGGCTCGTACCAGGGCCACGGAGGCTTCGAGGCGATCGGGCGGTCGATGGCTTTCACACTGACCCATGCGAGCCCGGCAACCCACTCGACCGACTGCCGCCGTGCCGAACGGCGAGGCGTGAAGCAGCAGTTCATCCCGATCCACCCGGTCACCATATCTGCGCCGCAACAAGCGCTGAGCGGAGTGATCATCGAGCCTTGGTCAATTGCCAGTGAAGCTTGGTGATCATTAGGGTTATGCCACCGAAGTTGGAGTGGCATCACCTTGCGGCGTTTGACCTGGGGTTTTTCGCTGCGTGCGGCCCAACCTGACGCTTGAGGGCTCACCGAGGCCACGGCCATGTACCGGCCGCACGCACAAGACCACCGAGAGGATCCGCTGATGAACCGTTCTAAGGCGAGCCGGAAGACGAACGCCAAGCAGGCCGCCGCGGTCGTAGCTTTCCTCGGATTCTTTCCACTATCGCTGTGGCTTGGTGACGAGCTGTGGGAACTGTCCGTGTACTGGCCGGGTAGCGGCATCGGATTCGGCGTCACCGTCGGCGTGCTGCTCCCGATCACGTTCACGGCCGCCAAGCGGTCCTTCCGCCGGTTCAACTCGACCAAGGGCGAGCGCTCGCCCCGATGGGCCGTGGCCGGCATCGTGTGGGCGGCTGCGGCCGTGGTGAGCGGGATGGCTGCCTCCCGCGCGATCCCCGGAAGGAGCTCCTCGCGGCGCCCCTGCACCAGCGAGTGGCATCCATGCTGGGTGAACCACGTCTATCCGGGCGCCTTCTTCGTGGTACTCGGCAGCTTGGCCGCGACGGCGGCCATCATGACCTGGGGGCCGAACTGGATGCCCAAGCTGCGCGGCCAGTTCCGCCGGTTCCGCCGGTAGCCGCCGATGAGCGGGCCCGGCCGCGCGATGTCCGCGACCGCCGGAGCCTGTCACTTGATCCGCGCAGAAGCCTGCGCGACGAAGGTGTTCAGGTCCGCTCGCGCATCTACTGACATCGCCCGTAGTTCCTCGCGGTCCGTCGCCCGGTGAAGGGCGCTGATCGTGTCGAGGGTTCGCTCTGCTTGTGAGTGCAGGCTGTCATCGGGCACAAGGAGTTGAATCTGGTGAATGGCCTGGCAAACCAGACCTCGGAGCCTGAATGCCTCCGTTCTGGCCGCGATGTGTGCCGGGCCGCCTGGTTCCTCGTGCTGACGGTGCCACCAGTCGTATTGGCTCCGTATGAACTCGTTGGCGGCACCGGTGAAGGCAAGGACGGCGTTACGACGTTCGCTGCGGTCCGCCAGACGCTTCTGGAACCGGTACCCCAGAAGAGAACCGATGAGTGTTCCGGCCACTGCGATGAACGTCGTAAGTACCTGGCCCACCTCAGTAGTTGACCACGCTCGCTACTGCACCAACAGGGGGCGTCGACTCCCGAGTTTTCCCGAGCCGTTGGCGCTTGCTCGCGGGAATATCCCGTGCCGATGTCTTGGCTGTGACTCAGACTGCGGGCATGGATGGAGAGGCCGTCGCCCCCGTGGCCGTCACACCTTCGGTGCAGTCGAGCGAGGAGCTGGCCCGTGCCGCGGACGGTGAACGGGGCAGGGCTCCGCGTACTACAGCGCCGTCGTAGTACGACGGCCATCAAAATACGATGATTCTCGCACTAGGAGGACCCGGGGGCGGCTGCGCGGCACCGCCGAGTCGGCTGTGATCCCCGGCGCGATGCCCGGTGCCAGTGGTGCAACCGCTCTGAGCAGCGCTTCGTCGCAGCCCGGATGGGGGAACTGCGGACGCGGTGATCGGGGCTCGGCGCCAGAGTGGGGACTATGACAGAACCTGGCGAGCGGCGGCGCGGTACGGCTTCCTCCTCCACGCGTACGCGTGGGGTGCACGGTGCCGGGGACGCCGCCCGGCGTGCTGCGGACGGGCTGGCCGAGCTCATTCGCCACCGTCTGGAAGGCGTCTCCGCGGTGTGCCGGAGTGAGAACGACGGCTGGATCGTCAACGTGGACGTGCTGGAGGTGGCACGCATCCCCGACACCACCAGCCTGCTCGCCACCTATGAGGTCGAGCTGGACTCGGCGGGCGATCTGCTGCAGTACCGCCGGGTCGCCCGCTACCGGCGCGGTGCCCAGGACCAGTGACCGGCCCCGATGAGGGCCACTCCCGGAAGGACCGCCGCATGATCACCTACGACGACGAAGTCGTCTGCGCGCCCCGCGCCGGCACCCTCTACGACGTTCTCGAGCTCATTCTCGACCGCGGCATGGTGATCGACGTCTTCGTACGCGTCTCCCTGGTCGGCATCGAGATCCTCAAGGTGGACGCCCGGATCGTGGTCGCGAGCGTCGACACGTACCTGCGGTTCGCCGAGGCGTGCAACCGTCTGGACCTGGAGCACGACTCGCGCGCCAAGACCGTTCCCGAGCTGTTCGGCGGACCGGTCTCCAAGGCCATAGGCGAGGCGGGCGCGAAGCGGACGGGACGTTCCCTGACCGAAAAGGTGCGGGACATGCTCACTCCCGAGGAGAGGGAGGAAGAGGACCGGTCCCGCGGCGGCGAGCGCGAGGAATCGAGCCGGAGTACGCAGCGGTCCCGGAACCGGCCGGCCGGGCGCCGCCCCCGCGATGACGATGACGACCGCCCGCACAGCCGCGCTCGCGATGACGATGACGACCGCCCGCGCAGCCGTGCTCGCGATGACGACGATCGCCGGTACAGCCGCGCTCGCCGGCGCACGGAGACGGAGGAATGACGTTGCCCGCCACCACCACTGTCACCGCCACCACCCCGAGCACTCTGTACGTCTACGGCATCGCTCCCGCCGGTGTCCGCGCCCCGCGCGCCCCGGGGGTGGACGGCGCCCCGGTACAACTGCTGACCGAGTCCGGACTGTGCGCGGCGGTCTCGGCCGCACCCGCTCGGCTCCGGGCCCGGCGCCGGGACCTGATGGCCCATCAGGCCGTACTGGAGGAACTGGCCGCGCAGGGGGCTGTGCTGCCCATGCGGTTCGCGGTCCTCACTCCTGAAGAGGACGTGTTGGTCTCCCAACTACGGTCTGAGAAGCAGCACTTGATGAGGCAGTTGGAGGGCGTTCGCGGCTGCGTCGAGATGAATGTCAAAGGGGTCGTTGTACCGGGGTACTTCGCCGATCTGGTGCGCCGGGACGAGAAGCTGCGGGCGCTGGCCCGCCGTACCCGGCGTCGGCCGGATTACGAGGCCAACGTCCGGCTCGGCGAGGCGCTCGCCCGGGGCGTACGCCGCGAGGCCCGGCGTGCGGCACAGGAGGTCCTGGCCCACCTGACCCCGCTCGCGGTCCGTACGGCGCAGGGACCGCTCGACGACGAGCAGGTGCTGAGCACCTCGTTTCTGGTGCGAGCCACCGATGAACGGCGGTTCCGCCAGGCGGTGGCCGCGCGAGCAAGCGCGTTGGGGGACCGGCTGGAACTCAGTGTGACCGGACCCCTGCCCTGTTACAGCTTCGTCGACCCGCGCCCCGCGTCGGCCGGGCGGTGACGCGGTGGGTCTCGTGAGCGGTCTTCTGCTGCTGCCTCTCGCCCCGGTGCGCGGCACGATCTGGGTCGCCGATCACCTGCTCCAGGAAGCGCTGCGCCAGGCCCACGACCCGCGTGCCGTCCAGGCGCGCCTGGCCGCGCTCAACCGGGCGCTGGACGAGGGCGCCATCGATGAGGCGACCTTCGAGCGGGAGGAGGAACGTCTGCTCGCCATCCTCGAACGGCAGGCCGCCCGCCCTACGGAACGCACGCCGACGACGACGGACCACTCGGACCGCTCACAGAGAAGGCACGTATGAGCAACAACAAGGTGGCCATGGCAGCGGCCATGGCCGGTGGTTACCTTCTGGGCCGCACGAAGAAGGCGAAACTGGCGCTGGCCGTCGGCTCGTACCTCGCGGGACGGCGCTTCGGCCTCTCCCCCGGCCAGATGCTGTCCGAGGGGTTGGAGAAGCTCCAACAGACTCCGCAGTTCCAGGAGCTCTCGGACCAGGTACGCGGCGAGCTGCTGACCGCCGGACGCACGGCCGTCACCAACGCCGCGAACCGCCGCCTCACCGACTTCGCCGACGCCCTCCGCGACCGTACCGACGAGCTCACGGGCGCGGGCCGGCGGGACGAGGACGACAAGGAGTACGGCGACCGCGATGGCGAGTACAAACGCGACGACGACTACGACAAGCGCGGCGACCGCGGCCGCCGCGGTTACGACGACGAGTACGGCGGTCGCGGCTACGACGACGACTCGGACGGCTTCGAGGCGGAGGGCGAGGACGACGAGTCCGCGTCCGCGCTGCCCCGCAAGGCGGCGAGGAAGTCAGCCGCCAGGAGAACGCCGGCGAAGAAAAAGGCGCCACCCGCGAGAAGGGGCGCGGCGAAGAGTACCGGTCGGGGAGGTCGACGCGGATGACACCCACTCAGCGCGAGCGAGGCGGCGGCGGGCCGTCCCCCTTGGACGGCCTGAAGGACGCTCTCGGCGCCTATCTGGCCGCGCAGGGGCGCAACCTCCTCGAGCAAGCGGGGGAACGGATCGGGGGCCTGGTCGGCCAGCTGACCGAGCACGCGACGGGCACCACAGGTGGCGGGGCGGGTGGCGGCTCCAGCGACGGTGCAAGTGGCGGCAGTGTCAAAGCGACGCACATCATGGAGTTCGTCGACGTCGGCGTTCCGCTGCGTACCGCGTACGACCACTGGACGCGGTTCGAGGACTTCAGCGACTTCACGAAGGGCGTCCGCGGCGTCAGCATCAAGGACGAGGTCAACTCCGACTGGAACGTCAAGGTCGGTCCCTCGGCGCGGAGTTGGAAGGCAACCGTTCAGGAGCAGGTGCCCGATGAGCGGATCGCCTGGACCTCCGAGGGGGCCAAGGGCAGTACGCGCGGGGTGGTCACCTTCCACGACCTGGCGCCTTCGCTGACCCGGATCGTCGTGGTCGTCGAGTACTACCCCGCCGGCTTCTTCGAGAAGACCGGCAACCTCTGGCGCGCCCAGGGGCGCCGGCTGCGGCTGGATGTGAAGCACTTCGCACGCTACGTCACCCTGCGGGGCGACGAGGAGGTGGAGGGCTGGCGCGGTGAGATCCGCGACGGCGAGGTCGTGCGGAGCCACGAGGAGGCGTTGGAGTCCGAGCGGGAGGAGCGGGAGGAGGAGAGCACCGACGGTGCCGAGGACGAGTACGAGTACGACGACGAGGACGGCGACGAGTACGAGGAGGAGGACCAGGACGAGGACGAGGACGATGGTGACTACGAGGAGGGCCACGAGGGTGATGACGAGCGGGGCCGCCCGCGTGACTGATGTCTTCCCGGGGAGCGCATTGTGACAGACGTCGACCACCGGTACGTGGACCTGGGTACGCAGCCGCAGCCCTCCGAACCCCTCCCCGGCAGCCTCGCGGATCTGCTGGAACGGGTTCTCGACAAGGGCATTGTCATCGCCGGCGACATCAAGATTGATCTGCTCGACATCGAGCTGCTCACCATCCGGCTGCGCCTGTTCATCGCCTCGGTGGACACCGCGAAGAAGGCGGGCATCGACTGGTGGGAGACCGACCCGGCGCTGTCCTCGCGGGCTGCCCATAATGCGCTCGCCGAGGAGAACGCGCGGCTGCGGGCCCGGCTCGACTCCCTGGAGGGGGACGCCGACGCGACAGTGGAGGACACCCGATGAGCCGGCACCCACGTACCGTGGTCTGCGCCTTTGCTGTCACGGGCGCCCCGCCGCCCGACGAGGTACTGGCCGCGACGAGCGGTCACGAGGAGGGCGGTCCGTTGCGCGTCGTGCGGGCCGGGAATCTGTGGTTGGTCGTCCAGGACGTTCCCGCGGCCTCGTTCGACGAGCAGGCGCTGGCGGAACGCCTCAACCGGCCCGACGACCTCGAGCGCTGCGCCCGGGCCCACCATCGGGGCGTCGAGGCCGCAGCCCGGCGGGGTCCCGTCGTACCGCTGCCCATGGCGACCCTGTATCTGACCGACCGGACCGCGGTGCGGGCCGTCACTGCCCGGGAGGCGGAACTCGGCGCGCTGCTCGACCGGCTCCGCGGCCGTACGGAATGGGCGGTGAAGGTGCACGTCGCCGACCCTGCCACTGGGCGCACCACAGGTCCCGCCACTCCCCCGGCCACTGGTCTCGCCCCTGGTCGCGCCGGGGACGGCACCCATGCCACTGGCCGCACCGGGGACGATACCCATGCCACCTGCCGCACCGGCGGACGGGCCTACCTCAGCCGCGCCAGTACGCGACGGCGGGCCCAGCAGGACGCGCACGGGAGGGCCCTGGCCGACGCGGAGGCCATCGACGCGGAGCTGCGGCGGTACGCCGTCGCGGCGACGCGGCACCGCCCGCAGTCCGAGCAGCTGACCGGCCGGCGTGCCCCGCAACTGCTCAACGTCGCCTATCTGGTGGACGACGCCGAGCGCGCCGCCTTCACCCGCGCCCTGGACCGGCTCGGCACCGACGGCCGGCACCCGGCCGTGGAGATCAGGACGTCGGGGCCCTGGATCCCCTACTCCTTCGCCCGGTGGACCGAGGAGAGCGACCGCACGGAGCAGGAGGTCACTGCATGACCGCCCCGGACACCCGCGCGCCCGGCCTGTCGCACGTTCCCTGGGGCGGCCCCGAGCAGTGCGCGCCGATCGGGGTTCCCCTCGTCGACCTCCTGGACCGGGTGCTGGCCACCGGCGTCGTGGTCAGCGGGGACCTGGTCCTGGCCATCGCCGACGTGCCATTGGTACGGGTCTCGCTGCACGCTCTGCTGTCGTCGGTCAATGAGCGGGTGCCCGCCCCCTGGTCGGACAGTGGGCCGTTGTGACCGAGCCCCGCACCCGCGCCCTGGACCTGGACCCCGAGCGGGTCACCAACGATCTGGCCGCCCTGGTACTGACCGTCGTGGAACTGCTGCGCCAGCTCATGGAACGCCAGGCCGTGCGCCGCTTCGACGAGGGAACGCTGAGCACCGAGCAGGAGGACCGGCTCGGTACGGCGCTCATGCTGCTCGACCAGCGCATGGACGAACTGTGCGAACAACACGGCCTGCGCCGCAGCGACCTCAACCTCGACCTGGGCCCACTGGGCCCACTCCTCGCCGACCCCGAACTTTGAGCACCGCCCAGCAGCGAGTCGGGTTCGGGGCTGTGAGAGGGTGAGTGCTTCTTCGCGACTGTCGATCGAGGCGTCAGCGCATGGGCCGGAGGTGGTCGTGAGCAGGGTGCAGGAGACACCGATGGATGAGGAAACGGTGGTCTTCCTCAAAGCGCTGGCGAGCGAGACCCGTCGGCGGATGCTGACGCACTTCTCGGGCGTCGGCGAACTCAGCGCCGGGGAGATAGCCGAGCGGAACGGCCTGAGTCCCTCCACCGCCTCCGAGCATCTACGTCTCCTCCATCGCGGCGGTCTGATCGACGCCCGCAAGGAGGGGAAGCAGATCTACTACCGGGTCGCGGGCGTCACACTGGACCAGCGTCTCTCCGCTCTGCAGGACTACCTCGAGCACTGCCGCCTGCCACCCGCCCTTCCGGTCGGTGCCGACGCCGGTACTGACGTTGAGGGCGGTGCCGGCGCCAAGGGGCGCATGGCTGTCTGGGGCCGTCTCAAGGCGTCCGCCTCGGCGATGCAGACACAACTCGTCTCGCGCAAGCACGAATTGCGCAGCGGCGCGTTCCGCGACGCGAGCATGGCAATGTGCGCGCTGGTCGCTGCCGCCGACGGCATCATCGACCCCGCCGAGCAGGTCCGGGTCGCGCAACTCATCGCCACGAACGAGGTGTTGCAGAACTTCACCGCGGACGACCTGCAGCGCCGCTTCGAAGAAAACCTCGACCGGCTGGCTCTCAATTTCGACAACGGGAAGAGTGCTGTCCTGCACGAGGTCGGCAAGGCGAGGAAGAAGCCCACCGAAGCCCGCGCCGTCATCCAGATCGGCATCATCATCGGCGGCGCCGACGGCGCCTTCATCGAAAGCGAACAGGCCGTCGTCCGCGAAGCCTGCCGTGCATTGGGGCTGCCCCCGCGGGAATTCGGTCTGTAAGCAGAATTCACTCGGCGCCGCCGTCCCCCGTCAGGCCGGAAATGCCAGGTCGCGGGCGATGCCGTTGCGTTGGATTTCGGAGGTGCCGGTCAGGATCCGGAACATGCGGATCTTGCGGAAGAGGTACTCGATCTCGTTGCCCTGGGTGAGTCCTTCCTTGCCGTGGATCTGGACGGCCTCGTCCAGGAGGCGGAAGGCGGACTCGGCGACGAAGAGTTTGCACATGAACGCCTCGGTGCGTGCGTCCTCGCCGCGGTCGAGCGCGGCCAGGGCCGCGTAGGTCATGGAGCGGGCGGCGTAGAACTCGGTGGCCATGTCGGCGACCTTGTGCTGGATGGCCTGGAGCGCCAGGAGCGGCCGGCCGCCGGTCACTGTGCGGTGGCGGGCGCGTTCCAGGGTGAGGTCCAGGGCGCGGCGCATGGCGCCGAGTGCGGTGGGGCAGTGCAGGAGACGGTTGACGGTGACCCGGCCGAGCGCGATCCGCAGTCCCTTGCCCTCCTCCCCCAGCAGGTTCTCGGCGGGCACGCGGCAGTTCTCCAGGACGATGTCGCTCTCGATGTGTTCGCCGGACATCGGGGTGGCCCCGTCCAGCACCCGGCAGCCGGGAGTGTCCAGGTCGAGGAGGAAGGCGGAGAAGCGCGGCTGGTCGCCCTCGCGCTCGCCGCCTTCTCCCTCGCTCTCGCCGGTGCCGGCCATGCGGGCGACGACGATGGCGAAGTCCGCGAACGGGCCCGCGGAGGAGAAGACCTTATGGCCGTTGAGAATGTAGTCGTCGCCGTCCCGTTGGGCGGTGGTACGCATGGACCGTACGTCGGAACCGGCGTCGGTCTCGGTGAGCGAGAAGCAGCAGGCGCGCTCCGCGCGGACCACCGGCAGGAAGTAGGTCTTCAACTGGTACTCGGTGGCGTACCGCAGAAGGTCACCGGCGCGCAACGGCCCGCCCATGTCACCGAGGACGCTGTGGCCCAGTACCCGGCCGCTCGCGCCGATTTCCTCTTTCAGCGCGGCCAGTTGGGTATGGGTGAGGCCATGACCGCCGTGCTCCTTCGGCAAGTGAATGCCGTAGAAGCCCAGTTCGCGGCTGCGCTCCCATACGGGCTGTAGGTCGGCACGGGTCAGGCGGCCGGTCCGGGTGATGCCCCGGTCGTGTTCGTAGGCGGCCAGCTCGCCGTCCAGGTAGTCACGCAGCTTGTCGACGAGGGCGGCGAGGTGCGGATCGTCGGCGTAGGAGGGGCGGAGGGAAAAAGTCATCGGTCGTACTCTCCGAGTTCGGGGGCGACGGGTCAGTTCACGCGGCGGGCGGCGTCGGCCCAGTACGGTTCCCGTACGGCCTTGCGGTCGAGCTTGCCGTTGCGGTTGTGGGGCAGTTCGGGGACGAACTCCACGGAGCGGGGCTTCTTGTACCGGTCGAGGCGCTCGGCGCAGAACTCGATCAGTTCGTCCGGCGTGACGGCGCGCCCCTCGTGGGCCACGACCACGGCCTTGACGGCCTCGCCCCACCGCTCGTCCGGCACGCCGACGACGCATGCCTCCCGTACGGCCGGGTGTTCGTAGAGGGCCGCCTCGACCTCGGTGCAGTAGATGTTGAAGCCACCGGAGATGATCATGTCTTTCTTGCGGTCGACGAGGAAGAGGTAGCCGTCCTCGCGCATCCATGCCAGGTCGCCGGTGTGCACCCAGCCGCCCTTGAACGTCTCGGCGGACAGTTCCGGCTCCTGCCAGTACTCGCGTACGCAGTCGGGGCCGCGCACGATCACCTCACCGACCTCGCGCGGCCCCAGCTCACGGCCGGCCTCGTCCACCACGCGTATCTCCGTGTCGTAGGCGGCACGGCCGCACGACTGCAGCAGTTCGGGGTCCTCGGTGACGGCGCGGGCGATGTCCTGCCCCGTCAGACCGGCGACGACGCTGGTGGTCTCGCCCAGGCCATACCCCTGCGCGACGATCGGCCCGAACAGGGCGACGGCCTCGCGCAGCCGCTGCGGCGCGATCGGCGCGCCGCCGATACGGAGGCTGGTGAGGCTGGAGAGGTCCCGGTCGGCCGCCGCGGGGTGCGCGAGCACCATGGTGAGCATGGCCGGCACGAGGAAGGTGGCGGTGATGCGCTCCTTCTCCACCGTCTCCAGGAACGCCTCGGGGCTCCAGGCCGGCAGGACATGGGTGGTGGAGCCGCCGAAGACGCCGGCGAGCAGCCCCATTCCGGTGGCATGGGTGATGGGACCGCAGGCCAGGTAGCGGGTGCCGGGACGAGGCCGGGATTCGTCGCTCATCAGCTGCTTGCGCATGTTGGCCAGCCGATTGCCGAAGGTCTGCACGGCGGCCTTCAACGTGCCGGTCGAGCCGGAGGTGAAGTTCAGGACGCACGGCTCGTCCTCGTCGACCTCGACGGCGACCGGATCGCCGATGCCTTCGGCGAGGAGGTCGGCGTACGAGACGCCGGTCGGGTGGTCGGCGCCCGGTACGCCGTCGAGCTGTACGGGCAGGCAGTCCGTGTCCGCCGCGGCGATCGCGGCCAGCGCGTCCTCGCGGTGCGCGGCGTCGAAGATCAGTACGCGCACCGGGGCGTAACGCAGGATGTGGGTGATCTCGCCGCGTCCCAGCCGGGCGTTGACCGGCGCGCGCATCAATCCCGCCTTGTACAGGGCGAACTCGATCTCCACGAGCTCTCCCCTGTTCCAGGCCAGGGACGCGACCGCGTCGCCGGGGCGCAGCCCCCGGCCGATCAGCGCGGCAGCCAATTGGTTGGCCCCGCGCTCGAGTTGCCGGTAACTCCACGCGCGTTCGCCGCATACCAGCGCGGTCTCGTCGGGCCAGTACCGAGCGCTGCGGGTGAGGTAGGTGCCGAGGTTCAAGGGGTTCTCCAGAGTCGAGCTGCAGAGTCGACAGGCTGAACGTTTCAAGACAGCTTGTTCAGTAACTTATTCACTGTCAAGGCTCACGTAGACTCCCCGGGAGGGGCGACAGCCGTACGAGAAGGGGATTCGATGGCCGAGGACAGGCGCACCCGGCGCACCCGGCGGGCCTTGAGCACCGCGTTGGTGGAGCTGGTCCTGGAGCGCGGCTTCAGTGCGCTCACCGTGGAGGACATCACCGAGCGCGCCGACGTCGGCCGGGCCACCTTCTACAGCCACTTCCGGGACCGGGAAGACCTCTTTGCGAGGGTGACGGCCGGCCTCCTGGACGGCCTCTCCGAACGGCTCCGTCCCGTCATGGCCGAGAGTCCGGTCGGCTTCACCGGCAAGCCCGTGCTGGAGATGTTGCGGCACGCCCGCGAGGAACGCGATGCCTACCGGATCGTGCTGCGGGGCGAGGGGGACGGCCGGCCGCTCCAGATGTTCACGGACGCGATCGCCCGGGCCACCGCCGAGGAATTCCGGGACCGTGCCGAGCGCAACGGTGTCGAGCCGAGAATCGACCCGACTCTCCTCGCCCGCGTCTGGGTGGGAGAGCAGATCGCCGTGTTGCGCTGGTGGGTGGAGCACGAGACGCCGCCGATGCCGGTCGAGGACGTCGTACGTATGCTGCTCGACCTCGGCCTGCACGGCCGATACTGGGCCAGCGGCTTCAACGACGACGAGACGACGGACAAGACGGGCAAGGGCAGGACGACGGACGGGACGACGAAGGGGCAGCGCCGGTGAGAATCCGTGAGTTCGCGGTCGAGCAGTGGATGAACGAGTACGAGGAGACCTGCCGGTACAACCTGGCCGAGACCTGTGTCCGCTCGCTCACCACGGGCGAGCTGCTGGAGCTGTCCGGCCGGCGCGAGGAAATACTGGCCGAGCTGGCAGCCACCCCGCTCACGTACGGGCCGATCCCGGGCAGCCCGCGCCTGCGCGCCCTGGTCGCGGGCCTGTACACGACCCAGGGCCCGGAGAATGTCCTGGTCACCCATGGCGCGATCGGTGCCAACGCACTCGTCCACACCACCCTCGTCGAGCCGGGCGACCACGTCGTGGCCGTCGTCCCCACCTACCAGCAGCACTACTCCATCCCCGACAGCTACGGCGCCCGCGTCGAGCATCTGACGTTGCGTGCGGAGAACGGCTGGCTGCCCGATCTCGACGAGCTCGACCGCCTGGTCACTCCGGCCACCAAGCTCATCGCGCTCAGCAATCCCAACAACCCCACCGGCGCTCTCATCGACGAGGCCGGACTGGCGCGCATCGCGAAGATCGCCGACCGTGTCGGGGCATGGGTGCTGTGCGACGAGGTGTACCGGGGCGTGGACCAGCACGGTGACGGCTTCACCGCCTCGATCGCCGACCTGTACGAGCGCGGCATCTCCACCGGCAGCATGTCCAAGCCGTACTCCCTGGCCGGGCTGCGGCTGGGCTGGATCACCGGCCCGGCCGACCTGCTGCGGGACGTCGCCACCCACCGCGACTACAACACGATCAGCGTCGGACGCATCGACGACCTGCTGGCCTGCGTTGCGCTGGAGCACAAGGACGCGATCCTGGCCCGCTCCCACCGGATCACCCGCACCAACCTGGCCATCCTGGACGAGTGGATCAGCACCCGCGACGACATCGGTTACATCAAGCCGGCCTCGGGCACCACCGCCCTTCTCCGGTACCACTACCCCCTCGGCTCCTACGAGTTCTGCACCCGCCTGCTGAAGGAGACCGGCGTCATGTTCACCCCCGGCGCCGCCTTCGACATCGAGCACACCGTACGCATCGGCTTCGCCGACGACACCGAGACGCTGCGCACCGGCCTGCAATTGCTCGGCCGGTTCCTCGACCAACTCCCCCAGGAGTCGGCGTGAGGAAGAGCATCGGAATTGCGGTACCTGTAGCAACTCTGGCGGCTCTCGCGCTGCTCACCGCGTGCGGGAGCTCCGACGGAACCCATCCCTGCACCCTGAAGGACGCGCCCGCCGGCATCCACGTCAAGGTCCCCCCGGAGCTGGCGAACCGGACGGCCGACGCGACGCTCACGGCCTGCTGGGACGACACATGCCGCAAGCGCACACTGCGGCTGCGGGACAGCGGACCGGAGGAACCGGCGACCATCTGGCCCGGCTTCGCACAAGTACCCGGCCTGCCGGGAAAGCCGGTACGCGTCACGCTGGAATTCAAGAACCAACGCGGCACCACCGTGCTGGACAAGCAGACCACTGTCACCCCGAAGCCCACCTACCCCAACGGCCGCAACTGCTCCCCGGCCGGCCACCAGGCACGCCTGACGGTCACGGAGCAGGGCACACTGATCCCCCGCTGACGGCTGACCGCCGGACGGCGTGCGTATCACGTCGTCCGGCGGTAGCGGTCGGTCCCCGTTCAGCTCGCCAGTAGCGTCGTGATGGCCTTGTCCAGGGCGCCGCCGACGTCTTCGATGTGGCGGTGGTGGCCGTTCTCGACGATGAGTTCGCCGCCGGTGACGACGTGGCTGACGTCGGCGGCGGTGCCGGCGAAGACGGTGTGGGCCAGTGGGTCGCCGGCCCGGGCGCCGGCCGTGCGCGGGGAGTCCAGCCGTACGGTGGTGAGGTCGGCGAGCCGGCCTGCCTCGATCGCGCCGGCGTTCCAGCCGAGTGCCGTCATGCCGGCCGAGGTCGCGGCGGTGAGCAGCTCGGCGGCGGTCCAGTGGCCGCGGCGGCCGCTGATCAGCCGCTCGTCCAGTTCGATGGCGCGGGCCTCCTCCCAGAGGTCGATCATCATGTGTGCGTCGCTGCCGAGGCTCAGCGGTGTGCCGGCCGCCGCCAGCCGGCCGGCGGGGCCGATGCCGTCGGCGAGGTCGCGTTCGGTGGTGGGGCAGAGGCAGACGCCGGTGCGGGAGCCGCCGAGGAGTGCGATGTCGGCGGAGTCCAGATGGGTCGCGTGCACGGCGGTCGCGCCCTCGCCCAGTACTCCCTTCTCGTGCAGCAGGCGGGTGGGGGTGCGGCCGTACCGCTGGCGGCAGGCGGCGTTCTCGGCGGGCTGTTCGGAGAGGTGGACATGGAGCGGGACGCCGCGGCGCCGGGCGTCGGCGGCGACGAAGGTCATCGCCTCGCGCGGCACGGCGCGCACGCTGTGCACGGCGGCGCCGATGCGGAGCCGGTCGCCGTCCCGGAGGAAGGCGGTGCGCCGGGCCCAGTCCTCGGCGCTGCCGTCGCTGAAGCGCCGCTGCACGCCCTCCAGCCGTCTGCCGTCGATGTCGGCCATGAGGTAGCAGGTGTCGAGGAGGGTGAGGCGGAGGCCCGCGTCGGCGGCGGCGCGGGCGAGCGCGCTGCCCATGGCGTTGGGATCCTCGTACGGTGTGCCGTCGGGGTTGTGGTGGACGTAGTGGAACTCGCCGACGGCGGTGATGCCGGACAGCGCCATCTCTGCGTATGTGGCGCGGGCGAGGGCGTACATACGGTCGGGGTCGAGGTGTCCCGCGGCGTCGTACATGACGTCGCGCCAGCGCCAGAAGTCGGTGACACCGCTCTGGCTGCGGCCGCGGATGGCGCGGTGGAAGACGTGGGAGTGGGTGTTGGCCAGGCCCGGTACGGTCAGTCCTGGCAGTCGGTGGGCACCGGGCGGTGCCGGGGTGTTGTCGGTGACACGGGTGATCCGGCCGTCGGCCACTTCGATGAGGACCTGCTCGGCGACGCCGGTCCCGCCGAGCCAGGCGTACTCGCAATGAAACGTCATCCGGCCTCCCTGACGACGGTGCGCCGCGGCCGGTTACGCACCGCGGCGACCACACAGCTCTCCGTCAACGGTAGTTGACCTGCGAACGACTGGGAACGGCTTGTGCGGACGTGGCGTCAAGGTGTCTGTGCCAGGGGCGAGTTCAGGATGACTGTGGTGGGCCGGAAGGGCCCTCTTTCGGCTCCGGAACCGGCCCGGCACCGGCTCGGGCACCGAGGCCGGTACCGGGCGCCGGCGCCGGCCCCGTGCTGCCCCGCGGCTGGATCCCCGGCAGCGGCTCCTGGGTGTGGCCGGCGGGGGCGCCGTCCAGGAGGGCGGTGAGGGCCTGCGCGGCGTGCCGGCCGAAGGCGGCGGTGTCGCGTACCGGTGCGGTGAGCGCCGGGTGCACGCTGCGGCACAGGACCGAGTCGTCCCAGGCCACCAGCGAGAGCTGGTCGGGGACGCGGATGCCGCGCTCGGCGGCGACGGCGAGCCCGGCGACGGCCAGTACGTCGTTGTCGTAGATCAGGGCGGTGGGCGGCTGGGGCTGGTCCAGCACCCGGCGGGTGGCGGCCGCGCCCTCGCTGTCGGAGTAGTCGGTGGTCACCGAGGCGGCCTCGGTGAGGCCGAGGCGGGCGGCCTCGGTGCGCAGGGAGGCGATCCGACGCTGGGTGTGGGCGAATTCGGGCAGTCCGGCGATGTGCGTGATACGGCGGTGGCCGAGCGCGTGGAGATGGCCGACGATCGCCGCCATGATGCCCGCGTCGTCGGCGCCGAGGGTGGAGACGGCCGGGCTCTCGCCATCGGCCGGCTCCGGCGCGGCGGCGCCGATCATCACGGCGGGCAGCCCGAGGCCGCCCAGCAGGTCGGGGCGCGGGTCGTCCTGGCGCGGGTCGACGACGAGGACGCCGTCCACGCGGTGCTCGGCCCACCAGCGGCGGTAGGTCGCGCACTCCGCGTCCAGCCCCTCGACCACCTGGAAGAGCAGCCCCAGCTTCCGTTCGGCCAGCTCCTCCTGGATGCCGGAGACCAGTTGAAGGAAGAAGGACTCGATGCCGAGGGTGCGGGCCGGGCGGGCCAGTACCAGGCCGACCGTGGCCGAGCCCTCGCCGGACAGCGCGCGGGCGGCCGCCCTGGGCTGCCAGCCGAGCTGCTCGGCGACCCGGCGGATGCGGTCGCGGGTCACCGGCGAGACCCCGGGGCGGTCGTTGAGCGCGAAGGAGACCGCGCTCTCGGACACCCCGGCGCGCAGGGCGATGTCCTTCATGGTCGGCCGCCGGGCCGGCGTACGCGGCATGGTCTCCCTTTTCGGCAAGTACTAATGCGCTTAAGTGCAGCAAGGCTAAAGCGCATTAGTGATCGTCCGCAATCGTTCGCAAGAAATGTCTGCGGAAAGTGTTGACGTAACTCGCTTGCGACGGGCACCTTTTGGGGCGCCCACCCAGGACCGACCGAAGGAGCCCTGCGGCCATGCGCACTTTCCGGGGTACCCGTGTGCCCAGATCCGCCCGTACCGCCGTACCGCTGCTGGCGGGTGCGCTGCTGCTCAGCGCCTGCGGGGGCGGCGACGGCAGCGACGGCAGCGCCGCCGACGGCAAGGTGAGCGGTCACATCACCTTCCAGACCTGGAACCTGCGGGCCCAGTACAAGGATTACTTCAACGGCCTCATCGACGAGTTCGAGAAGAAGCACCCCGGCACGAAGGTGAAGTGGATCGACCAGCCGGCCGAGAACTACGCCGAGAAGCTCAGCGCGGACGCCGGCGGGGGCACCCTGCCCGACGTGGTGAACGTCTCCCCCGACCTGTCCTACCCGCTGGCCAAGGCCGGGCTGCTGATGAACCTGGACAAGGAACCGGTCACCGCCGAGGCGAAGAAGGTCTACACGCCGGAGGCCTGGGCGGGGAACCAACTGCCGGGCCTGGACGGCGCGTACGCCTTCCCCTGGTACCTCAACACCGGCCCGCTCTTCTACAACAAGGCGCTGTTCAAGAAGGCCGGGCTGGACCCGGAGAAGCCGCCGACGACGTACGACGAACTGTTCGCGGACGCCGAGAAGATGGCGAAGTCCTCCGGCGGCAAGGTCGCCACGCTGGCCGGGGTGCCCGGGATCGAGGACTTCGGGCGGTACGGCGTGAAGCTGATGAACGCCGACGCCACCAAGTTCACCTACAACGAGCCGCGCGGCGTGGAGCTGCTCACCGCGTACAAGAAGCTGTTCAAGAGCGGTGGGCTGGACTCGCAGGCGCTGAGCGCCACGCCGGAGAGCGCGGGGCGGAAGTTCCTCCAGGGCCGCGTCGCCATGAACCCGGGCAGCGCGCCCGACCTCGTGGACTTCAAGGAGAACGCGCCCGACCTGTACAAGAACCTCGGCATCACCGACGCGCCGACCAACACGGGCAAGCCCAACATGTACGTGATGGGGCTCGGCGTGAACGACCGCAGCGAGCACAAGGCCGCCGCCATCGCCTTCGCGCGCTTCGTCACCAACCAGCGCAACCAGGAGTCCTTCGCGCACGAGGTCGCGGTGTTCCCCAGCACCAAGGGGTCCCTCGACAAGCCGTACTGGACGAAGGACGACGGCACCGACGAGGGACGGGTGCGGGTGGCCGCGGCCAAGATGCTGGACGGCGCGGTCAACTACACGCCCGTGGTGATGACGGACGAGATGAAGACCGTGCTGCAGAACGAGGTCGCCAAGGCGCTGCAGGGCGACAAGTCGCCGAAGCGGGCGCTGGACGACGCGGTCGCGCAGAGCAACCGGCTGCTGCAGCAGGGCTGAGCCGTGAGCGTACGGACCCAAGGCGTACGGACCCATCGCGCGGCCAGCCCGTGGCTGTTCCTGCTGCCGGGGCTGGCGGTGGTCGCGGCGTTCATCCTGTACCCCTTCCTCAGCACCGTGCAGCACGCCTTCACCGACGCGCGCACGCTCACGCCGGGCGTGTGGGTGGGACTGCGCAACTTCCAGGAGATGCTGCAGGACCCGCAGTTCTGGACGGCGCTGCGCAACAGCCTGCTGTACGTGGTGATCGTGGTGCCGTGCACGGTGCTGCTGCCACTGCTGCTCGCGCTGCTGGTGGAAAAGCCGCTGAAGGGTGTGGTGTTCTTCCGGGCCGCGTTCTACACGCCGGTGGTCGCGTCCGTGGTCGTGGTGGCGCTGATCTGGGTGTGGATGCTGGACGACCGTGGGCTGCTCAACAGCATGCTGGAGGTGCTGGGCGCGGGCCCGGTGTCCTTCCTCGGTGACGCCTGGCTGGTGCTGCTGTGCGCGATGGCCCTGACGGTGTGGAAGGGCCTCGGCTACTACATGATCATTTACCTGGCGGCGCTGGCACAGGTACCGAGGGAGCTGCACGAGGCCGCGGCGGTGGACGGCGCGGGGCCCTTCCGCCGCTTCGTCACCGTCACCGTGCCCGCCGTGCGCTCCACGATGGTGCTGGTCGGCGCGCTCTCCTCGGTCGCCGCGTTCAAGGTGTTCTCCGAGGTGTACCTGCTGGCCGGGCCGACCGGCGGCCCCGCCGGGGAGGACAGCACACTCGTCATGCTCGTCCAGCGCTCCGGCACGGGACTGTCGGGGCGGGTCGGTTACGCCTCCGCGCTCTCCCTCGTCATCTTCTGCATCGCGCTGGTGCTGATGCTGCTCGTCCTGCGCGCCGACCGTTCCGAACGGGGCGAAGGCGGCCGCGCCAACCGTAAGGAGAAGTCCGCATGACGCGCGTCGGCCGCACGGAGCGGGTCGTGCGCTACGTCCTGATGCTCGCCGTGCTGGCGATCACCGTCGGGCCCTTCCTGTGGCAGCTGTCCACCTCGCTCAAGGGCCCAAACGAGACCATCTACCCCTCGCCGCCGTCCTTCGTCCCGCACGACCCGACCCTCGCCAACTACGCCGAGGTCGCCCGGATCATTCCGGTCTGGGACTACGCACTGAATTCACTGAAAGTCGCGGCGGCCAACGTCCTCACCAACTGCGTCGGCGCCGCGCTAGCCGGATACGCACTGGCGAGGCTGCGCTTCCGCGGCCGCACGGCGGCCGGCCTGGTCTTCGTCGCCGCGCTGCTGGTGCCGCTGGAATCCATCATCATCGCGCAGTTCACCACCATGCGTGATCTGGGTCTGAACAACACACTGGTCGCCGTCGTCCTGCCGGGCAGTGTCGGCGCGCTCAATGTGCTGCTGATGCGCAACGCCTTCCGTGCGATCCCGTACGAGATCGAGGAGGCGGCCGTCGTGGACGGCGCGAATGTGTGGCAGCGCTTCCTGCGCATCGCGCTGCCGTCCGTCAAGGGCACCCTCGCGGTCGTTGCGATCTTCGCGTTCATGGGCGCCTGGGACGACTTCCTCTGGCCGTTGATCGTGCTCTCCGACCCGGACCACTTCACCCTCACCGTCGGCCTGAACTTCCTGCACGGCACCTTCGCGGACAAGCCGCGGGTGGTCGCCGCCGGAACCATCATCGCGGTGGCCCCGCTGATCGTGATGTTCGCCTGTCTGCAGCGTTACTTCTTCCGCGGCGTGGGCGAGGGCGCGGTCAAGGGCTGAGTGCCCATAACCGCCGCCCCCGCCCGCCCCCGTCGAACAGGACCCGTATGCCCCCGATGCGCTTCGGCGTGAACTACACGCCCACCCGCGGCTGGTTCCACCACTGGCTCGACTTCGACCTGGACGAGGTGCGGGCCGACCTGGACTCCGTCGCGGCCCTCGGCCTGGACCACGTCCGCGTCTTCCCGCTCTGGCCGCTCTTCCAGCCCAACCGCACGCTGATCCGTTCGCGCGCGCTGGACCAGCTGGTCTCCCTCGCCGACGCGGCCGCCGACCGCGGCCTGGACGTCGCCGTGGACGGACTCCAGGGCCACCTGTCCAGCTTCGACTTCGTGCCGTCCTGGACCACCACCTGGCACCGCCGCAACCTTTTCACCGACCCGGACGTACTGGACGGCCAGGCGGCGTACCTGGAGACGCTGGCCGCGGCCCTCGCCGACCGGCCGAACTTCCTCGGCATGACCCTCGGCAACGAGACCAACCAGTTCTCCGGCGACCCGCATCCGGACCCCGACCGGATCACGCCCGACCAGGCCGCGGCCTGGCTGGAGCGGATGCTGGCGGCGTGCGAGCGGGGTGCGCCGGGCCGTATGCATCTGCACGCTTCATACGACGCGGCGTGGTACCTGGACGGCCACCCCTTCACGCCGGAACACAGCGCGACGCTGGGCGCGCTGACCGCCGTACACGCGTGGGTGTTCAACGGGACGGCGCAGCGGTACGGCCGCGACTCCACCGCGACCCGCCAACACGCCGCGTACCTGGTGGAGTTGTCCAAGGCGTGGGCGGCGGATCCGCGGCGCCCGGTCTGGCTGCAGGAGGTCGGCGCGCCGGCGCCGCACATCCCCGCCGAGCACGCTCCCGCGTTCGTGCGGGACACCGTGCGCGCCGCGCTGGACTGCACGGATCTGTGGGGCATCACGTGGTGGTGCTCGCACGACGTGGACCGGGGGCTGGCCGACTTCCCCGAGCTGGAGTACAGCCTCGGGTTGCTGACCAACGACCGGCGGACCAAGCCGGTCGGCGAGGCGTTCGCCGAGGCCGTACGCGAGGAGCGGGCCGCGCCGCATGTGCCGGCGACGCGCACCCTCGCGCTGGCCGTCGAGAGCGGGTCTCCGTGCGCGCCCGGCGGCCCGGTCTTCGAGGCGTGGATGCGGCTCGCGGAACGCGGCCTGCGACCGGCCTGCGTACGGAGCGAACTAGCACCGGACAGCGCGTACTTGAAGGACCGCGGCATCGCGGAAGTGATCCAGCCCAACGAGGTCTGAACCACGAGGCGTGAAGGAGTCGTACCGACATGCACGACCACCGCACCACCACCGAAGCCCGTCTGAAGCGGGTGCTGGCAGAGCGGCTGTGGCCCGCCGTGTATCCGGAGTCGGTGCCGCTGACCGTCGGCGTGTGGCATGCGCCCGGTGAGCCGGTGCCGGTCGCCGAAGGCATCGCCGCGCCGCGTACGCCCATCGAAGCAGGCGCGCCGTGGGGCCCGCCGTGGGGCACCAGCTGGTTCACCGTCAGCGGCACCGTTCCCGAGGCGTGGGCGGGCCGTACCGTCGAGGCGCTGCTGGACCTGGGCTTCGACGAGAACATGCCGGGCTTCCAGTGCGAGGGCCTGGTGTACCGGCCCGACGGTTCCCCGGTGAAGGGCCTCAACCCGCGCAACCAGTGGGTACGGATCGGCGCGCCCGTGCGCGGTGGCGAGGAGGTGTATCTGCACATCGAGGCATCCGCCAACCCCGTCATCCTCGACTACCACCCCTTCCTGCCCACCGAGCTGGGCGACAAGGACACGGCCGGTGACGTGCCGCAGTACAAGCTGGCCCGGATGGATCTGGCGGTCTTCGACGAGACCGTGTGGGAGCTGGCGCACGACCTGGAGGTGCTGGGCCAGCTGATGGCCGAGCTGGGCGAGGACACCGCGCGCCGTTGGGAGATCCTGCGCGCGGTGGAACGCGCCTTGGACGCCGTCGATCTCCAGGACATCGGCGGTACGGCGGCCCGCGCCCGTGAGCTGCTGACCGACGTACTGGCCGCGCCCGCGCACGCCTCCGCGCACCGCATCAGCGCCGTCGGCCACGCGCACATCGACTCGGCGTGGCTGTGGCCGCTGCGGGAGACCGTACGCAAGGTCGCCCGCACCGCATCCAACATGACCGCGCTCCTCGATGACGACCCGGACTTCGTGTACGCGATGTCGCAGGCGCAGCAGTACGCGTGGCTGAAGGAGCACCGGCCCGAGGTGTACGCGCGGGTGAAGAAGGCGGTGGCGGACGGCCGGTTCGTGCCGGTGGGCGGGATGTGGGTGGAGTCGGACACCAACATGCCGGGGTCGGAGGCGCTGGCGCGGCAGTTCGTGCACGGCAAGCGGTTCTTCCTGGAGGAGTTCGGGGTCGAGACGGAGGAGGTGTGGCTGCCGGACACCTTCGGGTACTCGGCGGCACTCCCCCAGCTCGTCCGGCAGGCGGGCGCCAAGTGGTTTCTGACGCAGAAGATCTCCTGGAGCCGGGACAACAAGTTCCCGCACCACACGTTCTGGTGGGAGGGGCTGGACGGCACCCGGGTCTTCACGCACTTCCCGCCGATGGACACCTACAACGCGCAGTTGTCGGGTCAGGAGGTCGCGCACGCGGCACGCAACTTCCGCGAGAAGGGCGCGGCGACGCGGTCGCTGGCGCCGACGGGCTGGGGCGACGGGGGCGGTGGTACGACCCGCGACATGCTGGCGCGGGCGCGGCGGCTGGCCGATCTGGAGGGCTCTTCGCGCGTCACATTCGAGAAGCCGGCGGACTTCTTCGAGAAGGCGCACGCGGAGTACCCGGACGCGCCGGTGTGGACCGGTGAGCTGTATCTGGAGTTGCACCGCGCGACGCTGACCAGCCAGGTCCGTACGAAGCAGGGCAACCGGCGCAGCGAGCATCTGCTGTACGAGGCGGAGCTGTGGTCGGCGACGGCGGCGGTGCGGGCCGGGTTCAGCTATCCCTACGAGGAGCTGGACCGGCTGTGGAAGGAGGTGCTGCTGCACCAGTTCCACGACATCCTGCCGGGGACGTCCATCGCGTGGGTGCACCGGGAGGCGGCCGAGCGGTATGCGCGGATCGCGGCGGAGCTGGAGGCGCTGATCGGGGCGGCCCAGCGGGCGCTGGCGGGCGATCCGGCGGGCGGCATGTTGGTCTTCAACGCGGCGCCGCACGGACGTGAGGGCGTACCTGCGCGGGGTGCACTGCCCGAGCGCGGGGCGCCGAACAGTACCGGTTGCGTGCCGCGTGCGGGCGGCGGATTCGTGTTGAACAACGGGCTGCTCCGGGCCGAGATCGACAACCGCGGGCTGCTGGTCTCGCTGTACGACCTGCGGGCGGGCCGCGAGACGCTGGCCCCCGGCAAGCCCGCCAATCTCCTCCAGTTGCACCAGGACTTCCCCACCATGTGGGATGCCTGGGACGTGGACGAGTACTACCGCAACACGGTCACGGATCTGACCGAGGCCGATGCGGTGGAGGCGGCGGACGACGGGTCCGTACGCATACGCCGCTCCTTCGGGAAGTCGGCCGTCGAGCAGGTCCTCACGCTGCCGCCCGGCACCGGGCGGCTGGAGATCACCACCGAAGTGGACTGGCACGAGACGGAGAAGTTCCTCAAGGCGGCCTTCCCACTGGACGTGCACGCCGACCGGGTCGCGGCCGAGACCCAGTTCGGGCACCTCTACCGGCCAACCCACACCAACACCAGTTGGGACGCGGCGAAGTTCGAGGCGTGCGCGCACCGTTTTGTGCACGTCGAGGAGCCGGGCTGGGGCGTGGCGCTGGTGACCGACTCCACGTACGGGTACGACGCCTCGCGCGCCGCCCGGGAGACGGGCCGCGGCACCACCACGACCGTACGGCTCTCCCTGCTGCGCGCGCCGCGCTTCCCCGATCCGCGCACGGACCAGGGCATCCACCGCTTCCGCTGCGCGCTGGTGCCGGGTGCCTCGCTGGGCGACGCCGTCCGCGAGGGCTGGGCGCTGAACCTCCCGGAGCGGCGGGTCCCCGGCTCGGCGGCCGTCGAGCCGCTGGTGACCGTCGCGGACGAAGCGGTGACCGTGACCGCCGTGAAGCTCGCGGACGACGGCAGCGGGGATGTGGTGGTACGCCTCCACGAGGCCCGCGGCGGGCGCGTCCGCACGGAGCTGGCCTGCGGTTTCCCGGTGGCCTCCGCGGTCCGGTGCGACCTGCTGGAGCGGCCGGCCGGTGCCGGTGCGGAACGGTGCGAGGGCGGCGTACTGCCCCTGGAGCTCCACCCGTTCGAGATCGTCACGCTGCGGCTGAGCCGCGGTGCCACAGAGGAGGCGTGACCGTGAGCAGTGGACCACTGGATCGCAGAACCTTCGTACGGATGCTGGGCGCGGCCGGGGTGGCCGTGGGGCTGGCCGGGCCGCTGAGTCCCTGGGGCGCGCCGCCCGCCGCCGCTGCCTCGGCGCGGGGCACGCACCAACCCTTCATGCACGGCTACGACGCGGCCGCGCTGAAGTCCTGGAGCCCGGAGACGGACCGCTGGGCGCGGTACTTCCGCTCCCGTGTGCCGCTCGCCGCGCGCATCCCGGCCTTCGCCGCCACGCAGGCGGACCCGGGCCTCGCCACCGGACCGCAGCTGATGAACCTCAGCTTCGACTACGACAACTCCTTCTTCACCGCCTATAAGTACGGCGATGTCTTCGCGCGCAGGCTGCTGCGCTTCTGGCAGTACACCGATCTGTACGGCTCCTGGCACGGGCTGCCCGTCGACGGTTCGCCGGAGGACGAGCCGGTGCACGGCGTGGTCAATCCGCCGAACCCGGCCTGGACGGATGCCGCGCACCGCAACGGCGCGCGCAGCCTGGGGTGTTGGTTCTGGCCCAGGACCGGCGAATTCGCGGACTACCTGGAGCGGCGCGCCGACGGCTCGTACCCGGTGGCCGACGGGATGCTCGCGATGGCGGAGTACTTCGGCTTCGACGGGTACTTTCTCAATCAGGAGGCCGAGATTTCGTCGGCCGACGCGCGCGAGCTGATGCGGATGCTGGAGTATCTGCGGGCGAAGGCGCCGGAGGGCTTCCACCTCCAGTGGTACGACACGATCATGACGAACGGGAAGCTGGACTATCAGAACGCGTTCAACGACAAGAACGCCGACTGGGTGCAGCACGGTGACACGCCCGTCAACCACAGCTTCTTCGCCAACTACTGGCTCACCGAGGAGGGCGTCGAGACCTCGCGGCGCACGGCCCTGGAGCGGGGCCTGGACCCGTACGAGGCGGTCTTCCACGGCACCGAGACCGAGAAGTACGGCTTCAATCCGCCCTTCGACGCCCGGATCGTCTGCCCCGACGGGAAGCCGGCCCGCACCAGTTGGGCGCTGTTCGGCTCGCACTTCCCCTGGGACCGCTACCCGGACCGCGAGGACCCGGACGCGCAGGGCGAGGTCTTCGTGCGCGAGCGCCACTACTGGTCGGGGCCGAACGAGGATCCGACCCGGACCGGTCGCACGGAGTATGTGCCCTGGCCGGAGGAGGACGACGGGAAGCCGCGCGACGAGCACAACTTCCGCAAGTGGGACGGCGTTGCCCGGTACATCAGCGAGCGGTCGGTGATCGGCGGCTTCCCCTTCGCCACCCGCTTCAACACCGGGCACGGCCGCGCCTTCTTCCTGGCGGGCCGTCAGGTGTCCGACCGGGAGTGGAACAACATCAGCATCCAGGACGTGCTGCCCACCTGGCAGTTCTGGACGCGGGGCGCGGGCGGCGCCGCGCCGTTGCGTGCGGAGTACGACTACGGGATGGCCTACGACGGCGGCAGTTCGCTGCGCTTCTCCGGCCGCCTCACCCCGGAAGGGCCCACCACCGCCCGACTGTTCAAGACCCGGCTGCGGGTCACAGGCGGAGAGCGGGCGCGGCTGGTGTACGCGACGGAGGAGCGGGCGGGCCGGGTCGAGCTGGGCCTGATCACCGAGGAGGACCCCGGTAACACGGTCTGGCTGCCCGCGGGGCGGCCGCGCGCGGGCGGCTGGACCACCGTGGAACTGCCGCTGGCCGCGCTCGCGGGGCGTACCGTCGCCGCGGTGGCCGTACGGTTCGCCACCACGGGCGGCCCGGCCGACCACACCTTCCGGCTGGGCGAACTCGCCTTTCTGGCCGGTCTCCCGGCGCCCCGCCCGGCGGCGCCCGCGGGCTTCACGGTCGACGCCGTGCATCCCGCCGGGGACACCGCCGAGGTCTTCCTGTCCTGGCGGCTGGCGCGGCAGGGCGTCTGGTACTACGACCTCACCCGGGAGCTGCCGGACGGCCGTACCGAGTCGCTGGGGCGGATCTTCGACGACGTGTACTACGTCAAGGCGCTGGCGAGGGCCGGGGCGGAGCGCGGGACGGAGCTGCGGCTGACGACGGTGGCGCCGGACGGCACGCGGGGCGGGACGGCCGTGGCCACGGTGACCTGGCCTCAGTGACCGTCAGCCGGCGGTCGCGGCCCCGGGCGTGAACACGTACGGGGTCGTGGTCGTCAGCGGCGCGAAGCCGAGCCGCTGGAGGATGGGGCGGCTCTGGTCGGAGGCGTCGACCTGGAGGTACGGGTAGCCGCGTGCGGCGGCGATGCGGGCGCGGTGGGCGATCAGGGCGCGGTAGATGCCGCGGCCGCGCCAGGCCGGGTCGGTGCCGCCGCCCCAGAGGGTGGCGAAGGGCGCGTCCGGCGGCAGTTCCATGCGGGCCGCGCTCACCGGCTCCTCCCCGGCCATGGCGACCACCGCCACCACCGTGTCCGGGGCTTCGGCGAGCCGGTCGAGGAGCTGGCTGCGGAAGCGGGCGCGGCCGGGGCCGAAGGCACGCTCGTGGGCGATGAGCATGAGGTCGACACCGGCGGCGTCGGTCACCGGTTCCAGGCGGACACCGGCCGGGAGGTCCACCTCGGTGGGGAGGGAGCGGGTCTCGGCGACCATCAGGGTCTCCTCGTCCTCGGGGACGAAGCCGGCGGTCAGCAGGCGGTCGGCGAGGCCGGCCGGGCGGTCGTGGGCGTGCAGCTTCCATTCGAAGGCCCGGCCGAGCGCGGTGAAGTACCGGATCTGTGCGGCGATGGCGGCGTCCGCGGTGGCGGGGGTGAGGTCGGCCCAGAGGACGCCGTGCCAGCCGTCGGCCGCTTCGGCGGTCTGGCGGACCACACCGTCCGCGCGCTCGACGCGGGCGCCTGGGCCGTCGGGCCGCGCTTCCTGTCGCATGCGCCGGTCGTACGTCGCGAGCACCGCTGCGTGATTCATCCGGTCACCTCAGCAGGCGGGATGCTCCCGGGCAACCGGATTTGCGCCCCTTCGGAAGTGAGTGGCGGGGCGCGTGCGGGTAGGGAGACGGGGTCCCTGCTGGTTTGTCAGGTGCACGAAACTGGACAGTTCGCCGATTCCCGTCACCGCGCTTGCAGCGAAGGTTTGCCTAACCTAACGTTACGACGCGTGTTGACGACCAAACCACCAGCTACCGCGGCCCCAGTGGCCGGCGCGCGACCCCCTTCGGCGTTGCTGCGGGGCGTTCCCCTGCTGCTCGCCGGGGTCTGCGCACTTGCCGTGTGCGCCGCCCTGAGCCTCGCCGTGGGCACGCGCTCGGTGCCGCTGTCCACCGTGCTCGACGCCCTGACCGGGCAGGCACATGGGCGCGACGCCATCGTGGTCACCGGCCTGCGGCTGCCGCGCACCCTCGTCGGGCTCGCGGTCGGCGCCGCACTGGGCGTGGCCGGCGCGGTCGTCCAGGGCATCACCCGCAATCCGCTCGCCTCGCCCACGACGCTGGGCATCAACAACGGCGCGGGCTTCGCGGTCGTGGTCGCCATCTTCGCCCTGCACCTGACGCGCCCCATCGAGTACCTCTGGTTCGCGTTCGCCGGTGCGGCCGCCGCCGCGCTGTTCGCGCAGGCGCTGGCCCGGCGGGCCGGTGACCTCGATCCCGTACGGCTCGCGCTCGGCGGCACCGTGCTCCAACTCGTGCTGCTCTCCTGGACCTCGACGGTGATGCTGGCGAGCAAGCGGTCGCTGGACGAGGCCCGCTTCTGGCTGGCCGGGTCGCTGGCGGAACGTTCCCTCTCCGTGCTGTACCCGATGCTCCCCACCCTCGTGATCGGCCTCGTGCTCGCCCTGGCGATCACCCCGGCGCTCAACACCCTCGCGCTCGGCGACGATTCCGCGCAGGCGCTCGGCGTGCCGGTCGCCCGTATCCGCATGGCCGGCGGCCTGGCCGTCGTACTGCTCGCGGGCTCGGCGGTCGCCGTGGCCGGTCCCATCGCCTTCATCGGCCTGGCCGCGCCGCACCTCGTACGGCAGCTGCTCGGCTCCGACCACCGGATGCTGGTGCCCGGCTGCATCATCGCGGGCCCGCTGCTGCTGCTCACCGCCGACATCCTCGGCCGGGTCGTCATCCGGCCCTCCGAGCTCCAGGTCGGCATCATCAGCGCCTTCCTGGGCGCGCCGCTGCTGGCCGTACTGGCACGGAAGGTGGCCCGGTGAGCAACGTCCTGCATACCGAGAAGCCGCGCGTCTCCGCGCCGCACGCGGCCGGGCCCGCGCACGCCGGCCGCCGCACCCTCCTGCTGACCTGTGCGGCGCTGGTCGTCCTCCTGGTGCTCGTCACCTGCTCGGTGGCGATCGGCGAGATGCCGCTGGCGCCCGATGCGGCGCTCAAGGGGCTGCTCGGCCTCGGCGACGGCGCCGACGTGCTGATCGTCCAGCAGTTCCGGGCGCCCCGCATGGTCGCGGCGATCATCGCGGGCGCGGGCCTGGCCGTGGCCGGCGCGCTGCTCCAGCGGATGTTCCGCAATCCGCTCGCCTCGCCGGACGTGATGGGCGTGACCGGCGGCGCCTCGTTCGGCGCGGTGGCGATGCTCGCCGCCGGTGCCTCCCAGGCGCTGATCCCGCTCGCCGCGCTGGGCGGCGGGCTGCTGGCCGCCGTACTGCTCGGGGTGTTCGGCTGGCGTTCCGGCGTCAGCGCCACCCGGCTGGTGCTGGTCGGCCTCGCCGTCCAGGCCGGGCTGACCGCCGCGGTGAACTTCATGGTCGTACGGTTCCCCACCGAGCTGGCCGGCTCGGCGCTGCAGTGGACCACCGGCTCGGTGTACGGGCGGACCTGGACGGAGGTGTGGGCAGCGGGCGCCGCCGTGGTGGTCGCGCTGGTCGGCGCCTTCCTCCTGCACCGCAAGCTCGCCGTGCTGGACCTCGGTGACGACTCGGCCGGCGCGCTGGGCGTGAACACCTCCACCGCCCGGCTCCAAGTACTGGTCACCGCCGTCGCGCTGGCCTCGCTGGCCGCCGCGCTCACCGGCCCGGTCGCGTTCGTCGCGCTGGCCGTCCCGCACATGGTGCGGTTCCTCGCCGGGCCGCCGACCGTGGCGACCCTGGCCCTCACCGGCCTCGCCGGTGCCGTCCTGCTGCTCGCCTCCGATCTGGTGGCGCAGCATCTGCTGCCGGTCAGCGGGCTGCCGGTCGGGGTGGTCACCGCCACCCTCGGCGCGCCCTGGCTGCTGGTGCTGATGATCCGTCAGAGCAGTTCCGTCAACAGGAGTGCCCGATGACCGCCAACCAGCCGAAGGCCACCGAACAGCAGGCCAACCAGCTCGCTACGCACGGCCTCGACCTGCGCTACGGCGACCGGCTGATCGTCGGCGGCCTCGACCTGGAGCTGCCCGGCGGCGCCGTGACCGCCGTCGTGGGCCCCAACGCCTGCGGCAAGTCGACCCTGCTGCGCGGCCTGACCCGGCTGCTCGCCCCGGCCGCCGGCACCGTCACCCTCGACGGCTCCGACATCCACCGGATGTCCGCCAAGGCGCTCGCGCTGCGGATGGGCCTGCTGCCGCAGCAGCCGGTCACGCCCGACGCGATCACCGTGGAGGCGCTGGTGCGGCTCGGCCGCTACCCGCACCAGAAGCTGCTCAGCCCCTGGTCCGAGAAGGACCAGGCGGCGGTGGAGGAGGCGCTGGAGCGCACCGGTACCACGGCGCTGCGCCACCAGCCCGTCGACCAGCTCTCCGGCGGCCAGCGGCAGCGCGCCTGGATCGCCCTGGCGCTCGCGCAGGACACCGATCTGCTGCTCCTCGACGAGCCCACCACCTTCCTGGACCTGCGGCACCAGCTCGATGTCCTCGACCTGGTCGCCGAATTGCACTCCGAGGCGGGCCGCACCGTGGTGATGGTGCTGCACGACCTCGGGCAGGCCGCCCGTTACGCGGACCACCTCGTGGTCCTCAAGGACGGGCAGCTGGCCGCGGCCGGCGCCCCGGCGGACGTCCTCGACGCGGAGCTGGTCAAGTCCGTGTTCGACGTCGACTGCCGGGTGATCCCCGACCCGGAGACCGGCACCCCGCTGGTCGTCCCCAAGGGCCGCGCGGTACGCCGTACCGCCGTGTCCGTCTGACGGCCGCACCCAAGCCCCACCCCCCACTTCCGTCCCCGTCCCCGCTCACAGCAAGGAAGTACACCCTCATGTCCAACAGACCCACCCTGCGTGGCCTCGGCCGGCTCCTCGCCGCGCTGCTCGCCGTCGTCCTGGGCACCGCGGCGCTGGCCGCCTGCGGCGGCGCGAAGTCCGAAGGCGGCGACGCGAAGAGCGACGCCTCCGGTGCCTTCCCGCGCACCGTGAACACCGCCATGGGCAAGGTCGAGATCCCGTCCGAGCCCAAGCGCGTCGTGGTCCTGGACACCGGCGAGCTGGACGACGTCACCATGCTCGGCGTCAAGCCGGTCGGCGCGGTCTCGCCGCACATGAAGACCGAAGGCGGCTTCCCGCAGTACCTCAAGGGCAAGGTCAAGGGCCTGACCGACGTCGGCCCGCTGCTGGAGCCCAACCTGGAGAAGATCGCGAGCCTCAAGCCCGACCTGATCCTCTCCTCCAAGGTCCGCCACGAGAAGGTCTACGACAAGCTCAAGGCCATTGCCCCGACCGTCTTCACCGAGACCACCGGCGGCCCCTGGAAGGAGAACCTGAAGGTCCACGCCAAGGCGCTGGGCAAGGAGAAGCAGGCCGCCGCGGCCATGAAGAGCTACGAGGAGCGCGCGAAGCACCTCGGCGAGGCCATCAAGAAGAAGAACGACGGCAAGGCGCCCTCCGCTTCGGTGGTCCGCTTCATCGCCGGTCCGACCCGTCTGTACGCGAAGTCCTCCTTCAGCGGCGTCGTCCTGGAGGACATCGGCCTGGAGCGCCCGAAGTCGCAGAGCTCCACCGACCCCGAGAAGCCGATGCTCGACGTCAGCCCCGAGGAGATCGACAAGGCCGACGCCGACCTGGTCTTCGTGACCGTCGCCGACACCCCGTCCAAGACCGAGAAGAAGGACGTCACGTCCAACCCGGTCTGGAAGGACCTGCCGGCCGTCAAGGACAAGAAGGTCTTCGAGGTCCCGGACGAGACCTGGATGTCCGGCATCGGCATCCAGGCCGCCGAGAAGATGCTCGCCGACGTGGCCGACGCCACCGGCGTCGAGCTGCCCAAGAAGTGACACCGGCGGGGGCGGGCCGTGTCCCCCGGCCCGCCCCCGCATCCCGCCCACCCCGCACCGCCCCCGAACCAGAAGGGGTCCCCGCTCATGCGGATGCACCTGCTCGCACTCAATCCCACCGACTCGGTCACCGACGGCTTCCTCCCCGCAGCCGCCCGCCTCGGCATCGACGTCACCGTGCTGACGGACCAGCCCGCGGCCCACCGGGCGAAATACCCGCAGATCGAGATCCTCGAGTGCGACGTCCACGACGTCCGCGCCGTCATCAGCCGGATCGCCGCGCACGGCCCCGCCGACGCGGTCTTCACCAACAGCGACCACCTGCAGACCCAGGCCGCGCTGGCCGCCGAGTACTTCGGACTGCCCGGCAAGGACTGGCGGGCCACGCTGCGCGCCAAGAACAAGGCCGAGATGCGCCGCCACCTCGCCGCCGCGGGCGCCGACACCGTCCGGTCGGTGCAGCTCGCGCCCGACGAGGAGCCGGCCGTACTGGCCACAGCCGACCTGCCGTTCCCCTGCGTCATCAAGCCCCGCGAGGGCGTGGCCAGCGAGGACGTCGTCCTGGCCGACGGCCCCGCCGAACTGGTCGAGCGCGCCGAGGAGATACGTTCCCGGCGCCCGGGAGCGGCGCTGGTGGCCGAGGAGTACCTCGCCGGCCGGCTGTACACCCTGGAGACGCTGGGCGACGGCCGGACACGGCACGTCCTCGGCGGTTTCCACAGCGTGCTCTCCGCGCCCCCGGCCTTCATCGAGGAGCGGCACGAGTTCGTCGCCGTCCACCCGGAGCCGGTCGTGGCGCAGGTACTGGCCCAACTGGACGCGCTGGGCGTCGGGTTCGGCGCCTGCCACACCGAGTTCGTGGTCCACGAGGGCCGCGCCCGGCTCATCGAGGTCAACTACCGCGCCATCGGCGACCAGTGCGATCTGATGCTGGCCGAGACGCTGGACATCCCGCTCTTCGAGCACATCCTCCGTACGCACCTGGGCGAGCCGCTGCCGGCCGACCTCGGCGCGCGGACCGACGCCGCCGCGCGGGTGGAGTACGCCCTCGCCGACCGGGCGGGCACGCTCACCGCGGCGCCCGGCCCGCTGGACCACACGGTCGACGGTGTGCATCTGACGTACCGTCCGCTGCGCGCGATCGGCGCCGAGCACCCGCACTACCGCACCAACCGCGACTACCTCGGCGTGCTGCGCGCCACCGGCAGCGACCAGCAGGCCGTGGACCGAGCCGCCGAGGCGTTCTTCGCCGCCGAGCGCTGGGAGATCACCCAGTGACCGCCGCGACGGAGACCCTGACCGTGCCCGCGACGGACAGCGGGCCCGAAGAGCACGAGCTGCTGGTGCGCGTGCTGAGCGCGCTGCTGCGCGAGGACGTGGTCGGGCTGCGGTCCCGCAGTACCGTACTGGAGCGCCCGGACGGGCCCTGGCTGCGGCTGCCCGCCGACAGCGCCGGGACCGACGAGGCCGGCGAGGCCGATGACGCACTGCTGCTGCCGCTGGCCCCCGACGGCTACCAGGCCGAGTACGCCGCCCGGCTGCCGCTGCTCGTCCGCGAGTCCGACGGCGCCCGGCTGAGCACCCTCGACGACATCCTCGGCGCGGTGCGGGCGCTCGCCGACCCGCTCGACCACGAGGGGTTCGACGCCTTCATCGAGGAGTGCCGGCAGACGCTCGCGACGCTGCGGCTGCACACCGCCACGCAGGACGAGCTGACCACCGAACTGACGCAGCGTCACGGCCCCGACCCGGCCCGCTGGGAGGGCCTGACCGCCGGCCTCGCGCACGACGCGCTCGCGGCCCGCGTCGACCACCCGGTGTACCCGGTCTCGCGCGGCCGCTCCGGCCTGGATGAGGCTCAACTGCGCGCTTACGCACCGGAGTTCGCCCCGCGCTTCGCGCTGCGCTGGCTGCTGCTGCCGCGTGCCGCCGTCACCGTGACCGGCGGCCGGGACGCGCTGCCCGCCTGCTGGCCCCACCCCGTCGACCTGGGCCACCCCGACCTGGACGACAGCCATATCGCGCTGCCCGTCCACCCGCTGTCGCTCGGCGAGCCGCTGGACGCCGCGCTGCGCGAGACCGGGCTGACCGAGGACGCGGTGCTCTCCGAGCACTCCTGGCTGGGCGCCGTGCCGACGCTGTCGATGCGTACCGTCGCGCTGGACGCCGATCCGCAGGTGCATGTGAAGCTGCCGCTGGCCACCGCGACGCTGGGGCTGCGCAACCGGCGCACCATCAAGCCGCGCACGCTCATCGACGGCGCGGAGGGGCAGCGGCTGCTGGAGAAGGTGATCGCCCGCGAACCGCGGTTCAGTGAAACGATCCTGCAGGCCGACGAGACCGTGTACGCACACGCGGACCACGAGCTGCTGGCCGTACTGTGCCGCCGCTACCCGGCCGGGCTCGACGGCAGCTCCGTCGTCCCGCTGGCCGCGCTGCTCGCCCCGGCGCCCGGGTCCGGCGACCGGCTGGTCATCGACCACCTCGCGGACCGGTTCTACGGCGGCGACCCGCTCGCCCTGCTCGACGCCGCTCTCGCGCTGCTCTTCGACTGGCAGACCACGCTCTTCGGCTACGGCATCGGCCTGGAGTCCCACCAGCAGAACATCTCGCTGGTGCTGGACCGCACGGACGACGGCGGCACCCGAGTGCGGCTGCTGTTCAAGGACAACGACGCGCCGCGGATCAACACCGTACGGCTGCGGGAGCGGCTGGGCGCGGACGCGCCGGACCCGGCGGACTTCGCCGACCCGCGGATCTTCGGCGAGAGCGACGGCCCGGTGGCCGACATGCTCGCCACGATCACCGTCCACCTGTGCGCCGGTTCGTACGCCTTCGGGCTGGCCCGGCACGGCCGCGCGCCGCTGGACCGGCTGCTGGAACTGGTCCGGGACCGCCTCACCGAGGCCGTCGAACGGCTGGGCACCGGCCCCGGCGAGCCCGGCGCGGTCCTCCGCGAGAAGCTGCTGGACGCCCCGCACCTGCCGGTCAAGGCCATGGTCAGCGCCGGGTCCCTGCTGTCGAAGGAGCGCTCGGGCGCTGCCGACATCAACAAGCACTACACCACGGGCCCCAACTACCTGCTGCCGACGGGGAACATCCGATGAGCACCACCGCACCCGAGGCGGTCCAGGCACCCGCCGCACCGGAAGCACCCGAAGCGCCTGAAACACCCGCGACCCCGGCCCTCGGCCGCCGCCAGGTGCACGCCGTGGCCGGCTGCTACTTCGTGGCCTCCTTCGCGGCCCTCGGCCTGCCGCCGTACCTGACCGAGATCCTGCCCGACCTGGGCGACCACGCCGCCCGCTGGGCCGGCCTGCTCTACATCGTGCCCACCATCTTCGGCGGGCTCGGCGCCCCGCTGTGGGGGCGGCTGGCCGACCGGTTCGGCCGCAAACGGCTGCTGCTGCGCGCGCAGTTGGGGCTGGCGGCGGCGTTCCTGCTCGCGGGCTGGGCCGACTCGCTCGCCACCTTCACCGCGGCGCTGGTACTGCAGGGCATCCTCGGCGGCACGTTCGCCGCGTCCAACGGCTACCTCGGTGCCGCGCTGGAGGGGCCCGCGCTGTCCAAGGCGCTGACGCTGATGCAGGGCAGCGCGCGGGCCGCGCTGGTCTTCGCGCCGATCGTGGTCGGCTCGCTGTCGCCGTGGCTGTCGCCGCACCGGCAGTACGCACTGCTCGCTGTGCTGCCGCTGGCTGCCGCCGGGATGCTCGCGCTGCTGCCGGAGCCGCCCCGGGCCCGTACCGCGCCGAAGAAGGCGGAGCCCGAGGTTGCCGCCACTTCGCAGCCGGAGCGGGGCAGCGCCGGCGCCCTGCGTGCCCTGCTCGCCCTGGAGTTCGCGTTCGTCTTCTCGACCGTGATCTCCTTCCCGTACCTGATCGAGCTCATCAAGGAGCGCATCCCCGGGACCGGATCCATGGTCTCCGGCGTGCTCTTCGCACTCCCGCACATGTGCTACCTGGCCGGCGCGATGGCGGTGCACGCCGCCTTCCGCACCCGGCCCCGGCTCGGTATCGCGCTCGGCTTCGCCTGCATCGCACTGGGCTCGGCCGGGCACGGCGTCGCCGGGTCGCTGCCCACGTTCATCGCGGTGCGCCTGCTGCTGGGTGCCGGTCTCACCCTGGGCCTGGTCTGCATGTCCGTGCTGGCCGCCGACTGCGCCAAGGGCCGTGCGCCCGGTGGGCTGTTCGGCTCCATCGAATTCTTCTCCAAGGCCGGCGCGGTCGCCGCCGGCCTGGCAGCCGCGCTCGGCAACGGCCTCTTCGGGCCGTCCGCGCCGCTGCTCATCGGCACCGCCATCGCCGTGGCCACCGTGCTCGCGACCACCCTCCCCGCTCTTTTCCGTCGTCTTTCTCATACTCGCAGGAGCCTCTGATGCCTCCGCTGACGCATTCCACCAGCCCCGCACAGGCCGATCCCGCGGCCTCCGCGTCCCCCGCCGGGCTGCCCACCGCCGACGACGCCGTGGCGCACACCCTCCTGAACTGCCTGCTCCGCGAGGTCTCGGGCCCGGAGCACCAGACCGCCGTGGACCACGGCCATCTGCTCCTCCGGCTGCCGCGCCGCGGCGTGCTGCTGCGCGTCGCGCTGCGCCGCACGTCGCTGATCGGCGCACACCGCTTCACCGGCCCGGTGTCCGAGCAGGACGGTGACGGCTGGGCCGAGGTCGACTGGCGCCGGCTCGCCGAGTACGTGCACGCCGAGCTGACGCTGCGTACCGGCGTGGACAACGACGAGTTCCTCGCCCAGATCGCCGCCAGCCACCAGGCCACCGCCGCGGCGCTGGCCGGCCGCGCCGCCGCGGATGGCGACGGACCGGCCGACTCCGCCGGGAACTGGCACGACGCCTATGTGACGTCCGAGCAGTCCCTCCTCCTCGGCCACCGCTTCCACCCCACCCCCAAGGCCCGCACCGGCGACCCCGTCGCCTGGCAGGAGTACGCGCCGGAGACCGGCGGGTCCTTCTCGCTGCTGCTGCTCGCCGTGCGCGAGGAGCTGCTCGCCGAGGAGAGCGTGGCCGCCGACGCCACCGCTCCGCTGGACGCTTTCGAGGCCGAGGTTCCGGAGGGGTACCGGCTGCTGCCCGCCCACCCCTGGCAGTACGAGCTGCTGCGCGACCAGCCGGCGCTCCAGGAGGCCCTGGACCGCGGGGACATCCGGGTGCTGGGCACCGCCGAGTTCCCGCACGCCGCGACCGCTTCGGTCCGCACGCTCTACTCGGCCGACTCCTTCCTGAAGTTCAGCCTGAACGTCCGGATCACCAACTGCCTTCGCAAGAACTCCAGTTACGAGCTGACCGGTGCCGTCGCGCTCACCCGGCTGCTGGCCCCCGTACTCGACGACCTCGCGGCCCGCTTCCCCGGCTGCGCGGTGCTCCGCGAGCCCGCGTACCGCAGCGTCGCTCTGCCGGGCCCCGACGGGCAGCCGGACACCGCGCTCCTCGAAGGCTTCGGTGTGATCGTCCGCGAGGGGCTGTCCCGTCGCCTGCTGCCCGGCACCACCCCGCTGCTGGCCGGCGCCGTCGCCGACGAGTACCCCTCCAGCAACGCGCACATCTCCCGGCTGCTGGCCGGCGCCGACGCCGAGACCGCGCTGAAGTGGTGGGCCGCCTACCTCGACCTGCTGGTCCCGCCGGTACTGTCCGCCTACTTCGACCACGGCCTGGTCTTCGAGCCGCACCTGCAGAACGTGCTGATCTGCGTCGACGGCGACGGGATGCCCGCGCAGGTGCTGCTGCGCGACCTGGAGGGCACCAAGCTCGTCCCCGAGCAGAACGCCGACCTGCTCGCCGCGCTGCCGCCCGAGGTCGCCGCGCCCATGACGTACGACGCGCAGCGCGGCTGGGACCGCGTGGTGTACTGCCTGCTGGTCAACCACATCTCCGAACTGCTCGCCGCCCTCGCCGACCTGCACCCGGACAGCGAGGCCGAGCTGTGGGCCGAGGTGCGCCGCACGATCCAGCGCCACGCCGACCGGCACGGCTGCCCGCCGCGGCTGTCCGCGCTGCTCGCCGGCGTGCCGCTGCCCGCCAAGTCCAATCTGCTCACCCGCTGGGAGCGCAAGGCCGACCGCGAGGCCGGCTACGTCCGGCTGCCCTCGCCGCTCGCCGAGGACGTGCTCTCCGCCACCGCCTGGAGCGCCCGATGACCCACCCCACTTCCGCGGTCCGCGACCGCATCCACTCCCTCGCTCCCGAGGAACTCCCCGCGTACGTCTATGACCTGACGGCTCTTCAGGAGCACGTCGCCGAGGTCCGGGCGGCACTGCCCGAGCGGGTCGAGCTGTACTACGCGGCCAAGGCCAACCCGGAGCCGGAGATCCTCGCCGCGCTGCTGCCGTACGTCGACGGTTACGAGGTCTCCTCGGGCGGCGAGCTGGCGCACGTCGGCAAGGCCGTGCCCGGCCGCCCGCTGGCCTTCGGCGGCCCCGGCAAGACGCCCGCCGAGATCGCGCGGGCGCTGGAGCTGGGCGTGGAGCGGTTCCACGTGGAGAGCGTGTACGAGCTCCACATGCTCGCCGACCTGGCGGCCCGGCACGCCGGTGACCGTCGGATCGCCGTACTGCCGCGCTTCAACCTCCCCGTCGGCGACGGCTCGCTGGACAGTGTGTCGCTCGCCATGGGCGGCCGGCCCACCCCCTTCGGACTGGACCCGGACCAGGCCGACGAGGTCGTCCGGCTGCTGACCGACGGCACTTACCCGCAGCTCGAACTGCGCGGCGTGCACGCCCACTTGGCGAGCGGCCTGGAGGCCGCCGAACAGCTCGCGGTGGCGTCCTCGATCATCACCTGGTCGGTGGAGCTGGCAGCCCGCCACAGCGTGACACTGCACGAGGTCGTCGTCGGCGGCGGCATGGCCGTCGACTACGCCGAGCCGGAGCGCCGCTTCGACTGGGCGGCATACGGCGCGGGGCTCGGCCGGCTCGCCGACGCGCACCCCGGCCTGACGCTGCGCATCGAGCCCGGCCGCGCGCTCACCGCGTACTGCGGCTGGTACGCCACCGAGGTACTGGATGTGAAGCACAGCCACGGCGAGGAGTTCGCCGTGGTCCGCGGCGGCACCCACCACCTCCGTACCCCGGCGACCAAGGGCCACGACCAGCCCTGCACGGTCCTGCCCACCGACGTGCCGTGGCCGCACCCGTGGCCGCGCTCGGCCGCCCAGGGCGACAAGGTCACCCTCACCGGCCAGCTCTGCACGCCGAAGGACCTGCTCGCCCGCGACGTCCCGGCCCCGGGCCTGCGCGCCGGCGACCGGGTGGCGTTCAGCCTGTGCGGCGCGTACGCGTGGAACATCTCGCACCACGATTTCCTGATGCACCCGCGGCCGGGATTCCACTTCCTGGGCGGGGCCGGGGAGGGCTCCTGACGTGCTGCGTCCCAACGAGGTGAAGCGGAAGCTCGCGGCGGGCGAGGAGGTGCACGGCCTGTTCAACGTGCTCCCCGACCCCGCCGTGGTCGAGATGATCGGCTGCGCGGGCTACGACTTCGTCATCCTCGACACCGAGCACACGCTCGTCGACCCGCGGCAGCTGGAGCACCTGATCAGGGCGGCCGAGACCAGCGGCGTCACGCCGTTCGTGCGGGTGCCCGAGGCGGACCCGGGCGCGGTGCTGCGCGCGCTGGACGCCGGTGCCATGGGCATCGTGGTACCGCATGTGCGCGGCCGGGCCGATGTGGACGCCGCGGTGCGGGCAGCGCGCTACGCACCCGAGGGGATGCGCTCGCTCAACGGCGGGCGCATGCCCGGGTACGGCGGCGGCGACCTGCGCGCGTACATCGAGCGGGCCAACGCCGAGATCATGGTCGTGCCGCTCGTCGAGGACGCCGAGGGCGTCGACGCGATCGACGACATCCTCGCGGGCGGCGGCGTCGACCTGGTCCTGCCGGGCCCCGGCGACCTCTCCCAGTCGTACGGCGTGCCGTGGCAGGTGCGGCACCCGCGCGTCCAGGAGGCGGTGCGCACGCTGCGTGCCGCCTGCGGCCGGCACGGCGTTCCCTTCTGTGCCATGGCCACCACTCCGGAGCGGCGCGCCGAGTGGCGTGCGGACGGCGTCACGGCCTTCGTCCTCGGCGAGGACCGGGATCTGGCCGCCCGGGCGCTGCGCGCCCATCGCGAACGGACGTGAGGTCTCCCGGTCCCGGTGTCCAGCGGGCCATGCCCGTCCGGGACCGGGTTCGTCCGGTCGGCAACGTAGATGGTGGACACCGGGGCGCGGCGGGACCACGCTGAACCGACGGCATTCGCACACGTATGTCACGAGGGGAGCCACCATGTCGCAGGCAGCACCCCACGCAGCGGGCCCCAAGCCGCCCCGGGCGCACGGCCCGGAGAACGTCTGGGCGGCCAGCGGCACGCTCTTCGCCGGGGTCCTGATGCTGGTCTCGGGGGTCCTCGGCGTCCTGGAGGGCATCGCCGGCATCGCCAACAACCAGGTGTATCTGCTGAGCAACGAGCTGACGGGCACCTACGTCTACGAGTTCGACACGACCGCCTGGGGCTGGATCCACCTGGTGCTCGGCGTCATCGTGGCCGCCACCGGTCTCGGCCTGCTCAAGGGGGTCGGCTGGGCCCGCAAGGCGGGCATCGTCCTGGCGGGCCTGTATGTGATCGCGCACTTCATGTGGCTGCCGTACCAGCCCGTGTGGGCCATCGTCGGCATCGCGCTCGGCGTCTTCGTCATCTGGTCGCTGTGCACGGACCGCACCCGCTACATCCCTTGACGGCGCGGCGCCGGCGGCCGGTCTCCGGCCCGCCGGCGCCCCCGGCGTTCCTCAGCGCTGCAACACCGCTGCCAGGGCCTTGCCCAGCTCCGTCCGCGCCTCGTCCTCCGTGCGGGGCGCGGACGCCTGCCGCCAGGCGATGTATCCGTCCGGGCGGACCAGCAGGCACCCCGACTCGTCGGTCTCACAGCGGCGTTGCCAGTCCCCGTACGCGTCCCGGGCACCGTCCGAGCCGATGCGTACGGTGGCCAGCGGCACGCCGAGATCCGCGGCGCAGGCTTCGGCCGCCGCCTCCCACACCACCCCCGACAACCCGGTGACCAGGGTGAACCTGCCCTTGCCGACGAGGTCGAGGGTGGAGACGCGGCGGCCGCGCGCATCCGTCAGCCAGGCGTGCGGCAGCTTCGCACCGGGCCGGGTGCTCGGCTGGTAGTACAGCTCCCGGTCGCGCGGCCACTCCTCGGCCGGACTGCCGTCGTCGAGCACGGCGGCGGAGACGTACCGCTGGTTCAGCTCCACACCGTGCGCGTTGAACTCGTAGTTCTTCAGCTCGATCGCCGCGTCCAACTCACGCCGCCGCCGCGCGCCCTCCGCATCCGGCGCCCGGCAGGCGGCCAGCGCACTCGCGATGCCCTCGTCATCGGCGCCGCCGCCGACGCCCAACGCCTGGAAGACCGGGCCGAATTGGTCGCGGCTGAGGTTGGCGCGGTCGACGATCCCCTTGCCGACCGGGGCGCGTTCGGCGGTGTAGGTGTCGAGCAGGCCCTCGCCCGCCTCGCCGCGCACCACCATCGCCAGCTTCCAGGCGAGGTTGTGAGCGTCCTGGACCGAGGTGTTGGAACCGAGGCCGTTGGACGGCGGGTGGCGGTGCACGGCGTCGCCTGCGCAGAAGACGCGCCCGGTGGAGTAGCGGGTGGCGTAGGTGTGGTTGACGGTCCAGAGGGAGGTGGACGTGATCTCGACGTCGATCGTGTCGTCGCCGACGAGATCGTGGACGATCCGGCGGGCCTCGTCCTCGTCGATCTCCGGCGGCGACTGCTCTATGTCGTAACCCCAGGTCAGCAGCCACTCGTTCCAGGGCCGGACCATCCGGACCAGGCCCATGCCGATGCCGCCGGTCTCGGCCCCGGGCCGCATGACCCAGTACAGGACGCTGGGCCGATGGGCGACATGGGCACTCAGATCGGCCCGGAAGACGATGTTCATGCTGCCGGCCTTGCCCTCCTGCCCGGCAATGGGCAGCCCGGCCTGCTCGGCGACGCGACTGCGGGCACCGTCCGCGCCGATGAGGTACCGAGCACGGACCGTGAAGTCATCGCCGCGCAACCGGTCGCGCAGGTGGGCCGTGACCCCATCCTCATCCTGCTCCAGCCGGACGAACTCGGTGTCGAAGCGCACCTTGGCACCGCGCGCGGCGGCATTGCTCACCAGGATCGGTTCGAGGTACGTCTGCGGCAGATCGGTCATCGGGCAGGGGCTGGCGGCGGTGTATTCCGTGAGCCGGTCGTCCCCCGTGCCCCAGGTACGGATACGGCCGATCTCCTCGCCGGTGAGGGCGGTGCACAGCACGGTGTCGCCCATCAGGTGCTGCGGGGTGCCGGCGGCCAGCGCCTGGTCCTCGATGCCGAGGTCGCGCAGGACTTCCAGGGTGCGCTGGTTGGTGATGTGGGCGCGCGGGGTGTTGGCGGTCCAGCCGTACTTGCTGACGAGCGTGGTGCGTATGCCGTACGTGGCGAGCAGCAGCGCGGCACTGCCGCCCGCGGGTCCGCTGCCGACGACCAGGACGTCGGTGTCGTACGTGGTGGGGTCGGTCATCTGTTACTTGTCTCCGGAGGCGGGGGCGAGGCGGAAGGTGTACTCCAGGGAGCGCCAGGGGCGGTCCGCCGGGCGGCCGTCAGGGGTCGGGCCGTGGTGTTCGGGGAAGTCGATGACCAGCGCGTCCTTCACGCCGAAGACGGTGTCGGCGTCGATGTAGGCGCCGCCTGCGACGAAGAGCTGGGTGACGAGCTGCCGCCGCCCGGGCGCGCTGATCATGAAGTGGATGTGCGGGGCGCGGTAGGGGTGGCGGCCCACCGCGGCGAGCATCCGCCCCACCGGGCCGTCGTCGGGAACCGGGTACTCCGTGGGCAGGATCGAGCGGAAGCGGATCCGCCCCTCGTCGTCGGCCCGGAAGCGGGCGCGCAGCTGCGGCCCGTCGACATCCGGCAGTTGGACGTCGTAGTAGCCTTCCTCGTTCGCCTGCCAGACGTCGGCCACCGCGCCTGCCAGCGGATTCCCCTCCAGGTCGGTGATCTGCACGGACGCGTACATCGGGGTGCCGGGCAGCCCCTCGGCGAGGTCGGCGCCGTCCGGCAGCGGCGGCGGGCCCTCGACGTAGAACGGGCCGAGGACGGCGGACGGGGTGCTCTCTGCCGTACGGGAGTTGGTGAGCAGGTCGACCGCGCTGGAGATGCCGAGGGTGTCGGAGAGCAGGATGAACTCCTGGCGGGTCGCGGAACACTGCTGCCCGGTGCGGGTCAGGAAGTCGATCGCGTACCGCCATTCGGCGTCGGTGAGGTCGTTGTCGGCGACGAAGCCGTGCAGGCGGCGGGTGAGGTCGGTCAGCAGCTGCCGTACGCGGGCGTCGGGCGCGCCCGCGAAGCTGTCGCTGACCTGGGCGAGGAGGGTGTGCAGGGAGTCGGCGAGGGGATCGGCGGGGGCCGGGCGGCGGCCTGCGAGGGCGTCGGCGAGGAGCGCCGCGATGCCGGTCTCGGTGACCTCGCGGGGATTGGGGTAGGGCGTGGCGGTGGCGAGCATGACAGCGCGGGGCAAGTCGGCGTCCGCCAGGCCGAGTTCGGCCAGGCTCGTCGGCGCGCCGAGGCGCCGGATCAGGTCGTGTACGGCGGTGGGCGCGTCGGCGGCGCCCAGGGCACGGGCGATGCGGCGCATGGCGTCGGGCGCGGCGGGCGCGTTGTAGGCCATGGCGTACGGGAGCACGACGGTGTGCGTGGGGGCGTGCGGCAGGCCGAAGGAGCCGCCGAGGGTGTGGCACAGCTTGTGATGCAGGCCCATGCCGACACTGCCGAGACAGGTACCGGCCAGCCAGGCCGCCTCCAGCGCATCGGCGCGGGCCTCCCGGTCGGCGGGGTCGGCGGCGATCCGGGGCAGCGCACCGGCCAGCAACTCGATTGAGCGGAGCGCGAGTTGATCGGTCACCGGGTCGGTCTCCGGCGCGTACAACGCCTCGACCGCATGGGCCATCGCATTGATCCCACTGGTGACGGAGACCGCCACCGGCAGGCCGAGCGTCAGGTCGACGTCGTACAGCACCGTGCCCGGCCGGATCTCCGGCGCCGACCGGGTGGTCTTCACACCGTTCTCGGTCTCCCCCAGCACGGGCGTGGCCTCGGACCCCGCGTACGTCGTGGGGACGACGACCTGCGGCAGTCCGGTCCGTACGGACACCGCCTTGGCCAGGCCGGTCGTCGAGCCGCCGCCGACGGCGACCAGGCAGTCGGCGGCCAGCTCGCGGGCGACGGCGACGGCCTGCTCGGTGACGTCGACGGGGGTGTGCATCGCCGCGCCGGTGAACTCCCCCGCCGCCGCGACGCCCAGGATGTCCCGGGCCCGGCGGGCCAGATCCGTCCGGCCCGGCGTGGTGAGGATCAGGGCGCGGGTAGCGCCCAGACGGGCCACTTCCGCGGGCAGGTGGCTCAGCGTCCCGGCCCCGAAGACCACCCGGGCGGTGTGACTGGAGTAGGTGAATGCACGCATGGCAGCTGAGTATCACGCCGACGTGGGCGCTCGCGCCTGCACGATCCCGCTGTCACGACTGCACGATTCACGCATTCATACGAGCCATTCATACGGGCAGCGGCGGGGATTGCCTCACTCTCCGCGACGCAGCGCCCCCGGCGTGGTGCCCAGCTGGGCCCGCAGCACTCGCGTCAGATGCTCCTGGTGCGAGAAGCCGCAGCGGGCCGCGACCTCGCTGATCGGCACCGTGGTCGTGCGCAGCAGCCGGGCCGCCCGTTCCACTCGCAGCCGCATGAGGTACCGGTGCGGCGGGAGCCCGGTGCGTGCCTTGAAGCTGCGTGCGAACTGACTGACGCTCAGGTTGGCGGCCGCCGCGAGGTCGGCGAGCGGCAGCGGTTCCGCCAGCCGGGCGTCCAGCAGCTCGCGTACGGCGGCGAACCGACGCTCCGTCAGGCCGCCGCGGGTACGGGCCGCGGGCGGGGCCGGGCGGCGGGTGCTGTGGTGCCGGGCCAGCTGTCCGGCGATCATCATGCCGAGCTGGTCGGCGTACGTGCGGGCGCTCGGCTCCCGGTCCCGTACGACGCCCTCCAGCGCGCGGACGAGCTGTTCCAGCAGCTGATCGGTGACCCCGAACTCCTCGGCGAGCCGCACCGGGCGGCCCTCGCCGGCCGCCGCCTGCAGCGCCTCGTCCGCCAGGTAGACGTGCACGGTGTCCAGCCGGCCGCCCAGCTCGACGTCCAGTTCGGTGTCGGCCGGGTGCAGGAAGAGCCCGCCGGGCAGGATGCGCCGCGCCGCGGTGAGACCGCGCCGGCCGCGGCTGACCGTGACCGGACCGTCCAGATGCAGAATCAGCAGATGGCTGGGCGCCCCGTCGAAGGCTTCCCGGTAGGGCAGTTCCCGCTGGCTGGAGAGGTAGAGGTGCTCCCAGCCCAGCCCCGCACTGGTCCGCTCCGGCCGCACCCACGGCCGGTCCAGAATCCCGTGCGTGTCCTGCAGCCCGAGCTCGACCATCGGGTGATGTCCTCCTGCCTGCGGGCGCGCCGGAGGCGTACCGTTTCCGCCCCCTCCTTCCCCCATGGGGGGCGCACGAGGTCCCCTTCTCAACACAGTACCCGGGGGTACTGACAACGCCGGTGTCCCACCGGCCCGGCCTCGACGGGCGTACTCTCCACATTTATGGAAGGCGGCGTCCGTAATCGGGAGGAACGCATGGCGGTGCCCCGAATGCCCTCGCGGCGGGTACGGTTACGGGTTCCTCCCATACCGCGCGGTGGGCCCGTGCCGGATGCTGCCGTTGTCGCCTTTCGGCCGGGTGGGCCTGTGGTGCCGGGCGGGCGGCGGGAGATCGTGATGTGTGAGGGGGCGGGGCGGGTCGTGGGGCGGTTGGATTATCAGGTGTGCCATGCGTGCCGGCGCGGATACGTCCGTAACATCGCCGTGGCCGAGCGGTGGCGGGGGCGCGGGCTGGCCCGTGAGGCGCTGCACCGGGCGCTCGCGCCGGCCCTGGACTACCGCTGGTACACCTCCCGGCAGACCGCCGACGGCCGCCGGTTCTTCGCGGCGATGGCCGAGGAGACCGCCCTTGCCTTTCCCGCCCCGTTCCTCAGGCGCGGCGCCCGCTGTCCGCACATGACGACTCGTCGAGCACGCGCCACACCCGGTCGCGGGTGAGCGGGAGTTCGGTGAAGCGCACGCCGGTCGCGTCCCGTACCGCGTTGGCCAGGGCCGGTGCGACCGGGTTGAACGGGCCCTCGCTCATCGACTTCGCGCCGAGCGGCCCGATGGCGTCGGCCACCGCCGCGAAGTACACCTCGGTACGAGGTACGTCTGCGAAGGCGGGCACCCGGTAGCGGCGGAAGGTGTCGGTGGTGACGGCGCCGCGCCCGTCGATCCGTACGTGTTCCAGGAGCGTGGCTCCCAGGGCCTGCGCCACGCCGCCCTCGACCTGGCCGCGGCACTGCATGGGGTTCACCACCGTGCCGGCGTCGGCGGCGTGCACGCTGCGCAGTACGCGGATCTCGCCGGTGCCGGGGTCGACGGCGACCCGGAACCACTGGACGTTGAAGGCGACCGAGCGCGGGGTGCCGCCGGCCCGCCCCTCGGCGGCGAGTTCCTGCCCGGCGGCGCGGGCCGCCGCGTACAGCGCGGCGAGGGACACCCGGCGGTCACCGGCCACCACCGCGTCGTCCGTGAGGCGGCAGTCGTCGCCCGTGAGACGGCAGTCGGCCGGCGCGGCGCCCAGGTGCCGGGCGGCGCGGGCGCGGAGCGCGGCGGCCAGCGACCGGGCGGCGCGCAGCACGGCCCGGCCGCCGACGACCGTGCCGGTGGAGCCGAAGGTGCCGGTGTCGTGCGGTACGAGGCCGGTGTCGGCCTGGCGTACGGTGACGCGCGCGGCGGTGGTGGCCAGTTCGGCGGCGGCGAGTTGGCGCAGGACGGTGGTGGTGCCGTTCCCGCATTCGGCGGTGCCGACGGAGAGTACATACGTGCCTTCGGCGGTCAGGGCTGCCCGTGCGGTGGCGAGGTGGCCGCCGGGCGGGGCGGTGGCCAGCATCGACAGGGCGAAACCCTCGCCGACCGGCCAGCCGTCCGGGGCCGGTACGGCGGGTTCGGCCCGGGCCCGGCGCACGATGTCCAGGCACTGGTCCAGGCCGTAGCCCGCGAGGTGCAGGTCCGCTTCCTCGCCGAGCGGGCCGATGAGGGGATCGTCGGGGCCGATGACGTTCTTCTCGCGGAGGAGGAGTGGGTCGAGGCCGAGTCGGCGGGCCAGTTCATCGAGGGCCGATTCGACGGCGAAGACGACCTGGCCGAGGCCGTAGCCGCGGTAGGCGCCCGAGGGGGGCGTGTGGGTGTAGACCGCGTAGCCGTCGGCCCGTTTGTGCGGGCAGCGGTAGAGCGCGAGCGGCTCGCCACAGGCGCGGCGGAGCACGCTGGGGCCGTGGTTGCCGTACGCGCCGGTGTCGGCGACGACGCGTACCTGGAGGGCAGTGAGGGTGCCGTCGCGGCGGGCGCCGGCCCGCACGCGAACGGTGAACGGGTGCCGGGTCGTCGTGCCGTGGAACTGTTCGGCCCGGGTGAACTCCAGCTTCACCGGGCGGCGCAACCGCAGCGCGGCGAGCGCGACGATGTCCTCGGCCAGCATCTCCTGCTTGCCGCCGAAGCCGCCGCCGACCCGGCCCGCGACGACCCGTACGGCGTCGGGCGCCAGGCCGAAGAGGGTGCAGAGGGCGCGGCGGGTGAGGAAGGGGGTCTGGGTACTGGAGCGGACTACCAGCCGCTGCCCGTCGGCTGCGAGCCGCTGCCCATCGGCCGTCCCATCGGCCCTTCCGTCTCCCGTCCCCTCGGCGTCGTCCGCGTCTTCGGGGTCGTCCGCGTCTTCGGCCTCGTCCGCGTCTTCGGCCTCGTCCGCGTCTTCGGCCTCGTCCGCGTCTTCGAACCAAGCGATCGCGCCGTGGGTCTCCAGGCTCGCGTGCTGGACGCGCTGGGTGCGGAAGGTCTCCTCGTACACCGCGTCGGCGGCGGCGAAACCCGCCGCGAGGTCGCCGGTTCCGCCGTGCACCTCCCCCGCGATGTTGTGCGCGGGCCGGGAGATTCGGGCCGCCCGCGCGTCCTTGTCGTGCACGACGGGCGCGCCGGGCCGCATGGCCTCCTCCGGGTCGAGGACGGCGGGCAGTACCTCGTACGTCACCTCGATGCGGCGGCAGCCCTCCTCGGCGGCCGCCTCGGTGTCGGCGACGACGGCGGCGACGCGCTGGCCGACGTGGCGGACGGTGTCGTCCAGGAGGCGGGTGTCGGCCGGGTCCTCCTCGGGGTGTTCGTGGCGGGCGCTGGAGTAGTGGCGGGCGGGCGCGTCGTGGTGGGTGAGGACGGCGTGCACACCCGGGACGCGCAGGGCGGCGGCGGTGTCGAGGGCGGTGATCCGGGCGTGTGCGTGCGGCGAGCGCAGCAGCTTCATGTGCAGCAGGCCCGGTACGTCGAGGTCGAAGGTGTAGCGGGCGGTGCCGGTGACGATCGCGGAGCCGGCCGGGTCCGGGAGGTTGTGGCCCACCGCCTGCCCGGCGCCCGGCTCCTCGGTGTGCCGTACGCCGCGTACGGCGTCCTCGATGGCGCGGTAGCCGGTGCAGCGGCAGAGGTTGCCCTTCAGGGCGCGCGGCAGGTCGGCGCGCTGCTCGTCGTCCAGCGCCGCGGCGGTCATCAGGAAGCCGGCGGTGCAGAAGCCGCACTGGAAGCCCTGCGCGTCGAGGAATCCGCGCTGTACGGGGTGGAGTCCGCCGTCCGGCGCGGTGAGTCCTTCGACGGTGGTGACGGTGCGTCCGGCGGCGCGGAAGGCGGGGTAGAGGCAGCTGTGCACGGGCTCGCCGTCGACGTGGACGGTGCAGGCGCCGCAGTCCCCCGCGTCGCAGCCCTTCTTCACGCCGTACCAGCCGCGTTCGCGCAGGTAGGTGCGGAGGCACTGGCCGGGGCGCGGCGTGCTGTCGTACGGCCGGCCGTTGACGCGGATGGCGAAGGTCACGGGTGGCCGGTCCTCTCGTCCAGTTCCTGCCGCGCCTCCTCGGCCAGCCGGAACGTCATGTGCCGCCGCCAGGCGGGCAGTCCGTGCGGGTCGTCGCACCAGTCGCCGTCGCGCACCGCGCCGCCGATCGCCTCCTGCAGCGCGGTCGCGTCCGGCAGCGCGGGGAACCGCAGGCGTACCGGTCGTACGGTCGACGCGGTGATCGTCAGCGTGCAGGATGCGTCGGCCGGGTCGAGGGTGGCGATGACCAGGGCGCCGGAGCGGCCCAGTCCGGAGAGGGAAACTTGCCGGAAGGCGGTACGGCGGTGGAGCGCGCGGGCGGGCAGCGTCACCGAGCGCAGCAGTTCGCCCGCTTCGAGGACCTGTTTCCCCGCCCCGGTGACGAACTCGGTGACCGGTACCCGGCGGAGGATTCCGGCCTGCGACCGGAGCAGGCAGCTGCCGTCGAGCGCGGCGGTGAGGGCGGTCATCGGCCCGGCGGGCAGGGCGGTGCAGAGGTTGCCGCCGACGGTGGCCAGGTGCCAGATCTTGAACGAGGCGAGGAAGGCGCGGCAGCACTGCTCGACGAGCGGGGCCGTCGGGGCGTCCAGGGTCCGGCCGTATCGGGAGAGCTCGGCGATGGTGCAGGTCGCGGCGATCTCCAGGGCGCCGTCCGGCAGCCGGCCGACCGGTCGCCAGCCCATCCGGCCGAGATCCACCAGCCGCCGCAGGTGCGGCTGGGGTTCGGAGAACAGGTACGTGCCGCCGGCCAGCCAGGCGTCGCCCGGCCGCCAGGGGACGCGCTCGCGGGCGTCCCGCACCTCGGTCACCGTGTTCAGATCCATGTCACCGCCGGACTGGAGCGTCAGCACGCCGTTTCCAGGATCAGTCGTTTCCAGGATCACGCCGTTTCCAGGATAGCGACGGGGCGTACGGTGGGCCGTGCCCGCCGGGCCGACACCAGCCCACTGTTTATTCCGGCAGCGGTCCGGTGATCCGTTTCTCGAACCAGTGGTGTGCGTACGGCTCGTCGTTGAAGGCGGGGACCTCCTGGAAGCCGGCGGAGCGGTACAGGCCGAGCGCCGCGTCGAGCGCCTTGTTGGTGTCCAGGCGCAGTACGTCGCGGCCGTGCCGGGCGGCCCGCTCCTCCAGTTCGGCCAAGAATCGGCGGCCGAGGCCGAGGCGCCGGGCGTGCGGCGCGACCCACATGCGTTTGATCTCGGCCGGGGCGCCGGGCGGCAGCTTCAGGCCGGCGCAGCCGACCGGTTCGCCGTGCAGCCTGGCGACCAGGAACAGGCCGCTCGGCAGCCGGAGTTCGCCCGGGTCGGGCAGCAGGCTGTGCGCGGGGTCGAAGCCGGTCTCGAAGCGTTGCTGCAGCTCGGCGGCGTAGGACCGCAGGCAGTGCCGGGCATCGGGGTGGTCCGGGTCGACGGCGTCCAGGGTGACCGTCGCGGCGGTCAGCAGCCGGTCGACCTCGGCCATGGCGGCGACCAGCCGGGCGCGCTGCGCGGTGTTGAGCGGCGCGAGCAGGGAGCCGGCCAGCTCGTCGCTGCGGCCGTCGAGTACGGCGCGCTCAGCGCGGCCCGCGGCGGTCAGCCGGGCGGTGCGCACGCGTCTGTCCCGGGGCTGCGGCGCCACCTCCACCAGGCCCTCCGCCTCCAGGGAGCGCAGCAGCCGGCTGACGTATCCGGAGTCGAGCCCGAGGCGCTCGCGCAGCCGGCGGACGTCCTGGCCCCGCTCGCCGATCTCCCAGAGCAGCCGGGCCTCGCCGATGGGCCGGTCGCGGCCCAGGTAGTGGTCGTGGAGCACGCCCACGCGTTCGGTGACGGTGCGGTTGAAGCTCCGCACCTGGTCGATCTGTGCTGCCTCCTCAGCCATTCTCTGACTTTAGTCAGAGAATGCTGCCCGGGCCAAGGGCGAACAGCTCAGATGTGATGCCTCCCCCACCGCGGCCCTATCTGGGCCCACTCGCGTTCCCAGCCCGCGAGGCGGACATGGTCCAGGTAGCGGCGGCCGGTCCAGCGGACGGCGAGGATGAGCAGGCCGAGGGCCATACCGGTACCGAGGCCGGCGGCGACGCCGTCGTCGGCCGCCTGCGCGGTGGTCATGGGCGCCGTGGTGGGCCGCCCTTCGGCGTCGGTCCAGACCGTGACCGCGGCGCCCTTGCGCGTACCGGGTTCGACCCGCACCGTCGTGGTGTGCCGCCGGCCGTCGGGCCCGGTCCAGCGGGCCTGGGCGGGCACCTGGGCGATCTCGGCGGCGAAGCCGGTGTCGGACGGGTCGGAGGGTACGGACTCCAGCAGGCGGCCGGTCAATGCCCGGCGTTCCGCGAGCTGTTCGGCACGTTCGGCGCGCTGTGAGCCGTAGGCGGCGAGGCCGGCGGAGAAGCCGACGACCGGTACGCCCAGGAGCAGGGCCAGGGCCGTCAGCAGGCCGAGCCAGGCGTCCACCACGTCCGAGCGGCGGCGCAGCGGGCCCCGCCGCCACCGCCAACGTCCGCCGATGTGCTGCATGCCGGCCGCCTCCCTCGGCTCGCTCCGCTCCGCCGCTCCCCCGTCCCCCTGGCTCGTTCCGGCCTTCGCGCGGCTCTTCTTTGCAGGCTAGTCCGTCCGGGGCCGGACCGCGCCTTCGCGGCATTGGCCGGGTTTGCCGGGCTGGGGCCCCGGTACCCGTACAGCAGCAAATCGAACGCAAGAGCGCACAAACTCAGGCCGGAAAAGGATCGGGAAAAACCGGAGAAGGAGAGCACAGTGGCGGTGACCAGGCGTCCGATGGCAGGTCCCCCGGACGACTCCCCACAGGGCCCCCTGTATGTCTATGGCATCGTCCGCAGAGGTTTCCGGCCGCGTCCGGGACTCACCGGCGTCGGCGACGCCCCCGTGATCATGGTGCCGGAGGGGTCGCTGGCCGCGCTGGTCTCCGCCCCGGGCAGAGTTCCGGGCAGCGCCTCCGAGCCGCCCGGCGCCTGCGGCCCGCCCGGGGAGCCGGCCGCCGACGACGCGTCCCTGCAGGCCACCGCCGAGGCCCACCGCAGAGTCGTCGACGAGGCCGCCGACGCTGTCTGCATACTCCCGACGCGACTCGGCACGGTGCACCGCGATGTACAGGAGGTGCGCCGCACGCTCGCCGCCCGCTCCCACCTGTACCGACGGCTGCTCGCGCGGCTGGACGGGCGGCTGGAGTGGGGCGTGAAGGCGTACGCCCAGGGCGACCAGGCCGACGCCGCGCCCGCCGACGCCGGACCCGTGGCGGACGACGCCGGTGAGCCCACGGACGAGCTGGCCCGCGCGGCCCACCACGCGCTGGCGGACGTCGCCGAGTACTCCTGTGTGCACTCCCCGCAGGACGCCTGCCCGGCCGGCGTCGCCGCCGACTGCGCCACGTCCGCGTACTGGACCTCGCCCATCGCCCGGGCCCCGTATCCGCACGGCCGGAACCTCCTCGACAGCGCCTATCTCGTGCCGCGGGAGGCGGCCGGCGTCTTCGCCGAGACGGTCGGCGGACTGGCCGCCCGCTCCCCTGCCCTGCGCATCGAACTGACCGGCCCCTGGGCCCCGTACTCCTTCGCCGAGCCGGGCCGACTGCCGGGCTTCCCCTGCTGAAGTCGGGGCGCGGGTGGGACCGACGCCGGGGCCGTACCCACGACGTCATGAACACCTTTCCCGGCCCTCACTCTGCGCGACACCATCCGCACGCGTGGGCGATTCCGCACCTGAGAAGCGGTCAGCGGGCGCCGGTCCACCCGGCGAGCAGCGTCTCCGCCTGGCGGCGGGCATGCTCCAGCGTGTCGGGGAAGACCCCCATCCCGTGCGTGACGAGCGCACCCTCGTGCAGCAGCATCAGCGTGCGCCCCCGCTCCTCACCCCGGCCCGGGTCGATCTCCCGCGCGAGCCGCGTGAACAGCCCCAGCATCCAGGCTTTCTGACCGACCATCACCGGATACGCGGGGTGCGCCGGATCGGTGATCTCGGCATGTGCGTTGATCATGCTGCAGCCGCGGCCGCCGTGCTCGCCCGCCCAGTCCCGCGAGGCATCGAAGACCGCCAGGATCCGCGCCGCGGGCTCCGCCGGCGCCGCCTCGAGACGGTCGTCGAGGAACGCCCGCCAGCGCTCGTCCCGGTCCGCGAGGTACTCCACGACGATCCGGTCCTTGGCGCCGAAGCGGTCGTAGAGCGTCTTCTTCGTGACCCCGGCCTCGGCCGCGATGAGGTCCACCCCCACCGCGTGAATGCCGCGCTCGTAGAACAGCCGTGCCGCGGCATCCCGCACCCGCCGCGCACCGGGCGTCATGGGAATCCGCTCGACCGCCGCCGCCCCGTCAGCCGTGCTCTCGTGCGTACTCACCCCTCCACTATACCGATCCGTATAGTACGGTCGAGACAGTGAGGTAAACAGATCTGTCTACCCGGGAGCCCCCATGAATCTGCTTCTCTCGGCCGCCTTCGTGCTCACCTGGAGTTCCGGGTTCATCGGCGCCAAGCTCGGTGCGGGCAGCGCGGGCGCGGTCACGATCCTGATGTGGCGCTTCCTGCCGCTCGCCGTGGCGCTGCTGCTCGTCGCCGCCGCCCGGCGGGCCGCGTGGCGCGGCCTGACCGTGCGTGACCTGGCCCGGCAGGCGGTGATCGGCACGCTCTCCCAGAGCGGCTATCTGCTGAGCGTCTACGCGGCCATACAGCTGGGCGTCTCCAGCGGCACCACGGCCCTGATCGACGGTGTGCAGCCGCTGGTCGCCGGGGCGCTGGCCGGACCGCTGCTGCACCAGTACGTCTCGCGGCGGCAGTGGCTCGGGCTGGGGCTGGGCCTGGCGGGCGTCGCCGTGGTCACCCTGGCCGACGCCGCGTCCGGCGGCACATCCCGTGGCGTGCCCTGGTGGGCGTACGCCGTGCCGTTCCTCGGCATGCTCGCCCTGGTCGCCGCGACCTTCCTGGAGAGCCGCTCGCGCACCCGCGTCGCCCCGTCCGTCTCACTCACCGTCCACTGCAGCGCCAGCGCCATCGTCTTCACCGTTCTGGCCCTGGCCACCGGCGCCGCGGCGCCGCCTCCCGAGGCGTCTTTCTGGCTCGCGGTCGGCTGGCTCGTGGTGTTCGCGACCTTCGGCGGGTACGGGCTGTACTGGCTGGTCCTGCGCCGCCGGGGCGTCACCGCCGTCAACACCCTGATGTTCCTGATGGCCCCGGTCACCGCGGTCTGGGGCGCCCTGATGTTCGGCGAGCCCTTCTCCTTCCGGACCGGCGTCGGCCTCGCCCTCGGGCTCGTCGCGGTCGTCGTCGTGCAGCGGGACGCCGCGCGCCGGGCGGCTCCCCCGAGGTCACGTCCTCGACCGCTCACACTTCGCTCGAAGCCTGTCAGCGGGCGTTCCCAACTCGCCGCTGGGGGCACAGCCGAGCGATAGCAGCGGACATCCCCGATCACTTCGCACGGTGACCATCTGTGCGTTGATAGATAACCGACCGTGAGATGTGCCCCCCGACCGGCCGTTCCGACGCACGGCTTTCGAGCTGTGGGGACGCAGTGTGCAGGGACTACGGGGTGTCATGGGGCGTGCCGAGACGGGTGCTCCTGGTTGCCGGACGGGGTGGGTACGCGGTGCGGGTTGCGCGGGTCGAGGAGCTCCTGGCCAAACGCCTGGGGTGCGACGAAGGGCAGGCGCATGCCTACGCCCGCGGGCTCCTCGGCCCCTCCGATGATGTACGGGGGCAGGGCCCGCAGCCGGGTCGGCCGGGCAGCGGTGACTCCCATGGGAAAGAGGGAACGGTCCGCCCCGGCGGCGTACCGGCCCGGGACGCGGCCGGGTTGGCCGCGGCGCGCGGGCCGACCGAGCTGGCGCGCCGGCTCCATGACCACGCCCGGCCGCTGGGTGCCGCGGCGGTGCTGCTGGCGGTGCTGGACATGGACGGCGTGCTCCGGATGAGCGGGGTCGCCGGTGCTTCGGCCGCGACGGTCACCGACTGGTCGCAGGTCCCGTTGCGCTGCGTACTGCCGCTGGCCCGGATGGCCGTGGCGGACCAGCTCCTGTGGCTCGACGACGAGACCGGAGAACAGGCCGGGGAACAGACCGGAGAACAGGCCGGGGAACAGACCGGGGAGGAGGCCGGGGAGCACACGCTCACCTGGGTGTCCGCCCGGAGCGACGCGCCGGACGCGCCGTCCCCGGTGGGCGCCCGGTGCGGGGCGGCCACCGAGCACGCCGTGGTGTGCGTGGTCAGCGTCATCTGGCCGCGGCCCGTGGCGGTTCCGGCGACCGGCCGGGCACGGCTGGAGGCGTTGACCGCGGCCGCCGGGCAGCGGCTGCGCGGGCTGGCGGCGCTCGGGCTGCCGGACGACGACGTGCGCGCCGCCTGGCTGGGCGCGGTCATCGACGCCATTCCCGCGCCCGCCGCGCTGCTCTTCCCGGTACGCGGCCCCCTCGGCCGGGTCGTGGAGTTCACCATCGACCGCTGCAACACGCACGCCACCGAGCTGTTGGGCCGCACGCCCGAACAGGTCACCGGCAGCCGGCTGCTCGACGCCTTCCCCGGAATGGTCCTCTCCGGCATCTTCGACGCCTATGTGCGGGTCCTGGAGACCGGCGTCCCGCTGCACCGCGGGCCCTTCGCGTACGAGGAACCGTTCCACGGGGCGCTGCGGCCCGCCGTAATGAGCGTGCGCGCCCAACGCGTCGGCGGCGGCCTGCTGGTGAGCTGGTGTTTCCACGACGAGCAGGCCCGGATGCGGGCGCAGATCGACGACGCGGAGCGGCTGGTCCACCTGGGCTGGGCGGAGTGGAACCTCGTCACCGGCGATGTCACCTGGTCCCGCAGGATGTACGACGTACTGGGGCTGAACCCGGCGCACGGCCCGGTCCCCCTGGACACGCTGTCGGAGTACGTCGCCGAGGACGATCTCCCGGCCGTCGTCGCGGCCGTGCGGTCGCTGTCCGAGGACGGCGGGCCAGTGCGGTTCGAGGTACGCACGCGCGGGTCCGAGCCGCCGCGGCACGTGAGCGTCAACGCCGAACTGGTACGGGACAGCCGCGGCCGGCTCGTCGCGGTCCAGGGCGTCGTGCAGGACGTCTCCGCCGTGCGCCGGATGCAGGCCGAGCTGGCGGCGTCCCGGCGCGAGGCGGCGGAGCAGCAGCTGCGAAGGGCCGAGGAGCTGCAGCTGGCACTGCTGCCCACGGTGCATCCCACACTGCCCGGGCTGCGGGTGGCCGTCCGGTACCAGCCCGCCGAGAACTGCACACGGGTGGGCGGGGACTGGTTCGAGGCGGCCCCGCTCCCGGACGGCCGGGTGCTGATCGCCATCGGGGACGTGAGCGGGCACGGCCTGCGCGCCGCCGCGAAGATGGCGCAGCTGCGCAACGCACTGCTCGGCATCGCGCACACCGGCGCCGACGCGGCCGAAATCCTGGACTGCCTGAACCTCCTGGCCTTCCACGGCCACGAGGACTCCATGACCGCCACCGCGGTCGTCGGCCACTTCGATCCCGACAGCCGCACGCTCACCTGGGCCCGCGCCGGACACCCGCGGCCCGTCCTGGTCCGCGGCAGTGAGGCGGCGGAGCTGGACAACGACGACGGGACCACGCTGGGTGCCAGCCTGGCCCCCGGTTACGGCGTGACCACCACCGTGCTGCGCGCCGGCGACCGGGTGGTCCTGTACACCGACGGGCTCGTCGAGCGCCGCGCCGACCGCGCGGGGGACCGCGAGGACCTGCTGCTGGCCGCCGCCCGGCAGGGCGCCGACGGCACTCCCGAGCAGCACCTCCAGAGCTTGTTGTCCGCCCTGCACACCGATCCGGAGGACGACACCTGCGTGATCGTCCTCCATGTGGGAGTTGAGGGACAGTCGTGACTGTCACAGAAATCGAGGTACGGCGGGCCTTCGCGCGCCGCGCGCCCGCCGCGCACGGCCTGACCCGGGCAGCGCCTCAAGTAGTCGCCGTCTGCCGGGAGATGGCCGCGCGGTTCGCCCACGGCGGCAAGCTGATCGTGTTCGGCAACGGCGAGTCGGGGACCGACGCGAGCCACGTCGCGGTCGAGTTCATGCACCCGGTCGTGGTGGGCAAGCGGGCACTGCCGGCGCTGGCGCTCGGCAACGACTCGGCGACGCTCAGCGGCGTCGGCGCGTGCGAGGGCTTCGCCGAGGTCTTCGCGCACCCGTTGCGGGCCTTCGCGGACGCCGGTGACATCGCGCTGGCACTCACCCCGGACGGCCGCTGCGCGAACGTACGCCGAGGGCTGGCGGCCGCCCGGGAACGGGGCCTGCTCACCGTCGTCCTCAGCGGCGGCGACCCGGCGGACGCGCCCCCGGCGGACCACACGCTGACCGTCGGCAGCGCCGACCCGCTGATCGTCAAAGAGGTGCAGGTGACCATCTACCACGTGCTGTGGGAGATGACGCACGTCTTCCTCGAAGCGCCGGAGGACGGCGGCACATGCGACACATGCGCGGACCGGGCCCGGCCGATGCGGGTGCGGCAACTGCTGCCGGACGGACTGGCGTTGGCCGCCCCCGAGGTCGATGACGACGGTGCGCCGCAGGAGATCAGTGTGGCCCTCGTCGACGCGACGGTCGGCCGCACCGTACTGGTGCACGGCGGCGAGGCCATCGCCATGGTGACGAACGACCGGAGCGATCGATGAGTGAAGTACCGGGCGAGGTGCGTGAGTTGTACCCGTTTCTGTACGAGCGGAGTGACGATGGCGCGCTGACGGACGAGGAGGTGGTCCGGTCCACCCGGGAAAAGGCCGCCGGGATCGCCGCGCTCCGGCGGGAGATCGCCGCGGCGGATGCCGGGCGGATCGCCGCATGTGCCGCGGCGATGGCGGAGCGGTTCGCGGCCGGGGGCCGGCTGTTCGCCTTCGGCAACGGTGGTTCCAGTACGGACGCACAGAGCCTGGCCACCACGTTCCTGCACCCTCCCGGGGGCCCGGGGGCGGGCGCGGTGGTACTGCCCGCACTGTCCCTGACCAGCGACGCGGCGGTGGTCACGGCGCTCTCCAACGACGTGGGATTCGAGGTGGTGTTCGCGCGCCAGCTCGCGGCGTTCGGGCGGGCAGGGGACATCGCCGTCGGGCTGTCGACCAGCGGCGGCTCCGGCAATGTCGTACGGGCGTTGGAGGAGGCGGCCCGGCGCGGCCTGCTCACCGTGGCACTGGCGGGCCACCACGGCGGTCGACTCGCTCAACTCGCCTCGCTGGACCACCTGTTCATCATCCCCAGCGACTCGGTCCATCGGATCCAGGAAGCGCAGACGACCGTGTATCACGTGCTGTGGGAGCTGATCCAGCAGGTGTTGCGGGACGGGCGCGTTGGTGGTGGTGCGCAGTGACCGCCGCCGCACGTGCCGAGGAGCCGCTGGTTCATCTGTTGTGGCTGAGTGCCGGGCTCGGCTGCGACGGGGAGTCGGTCGCGCTGACGGCCGCGACGCAGCCGAGCGTCGAAGAGATCGTCATGGGCGCGCTGCCGGGTCTGCCGCGGCTGGCGATGCACTGGCCGATGCTCGACTTCGAGTGCGGCCCGGAGCGCGGTGCGGATGACTTCATCGAGTGGTTCCACCGGGCGGCACGGGGCGAGCTGGACCCGTTCCTGCTGGTGGTGGAGGGGTCGGTACCGAACGAGGCGATCAAGGAGGAGGGGTACTGGAGCGGGTTCGGCAACGACCCGGCCACCGGGCAGCCGATCACCACGACCGAGTGGCTGGACCGGCTCACGCCCCGCGCCACGGCCGTGGTCGCGGCGGGCACCTGCGCCGCGTACGGCGGCATCCACGCGATGGCGGGCAATCCGACCGGCGCCATGGGCCTGCCCGACTACCTGGGCCGGGAGTGGGTGTCGAAGGACGGGGTGCCGATCGTGTGCGTGCCCGGCTGCCCGACCCAGCCCGACAACCTCTCCGAGACCTTTGTCTACCTCCTGTACCAGATCACCGGCCAGGCGCCGATGATCCCGCTCGACGAGAATCTGCGCCCGCGCTGGCTGTTCGGCCAGACCGTGCACGAGAGCTGCGACCGGGCGGGCTACTACGAACAGGCCGATTTCTCCGCCGGGTTCGGCTCCGACCGGTGCCTGGTCAAGATCGGCTGCTGGGGTCCGGTGGTGAAGTGCAATGTGCCCAAGCGCGGCTGGATCAATGGCATCGGCGGCTGCCCGAACGTCGGCGGCATCTGCATCGCCTGCACGATGCCGGGCTTCCCCGACAAGTTCATGCCCTTCATGGACGAGCCGGCCGGGGTGCAGGTGACGCAGCCGGCGGGTGGCCTGTACGCGAGCCTGGTCCGCACGCTGCGCGGGATCACCCTGCACAACGTCGAGAAGGAACCGCCGTGGCGCCGCAAGGGCGGCGAACTGACCACCGGATACGAACCGTCCTGGGCCACGCCCCCGGATACGGACCACCGAGAGGGGCCACCGCATGGCCGATGAACTGGTCGAGATGGCGTGGGACCCCATCACCCGCATCGTGGGCAGCCTGGGCATCCATACGAAGATCGACTTCGGCCGGGGCCGGGTCTCCGAGTGCTACAGCACCTCCTCGATCTTCCGCGGCTACAGCATTTTTCTGAAAGGCAAGGACCCCCGGGACGCCCACTTCATCACCAGCCGGATCTGCGGCATCTGCGGTGACAACCACGCCACGTGCTCGGTGTACGCACAGAACATGGCGTACGGGGCCCGGCCGCCTGCACTCGGCGAGTGGATCCTGAATCTCGGCGAGGCCGCTGAGTACATGTTCGACCACAATCTCTTCCAGGAGAACCTGGTCGGGGTCGACTACTGCGAGCGCATGGTCCGCGCGACCAACCCGGGCGTCTGGGAGCTGGCCGAGCGGACCGAGGCGCCCCACGCGGACCTGCACGGCTACCGCACCATCGGTGGGATCATGCGGTCGCTCAACCCACTGGAGGGCGACTTCTACCGCGAAGCACTGCAGGTCAGCCGCTCGACACGGGAGATGTTCTGCCTGATGGAGGGGCGGCATGTGCACCCCTCCACGCTCTACCCGGGCGGCGTCGGCACGGTCGCCACGGTCCAGCTCTTCACCGACTACCTGACCCGGCTCATGCGGTACGTGGAGTTCATGAAGAAGGTCGTGCCGCTCCACGACGACCTCTTCGACTTCATCTACCAGGCGCTGCCGGGGTACGAGGAGGTCGGCCGGCGACGGGTGCTGCTCGGCTGCTGGGGCGGGCTGCAGGATCCCGCGCACTGCGACTTCGACTACCGCACGATGGCCGACTGGGGACGCAAGGCGTTCATCACGCCGGGCGTGGTGGTCGACGGCGAGCTGGTCACCAACGACCTGGTTGACATCAACCTCGGCATCCGCATCCTGCTGGGCAGTTCCTTCTACGACGACTGGGCGGACCGCGAGCCGTTCGTCACCGAGGACCCGGCGGGCAACCCCGTCGACCAGCGGCATCCATGGAACCAACACACCCTCCCCCGCCCCCAGAAGCGCGACTTCGACGACAAGTACAGCTGGGTGATGTCCCCGCGGTGGTTCGACGGAAAGGACCACCTGGCGCTGGACACCGGCGGCGGGCCGCTGGCCCGGCTGTGGTCCACGGCGCTGTCCGGGCTGGTGGACACCGCACACCTCAAGGCCACCGGGCACAGCGTGCTCATCAACCTGCCGCGTACCGCAACAAAACCGGAGACGACCTTCGAGTGGCGCATCCCCCGTCACAACGGCGAGCCGCTCAGCAACGCCATCGAACGCAACCGCGCCCGTACGTACTTCCAGGCGTACGCGGCCGCCGCGGCCCTGCACTTCGCGGACCGGGCGCTCGCCGAGGTCCGGGCCGGTCACACCGACACCTGGTCGCCGTTCACCGTGCCCGACGAGGCCGTGAGCTGCGGGTTCAGCGAGGCGGTGCGCGGCGGGCTCTCGCACCACATGGTGATCAGGGGCGGCAAGATCGCCAACTATCACCCGTACCCGCCGACGCCGTGGAACAGCAGCGTCCGCGATGTGCACGGCACGCCGGGCCCCTTCGAGGACGCCGTGCAGCACACTCCGATCTTCGAGGAGAACCCCCCGGAGACGTTCAAGGGCATCGACATCATGCGCGCGGTGCGCAGCTTCGACCCGTGCATGCCCTGCGGGGTGCACATGTTCCTCGGCAACGGCCGGGTGCTGAAGAAGTCCCTCTCCCCCACCGCCTACGACCACGGGAGCTGAGTGCCCGTGTCCGACGAGGAAGCCGCCATGGACGAGCTACGACAGGCCGAGGCCCGCGTGGAGCAGCTGATCGCCCAGCTCTCCACCGCACCGCGGGTGGGCGAACAGGCCGAGGAACTGGTGCGGTTGCTGATGCGACTGTACGGCGAGGGCCTGGCCCGCGCCGTTGCGCTGCTGCCCGCGGAAGCGGTGCGGACGCTGGCCGCCGACGACCTCCTCGGCAGCCTGCTGATCCTGCACGATCTGCATCCGCGCAGCACGGCGGAGCGGGTGGCCGAGGCGCTGGAGCAGCTGCGGCCCTTCCTCGGCAGTCACACCGACGGCATCGAACTGGCCGGCATCGACGCTTCCGGGCGGGCCACGGTCCGGCTGCACGGCGGGTGCGGTGGGTGCGCGTCCGGGACCGTCGAGCAGGCCGTCGAGCGCGCCGTCCGGGCCGTCGCGCCCGAGGTCACCGGCGTACGAATCGAGCAACTCCCGCCGGAGCGGCCCCTGTTGCAGATCGGCTCGCGCCCGCCGGTCGAGGTTCCCGCCGCGCCGGCCGACGTGCCCGCCGCGCCGATCCCCGGAGCGCGCCTGTGACGGCCGGCGCCGGCCTGCGCCGGTTCCGTGAGCCCGCGCCCGCCGCGCACGGGCAGCGCGCCGGGCCGCGCTGCGAACTGTGTGCCACCGACCTGGAGCGCGGCCACGGGCACGTCGTGGACCTCGACGGCCGCGGCCTGCTGTGCGCGTGCCGGGCCTGCCGTACGGTGCTGACCCGCCCAGGCGCGGCCGGTGGCCGCTACCGCGGGGTGCCCGACCGTCATCTGTACCTGCGCGACGCCGCGCTCACCGCGGCCGACTGGGAAGCGCTGCGGCTGCCGGTCAGCGTGGTCTTCTGCTTCCGCAACTCCCGGCTGGGCCGCCCTGTGGTCTGTTATCCGAGTCCCGGCGGCGCCACGGAGTCCCTGCTGCCGGACGGTGCCTGGCGGCAACTCATGGCCGCCCACCCGGACCTCGCCGACCTGGCCGACGACGTGGAAGCGCTCCTGCTGCGCCGTACCGGCGACGGCGTCGCCTGCCACCTCGTCCCCATCGACACGTGTTACGACCTGGTCGGGCGGGTGCGGCTGCACTGGCGGGGCTTCGACGGTGGCGCCGACGTGCACCGTGAGCTGGATGCCTTGTTCGCGCGGCTGCGCGCCCGTTCGGTCCCCGACGAGGAGGACGACACCGATGGCTGACCTTGCCTTCGACTGCCTCGGGGTCCGCCCGGAACCGTACGCCGCAGCGCCGTCCCTCGTCTTCCGGCTGCGGATCACCACACGCACCGGCGAGGACGTACGGGCCGTCGCGCTCCGCTGCCAGTTGCGTATCCAGCCGTCCCTGCGGTCGTACAGCGACCGGGAAGCACGCCGGCTGACCGGCCTTTTCGGCGACCGGCACCGCTGGGCCACAACGCAGCAGCCGCTGCAATTGGCCACGGTGACCGCGATGGTGCCGGCGTTCGCCGGGACCACGGAGATCGACGTGCCGGTACCCGTCTCGTACGACCTGGAGGTGGCGTGCGGGCAGTACTTTCACGCGCTGGAGGACGGCGAGGTACCGCTGTTGCTGCTGTTCAGCGGCACGGTCTTCACGGCGGGCGGGATCGGGATGGTGCCGTGGGAGCGGGAGTGCGCGGCAGTGCTGCCGTCGGCCGTGTGGCGCGCGCTGATGGATCTGTACTTTCCGGGCTGCGGGTGGCTGCGGCTGCGCCGGGAGACCCTGGACGCGCTGCTGGCCTTCAAGCACGACCGGCAGCTGACGACGTGGGAGGAGACGGTCGGGGCGCTGCTCGGCCGGGCCGGGGAGGGGCCGTGCTGAGCGGCGGCACTGCCTGTCCCGAGCCGCCCGGCTTCGCGCGGGCTCGCGCGGTGGCCGACGCCGTGCTCTTCGAGGGGTACGTCCTCTACCCGTACCGGGCGTCCGCGCCCAAGAACCGGCTGCGTTGGCAGTTCGGCGTGCTGGCTCCGCAGGGCTCGGACCCGTCGGAGACCTCGTACGCGGAGAGCGATTCGCTGGTCGAGGTGCGGCCGGGCGCCGCGGCGTCGCTCACCGTACGGCTGCGCTTCCTCCAGGTACGGCGGCGGTACGCCCGCGCACCCGGCGAGCTGCCGTGGGACGAGGGCGTGGTGCAGGAGGTCGAGGTGCACGCGGAGCTCGCTCCCGGTACGCGCGTCACGCATCCCTTCGAGGTGCCCGGCGGGGAGGGCGAGGGGCGGCGCCGGTGGCCGCTCCGCGGGGAGTTGCGGATCACGGCGGAGCCGGAGCCCGGGCCGTACGGCCTGCTCCGGGTGCGGGTGCGGACCGAGAACCGCACGACGGGCGGCTCCCCGGACCGTACGGAGATGCTGTGCGGCGCGCTCATCGGCACGCACACACTGCTCGCCGTCGGCGGCGGCCGGTTCCTGTCGCCGGTCGAGCCGCCCGAGTGGGCCGCCGGGGCCGTCGCCCGGTGCGAGAACGCATACACCTGGCCGTCCCTCATCGACGACAGCACTCTGCTCTGTGCCCCGGTCATCCTTGGCGACCGGCCGCGGATCGCGCCGGAGAGCCCCGCCGACTTCCACGACGGCACGGAGATCGACGAGTTGCTGACGCTGCGCACGATGACGCTCACCGAGGACGAGAAGCGCGAGGCGCGCGCCACCGACCCGCGCGCGGCGGCGATCGTCGACCATGCCGAGCGTGTCACCCCTGACGTGCTGGAGCGGCTGCACGGCACGGTGCGGCGCACTCCCCCGGCCGAGGCCGCTGACCTGGTGCCGGTGACCGGCGGCCGGGCAGGGCGAGGTTCGCGGGTACGGCTGCGTCCGGGCGGCCGTCGCGCCGACGCGCAGGACATGTTCCTGGCGGGGCGCACCGCGCGGGTGGCGGTCGTCCTGCGGGACGTGGACGGCAGTACGCACCTGGCCGTGACGCTCGACGACGACCCCGGTGCCGACCTGCGCGCAGAGGTCGGCCGCTACCACTACTTCGCGCCGGACGAGGTGGAACTGCTGTGCCAGTGATGGTCGCGGGCGTGGGCAATGTCTTCCTCGGCGACGACGGATTCGGCGTCGCAGTGGCCGGGCGGCTGGCCGGGGCCGCACTGCCCGGCGGCGCGCGGGCCCGCGATTACGGCATCCGCGGGGTGCATCTCGCGCACGAGCTGATGAACGGCTACGACGGGCTGGTCCTGATCGACGCAGTACAACGCGGCGGGCCGCCGGGGACGGTGTACGTCCTGGAGCCCGCGGAGCCGGACGACGACGCGGCGGGGCCCGCGCTGGACGCGCACGACATGACGCCCGGGACCGTGCTCGCGCTGCTCCGCCGGTTCGGCGTGCGGCTCCCGTGGGTGACCGTGGTCGGCTGCGAACCGGCCGACGTGCGCGAGGGGATGGGGCTGAGCCCGCCGGTACTGGGCGCGGTCGACGAGGCCGTGCGCCTGGTGCGCGAGCTGCTGGCGGAACGCCTGGGCGGCGACGGCCGCCACGGCGGTAACGGAGAAGGAACGGAGGACGGGCGCCATGCATGAGATCGGACTGTGCGAAGGAATCCTGGAGGCGGTGGAGGCCCGGGCGCGGGGGCGTCGGGTCACGGGCGTGACCGTACGGATCGGTGAGCAGCACGCCGTGGTCGGACCCGCGCTGGCGCAGTCCTTCGCGCTGGTCGCGGCGGGCACGGTCGCCGACGGCGCGACCGTCGAGCTGATCACCGTGCCCGGGGACGAATTCACCCTGCTCTCCCTCCGGGTCGCCGACGAGGAGGGTGCCGGAGGTGAGGGGGACGATGTGCCTCGGGATTCCCGGTGAGGTCGTGGAAATGGTCGCGGACCAGCCGGATCTGGCGCGGGTGAGCGTCGGCGGCGTGCGACGGGCCGTCAATATCGCGCTGATGGAAGGGGAAGCGGTGGCGCCCGGCGACTGGATTCTGATCCACGTCGGGTTCGCGCTGTCCCGGATCGACGAGGCCGAGGCGCGGGCCGCCATGGAATTCCTCGAAGGCATCGGCCAGGCGTACGAGGACGAGATCGACGCACTACGGGAATCGGCGGACGACGGACCGGGAGGCGGCTGATGCGATACGTCGACGAGTACCGCGACGCGGACAAGGCGCGGGCGCTCGCCGCCCGGATCGCCGGGCTCTGCGCGCCGGGCCGCTCGTACACCTTCATGGAGGTGTGCGGCGGTCATACGCACACCATCTACAAGCACGGCATCGAGGACCATCTGCCGGAGAACGTCACGCTGGTGCACGGCCCCGGCTGTCCGGTCTGCGTGATCCCGATGGGCCGGGTGGACGATGCGCTGCACCTCGCCCGGCAGCCGGACACGATCATGACGTCGTTCGGGGACATGATGCGGGTGCCCGGCGGCAGCCGGTCGTTCCTGGATGCCAAGGCCGAGGGCGCCGACATCCGCATGGTGTACTCGCCGCTCGACGCGCTGCGGATCGCCCGGCAGCACCGGGACAAGCGGGTGGTCTTCATGGCCATCGGCTTCGAGACGACAGCCCCGTCGACCGCCGTGACGGTGCAACGCGCGGCGGCCGAGAAGCTCGACAACTTCTCGGTGTTCTGCAACCACGTCACGATCATCCCCGCGGTGAAGGCCATCCTGGACTCCCCCGACCTGCGGCTCGACGGCTTCCTCGGCCCGGGTCATGTCTCGACGGTGATCGGTTGCCGTCCGTACGAGTTCATCGCGCGGGACTACGGCAAGCCCCTGGTCGTCGCCGGTTTCGAGCCGCTGGACATTCTCCAGTCGATTCACCTGCTGCTGCGTCAGCTGGAGGAGGGGCGGTGCGCGGTGGAGAACCAGTACGCGCGGGTCGTCCCCTGGGACGGCAATTTCAAGGCGCTGCGGGCGCTGAGCGAGGTCATGGAGCTGCGGCCGTCCTTCGAGTGGCGCGGCCTCGGCGCCATCCCGTACTCGGCGCTGCGCATCCGGGAGGCGTACGCGGCGTACGACGCGGAGCGGGTCTTCGACGTGCCGGGGGTGCGGGTCGCCGATCCCACGTCATGCCAGTGCGGCGAGGTGCTCAAGGGTGTGCTCAAGCCCTGGCAGTGCAAGGTCTTCGGCACCGCCTGCACGCCCGAGACGCCGATCGGGACCTGCATGGTCTCCTCGGAGGGGGCGTGCGCCGCGTACTACCACTTCGGCCGGTTCACCCGGTCCGCCGTACGGGAGGCGACCCGGTCATGACCACCGAGCGGGAGGAGGAGGTGCTGCGGCGAATCGACCGGGCGCGCCGCCGCAAGGCCCGGGTCCGGGACGAGCGCATCACACTCGCGCACGGCGCGGGCGGCAAGGCCACGCACACGCTCATCGAGGCGGTGTTCCTGGAAGCGTTCGACAATCCGCTGCTGGCGCCGCTGGAGGACCAGGCGGTGTGCCCGGCGGGCGGCGCGCGGCTGGCCTTCACCACGGACTCCTACGTCGTCTCGCCGCTCTTCTTCCCTGGGGGCGACATCGGGGACCTCGCGGTGAACGGGACCGTCAACGACCTGGCGATGTGCGGGGCGCGGCCGCTGTACCTCTCGGCCGGCTTCATCCTGGAGGAGGGCTTCCCGGTCGCCGACCTGACCCGCGTCGCCGGGTCCATGGCGCGGGCAGCCGAAGTGGCGGGCGTGCGGATCGTCACGGGCGACACCAAGGTCGTGGAGCGCGGCAAGGCGGACGGGGTGTATGTGAACACCGCGGGGGTGGGCGTCGTGGAACACGGCTTCACCCTGGGGGCCGGAAGGGCGCGGCCCGGCGACGCGGTTCTGGTTTCCGGGCCGATCGGCGACCACGGCACGACCATCATGCTGGCCCGTGGCGAGCTGGGCATCGAGAGCGACCTCGCCTCGGACACCGCCCCGCTCGCCGCGCCGGTGGCGGCGCTGCTGGCGGCGTGCGGGGACGGCGTACGGTGCCTGCGCGATGCCACGCGGGGCGGCGTGGCGACCGTACTGAACGAGATCGCGCGGGCCTCGGACGTGGCGGTGGTGCTGGACGAGTCCGCCGTACCGGTGCGGGACGAAGTACGGGGCGCGGCAGAGCTGTTGGGGATTGATCCGCTCTACATCGCCTGCGAGGGGCGGATGGTCGTGGTGGTGGACGGGGCGTACGCCGAGTCGGCGCTGGGGGCGCTGCGGGGCCATCCGTCGGGCGAGCGGGCGGCGGTCGTCGGCCGGGTGGTGGCCGAGCCCGCGTCCCTGGTCCTGGTGAAGACCGAGTTCGGTGGTACCCGGATCCTGGATGTACTGATCGGGGACCCACTGCCGCGGATCTGCTGAGGGCTGAGGGCTGCGGGCTGCGGATCTGCTGGAGGCTGCCGGTCAGTCCAGCTCTCCGGCGGCGTCCCTGGCCGCCGCGATGGCCGCCTGGCCGAGGCTGATGCCGCCGTCGTTGCACGGCACGCGGCGGTGGGTGAGGACGCGGAAACCGGCGCGCTCCAGGGCCGGCACGGTGCGGTCCAGCAGGAAGCCGTTCTGGAAGACGCCGCCGGAGAGGGCGACGGTGGTGAGTGCGGTGGCGTCGCGCAGCCGCCCGCAGACGTCCACGATCAGGCGCGCCACGCCGTTGTGAAACCGGGCCGCAACGGTCGCGGGAGAGGTGCCCGCGCGCACGTCGTCGGCCACCGCGCGCACCAGGTCCGCGCCGTGCACCCGGCAGGCGTCGTCGATGCGTACGGAATAGCCGTCGGTGACCGCCGGGTCGGCGCACCGCTCCAGCTCGATCGCCGCCTGCCCTTCGTAGCGCACGGTGTCGCGGACCGAGAGGACGGCGGCGACGGCATCGAAGAGCCGGCCGGCGCTGGAGGTGAGCGGGGAGTTGACGCCGGAGGTGGCCAATGCCCGTACGTGGTCCCAGCGTTCACCGTGTCTGTGGCGCACGGCGAGACCGTCGTTTCCGGTCGCGTCCAGGTACACCGCCGCCATTCGCCACGGCTCCCGGACCGCCGCCGTGCCACCGGGGAGTGGTACCGGCACGAGGTGCCCGGCCCGGCGGAAGCCGCACAGATCGGCGACGAGGAACTCACCGCCCCACAGCGTGCCGTCGGAGCCCCACCCCAGCCCGTCGAAGGCCACTCCGATGACCGGTCCGCATTCCTGATGTTCCGTCATACATGAGGCCAGGTGCGCATGGTGGTGCTGGATGCCGACAAGGCGCGCTTCCGTGGCGTCGGCGCGATCGTGCACGTACTTGGTGGAGAGGTATTCGGGGTGCAAGTCGTACGCGATCAGCGCGGGTTCCAGGGCGTACAGCCGCGTGAAGTGGGCGATCCCGTCGGTGTACGCGGCCAGCGTCTCGTAGTTCTCCAGGTCGCCGAGGTGCGGGGAGAGGACCGCGGTCCGGCCCCGGGCCAGGCAGAAGGTGCTCTTCAGCTCCGCGCCACAGGCCAGTACCGGACGGGCGGCGGGCACGGGCAGTGGCAGCGGTGCCGGGGCGTAGCCGCGTGCCCGCCGCACCGGGACGGTACGGCCGGAGTGGACGCGGATGACGGAATCGTCGGCGCGCCGGTGGATGGGCCGGTCGTGGGTGAGGAAGGCGTCGGCGAGGGTGCCGAGCCGCGCGAAGGCCTCGTCGTCGCGGTAGGCGAGTGGTTCGTCGGCGAGGTTTCCGCTGGTGAGGACGGCGGGGGCGGCGAGTTCCGCGGCGAGGAGGTGGTGCAGTGGGGTGTAGGGCAGCAGCAGGCCGAGTTCACGGCAGCCCGGGGCGACGGCTGCCGCGATGGTCGGTGCAGCGGGGCCCGGCGGGGGCATCCGGCGAGCGGCCAGGACGATGGGGCAGTGCGGTCCGGTGAGCAACTCCCTTGCGGTATCGTCCAGTTGACACAGCCGCTCGGCCGTCACCAGGTCGGGGACGAGCACCGCGAACGGCTTGTCCGCGCGGTGCTTGCGGGCCCGCAGCGCTGCGGCGGCCGGCTCGCACCCGGCGTGCACGGCGAGGTGGTAGCCGCCCAGCCCCTTGATCGCGAGGATCCGCCCGGCGCGCAGCAGCCCGGCCGCCGCGGCGACCGGCTCGCCCGGCACCGGCGTACCGGCCGCGTCGACCAGCCGGAGCGCCGGGCCGCAGTCGGGGCAGCACAACGGCTGGGCGTGGAAGCGCCGGTCGGCCGGATCGGTGTACTCGGCGGCGCACGCGGCACACATCGGGAAGCCGGCCATCGTCGTGCGGGCCCGGTCGTAGGGCAGGTCGCGGGTGATGGTGTACCGCGGGCCGCAGTTGGTGCAGTTGATGAAGGGGTAGCGGTGCCGCCGGTCGGCCGGGTCGTGGAGTTCGCGCAGGCAGTCTGCGCAGGTGGCGATGTCCGGGGCGACGGGGGTGCGTTGCGCGCGCCCGGGTGTGTCCGTCGCGCGGTGGCTGGCCGCGATGACGAAGCGGGGGTCCGCCTCGCCGGCGGGCGGCAGCGGCCGCGCGGTGATCCGCTCGATGACGGCCAGCGGTGGCGGCCGGCTCTCCAGTAGCTCCCGGAAGCGCGCCACGGCGTCCGCCGGGCCCTCGACCTCGATGAGTACTCCGGCGGGGTCGTTGGCGACCAGCCCGCTCAGCGCGAGCCGGGAGGCCGTCGCGTGCACGAAGGGCCGGAAGCCGACGCCCTGCACGGTCCCTTCGACGCGGAGCCCTACGCGTACGGTGTTCACCCCGGTCATGGTGGCGGGCGGTGCCCGCGTGCCGGACGCGATTGCGGGAAGTACGCCACCGTCGCCGCCCCGCGTGTTAGGCGCCGACCGTGATCACCTGCACCCCGAGATCCCGGAGGCGGCGCAGTTCGGCGACGGGCAGCGCGTCGTCGACGAGGACGGTGTCGAAGTCGGTGAGCGGGGCGAGCGCGTACACGCCCCTGCGGGCGAACTTGGTGTGGTCCACCAGCAGCACCCGGCGCGCGGCCCGGTCCATCAGCGCCCGTTTGACCTGCACCGTCTCCTGCGACTGGTGGTAGCAGGTGTCGCCGGTGACGGCCGTGGTGGACATGAAGAGGATGTCCGCGCGGAAGGAGCGGACCGCCTCGGCGGTGTGCGGGCCGAGGAACGCGTCGTAGGCCGGGTAGTACGAGCCGCCGAGGGCCAGCAGGCTGATGCCGGGCTCGCCCGCCAGCAGCTTGATGACCGGCAGGAAGTTGCTGATGACGGTGAGCGGGCCGCGTTCGGTGAGGTGCTGGGCCAGCGCGAGGCAGGTGGTGGATTCGTCGATCATGACGGTCTGGCCGGGGGTGAGCAGCCGGAGCGCGGCGCGGGCGAGCCGCCGCTTCGTGGCGTTCATGGCGGCCATGCGCTCGCTGAGGTCGCCGTGGAAGAGCAGTGAGGGGAGGGAGGAGGCACCGCCACGGACCTTGCGCAGCCAGCCCTGCGCCTGGAGGACGTCCATGTCGCGGTGGATGGTCATGATGCTGACCGCGTACTGCTCGGCGAGCGCGGCGGTACGGACGAATCCCTCGGCGGCGACCTGCTCGCGGATGCGCTGCCGCCGTGCGTTCTGGATGTCCTCGCGTCTCGCGCTGTCGCCGCCCGGCGCGCCGCCGTCCTCGGTCACTGCGGGAACCTCTCGTTAACTTCACGCGGATTTCACACGGCGGGACTGCTTCGGCGTCCCAGGTCAGCGGGGAAATGCCGAGCTCACGCCGCGTTGCCGCCATGTTAAGCCCGGGGTAGCGGGGTCCGCCGCCAGCGGTTTTCACGCGGCGGCCCGACCGGCCCGCGAGAGGTCGGCCGACGGGCGTTGACCGCCCGTTCGCGGCCCGCGTTGCATCGGTGCCACAGGGGTCGTGCGCCGCGCCGGTCAGGGGCGCGGACGGGCCCGTACCAGTGGAAGAGGTGCCTTGGGGTGGCAAGTAACGCACTGAGACCGACCGGGCCGGCGCGCTCGGAGCGGCGCGGCTGGACCGATCGGCTCGGCATTCCCCGCGAGCTCGCCTGGGGATTCGTCGGGGTCCTCGTGTTCATGATCGGTGACGGTGTCGAGTCCGGGTATCTCTCGCCGTACCTCGTGCAGGAGGGCCTGTCCGCGCAGCGGGTGGCGATGCTGTTCACCGTCTACGGCGTCACCGCGTCCGTCGCCGCGTGGCTCTCCGGCGCGCTGTCGGACCTGTGGGGTCCGCGCCGGGTGATGATGGCGGGGTTCGGTGCCTGGGTCGGCTTCCAGGTGCTCATGCTGGCGATCGCGGTGCCCTCGATGAACTATCCGCTGCTGCTCCTCAGCTACGGCCTGCGCGGCATCGGCTACCCGCTCTTCGCGTTCGGCTTCCTGGTGTGGATCGCGGCGACGGCGCCGGAGAAGCGGCTCGGCACGGCCGTCGGGTGGTTCTGGTTCGCCTTCACCGGCGGGCTGCCGACGCTGGGCTCGCTCACGGCGAGCTTCCTCATCCCGCAGATCGGCGCGTACGCCACGCTGTGGTTCTCGCTCGGCCTGGTCGTCCTCGGCGGCCTGATCGCGCTGCTGCTGGTCCGCGAGCGGACCGGCTTCCGGCGGCTGGCCCCGGCCGGTGAACGCCCGCTGGCCACGCTCTTCGGGAGCCTGGCGCTGCTCGGCCGCAATCCACGGATCGGTGCCGGTGCCGTCGTCCGCCTGATCAATACGGCGCCGGAGTTCGGCTTCCTGGTCTGCCTGCCCGCGTTCTTCACACAGACGGTCGGGCTGAGCCTGTCGCAGTGGCTGCGCCTGCTGTCCGTGATGTTCGCGGTCAACATCGTCTTCAATCTCGTCTTCGGTGTGCTCGGCGACCGAATCGGCTGGCGGCGCACGGTCGCCTGGTGCGGCGGCGTCGGCTGTACGGTCACCTCGCTGCTGCTGTACTACGTGCCGACGCTGCTCGGCGGGGAGTACGCGCTGTGCCTGCTGGTGGCGGGGCTGTTCGGCGCCACGCTGGCCGGGTACGTGCCGCTCTCCGCGCTGATGCCCTCGCTCGCCCCGGCGCACAAGGGCCAGGCGATGGCGGCGCTGAACCTCGGCGCCGGGGCCAGCACGTTCGTCGGTCCCGCGCTCGTCGCGGTCTTCCTCGGGCCGCTCGGCGTACAGGGCGTCATCTGGATCTTCGCCGGGCTGTACGCGCTGAGCGGGGTACTGGCCCTGTACCTGCGTACCCCCGCCGAACGTGCCGCACGGGCCACCGCCCCCGCCGCCCCGGCCGCCGTCGGCGCCTCCGAAGGAGCGTGACCCGTGTCCGTACTCTCCATCGACGTCGGCACCTCGCTGATCAAGTCCGTGGTCTACGACGACCAGGGCCATGAGGTCGCCGTCGCCCGGCGCGCCACCATCGTCGACCGGCCCCACCCGGGCTGGGCCGAGCAGGACATGGACGCGGTGTGGGACGCGGTGGTGCACACCGTGCGGGCCGTGCTGGCGGAGGTACGCGAGCAGGGCGCCGACCCGGTGTGGCTGGTCACCTTCACCGCGCAGGGCGACGGCTGCTGGCTGGTGGACGAGCGCGGGCGGCCCACCGGCCCGGCCGTCCTGTGGTCCGACGGACGGGCCGCCGACACGGTCACCGAATGGGGCCGTACCGGCGTGCTGGAGGAGGCGTTCCGGCGCAATGGCTCGCTGACCTTCGCTGGCTTGCCGAACGCGCTCCTCACCTGGTTCGCGCAGCACGACCCCGAGCGGCTGGCCCGCTCCGACGCCGCGCTCACCGCCGCCGGTTGGCTCTTCCTCCGGCTCACCGGCGAGCGGGCGATCGACGAGTCGGACGCCTCGGCGCCCTTCCTCGACCACGCCACCGGCGCGTACGACCAACAGGTCATCGACCTCTTCGGGCTGCGCGGGGCCGAGCGGCTGCTGCCCGAGGTCGTCGGCGACGACCGGCGCATCGCGGAGATCACCGGCGCGGCCGCCGCCGAACTCGGCGTCCCTGCCGGGCTGCCCGTGGTCATGGCCCCGTACGACATCGCCGCCACCGCGCGCGGCATCGGCGTGGTCAACCCCGGCCAGGCGTGCGCGATCCTCGGCACCACGCTGTGCGCCGAGGTCGTCCGCACCGCCGTCGACACCACCGGCGAACCGAGCGGCATCCACATCGCCTACCGCGGCCGGGAGCGCGTGCTGCGCGCCTTCCCCACGCTCTCCGGTACCGAGGTACTGAACTGGACCGCCGGCGTCCTCGGCCTCTCCGGCGCGGCGGAGCTGGCCACCGAGGCGTTCCGCTCCGAGCCCGGCGCGCACGGCCTCGCCTTCCTCCCGTACCTCTCCCCCGCCGGCGAACGCGCCCCGTTCCTCGACCCGCGCGCCCGCGGCACCTTCTGGGGCCTGAGCCTGGAGCACACCCGGGCGGACATCGCGCGCGCCGTCCTCGACGGGCTCTCGCTGACCCTGCGGGACGCGCTCACCGCCTCCCGTACGGAGGTCAGCGAGCTGCGGCTGTGCGGCGGCGGGGCGCGGAGCGACGCGTGGTGCGGGCTGATCGCGGATGTCACGGGCGTGCCCACCACCCGCTCCACCGACACCGAACTCGGCGCGAAGGGCGCATTCCTCACCGGTCTCGTCCTCACCGGCGCCGAGTCGAGCATGCACCGCGCCGCCGACAAGTACGTCCACATGGGCCCCGCCTGGGAGCCCGACCCGGAACGCGCGGCGCTCTACACCGACCGGTATGCCGCCTTCCTCTCCTGGCGCGCGCTGGCCCGCGAGGCCGGCTGGCAGCCGACCGCTCCTAAGGAGGAGACCTGATGTCCCGCCACCCCGACCCCGTACGGCTCGGCCTCGACCTGGGCACCCAGAGCGCCCGCGCCGTCGCCGTGGACGCCGGCGGCCGGGTGCTCGCCGCCGCCTCCCGGCCGCTGCACAGCAGCCGTACCGGCGCGCGCCACGAGCAGGACCCCGAGGAGTGGTGGCACGCGCTCGCCGCGGCCTGCCGCGAAGCCCTCGCGGGGATCGATCCGGGGCGGGTGACCGCGCTCGCCATCGATGGCACGTCCGGCACGATCCTGCTCGCGGGCCCGGACGGCACCCCGCTCACGCCCGGCCTGATGTACGACGACGGGCGGGCCGCTGAGCAGGCCGTACGGGTCAACGAAGTCGGCGCCGCGGTCTGGGAGGAGCTGGGCTACCGCACCATGCAGCCCTCGTGGGCGCTGCCGAAGCTGGTGTGGCTGCTGGAGCACTCGGCGGCCGCCACGGCGCCCGGCACCCGGCTGCTGCACCAGGTCGACCTGGTCACCTGGCGGCTGGCGGGCCGTCAGGTCGCGAGCGACGCCAGCCACGCCCTCAAGACGGGCTACCACCTGCTCGCGGAGGGCTGGCCGGAGAAGGAGCTCGCCGCGCTCGGCGTGCCCGGTGTGCTGCTGCCGGAGGTGGTACGCCCCGGCACCGTGCTCGGTACGGTGTGCGCCGACGCGGCGCGCGCCACCGGCATCCCCGAGGGCGTGGAGATCGTCGCGGGCATGACGGACGGCTGCGCCGCGCAGATCGGGGCGGGTGCGCTCGCCCCCGGCGCGTGGAACTCCGTACTCGGCACCACGCTCGTCCTCAAGGGCACCAGCTCGCGCCTGGTCCGCGACCCCGGCGGCCTCGTCTACTGCCACCGCGGCCCCGGCGACACCTGGCTGCCCGGCGCCGCGTCCAGCAGCGGCGCGGGCGCCCTCACCCGCGAGTTCCCGGGCGCCGACCTGGCGCAGCTCACCGAACGGGCCGTCAAAAGCAGTCGGTCGGCGGGACGGGGGCACGACCCCGTCGCGTACCCCCTCGCCGGTACCGGCGGCGAGCGGTTCCCCTTCCGGGCCCCGGACGCCCGCCCCTTCCTGCTGGGCGATCCGGCGGACGAGGCGGAGCGCTTCCACGCCCATCTGCTCGGCGTCGCCTGCCTCGAACGGCTCTGTTTCGACTACCTCGACCACCTCGGCGCCCCCGTCGACGGCCCGCTCACCCTCACCGGCGGCGGCACCCGCAACGCGTACTGGAACCAGCTGCGCGCCGATGTCCTCGGCCGGACCGTCACCCTGCCCGAACAGGCCGAGGGCGCCCTCGGCATGGCCGTGCTCGCGGCCACCGCCGACGGGACCCCGCTCACCGAGGCCGCCACCGCGATGGTCCGCGTCCGTACCGAACACCACCCCGACCCCGAGCGCACCGCCCGCTTCCTCCCCGCCTACGTGGCATTCGTGGACGCGCTGAACGACCACGGTTGGCCGGCCCCCGATGTGGCCGAGCACGCCGTCAGAAAGGCCCAGCAGTGACCGACTTCCTTCTGGTACGCCATGGCGAGACCGTCTGGCACGCGGAGAACCGCTACGCCGGGCGCACCGATGTCGCCCTCACGGAGCGGGGCCACGCGCAGGCCGCGGAGCTCGCGGCGTGGGCCGCCGGGGCCGGCATCGACGCGGTGGTCTGCTCCCCGCTCTCCCGGGCCCGGCTCACCGCCGAGCCGGCCGCACGCGCCCTCGGCGTCGCTCCGCGCGTCGACGAACGTCTCCTGGAGGTCGACTTCGGGCGCGGTGACGGGCTCACCCGTACCGAGATGCGCGAGGTGTTCCCCGAACGGCTCGACGCGTTCCTCCGCGACCCCGTCACCCACCACCTCCCCGGCGGCGAGGACCCCGAGCAGGCCGCGGCGCGGGCCACCGCCTGCCTCACCGACCTGGCCCGGGAGCTGCCCGACGGCCGCGTCCTGGTGGTCGCCCACTCCACGCTCGTCCGCCTGCTGCTCTGCCGCGCGCTCGGCATCCCCCTCGGTACGTACCGCACGGTCTTCCCCGCGCTGGAGAACGGCGCCCTCACCGAGCTGCGCCTCAAGGGCGGCCGGGCGTCCCTGCTCCGGCTGAACGCGCCCTGTGTCGTGTCCCCCTCCGCCGCCCACTGATCCGCACCCCGCACACACGGAGAACCGCATGTCCACCACCGTCCTGGCCGCAGGCGACCACTTCGTCCTGCCCCGCCTGCTCACCGAACAGGTCGACGCCGCGACCGGCGGCGCCGCCGAGGTCCGCGAACTGCTGCTGCCCTGGCCGCACACCCCGTTCGGCCCGGTCGCCGAGGTGCGGGAGGCGTCCGGCTCCGAGGACGAGATGATCGAGGCGCTGCAGGGCGCTCGCGTCTGCGTCACCCAACTGGCCCCGCTCACCGAGCGCATCCTCGCCAACTGCCCGGATCTGGAGCTCTTCTGCGCCAGCCGCGGCGGCCCGGTCAACGCCAACCTGGACGCGGCCACCCGGCACGGCGTCGCCGTCTGCTACGCGCCCGGCCGCAACGCCGTCGCCACCGCCGAGCACACCCTGGCACTGATCCTCGCCGCGGCGCGCGGCCTCGGCGATGTCCACACCGACCTGCGGCGCGGTGTGTGGCGCGGCGACTACTTCGACTACGACAACTGCGGCATCGAGATCGAGGGCGCCACCGTCGGCCTGGTCGGCTTCGGCGCCGTCGGCAGCCGGGTCGCCAAGGTACTGCTCGCGCTGGGCGCGACGGTGCTGGTCCACGACCCGTACGCCGATCCCGAGCGGCTCGCGGGCATCGCCGAGCAGGTGTCCCTGGAGGAGCTGCTCACCCGCTCCCGCATCGTCTCGCTGCACGCGCGGGTCACCGAGGAGACCACCGGCATGATCGGCCGGAAGCAGCTCGACCTGCTGCCCGAGGGGTCCGTACTGGTCAACTGCGCCCGCGGCGCCCTGATGGACTACGACGCGGCGTGCGATGCGCTCGCCACCGGCCGGCTCGCCGCCGCCGGCTTCGATGTCTTCCCCGAGGAGCCGGTCCCGGACGGCTCGCCCCTGCTGACCGCCCCCGGCGTCGTCCTCACCCCGCACATCGCGGGCGGCAGCCAGGGCGTCGCCCACAAGGCGGCCCGCATCGTGGCGGGCGAGGTGGGCCGCTTCCTGCGCGGCGAGCCGCTGGCCCACTGCGCCAACCCGGAGGTCCTGCGGCAGCGCTGATGATGAAGGGGGTCACGGCAGGGCGGCGGACCGGACCCGTTGGAGTACGGTGTAGCCGCTCTGCACGCCTGGAATGTCGTTGAGCACCTCGCCGTGCAGTTCGGTCCAGGAATGGAAGGCGAATCGCGCGCCGATCGACGACCGCTGCCGGGCGATGACCGTCTCGGCCGGGAGGCCGAGCGCCGTCAGGTAGACGGCCAGCGCGAACGACCGGGCCAGGCACAGCGCGTCCGGTTCGGCCAGCCGTACGACGAGCTGGCAGCGCGGCAGTTCACGGCGGGCGACGCGGACCGCCGCGTCGTCCGGGAGGCCGCGGTGCGCGCGCGGGGCCGCCCGCGCGTCCCGCAGGCAGGACTGGGCGGCGCCCCAGCCCGCCCGCCGCAGGGTCCGCAGCGCCCGTACGGTGTGCACGGCGGCGGTCAGCCTCGCCCGCCGGGACGTACGGGGTACGGTCCCGGCCGCATCGGCGCCCCACAGCAGAAAGGCCCAGTCCCCGGTCGTGGCGGCCCGGTTCGTCACGAGGCCGTGGTCGGTCACGAGGCCGTCCCCGTGGGCTCGATGAGGCGGCTCTCCGCCAGTTGGGCGGAGAGCGACCTGATGCCCTCGTGCAGTTCGCTCTCCTCGGCGTCGATGCCCTCCGCGAGATGGCGGACGGCTTCGTCGGCCGTTTCGAAGCGGAGGGCGGCCTGGAGCATGAGGGTGGCGGTGGGGTTGAGTTCGAAGTAGACGCCCTCGGTGGTGTCCATGAGGACGCCCGTACCGTCGGCGGGGTCGAAGACGGTCTGTTCGGCAAGGCGGATCAGCGGCATCGGAGGTCCCCTGTCGGCTCGGTCCGGTGTGCCAGGTCGCGCAGGAACAGCTCGACCATGGCGGTGCACAGCAGGCTTTCGGCGTTGAGGCGCAGCGCGCGGGGGTCGGCGAGGACGGCCGCGAGGCGCCCCGGGTCGACGACGCCCATGGCGGTCAGCCGTGCGTCGTGGCCGTCCAGCACCCGGGCGAGGGCGTCCGGGTGGCGCAGGCACCAGTTCTCGTCCGGCGAGCCGAGCCAGTCCCGCCCGTAGTGGCGCCAGACGCAGTCCGGGACGCGGCGGGCGGCTGCCAGCCGCAGTACGGGTTTGTCGATGGTGCGCCCGGCATACGGGATGACCCGGTAGGCGTTCGGCAGCCGGGCCCCCAGCCGGCGTGGCTGCCTGCCGCCCCAGGGCTTGGCGCAGTGCAGGCCGTGCGGCCGCCAGATCGTGAGGTTGAGGGTGTGCTCCTGCGCTGCCGAGTCCGGGTCGTACGTCTCGTAAGAGGCGCCGGGGACGGGGACGAGGAAGTCGCCGGCGCGCTCGGTCTCGGCGGTCCCTTCGGGGTCCTCGTAGAGGGAGCGGCCGGGGCGGAGGCTGCGGAGGATCCGGCTCAGCTCCCAGCGGGAGCTGAGCAGCCCGTTGGCCATGGCGGCGCGTTCGCGCCAGGGCGCGTCCGCGACGGCGACGTCGTACAGCCCGTACCGCAGCGGGCCGAAGACGATGTCCCCGTCCACGCCGGAGAGCACCGTGCGCACCCCGTCCGCCGCGATCCGGCGGGCCGTCAGCTCCACGCGGCGGAACCAGACGTGGTTGAACGGCAGCGGGAAGTCCCGCCCTTCGGGGAAGTAGGACTCGTCGTCGCCCGGTGGATCCACCATCACCAGCGGGACCGACAGGTGCCGGCAGACCTCACGGGCCCGGGGCGATTCGTCGGCGAGGGGGTCGTTGCTGCGCATGTGGTATGCGACGACGTCGGCCCCCTGGTCGGTGAGCGCGGCGAGCACGGTGGCGGAGTCGACGCCCCCGGAGAGCAGGACGCCGATGCGGCCGGCGGACGCATAGCGCCGGGTCTCGGCGAGCAGCGATTCGTAGGCGAGGTCGGCGTACTGACGCAGCGTGGTACGGCGCGGCACTGGCAGCGGGGCGATCCGCTCGAAGGTCTCGGTACGCGCCGACCAGCCGTCCAGGACGGCGAGCCGGCCGGGGAGCAGCCGCTCGATGCCCGGGTAGACGAAGACGTCCTCGCCCCGGCAGGCGCGCCACAGTGTCTCCCGGTCGAACTCCGGAGGTCCGTCGAGCAGGTCGCGCGGGTCGCTCGACCACTGCGTCCGCCCGCCCGCCGCGCGGAAGAACAACTGCTCGGCGCTGCACGCCCCGCGGAAGAGGACGACCCGCTGTGCCGTCGCGACGGCACCGGAGACTTCCGCGGGCAGCTCCCGCAGTACGGCATGGTGGCCGCGCGCCACCTCCCGGACCAGCCGCTCCGCGCGGCCCGCGGCGAGCGGCTCGCCCAACGGGCCCGCCATCAGGAGGAAGACGCCGGGAAGAGGTTCCTGTACGCGGGGCTGCGCGGGGCGCGTCCCGGTGGGAATCCATTGGCGGACATGGCTGCCCCGTGGGCGGTCCGCGGAACGGGCGTCGAAGGGCACACAGTCGTGCTCAATCGTGCGAGCGCCCGTGGCGATCCGTCCGGAGCAGCCGGGGAATTCGAGGAAATCCTGTGCGACGACGGGTCCGGCCACCAGCACACCACCTCATGGGCCGGAGGCGGAGCAGGTACGCTCCGCCTCCGTTCAGCGGATGGTCAGGCGATGTTGCCGTGACCGACGAGGTCGGGAGTTCCCCGGCGCAGCTGTCCAGTCAGCTTTTCGACCCGTCCCATACGGACGACCGTCGGTGGGGTGTACGGCTGGCGCATCGTCGTCACCTTCCTTCTGCTGTCGTGTTGACACCCGTAGGGCAGAATGCCCCATATAGGGTGATTTTCCCCTGTGTCCATGCTGAGGGGTGGAACGTGCCGCGTCAAAAGGAAGCGACCGGCGGTGCCGGGGGTCGGGCCGGCATCGCCGAGCGCTACGCAATCTATGCCCATGGCTTGACTAAGCGTTACCCCGGCGCCGAGGCGGTACGCGGGGTCGACCTGGACGTGCGCCCCGGGGAGACCTTCGCCTTCCTCGGCCCCAACGGTGCCGGAAAGACCACCACCATCGCGATGCTGTGCGCCCTGGCCCGACCCACCTCCGGACACGCCGTGGTGGCCGGGGCCGACGTCCGCACCCAGCCGCAGCAGGTACGGAGCGGAGTCGGCCTGCTGTTCCAGCAGAGCGCGGTCGACCCGGACCTGACCCTGGAACGCAACCTCTACCTGCACGCCCGCCTCTACGGCCTTCCCCGCGCGCGCTCCCGGGCACGCAGCGCCACGCTCCTGGAGCTGACGGGGCTGACCGAGCGCCGCCGGCACCGCGTGCGCACGCTCTCCGGCGGGCTGCGCCGCCGCCTGGAGATCGCCCGCGCCCTGCTCCACGAACCGGGCGTGCTCTTCCTCGACGAGCCCACCGTGGGCCTCGATCCGCACTCCCGGGCCCAGGTCTGGGACCACCTGGCACGGCTCCGCGCCGACCGGCGCACCACCGTCTTCGTCACCACCCACTACCTGGACGAGGCCGAACACTGCGACCGCATCGCCATCCTCGACCGCGGCCGCGTCGTCGCCGAGGGCACGCCGGCGGCCCTGAAGGCCGCGATCGGCGACGACCGGCTGCGCGTACGGACCGCCGACGACGCCGCGGCGGCAGCCGCCCTGCGCCAGGACCTCGGCCTGCGGCCGGTCACCGGGCCCGAGGGACTGACCGTCGCCGTGGCGGCGGGCCCGCGGCAGATCCCCCGGCTGTGCGCCGCGCTCGCCGCCCGCGGCGTCCCCGTACACGCCGTCTCCCTCACGGAACCCACCTTGGACGACGTCTTCTTCCACCACACCGGGCGGCGCATCGCCCCTCCCGACGCCCCCCTGACGCAGAGTGACGGGAGCCGGCCGTGACGGCCGGTGCCCTGGATCCGCCGGGCACCCTGCTGCGTGAACTGCGCGCCGTGCACGCCCTGGTCCTCCGCGACCTGCTGCGCATGCTCGGCCAGCCCGTGCAGACGGTCGTGATGCTGGTGCAGCCGCTGCTGTTCCTGGTGCTCCTCGGCGGCGGCCTGGCCGCGCTGGTCCCCTCGACGGCCGTCGGCGGCGACTACCGCACGTACCTCTTTCCCGGCGTCCTGGTGATGACGGTGCAAACGCCCGCGGTGACCGTGGGAATTCGGCTCATCACCGATCGGGAGAGCGGCTACCTCCGCGAGACCCTGATGGCGCCCGTACGCCGCTCCAGCCTGCTGTACGGGAGTTGTCTGGGGGGCACCGCGGTGGCCACCGCGCAGGGCGCGGTCCTGCTCGCCGCGTCGGGCGCCGTCGGACTGCCGTACCGCCCCCTGCTGCTGCTCTCACTGCTGGCCACCATGGCGCTGGCCGCTTTCGTCATCACCGCGTTGACGGCGGCGCTCGCGATCGGCATCCGTACCGTCGAGGCCTTCCACACCCTGCTCGGGCTGGCCCTGATGCCGCTGCTGTTCCTCTCCGGGGCCTTCTTCCCGCTGACCGCCCTGCCCGGCTGGCTCAGTCAGCTGACCGCCGTCAACCCGCTGGCCTACGCCGTCGACGTACTGCGCCGCAGCATCGAGCGGTACGTGCCCGGCGGCGTCGCCTCCTCCGGCGTCCGCTGGGCGGACTGGCAGCCCCCGGCCGTCCTCGAACTCCTCGTGCTGGCCCTGCTGGGCGTGGGCGGGCTGGCGTGGGCCGCCCGCCGCTTCGGCCGGCTGGAGTGAGCGGCCGGCCCGTCCCGTCCGGTGCCGGGCTGGGAACACCGGACGGGAGCGGGCGCGGGCGGGCCGGTCTCAGCGCCCGTTGTTGTTGTGGTGGTGGTTGTTGTTGTGGTGGTGGTTGCCGTTCTGCTGGCCGGTGTTGCCGTTGACGCAGGTGTTACCGAAGGCCGGGTTCAGCAAGCCGACGATGTTGACGGTGTTGCCGCAGGCGTTGATCGGGATGCTGATCGGCACCTGGATCACGTTGCCCGACACCACGCCGGGGGAATTCGACGCCGCCCCGGCGGCACCCGCGCCGCCGCCGTTTCCGCCGTTGTGGGCGGAAGCGGTCGTCGCCCCACCGAGGACGGCGGTGGCCGCGAGGGCCGTGAGAGCGGTGAGCTTCGCCATTCGTGACATGCAACTGGCCTTTCGTAAAGCGCGTGGGAGGCGGCCGTACTGCCGTCCCCCTTCCCCCTCTTGATCGGGCTGAACGGGCCCAAAGTTGCGGAGATCGAAGTTTTTCACCTGATCGGGCGCATAGAAATTCAGAATCTCGGCCCGCGCGACCGACAGTCCTGCCGCCATTCGGGCGCCCTATGGGAACGGCCAACTCTCCGGCATACAGAAGGTTTGTTAGCTTAGCGTTTTAGTGGCCCGTTCGACCTATTAGCTCCATATGTGACGAGGGGTAGCGTGGCGTTCTCGCGGAAAACTGCCATGGATCAGCACGGTGGCCACCCGTCGGTAGCGGTCACCAGTCGCTCAGCGGAAGGGGAGGATGCAAAAAGCGAGACTTTCTCCCCCGTTGACGACGCGCCGCCCGTCCCTCGTTACGACTACGAGAAATTCAGCCGACTGGCCGGTCCGCTCACCGAGCCGCACCCCACGGATTACCGGGTGCAGTACCGAAGCCTGCTGGGCGGCGGTGCGCACCGGGTGTGGACGGCCCTGCTGCTGATCTTGGCGCCGCTCGCCTCGCTGGCACTGCTCATTTGGCTCCTGCAGCCCCCGCACTGGGTGGACCGCGAGGGCGTGGCGGGCTGGGAGACGGCCGCCGACCTGGTCATGCTCGTCTCCATCGGCCTGCTGGAGACCTTCCGCGTCCTCAACGTCATCTCCATCGCGCACGCCACGCTCGTCGCCCGGGACCCCGTGCCGGTCACTCCCGCGCCCGGCACCCGGGTGGCGTTCCTGACCACCTTCGTCCCCGGCAAGGAGCCCGAGGAGATGGTCCGGGCCACGCTGGAGGGCGCCACCGCGCTCCGGCACGACGGCCCGCTCGACGTATGGCTGCTGGACGAGGGAAACACCCCCGAGATGCGGCGGCTGTGCGAGGAACTGGGCGTGCGGCACTTCTCCCGTAAAGGCGAGGAGAAATGGAACCAGCCGTCCGGGCCGTTCCGCGCCAAAACCAAGCACGGCAACTACAACTCCTGGCTGGACGCGCACGGTGACGCGTACGAATTCATGGCGGGCGTCGACACCGACCATGTGCCGCTGCCCGCGTACCTCGAACGCATGATGGGCTTCTTCCGGGACCCCGATGTGGCCTTCGTCGTCGGGCCCCAGGTCTACGGGAATGACGACAGCGCGGTCGCCCGGGCGTCGGAGAGCCAGCAATTCCTCTTCCACGCGCTGATCCAGCGGGCGGGGAACGCCTATGGCTCGCCCATGTTCGTCGGCACCAACAACTGCGTCCGGATCAGCGCGCTGCGGCAGGCCGGCGGTTTCTACGACTCCATCACCGAGGACATGGCCACCGGGCTGGAGATCCACCGCCGGCGCAATCCCGACACCGGCCGGCCCTGGCGTTCGGTCTACACCCCCGACGTCCTGGCCGTCGGCGAGGGGCCGGCCACCTGGAGCGACTTCTTCAACCAGCAGCTGCGCTGGAGCCGCGGCACCTATGAAACGCTCTTCCGCCAGTTCGGGCGGGCGGTCTTCCGCGTCACTCCCGGCCAGGCGCTGAATTACGGGCTGATGGTGACCTACTACCCGATCTCCGCGGTCAACTGGGTGATCGGCGCCCTCTCCTGCGCGCTGTTCCTCTGTCTCGGCTCCTCCGGCGTGCAGGTCGAGTCGCAGATGTGGATGATGCTGTACAGCGACGCCGCGGCCCTGCAGATCGGGCTGTACATGTGGAACCGGCGGCACAACGTCAGTCCGCACGAGCCGGAGGGCTCCTCGGGCGTCGCCGGCATGGCGATGTCCGCGATGTCCGCGCCGCTGTACGCCCGCTCCCTGACGGGCGCGGTGCTGCGCCGGAAGGCCGGCTTCATCGTCACGTCGAAGGGCGACGCGGCAGACCCGGACCGGCTGCGCACCTTCACCACCCATCTGCTGTGGGCCGGGCTGTTCGCCACGACGCTGATCGCCTCGGTGTTCCTGAACAACACCCACGCGGCCATGCGGACCTGGGCCTCGATCGCGCTGATCGTCTCCCTCGCCCCGCTGGCCATCTGGCGCTGGTCCGCGACCCACGAGCGACGCCGCGCGAAATGCCCGGCCCAGCGCGAGCAACCGGAACAGCCGGACAAGCCGGACCAGCCGGTGCAACGGGAACAGCCGGAAGTGCCGGAGCAGCCCACCGACCCCACGGCGCGCTCCTCCGAGGAATTCCGGCGGCTGCTGCAGCACGCCCTCGACACGAAGGCCCCGTTCTCCTGGGTCACCGCCGACGCCGGGTACGGGCGGGACAGGCCGCTCCGTGACTGGATGGAGGAGTCCCGCATCCCGTACGTGCTGCCCGTCCGGGCCCACGACACGGTGCACACGGCCGACGGGGCCGACGCACGCGTGGACGCGCTGGTCACCACCCTGCCCGTGCAGGCGTGGAAGAACGTGGCGGGCGGGGCCGACGCGCAGCACGACCGGGACTGCGCCTGGGCGCGCGTCACCGTCCGCCCGCCCCGGCAGGACGGGTTCGGGCGCTGGGTGCTGGCCCGGCGGACCGGCGGCGACCCGCACGGGATCGCGTACTACATCTGCTGCGGGCCCTCGGCCGCACGGCTGAAGGACCTGGTCAAGGTGGCTTCGAGCCGGTGGGCGGTGGAGGAGTACCTGCAGAGCCCCGATACCGGCAGCGGGCTGCTGTGCGCCGCGGAAGCCGACCAGCAGCACCCACCGGCCTGACCGGTCCCCGGCCCGCCCTCGTCCCACCGTCAGGAGGCTCGCACCGTGCGATACCGACTCAGTCCCCGTACCCGCAAGGTGGCGGTCGGGGCCGTCGCCCTGAGTGCGGTCGGCGCGATGAACGCACCGGCCGTCATCGGCTATGCCGAGCTCAAGTACCACGACTACAAGATCAACCAGCCGTCGTACAAGGCACGGTACGGGCACTGGGACCTGGTGGACGTGCCGGAGCGCTTCCGGATCAACACCATCCACGCCGCGCTGCTGCACACCGGCAAGGTGCTGATGATCGCCGGATCCGGCAACGACGAGAAGAACTTCGACGCCGGAACGTTCCAGAGCGTGCTGTGGGACCCGGTCAAGAACACGTTCAAGGAGATCGACACGCCGAAGGACATGTTCTGCGCCGGTCACGCCCAGCTGCCGGACGGCAAGCTGCTGGTCGCGGGCGGCACCCGACGGTACGAGAAGCTCGAGGGCGATGTCACCCGGGCGGGCGGCCTGATGGTCGTGAAGAACGAGGACCCCGACAAGCCGCGGACTCTCCCCAAGGGCACCGTCTTCCGCAGCCCGGACGGCCTGGAGTACCGCTCGCAGTTCCCGGTGGTGGTGCCGCGCGCCAAGAAGAAGGCAGCGCGCGACGGGAGTGGCAGGATGCGGGTCACCGCGCGCGAGGCGCGGGTGTTCGTCGAGGCCGTGCGGCGCGGCAAGGCCGGGGTGACGAACACGGCCGCGCAGTACAGCATCAAGGGGCTCAAGGGCGCGGATGCCCGTAACCACTACGGTCTGGCGACCAAGCTCGGCCTGGACAAGAAGGATTTCCAGGGCCTGAAGGACACGTACGAGTTCGATCCGGTCGCCGAGCGGTATCTGCGCGTCGACCCGATGAACGAGGCGCGTTGGTATCCGACGCTGGTGACCCTGAAGAGCGGCAAGGTCCTGTCGGTGTCCGGGCTGGACGACATGGGCGAGATCATCCCGGGCAAGAACGAGATCTACGACCCGAAGACCCGCAAGTGGTCCAAGGGACCGCACCGCTACTTCCCGACCTACCCGGCGCTCTTCCTCACCGGCGACGGCAAGCTCTTCTACTCCGGATCCAACGCCGGTTACGGCCCGGCCGGCAAGGGCCGCACGCCCGGCATCTGGAACGTCAAGAAGAACACCTTCAAGCCGGTGCCGGGCCTCACGGACCCCGAACTGACCGAGACCTCCGCCTCCGTGCTGCTGCCACCCGCCCAGAAGCAGCAGGTGATGATGCTCGGCGGGGGCGGTGTCGGCGAGTCGCCGAAGTCCACCGGCCGTACCGCGCTGGTGGACCTCACGAAGAAGAACCCCAGGTACCGCCCGGGGCCCGACCTCAGCGAGGGCACCCGCTATCTGAACGCGGTGCTCACCCCGGACGACAAGGTGTTCACCAGCGGCGGGTCCGGCGACTACCGCGGCAAGGGCGCCAGCGACAACCACAAGGCCCAGATCTTCGACCCGCGTACGCGCGCGTTCACCAAGGCGGCGGACCCGGCCGTGGGCCGCAACTACCACTCCGAGGCGCTGCTGCTGCCGGACGGGCGGATCGCGGTCTTCGGCTCCGACCCGCTGTTCTCGGACCGCGCGAACACCACGGGCGGGGAGTTCGAGAAGCGCATCGAGGTCTACACGCCGCCGTACCGCTACGACCGCGCGCGGCCCGCGGCGGCGCACGGCCCGACCGAGGTGAAGCGGGGCAAGGCCAACCGCTTCACCGTGGCCGGTGCCGGGAAGGTGAGGACCGCCCGGCTGATGCGGCCCAGCGCCGTCACCCATGTCACCGATGTGGAGCAGCGGTCGATTGCGCTGGACTTCGAGCGCCGCGGCAGCACGCTGTCGGTGCGCGTGCCCAAAAGCCATTCGCTGGTGCCGCGGGGCTGGTACATGCTCTTCCTCACGGACTCGCGGGGGACTCCGTCGCAGGCGAAGTGGGTGCATGTGAAGTGACCGGCGAGGCGGTCGGCGCCGGGGACGGCGCCGCGGCGGCCGGGGACGGCGACTGAGTGGACGGGGACGCCGTGCCGTCCGGCGTTGCGGACTCCTGTTGGCCCGGCAGGTTTTGCGTGGCGGCACTGGCGAGCCGGAGCGCGTAGTCGGTCCACCACTGGCCTGCCGGGGGGCCGCCGCGGCAGGTGCCGTCCGACTCGCCGGGCCGCTTGATCCACAGGTAGGCGTCCACGAGCGGGTGGCCGGTGCGGGTGGTGGGGGGCGTGCCGAGCGCGCGGTCGGGCGGGTTGCACCAGTGCTCCGCGCCGGTCTCCTCGTCCTGGGTGTCCGGGGGCGGGCCGTTGCCGTTGCGGCTGGTGTCGATGATGTAGTGCACGCCGCCGAGCGCCTTGGAGAGCTTGTCGCCGTACTCCTCGGTCGCCTTGGTGGTCTGGAAGTTGGAGACGTTGAGCGCGAAGCCGTCCGCACGGGTGACGCCCGCCGACGTCAGGGTCTTGGCGAGCGCGTCGGTGTCCTTGATCCAGGAGGCGTTGCCCGCGTCCACGTAGACCGAGGCGCCGGGGCGCGCCTTCAGCGTGCGGACCGCCTCGTTCAGCAGCGCCAGGCGGTCGTCGCGGGAACGGTCGCGGCAGCCGGCGACGGTGTGCGGCACCGCGTCCGGCTCCAGTACGACGACCGCCTTGCGGTTGCCCAGCCCCTGGGCCAGCCGGGCGACCCACTCGCGGTAGGCGCGGTCGCTGCCGGCACCGCCCGCCGAGTAGTGGCCGCAGTCCCGCTGCGGGATGTTGTAGGCGACGAAGACCGGGACCTGGCTGTCGGCGGCCGCCTGCCGGGTGATGCGCGCCACGCGGGGTGCGGGGTTCTCCTCGGTGAGCCAGACGGCCACCGGCTGGTCGGCGATCCGGCGCAGCAGGGTCGCCTCCGGCTCCCGTCCCCGTTCGGTCAGTACGCGTGCCTTCCGGGCGCCCGGGGTGTCCGGGTCGACCCAGAAGCCGGTCGGCTTTCCTTCGGGCGCCGCGGCCCAGCACGCGGCGGTCAGCAACCCGAGCAGTGGCAGTACGCCCAGGGCCACGCCCGCCCGGTTATTGAGCCGGCTCATAAGCCGTCTGCCCAGTCATGAGTTCCCTTTCCTTCGCGGTACTGCCTTCCACCATGGCATGACATGACCGTCTTTCATGGTATTTACTGCCCGGCTGGGCAGTACCGCGAAGGAAGTGGTGTGCCGTCAGGTCACCTCCGGCCGGGCGTACTCGCCCATCGCGTCGATCAGCCAGCGCGCCAGGTAGTCGGCGAAGGAGGAGCGCGGGAGGAGGCGGTAGGTGTCCTCGGCGGCCCGCCAGAGGAGCACCGGGACCGGGCCGAGCTGGGTGGCGACGGCCTCTCCGGGAGTGAAGACCCGCGGGTGCAGGTCGAGCGGGCAGCCCTTTTCCAGGACCTCGCGGGCCGCGGGGCCGCGCAGCTCCAGGACCGTACGGTTGGCCGACACATCGACGACCGAGCCGGGCTCGCCGGCCAGCGCCTCGTGGAGTTCGGCGGTGAGCGGGGCCGTGCCGGGCGGCGCGACCACCAGCCACTCGTCCGGGCCGAGCCAGAGCGTGGTGCGGGACCCGGCCGGTGCGGTCTCCCCGCAGCGCGCGGGCAGCGCAGCGCCGAGGCACTTCTCGATCCGCGCGGCGGCGAACGAGTCCGGTTCGACGCGCAGGCTCAGCATCGTGGTGTACGGCCATTCGCTCACCGAGACGCCGCGCGGGCCGGTGACGGTGGCGTCGCGGAGCCGGTCGGCGAGGTGGGCGAGCGGGCTGCGGCGGAGCGCCGCGGGGCCGGTGGCGGTGTCGGTGACGGTCGGCTCAGCCATCGCGCTTGGTCCCTTCGGGGTCGTAGAGAACGGGTCCGGAGACCTCGACGGGTACGAGGTCGTCGCCGACGACGGCGAGCAGGGTCTCGCCGATCCGGTCGCGCCCCGACTTGACCATCGCCAGGCCGAACGGGCGGCCGAGCGCCGGGCTGTAGTAGGCGGAGGTGACGTGACCGAGCATCGGCACGGGCCCGGCCTCGGGGGTGACGGGAACGCCCTGGTCGATGAGTTGGGTGCCTTCGGGGAGCCGCGTGCTGCGGTCGGTGGGGAGCACGCCCACCAGGTGCTTGCGGTCGGCCCGCGTGGTGTCGGCCCGGGCGAAGGAGCGCTTGCCGACGAAGTCCTTCAGCTTGGAGACCACCCAGGCCATCCCGGCGTCCTGCGGGGTGACCGTGCCGTCGGTGTCCTGGCCGACGATGATGAAGCCCTTCTCGGCCCGCAGCACGTGCATGGTCTCGGTGCCGTACGGCGTGATGCCGTACGGACGGCCCGCCTCGTACACCTCGTCCCAGACCGCGCGGCCGTACCAGGACGAGACGTTGATCTCGAAGGCCAGCTCGCCGGAGAAGGAGATCCGGCAGACCCGCGCGGGGACGCCGGAGGCGAGCGTGGTCTCGCGGAAGGTCATGAAGGGGAACGCGTCGTTGGAGACGTCCAGATCGGGGGCGACCTGGGCGATCACCTCGCGCGACTTCGGGCCGACGACGGCGACCGTGGTCCACTGCTCGGTGACCGAGGTGCACTTCACGTCCAGCTCGGGCCACTCGGTCTGCAGCCACTCCTCCAGCCAGTCCAGCACGGTCGCGGCGTTGCCGGTCGTGGTGGTCATGAAGTAGCGGTCGTCGGCGACGCGCAGGGTCACACCGTCGTCGAAGATCATGCCGTCGGGCTTGCACATCACGCCGTAGCGCGCGAAGCCGGGCTTCAGCTTCTTGAAGCCGTTGGTGTAGATGCGGTTGAGGAACTCGCCGGCGTCCGCACCCCAGATCTCGATCTTGCCGAGGGTGGAGGCGTCCATGAAGGCAACGCCTTCGCGGGCCGCCCGGCACTCGCGGGCCACCGCGGTCTCCATGTCCTCGCCCGGGAGCGGGTAGTACCACGGCCGCTTCCACTGCCCGACGTCCTCGAACTCGGCGCCGTGCTCGACATGCCAGTCGTGGACGGCGGTGCGGCGCTCGGGGTCGAAGAGGTCGCCGCGCTCGCGCCCGGCGAGCGCCGCGAAGGCGACGGGGGTGTACGGGGCGCGGTAGGTCGTCGTCCCGATGTCACCGGGCGAGGCGCCTTCCTTGAGCAGCTCGCCGATGACGCCGATGGCGTTGACGCCGGAGGTCTTGCCCTGGTCGTTGGCGGTGCCGAGCGAGGTGTACCGCTTGACGTGCTCGGCGCCGCGCATGCCCGCTCCGGTGGAGCGCTGGACATCGGCGACGGTCACATCGCGCTGCAGGTCGACGAAGTGGGTGTCCCAGGCGCCGGGGTCGTCGCCCTCGCCGGGGACGAGCCAGAGCGGGCGTACGGGCGCCGGGGGTTCCGGCGTGCTCGCGGCCGGGACATCGGTCGCGCAGCCGGCGTCCGTGGCGGCCTGCGCCCCGGCCCCGGCCCCGTCCGCGACGCAGCCGGCCAGGTCGTACGTGCCGCACACCGCACCGGCGAGCCACTGGCCGGGCACCGGCGCCACCGGTACGAAGCCCGCCAGGCCGTCGTCCCAGCGCAGCTTCCCCTGCCGCTGGCTGTGCAGGTGCACGACCGGGCTCCAGCCGCCGGACACCGCGAGCAGATCGCAGTCGAAGGACCGGGCGGGGCCCGTCAGTCGGCCGTCCTCGTCCAGGGCGCGCACGGTGACGCCGGTCAGCCGCGGGTCCCCCGCGGTGCCGGTGACCGTGCTGCCGGTCAGCACCTCGACCCCGGTGGCAGTGGCGAACTCCCCTGCCCTGTCCGAGAGTTCGGTACGGGAGTCGACAACGGCCGCGACCTCGACGCCGGCCGCGCAGAGATCGGCTGCCGTTTCGTACGCGCTGTCGTGGGTGGTGCCGATCACCACACGGCTACCGGGCGCCACGGCGTACCGGTTGAGGTACGTCCGGACGGCGGAGGCGAGCATCACGCCGGGGCGGTCGTTGTCCGCGAAGACCAGCGGGCGCTCGTGGGCGCCGGTGGCCAGTACGACCTGGGCCGTCCTGATGTGCCACAGCCGCTGCCGCGAGACGCCCTCGGGCGCGTCGGCGCCGAGGTGGTCGGTGCGGCGCTGCACGGCGAGGACGTAGTTGTCGTCGTACGAGCCGAAGGCGGTGGTGCGGGTGAGCACGGTCGTCCCGGGCGCGGCGTCGAGCGCGGCCCGGGTCTCCTGCACCCAGGTGAGCGCGTCCCGGCCGCCGACCGTCTCGCCGCGCCCGGAGAGCAACGAGCCGCCGCATTCGGGCTGTTCGTCGAGGAGGATCACCCGGGCGCCGGCGGCCGAGGCGGTGGCGGCGGCCGCGAGCCCGGCCGGGCCCGCGCCGATGACCAGTACGTCGGTGTGCACGTACTTCTTGTCGTACACGGCGGGGTCGGGGGTCGGGTCCAGTCGGCCCTGGCCGGAGATCGTGGTGGCGGACAGCCCGTCGTACAGCTCCACGGTGGTGGCCGGGAGCATGCCTTCCGAGCACGGGCCGTCGATCTGCAGCAGCGCGTTGGGTTCCTCGACCCCGGCGGCGGTGATGCCGCGCGGGCGGCCTCGGTAGATCGACGGTGCGACCTCGATGGCACCCGCGGCGAGCAGCGCGGAGGCGACGGTGTCGCCGGGGTGGCCGGTCAGTTCGCGGCCGTCCACGGTGAAGCGGAGCGGGGTGGTGCGGTCGATGCGGCCTCCGAACGGGAGGCGGCGGTGCTGGTCGGTCATCGGTTCCCTCCCTCGGACAGGACGTCGGGGCGCGGCTCGTCGAGCCGGTAAGTGGCCAGCACCTGATAGGTGGCGGTGTCACGGACGGCGTTGAACCAACGCCGGCAGCCGGTGGCATGCATCCACCGCTCGGCGAACGGTCCCTTGGGGTTGTCGCGGTAGAAGACGTACTCGGCCCACTGCCGGTCGTCGAGCTCGGAGGGTTCGGCGGGATAAGGCACATGGGCCTGGCCGCCGTAGTGGAATTCGGTCTCGTCGCGGGGACCGCACCATGGGCAATTGAGTCGGAGCACCGTGCCGTCCTCTCAGTGGGCCACGGCTGCGGCGCCGTGTTCGTCGATCAGGGCGCCCGTGACGAAGCGGTCGAGGGCGAAGGGGGCGTTGAGGGGGTGCGGGGCGCCGGTGGCGATCGTGTGGGCGAAGGTCCAGCCGGCCGCCGGGGTGGCCTTGAAACCGCCGGTCCCCCAGCCGCAGTTGACGTACATGTTCTCCACCGGCGTGGTGCCGATGATCGGCGAGGCGTCCGGGGTGACATCCACGATGCCGCCCCAGGTGCGCAGTACATGGGCGCGCGCGAAGACCGGGAACAGTTCCACCGCCGCGGCCATCTGCTGCTCGATGACATGGAACGCACCGCGCTGCCCGTAGCCGTTGTACGAGTCGACGCCCGCGCCCATCACCAGCTCGCCCTTGTGCGCCTGCGAGACGTAGACGTGCACGTGGTTGGACATCACGACGGTCGGATGCACCGGCTCGTGCAGCTCGGAGACGAGTGCCTGCAGCGGATGCGACTGCACGGGCAGCCGGAAGCCCGCCTTCTCCGCGAGGACACTGCTGTGGCCCGAGCTCGCGAGCCCGACCCGCCCCGCGTTGATGCGCCCGCGCGTCGTCTCCACGCCGACGACCCGGTCGCCGTCCTTCACGAAGCCGGTGACCTCGCAGTGCTGGATGATGTCGACGCCCATCTCGTCGGCGCGACGGGCCAGCGCCCAGGCCACGTGGTCGTGCTTGGCGATGCCGGCCCGCGGCTGGTAGGTGCCGCCGAGTACGGGATAGCGGGTGTCGGACGAGACGTTGAGGATCGGGCAGACCTCGGCGACCTGCTGCGGGTCCAGCCACTCCGCGTCCACGCCGTTGAGCTTGTTGGCGCCGACGCGGCGAACGCCTTCCCGTACGTCCTGGAGGGTGTGCGCGAGGTTGAGCACACCGCGCTGGCTGAACAGGAAGTCGTACTCCAGCTCGTCCGGCAGCCCCTCCCACAGCTTCAGGGCGTGCTCGTAGATCCCCGCGCTCTCGTCCCAGAGGTAGTTGGAGCGGATGATCGTGGTGTTGCGGGCCATGTTGCCGCCCGCGAGCCAGCCCTTCTCCAGGACGGCGACGTTGGTGATGCCGTGGACCTTGGCGAGGTAGTACGCGGTGGCCAGGCCGTGTCCGCCGCCGCCGACGATCACTACGTCGTAGGAGGAGCGGGGTTCGGGGTTGCGCCAGAGGAAGTCGGGGTGCTCGGGCAACGGCGTCGTGCTCATACGGTGGCTCCGTTCAGGCCCGGGTACAGCGGGAAGTTGTCGGTGAGCGCGGTGACGCGGGCGCGCAGCGCGGCCGCGCGCTCGTCATCGGGCTCGTCCTTCAGCGTCTGCGCGATGATGTCGGCGACCTCGCGGAACTCCTCGGTTCCGAAGCCGCGGGTGGCGAGCGCCGGGGTGCCGATGCGCAGTCCGGAGGAGACCATCGGGGGGCGGGGGTCGAAGGGGACGGCGTTGCGGTTGACGGTGATGCCGATGCGGTGCAGCCGGTCCTCGCCCTGCTGCCCGTCCAGGGTGGAGGCGCGCAGGTCGACGAGGACGAGGTGGACCTCGGTACCGCCGGTGAGGACGGAGATGCCGGTCTCGGCGACATCGTCGGCGAGCAGCCGCCCGGCGAGGATGCGCGCGCCCTCCAGCGTGCGCCGCTGCCGCTCCTTGAACTCCTCGGAGGCGGCGACCTTGAAGGCCACGGCCTTGGCGGCGATCACATGCTCCAGCGGACCGCCCTGCTGACCGGGGAAAACGGCCGAGTTGATCTTCTTGGCGAGCTCCGCCTTGGAGAGGATCACACCACCGCGCGGCCCGCCGAGCGTCTTGTGGGTGGTCGTGGTGACGACATCGGCGTACGGGACGGGGCTGGGGTGCAGCCCGGTGGCGACCAGCCCGGCGAAGTGCGCCATGTCGACCATGAGGTACGCGCCGACCTCGTCCGCGATCCGGCGGAAGGCGGCGAAGTCGAGCTGACGCGGGTACGCCGACCAGCCCGCCACGATCATCTTCGGCCGGTGCTCACGGGCGAGGCGGGCGACCTCGTCCATGTCGATCCGCATGTCGTCCTTGCTGACGTGGTACGGGACGACGTTGTAGAGCTTGCCGGAGAAATTGATGCGCATGCCGTGGGTGAGGTGCCCGCCGTGCGCGAGGTCCAGGCCGAGGATGGTGTCGCCCGGCTTGAGCAGCGCGAACATCGCGGCGGCGTTGGCCTGCGCGCCGGAGTGCGGCTGCACGTTGGCGGCCTCGGCGCCGAACAGCTCCTTGATCCGGTCGATCGCGATCATCTCGATCACGTCGACGTGCTCGCAGCCTCCGTAGTAACGGCGGCCGGGGTACCCCTCGGCGTACTTGTTGGTCAGGACCGAGCCCTGTGCCTCCATGACGGCGGTCGGCGCGAAGTTCTCCGACGCGATCATTTCCAGGGTGGACTGCTGACGGTGGAGCTCGGCACCGACGGCGGCCGCGACCTCGGGGTCGAGCGCGCCGAGCGGTGACGTGAGGGCGTTCGAAGCATTCGCTGCCATCTGCGCACTCCTAGAATCCAGCTGAAGAGCAACTGATATATCAGGCTGTGCGGTAAGGTATGTGAGCCCGAAGAACAGGTCAAGGGGTGTCTTGATGAGCGGTCCGAAGTCCAGGTCAGAAGAGCAGCCGGAGGAGCTGTCGCTCGCCGAGCAGGCGTACCGCGCCATCCGCGACCGCCTGATCATGCTGGACATCCGCCCCGGCGCGCCGATCAACGAGGACCAGCTCTCCCAGTCCCTCGGCTTCGGCCGCACGCCGGTACGCGAGGCACTCAAGCGCCTCCAGTACGAGCGGCTGATCGCCACCTTCCCCCGCCGCGGCACCTTCGCCACCGAGGTCAACATCACCGACCTCGCGCACATCTCCGAGGTCCGCCGGCAGCTGGAGCCGATGGCCGCGGCGCAGGCGGCCCGCCGCGCCACCGCCGCGGACCGTACCCGGCTGACCGAGCTGCTGCGGGAGCTGGAGGCCGCGGGCGAGCAGGGCCGCAGCCCGGACGACCTGATGCGGCTCGACCTCGCGGTGCACCGCGCGATCTACGCCGCCACGCACAATCCGTACCTGGAGGACACCCTCGTCGCGTACGACAACCTCGCCACCCGCGTGTGGTGCCTCTTCGTCGACCGGCTGCCCGGCATGGCGGGCCACATCGGCGAACACGGCCCGCTGCTGCGGACGATCGCAGGGGGCGACCCGGAGAAGGCCGCCGAACTGGCCCGCAGCCACGTCGAGGGCTTCGAGCAGGCGATCCGCGAGGCGATCTGACCGTACGGTTCGGCTTTTACCGGTAGTAGGGATCACGATGGCTGACAGCCGGACAGACAAGAACGCCGACGCCTCCGGCGAGAGCCGCGGCATCTCCGTCCTGCACAACGGCATTTCCGTGCTGCGCACGTTCAGCGCCGCGGAACCACTGCTGGGCGTCACGGACATCGCCGCCCGCATCGGCCTCCACAAGAGCACGGTCTCCCGGCTGCTGGCCACGCTGGAGCACGAGGGGCTGGTCGAACGGGACCCGGAGACCCGGCGGTTCCGGCTGGGCCTGGGCGTCATCGCCATGGCGGGCCCGCTGCTGGCCGACCTCGACGTGCGCCGGGTCGCCCACCCCGTACTGCAGGAGCTGGCCCGGCGCACCGGCGAGACCTCGGCGCTGATGCTCTGGAACGGTTCCGAATCGCTCTCCGTCGAGCAGGTGCCCAGCCGGCACGAGGTCAAGCACACCACCCCGCTGGGCACTCGGTACCGCACCGCCCACAGCGCCTCGGTACAGGTCTTCCTCAGCCGCCTGGCAGAGGAGCGGGCCCGCACGCTGCTCACCAACGGCACGATCGTCCCGCCGGGCCGGGACGACGACACGGCCCTGGACATGTATCTCCGGCGCCTGCGGGAAGCCCGGGAGCGCGGTTACGCCGTCAACTACGGCGAGACCAGCCTGCAGGAAGTGGGCGTCGCCGCGCCCGTCTTCGACCACCGGGGCGACATCGCGGCCGCCGTACTGGCCTCGGCGCCGCGCTTCCGCGTCTCGCCCGACGAGCTGCCGGTGCTCGGTGACGCCGTACGCGCCGCCGCCGACCAGGTCACCGAGCGGCTCGGCGGCCACCGCCCGGCGGGCGACGGGGACTGACCGGCCGGCCGGTCGACCCGCCGACCGGCGCGGCAATCCGGTCCGTGAGGCTCTGCCCCTGGTTTCCCTGACACGGGGCGGATTTGGGACCGTGTACGGGAGGGGACCGGGGGAACTCGACAGCACCGCGCGGCAGTGGCCTGCGGCGCGGGGGCCCGGCGGCGACGGTCCACCGTCGAGCCACAGCGCGGCGGCCTGCCCCGCGCCGGACCGGTCGAGGTGACCCTGATGACGACAACAGCACAGCCCAGAGCGGTAGTTGATACCAGAGCGGCAGTACCGCCGGGAGCCGCGGCGCCGGCCCCCGCGCCTTCGCCGGAGGAAATGCGGCGGGCCATGGGCGCGTTCGCGACCGGGCTGACGGTGGTGACCGCGGTGGACGGCGGCGAGCCCGTCGGGTTCACCTGCCAGTCCTTCGCCTCGGTGTCCCTGACGCCCCCTCTGGTGCTGTTCTGCGCCGACCACCGGGGGCGCAGCTGGCCGCGGATCCGCGCGGCCGGCCGCTTCACGGCCAATGTGCTCGCCGAGGACCAGACGGAGCTGAGCGCGCGCTTCGGCTCGCGCGCCGGACGGAAGTACGAAGGGCTCGGCTGGGACCTGTCCCGATGGGGCACGCCGTCGCTGCGCGGGGTCCTCGCACGGGTGCACGCCGAGATCACCGCCGTGCACGGCGCCGGGGACCACGATGTGGTGATCGGGCGGGTGCTCGGGGTGGAGACCGCGCGCGAGGCCCGCCCGCTGCTCTTCTTCCGCGGCCGGTTCGTCAGAACCACGGCCGCTGCGCTGCGCCCTCGTTGAGAACGCCAGGGCCTGATCACATCACGGGTTCACATCACCGTCGCCGAGCCCTCCGGCTCCTGGCCCTCCGGCCCCGGCAGCCGGGCGGCGATCACCGCGATGTCGTCGTTGCTGGTGGCGGACGGGCCCTCGACCAGGGCGCGGCAGAATTCGTCCAGCGGCTCATTGACGAGCCGCGCCGCTTCCCGGCGCAGCCGTTCCAGGCCCTGGTCGATGTCCTCGTCGGCGCGTTCGATCAAGCCGTCGGTGTAGAGCAGGACGATGCTGCGCGGCGGCAGTGGTTCGGTGGTGCTGGCCCGTTCCTTGTCCGTGGCCAGCCCGCCGAGCATGATGTCCTGCGCGGCGTCCAGGAACCGCGCCTCGCCGTCGGCGGTGACCAGCAGCGGCGGCGGATGCCCGGCGACGCTGAAGTGCAACTGCCGCGGCCCGCCGGACTCGCCCTCGATGCGCGCGTACACACAGGTCGCGGTGCCCTCCTCGGTGTCGAGGATCTGGGTGCTCACGTCCAGCCTGCGCAGGATGTCGCCGGGCGGCTCCTGCCGGTCGACGACCAGGCTGCGCAGCATGTTGCGCATCTTGCTCATGGTGACGGCGGCGGTCAGGTCGTGGCCCGCGACATCGCCGATGATCAGCGTGGTGGCGCCGTCGGGCAGCACGAAGGAGTCGTACCAGTCGCCGCCGACCTCGTCGGCCATGCTGCTGGGCGCGTACCGGGCGACGATCTCCAGGCCGTCGACCGTGGGCGGATCGGTGAGCAGGCTCCGCTGCAGCGCGAGGGCGATGCGCTGGGTGTGCCGGAGCTCCAGGGCGTGGCTGAAGACGGGCAGGGACTGGTCCAGTACGGCCCGGATGAGGCCGAGTTCGTCGCGGCTGAACGGTTCCCGGCCGCGGCAGGCGTAGACGGTGAACACCGCGTGGACGCTCCCCGCGACGGTGACGGGGAACATCACGACGTCGTGCACGCCCGCCTGCTCCGCCCAGCGGTCCACGCCGGGCGGCACCTTCGCGGGCGGTACGGGGCCGGGGCCGAGGGTGCGGTGGACCGGGCGGTGTTCGCGGATCGCCTGGTCGAAGGCCGAGCCGGGGATCACCCGTTCGGGGCGCAGCGGAGCCATCGCCGACGGCAGCCCGTCCCGGATGGTGGCGGAGATCCGGTGGATGATCCGCCCCTCCAGCTCGGTGCCCGGCTCTCCCTCGGGGAAGAGGTACACCCCGCAGGCGTCGGCCAGCTCCGGCACGATCACCCGCCCCACCGCCGCGAAGGCGTGGTCGGCGCGGGCCGACTCGGTCACCGCTGCGGACGCCCGTACCAGCAGTTCCTTGCGGCGCTCCGCCAGCCACTGGTCCTCGATGTCGGTGCAGGCGCCGATCCACTCCACGACCTGGCCGCCCTCCCGGATGGGAACCGCGCGCAGCTCGCAGTGGCGGTGGCAGCCGTCCCTGTGGCGCAGCCGGAAGCGGTGCTGGAACAGCTCCGGCACATCCTGGACCGCGCGCCGCCAGGCCTCGGTGAGCGCGGCGCGGTCCTCGGGGTGCGCGGAGTCCAGCCAGCCGTCGCCGCGCAGCTGGTCCCAGGACATGCCCGTGACCTCCTCCCAGCCGGGGCTGCGCTCGATGAGCCGGCCGTCCGGGTCGGTGACCCACACCTTCTGGGCCCCGGCCGTGACCAGGCTCTGGTACCGGTGGAGGACGCGCAGCCGCTTCTCCGAGAGCAGCCGGGCGCGTTCCTTGGCGGTGACCTCGCCGGTGACCTCCATGGCGACCAGCAGCACGCCCACCTTCTCCGGCTCCCCCGCCCGGCCCTCGGGCACGGCCCGGGAGAAGCTGAGGCTGAACCAGCGGTCCCGTACCTCGCCGCGCGCGTCCTCGATGCGTACCGGCCGGTCGGGGCCGATCTGCACCGGCTCGCCCGTCCGGTACACCTGGTCCAGCAGCGCGAAGTGCTCCCGCTGCTCCAGTTCGGAGAGCGCCTCCCGGGCCGGCACGCCGAGCGGCCGGTTCCCGAAGAGCCGCCGGTAGACGGCGTTGGTGTACGCCAGGACGTGGTCGGGCCCGTGGAAGACGGCCACGGCCACCGGCGCCGGGTCGAACACGTCCAGCGCCGGGATGCCGGGTCCCTCACGGTCTGGCTGCTCGGTCACCATCACGCCCACTTCCACGTCGCGTATGCATCATTTCTACTCAATAACGACGGTTTCCGTCGGTCGGAACGCGTGATCGGGTGGGCCTGGCATGCAGGCCGGCTGGAAATCGCCGGCCGCGCCCGCGGCGGCCCCGGCCCTCCCGGGACCGCTGGCAGGATGCTGGGCATGACCGACCATCCGCTGCTCGGAACGTATGAGGTGGCCGCCGTCGAGCCGTATCTCGCCCGGGTGGGCGAGGTGTTCGCGGCCGGGCCCGTGCACGACTCGGGGTGCCGTACGTACGGCGTACGACTCCCGGACGGGGAACGCTGGTGCGTGAAGGAGGCACTCACGGACGCGGCGCAGCGGTCGCTGGACCGCGGCTGGGTGTTCCACCGCGCCGTACGGCATCCGGTGATCGTCCCGCACGTGCACCGGTGGCAGGTGGGCGAGCGGACCGCCGCCGTACTGCCCTGGCGGGACGGCGAGCCGCTGTACCACCGTGCCCCGGCCCGCGTCCCCGGCGAGCCCCGGGGCGGCGCGCTGGCCCGTTTCCGGGCGCTGCCCGTGGAGCGGGTGCTGGCGGCGCTGGACCTGATCCTGGACGCGCATCTGGCGGTCGAGCAGGCCGGGCACGTCGCGGTGGACTTCTACGACGGGGCGGTGCTGTACGACTTCGCGACGCACACTCCGCACCTGATCGATCTCGACGAGTACCGCCGCGGCCCCTTCGTCCTGCAGGCGGACCGGCTGCCGGGGTCGCGGCGGTTCATGGCGCCGGAGGAGTGGGTGCGCGGGGCGGTCATCGATGTCCGTACGACGGTGTACACGCTCGGGCGGACGGCGCGGCTGCTGATGGACGCGGGCGACGAGGAGCGGGCGTGGCGCGGCACGCCGCGGCAGCGCGCGGTGATAGCCCGGGCCACCTGCGCCGATCCGCCGCACCGCTTTCCGAGCGTGCGGCAGTTCGTCGGGGAGTGGCGCGCTGCGAGCCGCGAGGTGCCCGCCGATCCGCACGAGCCCCTTGGCCGCGGCGAGTTGATGCATTAATCTACCGGGCAGAAATGGTGCATTAATGCATCGAGGAGGGTGCGCGCACCACAGGGCAGACAGCCAGGCAGAGAGCCACGAAAGGCAGCGAGCCGTGGAGAGCGACCGGTCAGGCGATGGCGTCGTCGGACGTCGTGCCCAGCGGGTCGAGCGCGGAGCGCAGATCCGGGTGGACCTCGAAGGAGTCGAGGAGACCGGTCAGCCGCAGCAGCCGGACGACACTGGGACTGCCGTCGTCCGAGATGAGCCGCAGCCGCCCCTCGCGCGACAGGATCCGCAGCCGCGCCCGGCACAGCAGCGACAGTCCGCCGCAGTCCATGAAGGTCACCCGGCGCAGGTCCACGACCAGATCGGGGCGACCGGTACTGGTGAGCACATCTATGCGGTCGGCCAGATTGATCCTGGCAAGGATGTCCAGCTCCCCACTCAGCTCCATGACCGTGGTGGCACCCACGGCCCTTTCCCGGCCCCCGAAGGACCGCCTCTCTTCGGCCATCCCCGTCCCCACTTCACTGTTCGGCCGAGACGCGCGGAAGCGCCGTGCACCGGCGATGGAGTCTTGCGGAGGTGGGGGACACCCGCGGAGTAAGGTCGCGCAACGACCACCGTCGGCGTTCGGGAATCCGCGCCGTTCCGGCCGTCGGCAGGGTCCGGGTCATCGGCCGGTCCGTTACGTGTGAATACGGTGTACCCGGCTCTGGTGGCCCGAGTCAACAACTTGGTTGTATCAGAAAGTTGTTGCCCCTCGTCCGCCACTCTTCGCCACCCCCCGCGCTCCACTCCCTCGGCCGCGTGCAGAGGAGGAAGACCCGCTGTTCCGCGCGTTGTCCGGGTATGCGGGGAGCGTCCGCGCACACGGATGTGCGCCGACGCCCCCGCCATCCCCCGTACGGCGCTCCCCGGCGCCGCGGGCACCATCCTTCCGCGGCGGCGGGTCCCGGGGGAAGGCGATCCCGATAGGTCTTCCGTGCGCGTTGATGCGCAGGCGCTTATCAATGCGTCGGGCGGCGTAAAAGAGCGGTGCATGGGACCGCCGTGGCGGGGCACCCGGCGCACCTGGAAACGCCGGTACTCACCCGGTCGCACGACCCCGGCCGCGGCCCGATGGCGGGCCGGAGGGGTGCGTGCCAGCGTGTCCAGGGGTGGCGCCGCCACCGGGCCCTGCTGCCGATCTTGCGAGGACCGTGATGGAACGACCCAGAGTGCTGATCGTGGGCGGCGGCTTCGCCGGCGTCGAGTGCGCCCGCGTCCTGGAGCACGGCCTGGAGGCCCGCGAGGCCGAGCTGACGCTAGTCTCCCCCACCAACTACCAGCTCTATCTGCCACTTCTGCCGCACCTGGCGGCCGGCGTGGTGACCCCCCAGTCCATCGCCCCCTCCCTGCGCCGCATCCTGCACCGGACCCGGCTCGTACCGGGCGGCGTGATCGGCGTGGACACCGCCGCCAAGGTCTGTGTGGTCCGCCAGATCACCGGCGACACCGTCAACCTGTCGTACGACCACTTGGTCCTCACCCCCGGCTCCGTCACCCGGACCTTCGACATCCCGGGCCTGACCGAGCACGCGCGGGGCATGAAGACGCTCTCCGAGGCCGCGTACATCCGTGACCACGTCATCGCCCAGCTCGACATCGCCGCGTGCTGCGCCGACCCGGCCGAGAAGGCCGCGCGGCTGCAGTTCGTCGTGGTCGGCGGCGGTTACGCGGGCACGGAGACGGCGGCGTACCTGCAGCGGCTGACCAGCGCGGCGGCGGCCCGCTACGCCGGCCGCATCGAGCCCGACGAGATCAAGTGGCACCTGATCGACATCGCGCCGAAGCTGATGCCGGAGCTGGGCGAGCGGCTCGGCACCAAGGCGATGGAACTGGTCCGGCACCGCGGCATCGAGGTGTCGCTCGGGGTGTCGGTGGAGTCGGTCACCGAGGACACCGTGACCTTCACCGACGGCCGGGTACTGCCCTGCCACACGCTCATCTGGACGGCGGGCGTCGCCGCGAGCCCGCTGATCGGCACGCTCGGCGCGGAGACCGTGAAGGGCCGGCTGGTGGTGCACGCGGACCTGTCGGTGCCGCGGATGCCGGGCGTGTGGGCCTGCGGCGACGCCGCCGCCGTGCCGGACATCACCAAGGAGGGCGGCGCGGTCTGCCCGCCCACCGCGCAGCACGCGCAGCGGCAGGGCAAGCACGCCGCGAAGAACATCATGGCCGCGCTGCACGGCAAGCTGCCCACGCCGTACAAGCACAAGGACCTGGGGCTGGTGGTCGACCTCGGGGGCATCGACGCGGTGTCCCGGCCGCTGGGCAAGGAGTTGGTCGGCCTGCCCGCGCAGGTGGTGGCCCGCGGCTATCACCTCATGGCGCTGCGGACCGGCACCGCCCGCTTCCGCACCATCGCGAACTGGCTGCTCAACGCCACCGCGGGCGATGATTTCGTACGGACCGGGTTCCAGTCGGGCCGGGAGGCGACGCTGCGCGACTTCGAGCGTACGGACGCCTACCTGTCGGCGGAGGACCTGCAGGCGCAGACCGGCGGCGGCCGCCGGAGCAGCTGACGGCGGCGGAGCGGCGTGGCCGGGCGGGTCCTCAGACCTGCTCGGCCTCGGCGTCGTCCACCGGCAGGTCGCGGGCGCCCAGCCGCAGATGCTCGATGTGGTAGACGGCCTCGTCCAGGAGCTGCGCGACGTGGTTGTCGTAGAGGCTGTAGACGATGCGGCGGCCCCGGCGGGCGCCGGTGACCAGGCCCAGCGCGCGGAGCAGCCGCAGCTGATGGGAGACGGCCGACTGCTCCATGCCCACCGCTTCGGCCAGCTCCCCCACCGGGCAGGCCCCTTGGCGGAGCCGGGTGAGGATCATCAGGCGTGACGGCGTGGCCAGCGCCTGCAGTGTGGCGGCGATGGTCGCGGCGGACTCCGCGTCCAGATGCTCGGCCGGCGTGACCCGGGCGTCGACTCCATGTCCCATGCGCCCATCGTAACGACCGGCATACTTGAAGACCTCTTCATGTATTCGGCTATGGTGGCAGTGACGCACACGCATGAAGAGGTCTTCATGCGTGCGTGGAATACGTCCCCGTCCGCACCGTCGTCCGCCGGCCCCGCCGCGCGGACGTCTCCGCTCTCCGAGGTGTCCTTTCCCCATGGCTTCCACGCTGGCCGACGAGCCCACGGCCGCCGCCACCGCGCCGGCGCCACCGGCCCCCGCGGCGCTCCCCCGCCGCACCAGGCTCTTCGCGCTGCCCGAGGTCCGCTGGGCCGCGCTCGCGCTGCTCGCCTTCCTGCTCGCCTTCCCGCTCGACCTCATGGGCGCGCCCGCCTGGGCCTGGGGCCCGCTGTACGCGGTCTGTTACGCGGCGGGCGGCTGGGAGCCCGGCTGGGCGGGCCTGACGGCGCTGCGCGAACGCACCCTTGATGTCGACTTGTTGATGGTGGTGGCAGCGATCGGCGCCGCCGCCATCGGCCAGTACCTCGACGGCGGCCTGCTCATCGTGATCTTCGCCGTCTCCGGCGCGCTGGAGGCCCTGGCCACCCGGCGCACCGAGGACTCCGTACGCGGCCTGCTGGACCTCGCGCCGTCCACCGCCGTACGGCTCACCGCCGACGGCGAGGAGACGGTCGCCGCCACCGCACTGGCCGTCGGCGACACCGTCCTGGTACGCCCCGGCGAGCGGCTGCCCGCCGACGGCACCGTGCTCGACGGCGCGAGCGAGGTGGACCAGGCGTCCATCACCGGCGAGCCGCTGCCCGCGGAGAAGCGCACCGGCGACACGGTGTTCGCGGGCACCCTCAACGGCACCGGAGCCCTGCGCGTACGCGTCGACAAGGACGCCTCCGAGTCGGTCATCGCCCGCATCGTGACGATGGTCGAGGAGGCCAGCGGTACGAAGGCACCGACCCAGCTGTTCATCGAGAAGATCGAGCAGCGGTACTCGGTCGGCGTGGTCGTCGCCACCCTCGCGCTCTTCGCCATTCCGCTGGCCTTCGGCGCCGACCTCACATCAACGCTGCTGCGCGCCATGACCTTCATGATCGTGGCCTCGCCGTGCGCCGTCGTCCTCGCCACCATGCCGCCGCTGCTCTCCGCCATCGCCAACGCCGGGCGACACGGCGTCCTGGTGAAGTCGGCGGTGGCGATGGAGCGGCTGGGCTCGGTCACCCGGGTCGCGATGGACAAGACCGGCACCCTCACCGAGGGCACCCCGCGGGTCGCCGCCGTCCGGGCGCTGCCCGGCTTCGGCGAGGACGAGGCGCTGGCGGCGGCCGCGGCGGCCGAGCTGCCCAGCGAGCACCCGCTCGCCCGCGCCGTGGTCACCGCAGCCCGCGAGCGCGGCCTGCAGCTGACGCACGCCGAGGACTTCTCCTCCGTACCGGGCCGGGGCGTGCGCGCCGAGGTCGGCGGGCGCACGGTCCGGGTGGGCAGCCCGGCGGCCCTGCTGGACGGCGCGGCGGACGCGGCGGCCGCCCGTAAGGCGGTTTCCGGGTACGAGGAGGACGGCCACACCGCCGTCGTCGTACTGATCGACGACGCGCCCGCCGCCGTGCTCGCGCTCGCCGACCGGCTGCGGGCCGGCGCGCCCGGGGCCGTCGCCCGGCTGCGCGCGCTGACCGGCGCCGAGCCCGCCCTGCTGACCGGCGACAACGCGCGTACGGCCGCCCGTACCGCCGACGAGTCGGGGATGACGGACGTACGGGCCGGGCTGCTGCCCGAGGACAAGGTGGCGGCCGTGCACGCCTGGCAGCAGGAGGGCGAGCGGGTGCTGGTCGTGGGCGACGGCGTCAACGACGCGCCCGCGCTGGCCGCCGCCGACAGCGGCGTGGCGATGGGCCGGGCCGGTTCGGACCTGGCGCTGGAGACGGCCGACGCGGTGGTCGTGCGGGACGAGATCGGCGCCGTGCCCACCGTCGTGGCGCTCTCCCGGCGCGCCCGGAAGCTGGTGACCCAGAACCTCGTCATCGCGTCGGTGTGCATCGGCGGCCTGGTGATCTGGGACCTGGCGGGCCATCTGCCGCTGCCGCTGGGCGTACTGGGGCACGAGGGCTCGACCGTACTGGTGGGGCTGAACGGGCTGCGGCTGCTGCGGGCCTCGGCATGGCGGCGGGCGGCGGTCTGAGGCCGGGCACTTGCCCTCCGGAGAAGGAAGCAATTGACCTCAACTTTGGTTGAGGTCATAGCTTCCTGATGTGTCGCCGGTCGGTCCCGGCCCGCGACGAACACCTCGTTGCTTCCCGGAGGACCGCGATGGACATGGAAGTCACCGCCTGGCATTCGCTGCACAGCACCGTCACCGCGCAACAGGACAAGCGTCCCTTCTCGCGCGGGACCGTGCGCCGGATCGCGGCCTTCGCCCGCCCGCACCGCCGCCTCATCGCGGCGTTCCTCCTGCTCAGCACGGTCACGGCGATGCTCGCCGTGGCCACTCCGCTGCTCGCGGGCCGGGTCGTGGACGCGATCGTGCACCGCTCCTCCACGGAGCTGGTACTCGGCCTGTCCGGGCTGATCGCCGCCATCGCGGTCGCCGAGGCGGGCCTCGGGCTGCTCACCCGCTGGCTGTCCGCGACCATCGGCGAGGGCCTGATCCTGGACCTGCGCACGACCGTGTACGACCACGTCCAGCGGATGCCCGTCGCGTTCTTCACCCGTACCCGCACGGGCGCCCTGGTCAGCCGGCTCAACAACGACGTCATCGGCGCGCAGCGGGCGTTCAGCGACACGCTCTCCCAGGTCGTCGGCAACCTCGTCACACTGATCCTGACGCTGGTCGTGATGCTGGGCCTGTCCTGGCAGATCACCTTGATCGCCCTCGTACTGCTGCCGGTGTTCGTGCTGCCCGCGCGGCGCGTCGGGCGGCGCCTCGCGCAGCTGCGCCGGGAGGCCGCCGAGCACAACGCCACGATGGGCACGCAGATGACCGAGCGGTTCTCCGCGCCCGGCGCGACGCTGGTCAAGCTCTTCGGGCGGCCCGAGCAGGAGTCCGCCGAATTCGCCGCGCGGGCCCGCCGGGTGCGTGACATCGGCGTCCGCACCGCCATGGTGCAGACGTTCTTCGTCACCGCGCTCACGCTCGTCTCCGCGCTCGCGCTGGCCGTCGTCTACGGGCTCGGCGGCTTCTTCGCGCTGCGCGGCAGCCTGGAGCCCGGCGCGATCGTCTCCCTCGCCCTGCTGCTGACCCGGCTGTACGCGCCGCTGACCGCGCTCTCCGGCGCCCATGTCGAGGTCATGAGCGCCCTGGTCAGCTTCGAGCGGGTCTTCGAGGTGCTGGATCTGAAGCCGCTCATCAGCGAGAAGCCGGACGCCCGCAAGGTGCCCGAGGGCCCGCTGGCCGTGGAGTTCGACGGCGTACACTTCGGCTACCCGGCCGCCGACAAGGTCTCCCTGGCCTCCCTCGAAGAGGTCGCGACGCTGGACACGAGGGGCGGCGACGAGGTCCTGCACGGGGTCTCCTTCCGCGCCGAGCCCGGCCAGATGGTCGCGCTGGTCGGCTCCTCGGGAGCGGGCAAGTCCACCATCGCGCAGCTGCTGCCGCGGCTGTACGACGCGGACGAGGGCGCCGTACGCATCGGCGGCGTGGACGTGCGCGACCTGTCCGCCGCGTCCCTGCGCGACACCCTGGGCATGGTCACCCAGGACGGCCACCTCTTCCACGACTCGCTCCGCGCGAACCTGCTGCTCGCCCGGCCCGAGGCCACCGAGGAGGAGCTGTGGGACGTACTGCGCCGGGCCCGCCTGGACGGCCTGATCGCCTCGCTGCCGGACGGCCTGGACACGGTCGTCGGCGAGCGCGGGTACCGGCTCTCCGGCGGTGAGCGGCAGCGGCTCACCATCGCCCGGCTGCTGCTGGCCCGCCCCCGGGTGGTCATCCTCGACGAGGCCACCGCGCACCTGGACAACACCTCCGAGGCGGCGGTGCAGGAAGCGCTGACCGAGGCGCTGGCGGGCCGTACCTCCCTGGTGATCGCCCACCGGCTGTCCACCGTGCGGGCCGCCGACGTCATCCTCGTGGTCGAGGACGGCCGGATCGTGGAGCGCGGCAGCCATGAGGCGCTGCTGGCCGCGGGCGGGCGTTACGAGGAGCTGTACCGCACCCAGTTCGACCAGTCCCCGGCCTCGCAACAGGCGGCGGTCGTCAACTGATCGCTCAACCGGCCGGTCCCGCCTCTTGGCGGCGACCGGCCGATGCCGAACACTCGGAGGGTGACCCAGCGCGCTGAACACTCGACCGTCATGGACCGCCTCGCGATCGACGACCTCATCACCGGTTACGCCCACGCCGTCGACGACGGCGACTGGTCCGCGTACCGGGAGCTCTTCACCAAGGACGGCCGGGCGGACTACCGCTCGGCCGGCGGCATCGAGGGCGGCTGCGAGGAGATCGCCGGCTGGCTCGCGGAGATGATGCGGCACTTCCCCGTCCGCCAGCACCTGATCGTCAACCGCCGGATCGTTCTGGACACCCGGGACGGCGCCCCCGGCGACACCGCCACCGTACGCGCCGACTACCTCAACCCGATGCGGCTCGCGGACCCGGCCGGCGCCGTCCCCGCCGACCACGGCGCGGTGGCCCCGAACTACACCTGCGGCGGCCGCTACGCCTTCACCGTCCACCGCACCCCGGAGGGCTGGCGGCTGGCGGAGGTCGTCGTCCATGAGAAGTGGCGCCAGGTGGTGCCCCAGGGCAAGGAGCGCTGAGGGCCTCCCCCGCAGGGCTTGCTCCGGAGGCCGCCTCGCCGCGCCCCCTGTGCGTGATCGCCCTCGTGGCGCACACTGGGCGTCCGACACTGGGCGTCCGGCCCGAGAGGGGGACACGGTATGCGCCGCCCGGCAGGCGAGAAGGACGGGAGCCGCCGCTCCCCCTGGTGGCGCGCCGTCGCCGCCGTGGTGGCCGGCGCGCTGCCGGCCCTGTGCTTCCCCGCGCCCGCGCTCTGGTGGCTGGCGTACCTCGCCCTGGTCCCCTGGCTGGCCCTGCTGGCCTCCGCCGCCACGCCCCGGCGCGCCGCGCTGGAGGGCTGGCTGGGCGGCACCGGCTTCATGATGGCGATGCACCACTGGCTGCTGCCGAGCCTGCACGTCTTCCTGCTCGTACTGGGCGCACTGCTCGGCGCGCTGTGGGCGCCGTGGGGGATGCTCGTCCGCGATCTGCTGCGGGGCCGACCAGGCCCCGGGCGGTGCGCGGCGGCGCTGGTGCTCGTACCGTGCGGCTGGCTGCTCATCGAACTGATCCGGTCCTGGGAGTACCTGGGCGGGCCCTGGGGCGTGTTCGGCGCGAGCCAGTGGCAGGTGGCGCCCGCACTGCGGCTCGCCTCGCTGGGCGGCGTCTGGCTGCTGACGCTGCTGCTCGTCGCGGTGAACACGGCGCTGACCGCGCTGCTGCTGTCCCCCGCGGCGCGCCGGACCGCGCTCGGCGGGCTGCTCGCGGTCGCCGTCGCGGCGGGCGCCGCCTGGGCCTGGGCGCCGCGCCCCGAGCCCGCAGGCACGGCCCGGATCGCGGTGGTGCAGGCGGGCGTGGTGCCCGGTCCGGACGCCCGGTTCGCGCGGGGCGAGCAGCTGACCCGTGCCCTCCGGGGTCGCGGCGTGGACCTGGTGGTCTGGGGCGAGAGCAGCGTCGGCGCCGACCTGACCCGCCGCCCCGACCTGCGCGCCCGGCTGGCCGCGCTCTCCCGCGAGGTGGGCGCCGACCTGCTGGTGAACGTCGACGCCCGGCGCGCCGACCGCCCCGGTATCTACAAGTCGTCCGTACTGATCGGCCCGGACGGCCCGACCGGCGACCGCTACGACAAGATGCGGCTGGTGCCGTTCGGCGAGTACGTACCGGCCCGCTCGATACTCGGCTGGGCCACCAGCGTCGGCAAGGCCGCCACCGAGGACCGCCATCGCGGCACCCGCCAGGTCGTCATGGCGACGGGCCCGGCCTCGTCACCGGACCTGCGGTTCGGCCCGCTGGTCTGCTTCGAGACGGCGTTCCCCGACATGAGCCGGCGGCTGGTCCGCGACGGCGCGGGGCTGCTGGTCGCGCAGTCCGCGACCTCCTCCTTCCAGGAGAGCTGGGCGCCCGATCAGCACGCCTCACTGGCCGCGCTGCGTGCGGCCGAGACCTGGCGCCCGATGGTGCACGCCACGCTGACCGGGGTCAGCGCGGTGTACGGGCCGGACGGCACACCGGTCGGCGAGCAGCTGGGCACCGACCGGGCCACCGCCGCGGTCTACGCGCTGCCGCTCGCGCACGGCACCAGCCCGTACGTCCGCTTCGGCGACTGGCCGCTGTACGTGGCGCTGCTCGCGGTCGCGGCGTACTGCCTGCGGACGGGCGTGCGGGTGCTGCGACCGCCGTCGGCCCGGGCCCCGGGCGACCGGAGCCCCGACCTGCCCGCCCAGTCCGTCACCCGCACGCTCCGCTTCCTCAGGCGCCCCGGCCCGACACCTCGGTGAGTACTCGCTCGCACAGTTCGTGCGTGCGCAGCGCGTCCTCGGCGGTCAGCAGCGTCCCGGCCCGTACCGCGTCCAGGAAGGCCAGCGCCGCCTGCTCGATGCCGCGCTGCCGGGCGACCGGCACCCAGTCGCCGCGCCGCCGTACGCTCGGCTGTCCCTTGTGGTCGATCACCTCGGAGAGGTTGACCACCTGGCGCTTGGTGTCCTGCCCCGAGACGTCGAGGATCTCCTCGGCCGAGCCGCTGAGCCGGTTCATGGTGCCGATCGCGGAGAATCCGTCGCCGGACAAGTGCAGGACGACGTGCTCCATCAGCCCGTCCCGCATCCGTGCCCGTACGTGCACGTCCTCGACGGTCCCCGGCGCCAGGAAGCGCAGCGTGTCGACGACGTGGATGAAGTCGTCCAGCACGAGGGTGCGCGGGTCCTCGGGCAGCCCGACGCGGTTCTTCTGCATCAGGATCAGCTCGCGCGGGTGCTCCAGGCACTGCGCGTACGCAGGAGCAAAGCGCCGGTTGAAGCCGACGGCGAGGCCGACACCGAGGTCCGCGGCCCGCCGCACGAGCCGCTCGCTCTCGCCGTAGTGGTAAGAAATCGGCTTGTCGACATAGGTCGGCACGCCGGCTTCTATGAGGCGGCCGACGATCTCGGGGTGCGCAGCGGTCGGCGCGTGCACGAACGCCGCGTCCAGCCCCGCCGCGAGCAGCGCATCCAGGTCGGCGTGGCGCTGCCGCGCGGGCAGATGGAGGCTGTCGGCGACCCGGTCGAGGGTGGCCGGAGTCCGGGTCTGCACATGCAACTCGACTCCGGGCTGCACCCCGAGCACGGGCAGATACGCCTTCCGCGCAATGTCGCCGAGGCCGATGCAGCCTACCTTCACGGGGTTCACCTCTGGTGTGTCGGTGTGGTGTGTGGACGGGAGCGTACGAGTGCGTACGGGGCCGAGTGTGTACGGGGAGCGTACGCGGCCGCGCGGAGTCACTGCCTGCCGGACGGCTCACCGGCGGCCGCGCCCTATGGCGCAAAATTGCGGGCCATGCACACCGAACCGGGAAAAACCGGGTCGGCGCGCGCCACAGCGGCCATGCTGGGCGGCATGACCACATCCGATCCAGCACGCACCATCCCCATCGGCACCGGCGACGAACTCACGCAAATGGTGCGCTGGCTGGACTACCACCGCGCCACGCTGGCCACCAAGTGCGCGGGACTCACCGAAGAAGAGCTGCGCACCGCCTCCGTACCGCCCTCCGAGCTGACCCTGCTCGGTCTGCTGCGCCACATGGCGGAGGTGGAGCGGCACTGGTTCCGGCGGATCATGACCGGCGAGGACCTCCCGTGGCTCTACTGCGACGAGGAGGACTGGGACCGCGACTGGCACTTCGGCGAACAGGACACCGCGGCCGAGGCGCTGGCCACCTGGCAGGCCGAGACGGAGCTGGCCGTCAAGGCCGCCGAGGGCCGCACGCTGGACGAGCCGGCGCCGGGACGGCCGCCGGGCAAGGAACTGACGCTGCGCTGGATCTACCTGCACATGATCGAGGAGTACGCCCGCCACAACGGCCACGCGGACTTCCTGCGCGAACGCCTGGACGGCGACACGGGCGTCTGACACGCGCCGCGATCGGCTGCCCCGCTGACCGGCGTGTGACGCGCCACGCCTGGGGCGCGCCGTGCCTGCTAGGAGCGGTGGCCGCCCGCGCGGTCCAGTCGTCGCTGGAGGCATTCGATGTCGGCCCGGATGCCCTGGCGGTGCGGGTCGTCCTCCAGGGCGTCCAGCGCCGTACGGGCGCGGCCCAGCTCCCAGCGGGCCTCGGAGTGCCGGGCGAGCCGCGCGTAGTCGGCGGCGAGGTCGAGATGGAGCGCGGGCAGCAGCGCCCGCAGCTCGGTGCGGCCGGCGTCCGCATGGCCCCGGCTGCCCTGAGCCGCACTCAGCGCCCGCAGGTCCCAGCGCAGTTCCTCCAGAGGGCTGTCCTGGGTGTCGGCCAGATAGTGCGCGAGAGTGCAGCGGTGGTAGGCGTCGGCGCGCGGCCCGAGCTCCTGCCACAGTGCGGTCATCCGCTTCCGGGCCTCCTCCCGGTCGCCGCCGCGGTGCAGCATGACGGCCTGCCCGATCCTGGTCAGGACGCCGTGCCCGGCCCTCGCCCCGTGCCGCCTCTGTCCCACTGCGCTCTCCCGCGTCCGTACGCCGCCTCACCGCCTGCTCCCCCGACGCTAACCGCGCCCGGGACGCCCAGCACGGCGAGCCGCCCGTACGGCCCCGCCCCCGTACGGGGCCCCGCTCAGCCCAGGTCCGGAATGCGCCAGTCGATCGGTGTGTGGCCCTGGGCCGCGACCGCGTCGTTTATCTGGGTGAAGGGACGCGAGCCGAAGAACTTCTTCGCGGAGAGCGGCGAGGGGTGCGCACCCTGCACGACCACATGCCGCTGCCCGTCGATCAGCGGCAGCTTCTTCTTCGCGTAATTCCCCCACAGCACGAACACCGCCGGGTCGGGCCGGCTCGCCACCGCCCTGATCACCGCGTCGGTGAACTTCTCCCAGCCCTTGCCCTTGTGGGAGTTGGCCTCGCCGGCCCGCACGGTCAGTACCGCGTTCAGCAGGAGCACTCCCTGCTGGGCCCAGGGCATCAGATAGCCGTTGTCCGGAATCGGCGTGCCGAGCTCGTCGTGCATCTCCTTGAAGATGTTGCGCAGGGACGGCGGGGTCCGGACGCCGGGGCGCACCGAGAAGCACAGGCCGTGCCCCTGGCCCGCGCCGTGGTACGGATCCTGGCCGAGGACGAGCACCTTCACCCGGTCGTACGGCGTGGCGTCCAGCGCGGCGAAGACCTCCTCGCGCGGCGGGTAGACCGGCCCCCGGGCGCGCTCCTCCTCGACGAAGGCCGTCAGCTCCTGGAAATAGGGCTTGGTCAGCTCCTCGCCGAGTACGCCGCGCCAGGACTCGGGCAGCATGTCGGGCATCACGTCAACGACCTCCGGGTGGGTTCCGCATCTCTCACTGGAGAACCTACCGGCGACCACTGACAACGCCGGCCGCCGGGACCCCCTGCGCTCGGGTCCCGGCGGCCGGTCCGGGTCTCAGACCCCGGCGTTCAGGAAGCGCCCGCCGTCGATGACCAGGTTCTGGCCGGTGATCCAGCCCGCGTCGTCGGACAGCAGGAACGCCGCGGCGCCGCCGATGTCCTGCGGTACGCCGAGCCGCGCCATCGGGTACTGCGCCGCCGCCTCCGCCTCGCGGTCCTCGTACAGCGCCGCCGCGAACTTCGTCTTGATCACGGCGGGCGAGATCGAGTTCACCCGCACGACGGGCGCGAACTCGTGCGCGAGCTGCTGCGTGAGGTTGATCATCGCGGCCTTGCTCATGCCGTACGCGCCGATGAACGGCGAGGCCGAGACGCCCGCGATGGAAGCGATGTTGACGATCGCCCCGCCGTTGTCCTTCTGCCACGCCTTCCACGTCTGCTGGGCGAAGCCGAGCGCGGAGATCACGTTGGTCTCGTACACCTTGCGGGCGACCGCGAGGTCCAGCTCGGCGATCGGCCCGAACACCGGGTTCGTACCGGCGTTGTTGACGAGGTAGTCGACCCGGCCGAAGGCCTCCATGGCCTGCTCGACGGCGGCCGCCTGGTGGGCCTCGTCGTGCGCCTTGCCGGCCACGCCGATCACCCGGTCCGCGCCGAGCTTCTCGACGGCCTCCTTGAGGGCGTCCTCGTTGCGGCCGGTGATCACGGCCCGGTGGCCGCGCGCGAGCACGGCCTCGGCGACGCCGTACCCGATGCCGCGGCTGGCGCCCGTGATGAGAGCGACCTTGGCGTTGTCCTGCTCAGTCATGTCCGATTCCGATCCCTTACGGCTACGTCGGCGGCTGCGTGTCGGGTCAGTTGAGCGGGCCACCGGCCACGTACATGACCTGGCCGGAGACGAAGCCGGCCTGCTCGCCGGTGAAGAAGGCGATGGCGTTGGCGATGTCCTCGGGCTTGCCGACGCGCTGGACGGGGATCTGGGTGGCGGCCGCGGCCTGGAACTCCTCGAAGCCCATGCCGACCCGCTCGGCGGTGGCCGCGGTCATGTCGGTGACGATGAAGCCGGGCGCGACGGAGTTGGCGGTGATGCCGAACTTGCCGAGCTCCTTGGCGAGCGTCTTGGTGAAGCCCTGCAGACCGGCCTTGGCTGCCGAGTAGTTGACCTGGCCCCGGTTGCCGAGCGCGGAGCTGGAGGAGAGGTTGACGATCCGGCCGAACTTGGCGTCCACCATGTGCTTCTGGCAGGCGCGGGACATCAGGAACGCGCCGCGCAGGTGCACGTTCATGACCGTGTCCCAGTCGCTGTCGCTCATCTTGAACAGCAGGTTGTCACGGAGCACACCGGCGTTGTTGACCAGCACGGTCGGCGCGCCCAGCTCGTCGGCGACGCGCGCGACGGCGGCCTCCACCTGCGCCGAGTCCGACACGTCGCAGCCCACCGCGATGGCCTTGCCGCCGGCCGCGGTGATCTTCTCGACGGTGTCCTTGCAGGCCGCCTCGTCCAGGTCGAGTACGGCGACGGCGCGGCCCTCGGCGGCCAGGCGCACGGCGGTGGCGGCGCCGATGCCGCGGGCGGCGCCGGTCACGATGGCTACGCGCTGCTCGGTGGTGGACATGCGGGGTTCTCCTCACCTCGAAAGCGGCTCACCGCTCCCGGAAGGCGGGTGAGCAACCGCTTAGTCGCTTCAGCAGAGCTGACGCTAGAAGCCGGGGCACTCCGTGTCAACGCCCCACGGGACCCCGTTACACACCTCACCTGCGACGTCGAGCCGACGTAGAGCCTCACCTGCGGCATCGAACGACCGCGGGCGGACACGGAAAACCCCGTACCCGCCCGCGTACCCCATATACGCCCAGCCCCCGTCACCGCACCAACGGGTGCCAACAGGTGCCAATAGGTAGCGTCACCGCACCAACAGGTCCAGCAGCCGCTCCGCCTCCTTGGTGGGGTCGGCCGTCAGCCCCGTATGCACGGGCCCCGGCTGCACGATCGTGCTGCGCGGCGCGATCAGCCAGCGGAACCGCCGGCCCACGTCGTCCCCCGCCGCCTGTCCCGCCCGCTCGCCGCCGTGGCAGATCCCCTCGACGGCGCCGAGCGCCGCCCGTACGCCCTCGACGTCCACCGAAGGGTCCAGGGCCCGCAGCCGCGCCTCGTCCAGATGCGTACGCGCCTCTACGAAGCGCCGCGCGTGGCAGTAGACGACCACGCCCGCGTTGATCATCTCGCCGCGCTCGACCCGGGGTACGACCCGCAGCAGCGCGTACTCGAAGACGTCCCGTCCGTTGTGCAGTCCGCTCACTTCACTGCCCTCCGCGGCAGCTCGGTGGCCAGCCAGCCCGGCACCTTCGAAGGCCCGTCCTTCGTACGCTCGCCGATCTTGATGTTGCCACTGATCGCGCCGGCCCTGGCCAGCAGCGTCTTCACGTACGCCCGGCGCAGCTCGTCCGTGGAGTCGAACCCCGGCTCGTCCACCAGCCACTCGTCCGGCACGTCCGCGACGACCTCGGTCAGCAGCTCCTCGGTCACCTTGGGCGCGAACTCCTCCGCCGCCCCCGCCACATCCGGCCCGAACGTCGCCAGTACATGATCGGAGGCGTCGTACGGCTTCAGCGCCGCCTTCTCCGCGCCCGCCCAGTTGTGGTGCCAGATCATCGTCGCGCCGTGGTCGATCAGCCACAGCTCTCCGTGCCACACCAGCAGATTCGGATTCCGCCAGGACCGGTCGACGTTGTTGATCAGCGCGTCGAACCACACCACGCGCCCCGCCTCGCGGGCACTCACCTCAAAGGCCAGCGGATCAAACCCCAACGACCCCGGCAGGTAATCCATGCCGAGATTGAGTCCCCCACTCGCCTTCAACAGCTCCTGCACCTCCTGATCGGGCTCGCTCAGCCCGATCACCGGATCCAGCTGCATCCGCACCAGATCCGGCACCCGCAACCCGAGCCGCCGCCCCAACTGCCCACACACGACCTCAGCAACCAGCGTCTTCCGCCCCTGCCCGGCCCCGGTGAACTTCATGACGTACGTACCGAGGTCGTCCCCCTCGACGATCCCCGGCAGCGACCCACCCTCCCTCAAGGGAGTCACATAACGAGTCGCAATGACTTCTGTAAGCATTTGCTCAGGCTATACGGCCCTCTCGCCTGCGAAATCGCAACGGGCCGCCCAGCCCGCATCCTGGTCACCTGCCATCCCGTACTCGCCGACCTGAGGCAGCGGTACGAGAAGATTCCGGGAGACCGCGTCCGACACCGGAGGGGCCGAGCCGGACGCGGACGCGGTGCTCAGTAGCCAGGGCCGGGGCGCCTCCGGTGGGGCGTGCGCGGGCCGTACGGGGCGCGCTCCAGCCACTCGCCCAGACGTGGGACCCAGGGCGCCAGGCGGCCGGCGGTTTCGAGTTTCGCCAGGGCGAGTTTCCCGGCAGGCCGCAGGTGTGAGAGGGCCGCACCTACCGCCGCGCTGTTGTCGACAGCGGCGGCACGACGGTCACGCGCGTACGCTTCCACAGCGGCGCGCCCCCGTTCCGCGGAAACCGCCGACAGCGCGAGCGCGATCGCCGTGGCCGCGGCGTCGGCGTCGGCGATGCCGCTGTTCATCCCCCGCGCTCCGAACGGAGGGAAGAGGTGCGCCGCTTCGCCGGCCAGCAGGATCCGGCCGGTGCCGTCGGTGAACCGGTCGGCCAGTACCTGCAGGAAGCGGTACTGGGAGACCCACATCAGGTCGCCGATCGCCTCCGGGCAGCCGGTCATCCTGGGCAGCCACCGCCGGAGCACATCCGGGTCGGTGAACTTCTCGACCGGGTCGTCCTCCTTGCACTGCAGGTCGACCTGGAATCCGCCCGTGAAAGGCACCGTCAGCACATGGCGGCCGCCCGCTCGCGGGTGCGCATAGTGCAACTCGCGGATCGCCGGCCGCTTCCGTGAGCCGTCGGCCACATCGATGACGACGTGGAAACCTTCGGCCCGGCTGCCGCCCAACTCGATGCCCGCACAACGCCGGACCGCGGACCGCGCACCGTCGGCGGCGACGACGTACTGTGCCGTCCACTGTCGTCCGTCGGCGGCGGTGACCTGCACGGCTTTCAAGGAGGCGGCGACAGCACGGACTTCGGCGTGCCACTCGATGCGGGCGCCCGCGGATTCCGCGGCATCGCGGAGGAAGCGCTCGGTGTCGATCTGCCGCAGACTGGTGAACGGCGGCAGGCCGGGACCCGAAGCCGGTGGGTAGGTACGTGCGTAGACCTCGCGCCCCCGGTAGAGGGTACGGCGGGCGTGCCAGACCGTTCCGTAGTCCGCCATTTCGCGCCCGAGGCCCGGGCGGGCCTGCTCCAGCAACCGCAGTGACGTGCGGTGCACGTACAGAGCACGGCTGCCCGGGCGCTGGGCGTCGCGCGGCCGGGCCTCCAGCACCGTCACCGGAATGTCCAGCGCGCGGAGCGCCAGTGCGGCGGCGAGGCCTACCGGGCCGGCCCCGACCACAAGGACGGGGGTGTCATGGGTGGCAGCGGGCGACTGTTCGTCCGGGCTCATCGGGTGCCTCCTCGGCCGCCGCGGGAAATCCGGGTGGGCCGGCGGGCCGCCGCACGCGCGGCGCGAGCGCGCAGTTGTGCCTTGTCGGCCTTGCCCACGCCGGTCCTCGGCAGTTCCTCCAGTGCTTCCCAGCGATCGGGGATCTTGTAGTCGGCGACGCCGCGCTCGTGCAGGAAGCCGGCCAGTTCTCCGAAGGCGCCCTCCCGTTGTCGCCCGCGGAACACCACGAAGGCGCAGGTGCGTTCGCCGAGGAGCGCATCCGGGGCGGCGACCACGCCGACATCGCGCACCTCGGGATGTGCCAGCAGGTGGCCCTCCACCTCATCGGCCGACACCTTCTCGCCGCCGCGGTTGATGACGTCCTTCACCCTGCCCCGGACGACGAGGTGACCGGTCGGCGTGCGGCCGGCGAGGTCTCCGGTGATGAAGAAGCCGTCCTGGGTGAAGTCGCGTGCGTTGTGTTCGTCGGCACGGTAGTACCCCCGGAGGGTGTAAGGGCCGCGTACCAAGAGCAGCCCGGTCTCGCCCTCCGCTACGTCCCGTCCCGCGCTGTCGACCAGCCGCACCTCGTCATCGGGGGACAGTGGGCGGCCCTGGGCACGGGTGACGATGTCCTCGGAGTCGCCGGGGGCCGTCTGGGCGAGTAGCCCCTCCGCCATGCCGAAGGACTGCTGCAGAACACAGTCGAACCGGTCCAGCATGCGGCGTGCCGCGACTGCTTCGAAGCGGGCTCCGCCGACCTGGAGCAGTTCCAGGCTGGACAGGTCGTACCGGGTGGTCGCCGCGGCATCCGTCCACACCAGCGCCAGTGGTGGCACCAGAGCGGACACGGTGATCCGCTCCCGCTCGATGAGGGGGAAGGCGAGGTCGGGGTTGCCGCTGTCGGCGAGCACCACCTTGCCGCCGGCGCGCAGTGCGCCGAGGACGCCGGGGCAGCCGAAGGCGTAGTTGTGTGCCGCCGGCAGCACGGCCAGGTACGACGTGTCCTGGGTGAAGCGGGCGTTGTCGGCGCTCAGCCGGACGTTGTAGGCGTAGTCGCGGTGGGTGCGCGGGATCAGCTTCGGCAGGCCGGTGGTGCCACCGGAGAGGAGGAAGAAGGCGACGTCGCCAGGGTCCGGTTCGGGCAGTCGGCACGGTTCGACGTACAGCTCGTCGAGCCCCGTGAAGCGGCCCGGCTCGCCTGCCACCACCACCTCACGCAGGGAAGGCACCTCGGCCAGAACCCGCTCGGCGATCTTCCGGAAATCCGTCCCCTGGTGCTCATCGGGGATGACGTACGCGGTGGCCTCGGCGTAGGCGCACAGATAACTGATCTCGGAGTGACGGTGTGCGGGGAGCGCGAAGACCGGCAGGGCGCCGAGCCGGAAGAGCGCGAAGACCACCGCGACGAACTCGGCCGTGTTGGGAAGGTGGACGACGACGCGGTCGCCCGGCCCCAGACCGAGGTTGCGGAAGCCCGCGGCCAAGCGGTCGGCCCGCTCGTCCAACTCCCGGTACGTCCACCGCTGCTCGCCGTCCACCAGGGCGGTCCGCCCGTCGTGCTCCCGCGCCCAGTCGCGCAGCAGTCCACCCAGACTCCGGGCTTCCCAATACCCCTTGGCAACGTATCGAGAGACAAATTCGTCCGGCCATTCCACACAACCCGCAAGCACTGACTCTCCTCTTCTCAGGGACACCCCGATGCGCTTTCGCCGGCACCGGTGAGAGATTTTTCCGGTGCCGTCATGGCGTGCTGCGCACGACGCTCCACGCTCCCTCTCCGGGAGATTTCCCGTATCGGAAGCAGTCGGTCACGCCGTCGTCACTGCCCTGCTGGAACAGCATTTCATCGACAGTGATCCGATAGCCTCCCCAGTAACCCGGGCGCGGTATCAACTGGCCGCTGAACCGGTCGGCAATATCCGCTGCGGCCGCGACGGCCGCGGCCCGGGAATTCCCTTCCTCCTGCATTCCCGCCGCCCAGACGGCCAACTGCTCCCGCTCCGTGAGCCGCCCGAAGAACGCATCCGAGTCGACTGCGGGCAGGCGGGCACAGCGGCCTGCGGCCAGCACGCCGCGTCCGCGCTCCGACCAGTCGAAGGCCAACGTCACCTCGGGGTGCGAGGCGAGCGCGGCTCCGACCCTGCCACGGTGGTGCAGGAAGCAGGCGAACCCGCCGGGCAGCGGCACCACGCGGGTGCACCACATCGCCGGACGGCCGCCGGCCCCCGTGGCGGCCAACACGGCACGCACGCCCAGCACTCCTCGGTCACGAGGAATTTCCGCGCACCAGGAAGAATAGAGCTCGAAGGGGTCCCCGGGCAGCTCTTCATCGATTATCGGCACACCTCTGGACCGTTTTCCCGCAAGACCACTCGGCGCGCTCATCACATCACCTCGTCAACCCGTGAAACAGCGGAAAGCGGTATGACACACACTACGACTCCTGAAATCTCCTCGGTTCGGGGTGTTGTCCCACGGCGACCGTACGGTACATTCTCTGGCCAACGCCCCAGCAGTTCTCCATGACTTCCAGCAGGGGGAAGGGAATTCTTGTCCATGGATTCGACAGCGTCCCAGGTGGCCCGGCAATTGCTGAACCAGCACGAAGGGATATCCGGTAGAACCACGTTCCGGCTGCTCGGCCGGGACTGGGACCTGCTGCCCGGCGTTTACGCACCCCATCTGACCCGCTCCGCCGCGCTGTACGCCGAGTGGATCCCCTACCCCGTCGGCGGCTCCTTCTGCGAGATCGGGTCCGGCACCGGCTACCTGGCGGTGACCGCCGCGCTGCGTGGCTGCCGCCCGGTGCACGCCACCGACATCACCTCTGCCGCGGCCGAGAACATCGCCCTCAACGCGCGGCGCCACGGTGTCGCCGACCAGCTCTCGGTCCACCGGGGCGACCTGTTCGCAGCGCTGCCGGCGGGCGAGCGCTACGACGTCGTCTTCTGGAACTCCAACTTCGTGGAGGACCCGGGCGAGGGGCCGGGCGCCCCCGCCGGCGGCGATCTGCGACTCGCCTTCTACGATCCCGACTACCGTGCGCACGCCGCCTATCTGCGCGACGCCCCCGGGCGGCTCGCACCCGGTGGCCGACTGCTGCTGGGGTTCACCAGTCTCGGCAACACGGCCAAGCTGACGGAGTTGGCCCAGCAGTACGGCCGGCGCCCGCGACTGCTGCGTGCCGTCGGTTACGACTCGCCGTTCGGCGAGCGGATCCACTACCAGCTCGTCGAGTTCCTTCCGGCCCAGGGCCGTTGACCCGCTGCGCTCCCCCACGTGCTGGAAGGAACCGCCATGAACATCGCCACCGAGCTCGCAGTCCGCGCCGCACGTCATGGCTGGCGTGACAGGCCGGCGTACCTCACCGCATCCGACCGCGTCAGCCATGGCCAGGTGCACGACCTCGCCGCCCGTGCCGCCCAGGTCCTCGCCGGGCTCGGAGTGGCACCGGGCCGGCGCGTGCTGCTGGCCCTGCCCGACGGGCCCGAATGGATCATCACTTTCCTCGCGGCCGCCCGCCTGGGGGCGGTTCCGGTCCTCACCAACCCCGCTCTGCCCGCCGCGGACCACGCCCACCTGGTCCAGGAGTGCGAGGTGGCGCTGATCGTGGCGGAGGAACCTGTGCTGTCGCGATTCGCCGGCCGGACGACGATCGAGGCCGGACATCTCATGGCGCGGGCGGCGACGGCCTCCGTGGCACGCGCGCACCCCGTGCCGCCGGACGCACCGTTGTACATCCAGTACACCTCCGGCACGACCGGCAGGCCCGCCGGCGTGGTGCACCGCCATGGCGATCTCGCACACCACCACCGTGCCGTGGCCGCGCACATGCTCCGCATCCGGGCGACCGACGTCAGCCTGTCCGTCTCGAAACTCTTCTTCGCCTACGGCCTGGGCAACTCCCTCGTGTACCCGCTGTACACCGGCTCGGCAGCGGTGCTGCTCGCCGACCGTCCCTCGCCCACCCGCATCGAGGAGCTGGCCGACCGGTTCGCGGTCACCGTGCTGCATGCCGTGCCCTCCGCGCTGGCGCATCTGACGGCCGAGGCCTCCCCCGGGGCGTTCGACCGGGTCCGGGTCGCCGTCTCGGCCGGGGAGCCGCTGCGCCCCTCTCTGGCCGACAAGGCCCGTCGGCTGCTCGGTGCGCCGGTACTGGACGAGCTGGGGTCCACGGAGGTCGGCGGCGCGTTCTGCGCCCAGACGCTCGCACACGCCGTGCCCGGCACCGTCGGAAAAGCGCTCCCCGGCTTCCGGGTTGAGGTGCGGGACGCCCAGAACCGGCACGTCACCACCCCCGGCGTCGAGGGTGACCTGTGGGCATCCGGGCCGACGCTCATGGCGGGCTATCTCCAGCAGCCCGCACGCACGGCCGAGGTGCTGCGGGACGGCTGGCTGCGCACGGGGGACCGGGCGGCGCTGGACGAGCACGGGAACGTCCTGCACGCCGGGCGGGCCGACGACCTGGAGATGGTCGGCGGCATCACCGTGTCCCCGTTGGAGATCGAGCGGGTGCTGGACGACCACGCCGCCGTACGCGAGTCCGCCGTTGCCGCAGTGCCGGACGAACGCGGTGCGACCAAGCTGCGGGCGTTCGTCGTCGCACTGGACCGGAGCGACCATGACGTGGTGGCCCGGGAGTTGCTCGCCGAGGCGCGGCAGCGGCTGGCGCCCTTCAAAGTACCTCGGTCGGTGGAGTTCGTTCCGGCCCTGCCCCGTACCGCCACCGGTAAGCTGCAGCGGTTCGTGCTGCGCACCGGCCGGCCGTAGGACCACCGTGGCCACACACCGGCCGAGGGATGCGAAACTTCTGCCATGAGCCCGCAGGATGTGCAACGCAATCGCGGGGGCCGGCCACCGCGTCTGGCCTTGAACGACATCGTCACTGTCAGCGAGAACATCGTGACGCACGAGGGTGTCCAGGCACTGACCATGCGACGCCTGGCCAAGGAGCTCGACACCTCTCCGATGGCCATGTACCGGCATGTGGCCGACAAGGACCAGCTGCTGGTGCTCGTCCTCGACCGGATCGTGGCCCGGATCGAACGGCCGGAGCTGCCCGAGGACCCCCGGGAGCGGCTCATCGTGCTGTGGTGCCTGCTGCACGGCGAGCTCAGCCGCCACCCCTGGGCCGTGGACGTCCTGGCCGCCGGGGACCTGATGGCGCCCTCGGTCCTGTGGCTGGTCGAGAGCATCCTCGGCGCGTTCGTCGACGCGGGGTTCGACCACCGGAAAGCCGCCACCGCCTACCGCGCCGTCTGGCACTACACCGTCGGTGAAATCATCGTGCAGACCTCGACGGACCGCCGTACCGCGGAGCTCGACCGTTCGCCGCTCTCCATCGTCATGGTGTCCGAGGTGGAGCAGGAGACCATGCCGCACCTCGCCCAGCTGGCGAACGAGTGGACGGCCGCCCGCAAGACCGACGCCTACGCGGTCGGCCTGGGCGCGCTGGTCGACGGGTTCATCGGCACCTCCGACTGAGTGCGCGCGGCAGCGCCGCTGCCGGTCCCGCGCGACCTGCCGGCTCGGGTACGCGTTCATCGGCTCACGGTGTCGCCGCCGGGGAACGGCTGCCCGAACAGCCGCAGGAACGCCGCTGCCTTGACCTCCGTCTCCGTCAGCTCCTCCTGGGCGTCGGAGAGTGCGGTGATGGCTCCGCCCACTCCGATCTGCACCCTGCCGTGCTGTGCGACCAGCGTGCGGATCACAATGCTGTGGTCAGCGGCGCCGTTCAGCGAGAAGTAACCGATCGCACCGGAGTAGATGCCGCGTGGCCCGCTCTCCAGTTCGTCGATGATGCGCATCGTCCGGATCTTGGGGGCGCCGGTCATGGAGCCGCCGGGGAAGGCCGCGCGGAAGCAGGACATGGCCGTGGCCCCTTCGTCCAGCCTGGCCCGGACGGTGCTCACCAGCTGATGGACGGTGGCAAAACTCTCCACATCGAACAGCTTGTGCACCCAGACCGCCCCGGGAGCCGCGCACGACCCGAGGTCGTTGCGTACCAGGTCCACGATCATCAGGTTCTCGGCGCGCTCCTTCTCGCTGGTCAGCAGTTCATCGTGGAGCTGTTGGTCCTCGCGGGGATCGGCGGATCTCGGCCGCGTTCCCTTGATCGGCTTGGACTCCGCCACACCGTCGGCACCCACTTTCAGGAAGCGCTCGGGTGAGGTGCTGAGCACCGACAGGTCGCCGAAGCGCAAGAAAGCGGAGAACGGAGCGGGGCTGGTCTCCCTCAGGAAGCGATAGCTCTCCCACGGATCGAGGTCCGCGGTACCGGCGAGCATGTTGGTCAGGCAGACTTCATAGGTCTCGCCCGCCCTGATCTGACGCTGTGCGGCATCGATGAGGTCGAGGTAGCGCTTGGGGTGGTGACGTAGCGTCAGCCCGCTCGCGGCACCGGCGCCGTGCGGGATTCCGACGGGCCGGAGCGGAGTGGCCGGCAGCGTGCGCAGCTGCCGCTCCGTCTCGTCCATCCAGCTCCGAGCGGCTTCCGTACCGGCCGCGGCGCCGGCGGCCGCGCCGACTTCCGCCAGTGCGAGCAGATGCACCTCGCCGGAATGGTGATCGAAAGCCAGGGCCCGGTCGGCGAAGAGCAGGGCGGCGTCGGGGTGTTCCGAGCGGTGGCTGCGCGCACCTCCGCACTCGGCTTTGAGCTCGTAGCCGAGGTACCCCACCCAGCCCAGGGCGAAGTCGAAGGGCAGTTCCGGTGTCTCGACGGCCGGCCCGCGCAGGTCCGAGTCCAGCCACTGGAGGAAGGGCCCTGAGACCGTTGAGGTGGACGGGCCGCTCCGTACCGTGGTGACGCCCCGCCACACATCATGTTCGGCCACGCGCGCGAGCGGCCCGGAGGCGTCGCCCATGAAGGAGAAACGGCCGAGGGAGGAGTCGGCGCGACTGCTGTCCAGCCAGAAGGCGGTCCGGCTCGCGCCGTAGAGGTGCGCAAACACCTGTTCAGCCGTTGCCGCGGTGCGGATACGCCGTGCCAGTACCCGGTGGCTGAAGCCCTCGGATGTCGCCACGGGTGAGGACGGGGACGCACCGGTTCTGCGAGGTGCGCTCCGAGGGAGGCGGGATCTGCGACGCTGCTCCTGCTGCGTGAGCGTGGTGAAGTTCGCCAGCAGCCGACGGCCGTACTCGGTGCATATCGACTCAGGGTGGAACTGCACGCCCCACTGCGGACGGTGACGGTGTCGGACACCCATCAGGGTGCCGTCGCCGGCCCATGCCGTCGCTTCGAGTTCGTCGGGCAGGGACGTCACGGCCAGGGAGTGGTACCGCACCACGTCGAACGGCGTGGGGATCCCGGCGAACAGGTCCCGGCCGTCGTGCGTGACGGCCGAGAGCCGGCCGTGCCGCACCTCGGGAGCCGGGCCCACCGTTCCGCCGTACGCCTGGCACAGCCCCTGGTGCCCCAGGCACACCCCCAGGAGGGGGAGGTCGCTGTCCCTGATCACCTCGGCGCAGACACCGAAATCCGTCGGCCGCTCGGGGCGGCCCGGGCCCGGGGAGATCACCACGTTGTCGAACTCCGACAGGTCCGCCATGCGGAAGCCGGGGTCGTCGTTGCGTACGACCTCACACGGTTCGCCGTTCACCTCGCCGATGTACTGCGCGAGATTGTGAGTGAAGGAGTCGTAGTTGTCGATGATCAACGTACGCATGCCGAGCCTTTCACCGATCCTGGTGCCGGGAGACGACCCGTCACAGGTGCTTGCTGAAGGTGTGGACGATCTGCCGGGCCTGCTCGGGGTTCAGGCGCGGATCGCACGCCGACCGGTAATTGCGGGGCCACCGGTCACCGGCCGGCTCGCGCTCGTCGTCAACGCATTCGTCGACGTCCTCGGGCGTCATCTCCAGATGCAGGCCCCCGGGGTACTGCCCCGACCGCCGCAGGATGCGGACGAATGCGGTGACCTCGTGAGCGATGTCGCGGAGGAGCCGCGTCTTGCGGCCACCGGGCCCGGGCACGGTATTCCCGTGCATGGGGTCGCACAGCCACAGCACAGGGGCGCCCCGGCGGGCCACCTCGGAGACCAGCCCCGGCAGCAGGTCGTCCACGTGGGCCGCGCCGAGCCGGACGATGAACGTCAGCCGACCCGCCTCCCCATGAGGGTTCAGGCGCCGGGAGAGTTCCGCGGCCTCTGACGGCGCAACGCCCGGACCGAGCTTCACACCGATGGGGTTCGTCAGAGTGGCCGCGAGGCGAATGTGAGCGCCGTACGGCGAGCGGGTGCGGTCCCCGATCCACAGGAAGTGGCCGCTCGACCCGTATGGCCCGCGTCGCCCCGCCCTGATCAGCGGTTCCTCGTAGTCGAGCAGCAGGGCCTCGTGCGAGCACCACACACGGGGCTGCGACGGGTCGTCGGGCCAGGAGCGCCGGACGGTGTCGAGCACCGTTGCGGCGGCGTCATGAGCCAGCAGCAACCGTGCCGGATCCGCCGTCCGGGCGGATTCGCGGTACGCCGCGGAGTTGACCGCGTCACCGCGGTACACGGGAATGCTGCGGCCGTCGGCGAGACGCTCCCGTTCGCTGGAACGGGGTTTGGCGTACTGGCCCGCCAGGCGTCCGACGGGGTGGGTGGGCAGGCCGCTGGTGTGCCGGATGGTTGCCGCCAGGGCCAGCAGTTGATCGGTCTTGGCCGATACGACGGACGGAGCGGCGTCGGCGAACCGTTCCGCGCAGTCACCTCCCTGGAGGACCACTGCCTCTCCCCTGCCGGCCTGTCCGAGCGAAGCCGTCAGGTGCCGGCATTCCTCCTCCGTGACCAGCCCCGCTCTGGCGGCGAGCGCACTCCGGACGACGGCCGCCGCCTCGGGCAACGGCCAGTCGGGCTGTTGCGGTGCGCGCCGCACCCCGAATGCTGTCGGAATCGTCGGCATGGCTGCTCAACCGGCCAGTCGGTAGAAGCGGTGGTACATGTCTTCCACGGGCAGCACCTCGGTACCGGAGAAGCCTGCTTCCCTCGCATAGGCGGCCACCGTCGCGGGGCGCATGGCCGTTCCGGTGGCTGCCGACGGTTCTTGGGACCGGCCCACGGGCAGACAGTGCAGCACACTGGCGGCGTACAGGAACCGTTCCACCTCTCCGGCGGGAGCGGTGAAGCGCTCGGCGACTTTCGCGTCCATGACGAGCAGTGGCGCGCCCGGAGCGAGCAGGGAGCGGCAGGAGCGCAGGACGTCGACCGGCCGGGCCATGTCGTGCAGTGCGTCGAAGACGCAGACCAGTTGGTAACGGCCGGACCGCGGGGAGTCCGCGCAGTCGCGTACCTGGAAGTCGACCCGGTCGGCCACACCGTGTTCCTTGGCGTTGCGGCGGGCGTCGGTCACCGACTGCTCGTCCAGGTCGTAGCCGTCGACCTGGATGTCGGGGTACGCGGTGGCCAGAGCGATGCTCGACCAGCCCGCACCGCAGCCGACGTCCGCCACCCGGCCGCCGACCAGGAGGCGGTTGTGCACGTCCGGCAGCGCGGTGCGCACCCAGTCGGCCAGGTGTCGGGTGAACAGCGCGCGGTTGGAGCCCGCGTGCCCGTCCCGGGAGTCCTCACCGTACGTGGTGTAGGGGATGCCGGCTCCGGTGCGGAAGGCGGTGAGCAGGTCGGGCAGGACGGGGCCGGTGGCCCCCATGGGGAGGACCGCGATGGGCGCCACCATGTAGGGGCTGTCCGGTGCGAGCAGCACCTCGGCGTGGCCAGGGGGAAGGGAGTAGCGGCGGTCCGCCGCGGGGCGGCCGGCGTCGTCGACGGTGAGGATTCCGGCGGCCGTCTGCTGCTCCAGCCACTCACGGGTGTAACGCTCGTCGGTGTCGGCGCGTTCGGCGAGTTCCGCCGAGGTCGCGGGCGCGTCCGTCAGGGCGCCGTACAGGCCGAGCTTCAGGCCGAGGTAGCAGGTGAACAGCTCCTGGGCGGCGACCGCCGAGGTGAAGAGGCGGATGGCGAACCCACGCGCCGCGTTCTCCCGTTCCTGTTCCGGGTTCATCGCGCGAGCCCCCTTCCCCCGTGCAGTGGGGCAGTATCCCGGCCGGTCACGTCGTCGAGCGTCCCGGTCACCGCGTCCACCACCCGTGCCTCTTGGTCGGCGAGGTAGAAATGGCCGCCGGGAAAGGTCCGCACGGCGAAGGCGCCACTGGTGGTACGGGACCAGGCGAGCGCTTCGGCGTGGGTCATCTCCGGGTCGTCCGCGCCGCACAGGACGGTGACCGGGGTACGCAGCGGCGTACGAGGGCTCGGTGCGTACCGTTCGATCAGGCGGTAGTCGGCGCGCAGTGTGGGCAGGAACAGTTCACGCAGCGTGGGGTTGTCCAGGGCCTCGGGTGCGATGCCACCGAGGCGGCGTACGTCCTCGATGAGGCCGGTGTCGCTGCTCTCGTGAAGAGTGCCGGGACGCTGCATGTCCGGTGCGGGATGGCCGGAGACGAACAGGTGGGCGCACGTGGCGACCGGCTCGGCGGCCAGCCGCTGTGCCACCTCGTACGCGATGGCCGCCCCCATGCTGTGCCCGAGCAGGGCCAGCGGCCGGTCCAGGAGGGGACGCAGCGCAGCCGCCACGGCATCCGCCATGACCTCCATGTCGTCGATGTGCGGTTCTCCCGAGCGGTCCTGGCGCCCCGGGTACTGGACCGCGTACAGCTCGATGCCGTCGCCCAGCCGGCGGGGCCAGGTGCGGAACGCGCTGGCCGCGCCGCCCGCGTGGGGGAAGCACACCAGGCTGACCCTGCTGCCCGGAGCGGGCCGGAAACATCGCAGCCAGTCGGCACCGGGGGTGCGGTTCACCGTGTCAGTCACGCCAACCGTCCTTCGGGCCCACGGCCAGAGCGGCCTTCTCCAGGTCGTCCGCCGGGAGTACGTCGGGTGCGTCCGACCGCGTGAGCTGCGTCGGGTACCCGAGCCGGGTCGTGAGGTCCTGCCACAGCCGGCAGAGCGTGAGGTAGTACTGCCCTTCCTTGAGCGGGTCGTCCCCGGCCACCGCCGCCCGGCGCAGGGCTCCCAGGGCCGTGCGTACGCCCCCTGGCCAGACCGAGCCGACGATCTCCCGGTAGTCGGGGCCCGTGACCGGGCCGAGCACCGAAGCACTGGGGTAGGTGAGGTGCACGGCGTCCGTGTCGAAGAGGCGGACCGTGTGCCAGGCCTCTTCCGGCCCGTGCGGCCGGGGGCTCCACAGCACGGGGCCTTGGGTGTTGACGAGTGTGAGGTGTCCCCCGTCGGTGCCCACCGTGATGCGGTGGAAGAGGTGGGTGTAGTTGTCCGGATCGCTCGACTTCATCTGGTTCTGCATGCGCAGTGTCATCGGCACACCGGCGAAGACGCCGTTCGCGGAGCGGTAGGGGAATTCCAGCTCCGTGAGCGAGCGCAGCTCGTCCGGGATCGCCGGGATGTCGGCGAATCCCCACGGGCGCGCCCCGCCCAGGGCCCGGCCGAGGATGTCGAAGAGGGTGTAGGCGACCTGGATGGCGCAGGTGGCGTCGATGAACTGGGGACGCTGCTTGGTGAACAGCTCACGGGCCGCTGCGATGAATCTGCGCACCGGCTCGATGTGCGGATAGTGGGTATTGAGCCGGTACTGCACACCGTTCCTGCGGGCGGCCCGCAGGCAGGCGGCGAGCTCGTCGTGGTGGAGCGCGTGTTCCTGGAGCACGTGCATGCCACGGTCCATGAACGCCTGGGCGATCTCGGCTCCCCTGCCGCCCTGCACTCCCGCGCTGATGACCACGCAGGCGATGTCCACGTCGTCGGGGACCTGCTGCACGTCGGTGTACAGCGGTACGTCGTAATACCGTGCGCACGCCGTGCTGCGGTCGCTGCCCTGTCCCACGATGCCGACGAGCTCGAAGGGGAAGTCCGGCTCCAGGAACGCCTGGAGGTAGACCCGTCCCCACCGTGTACCGCACACCACGACCTTCGGCCGGCGTCCGGTGTCCAGCGGCCTCACCATGAAAAATCCCTTCCCCGTTCTCTGTCCGCGGCTGTCAGCGGTACGTACGCGGTCACCTGGCCGCTCCGCCGCGCTGTGCGGCGGCGAGGATCTCCTTCGCCGTGGTCCCGACGTGCGGGGCCGCCAAGCAGCTGAAGTGGTCGCCGGGCACCTCGGTCACCGTGAGGTCACCGAGGCACGTCTCGCGCCAGTAGGCGGTCATGTCCGACTGCAGCCCGGGCAGGAACTGGAGCGTGCCCCGCGGGTTCAGGAAGGTCATGTCGCCGGCGTACAGGTCGGACCGGTGCGAGGTCGCGGCCGCGAAGCTCTGCCGGAAAACGCCGTAGAGCTCGGTCACCTGCTGGGCCGAACCGACGGGAGATCCCTGGTCGAGAAGGTGTGCGCTCAGGGTGTCCAGCCGTTCCTGAGGGTCGCGTGCGCGGAGCGCCTGGAAGCGCTCGGCGACCTCGGCCAGATCCGGATCGCCGTCGAGGGTGTCGAAGGCCCCTTCGCCGACCGTGCCGGGGGTCGCGGCGAGCACGGTGCGCAGTGCCCGGCCCATCAGCTCCTCGTCCTTGTGGTAGCCCATCGCCCCCAGGTCGGCCGAGAGGACGCGGCCGAAGGCGTACTCGTAGAGCAGCTCGTCCTCGATCCGGTACGGGACGCGGTAGCTGCTCACCACGGTGAGGGAGGCGACGTCCGCGCCGGCTTCGGTGAGCCGGCCGGCCATCTCGGTCGCCAGCAGGCCGCCGAGGCAGTACCCGACGACGTGGAACCGCCGGTGGCCCTGGGCGAGCAGTTCTTCGGCGTAGTCGCCGGCGAGCCGTGAGATGAGGTGCTCGGCGTCCAGGGCCAGGTAGCCGCGCATGTCGTTGACGGCGAGACCGGCGAGCGGGCCGTGCTCGGCCAGTTCCCTGGCCAGTTTCCGGTACGGCGCCATCGTCCCGATGCCTTCGTGCACCAGCACCCGCAAGGGTCCCTCGGACTCGTCGTTGAGCGGAACGAGGGGCGAGAGCGCGGGAGCGCTGCCGGCGGCCTGTTCGGCGGGCCGGTACTGCCGGATGTAGTCGGCGAGTTCGGCGACGGTCGGCTGGTTGAGCAGCCGCCGCAGCAGGCCGTCGAAGTAGAGCTCGGCGCATTCGGGAACCTGTTCGCGAATGCGGCCGACGAACTGGGCGACCAGCAGCGAGTCACCGCCGAGGTCGAAGAAGTTCTGCCGCCGGCCCACGGACGGCACACCGAGGACGTCGGCGGCGAGGGCCGCCAGTGTCTCTTCGAGGGCGTCGGTGACTTCTTCGTGCACCACGCTGTCCTCGGACCGTGTGGTGCACCGCAGCCGCTCCCGGAGCGCCTTGCGGTCGACCTTTCCGTTGTCGGTGAGCGGCAGCGCGTCGAGGACCTCGATCTCCGCGGGGATCATGTGCTCGGGCAGGCGCCGCCGGAGGTGCTCGGTCAGCGCCGGGACGTGGACGCGCGCGTGCTCGGGCCGCAGCCGTACCGCGAAGACGTGCTGTCCCATCCCGGAGAGCGCGTCGTCCTCCTCCGGCAGGCAGACGACCGCGTCGGCGCCCAGCCCGGCTGTCAGGTCCAGCCACTGCCGCCGGGTGACGAACGTGGTGTCCTGCTCCGCGCGGAAGTCCTCGAACTCCTCCATCATGAACGCCTGCGAGACGCTGATCTCCAGGTGCTCGCGGGTCGCCTCGATGAAAATCAGCCAGCCGCCCGGTACGAGGAGTTCCTTGAGTTGGCGCAGCGTGCGTTCGGTGTGCCGGGCGTTGTTCAGCACGCCGCCGCACAGCACCACGTCGTAGGAGTTCGCGGCGAGACCCTGGGGCCGGTAGTCCGCGTTGAGGTCGTAGAGCCGGTACTCCATGTCCGTGCGGTCGGCGAAGCGGGCGCGGGCTCCCTGCAGGAAGTACTGCGAGACGTCGGTGAAGGTGTAGTGGACGTCGTAGGGCGCCAGGGCGTCCACGGCATGCCGGGTGGTGCCGGCGATGCCGCCGCCGACCTCCAGCACGCGCAACGGCCCGTCGGCGGCCGTACGGGTCTCGGCGATGCAGCGCAGGGCCTGTGCCGCGACGCGGTTGTTGTGTTCGGCCGCCACGTTGTGGCTGTACGTCGCCTCGGCGACGTCCTGGCGCCCTTCGGGGAAGAACATCCGGGAGGGGTTGGCCTCGCCGCGCAGCAGTGCCCGGAGGCTCTCCGCGCTGCCCCGGAAGTACGCCATGAGGGCGGTGGGGCAGATCCGTTCGGTCCGGGCCGCCTCGGCGCGTTCCCAGGCCCGGGTGCGGTCCGCGACATCGGCCGGCCGCAGGCCGTGGTGGCGGCCGTCGTCGTCGCGGCGCACCATTCCGGCGGCCGCCAGTTCGCGGAGCCAGCGCCGTACGAGGGAATGGTGTTCGGGCAGCGCGCCGAGCGCGGTGGCGAGGTCCGCTGCCGTCGCCGCACCACCGTCCGCGAAGAGTCCGGTCTCGCCGAGGGCCTGGGCCATGGAGGTCAGCAGGGCGGTGTCCAGCTCATGGACGAAGCCGGCGATGGCCTCGCCGTCGATGTCGCCTTCGAGGTCGGCGCGGACCGCGGCTGCGGCGGTGGTCAGGGCGCGTACTACGTCGTCGGCGGGCTCGGGGTCCGTGTCGAGTGTCCTGCCTGTGACGAACGCGCACAGCTTGCGGTCGGCGGCGCTCTCTCCCGTGACGACGGCGGCGGCCGCTCCGACCGATGGGGCGGAGCACAGTCCTTCCTCGACCTCGGCGAGCTCGATCCGGTGCCCTCTGATCTTGACCTGGGCGTCCTCGCGGCCCAGGAATTCGATCGTGCCGTCCGGCAGGTAGCGCCCGAGGTCACCGGTGCGGTACAGCCGCTCGCCGGTGGCGGGGTGCCGGATGAACTTGGCGGCGGTGAGCGCGTCGTCGCCGAGGTACCCCTGGGCCACGCCCGCGCCGCCGATGTACAGCTCGCCCGCGACCAGTTCGGGGCGGTCGCGCAGGTCCTGGTCGAGGACTGCGAAGGTCTGGTTGGCCAGCGGCGTACCGTACGGAATGCTGCGCAGCTCCTCCGCCACCTCGTCCAGAGGGTGGTGGATCGACCAGATCGCGGCTTCGGTCGCTCCGCCGAGGCTCACGGCCCTGAGCCCGGGGAGCAGTCGGGCCAGCTCTCCCGGGAGCGTCACGGGTATCCAGTCCCCGGACAGCAGTGCCAGCCGCAGTGCGGAGAGCTCCCCGGCGGGTATGCGGTCGCGTTCCGCGTTGAGGTAGTGCGCAAGCATCTGCATCTGGGCCGGTACGGAGTTCCAGAGGGTCACGCCGTGGTCGGCGGCGGTGCGAGCCCAGTGGGAGGGGTGGGACCGGCCTTCGTGTCCGGGCAGCACAAGGGCGCCGCCGACGGACAGCGGACCGAAGACGTCGTAGACGGACAGGTCGAACCCGAGGTTGGCGAGTCCCAGGACGCGGTCGTCCGCGGTGACGGCGAACCGCCGGTTGATGTCCTCGATGGTGTTCAGGGCACTGCGGTGACTGATCATCACCCCCTTGGGCCGTCCTGTGGAGCCCGAGGTGTAGATGACGTACGCGAGGTCGTCGGGGGCGGCCGGCGGTTCGTCGGGGGTGCGGGCCGTGGTGACGGGGGCCAGGGTGTCGACGGGGACGCGGGGGATGCCGGTGCCGTGAGCGGCGTCGGCCAGCCAGGACTGGGTGAGGACGCAGCGGACGGCTGCGTCCTGGAGTATCCGGTCGCGCCGCAGCTCCGGCTGGAGGGAGTCGACCGGCAGGTACGCGCGGCCGGCGAGGAGGGTGCCGAGGACGGCCGCGGGCTGTTCCCAGCCCTTGTCCATCACCACGGCGACGAGTTCGCCGGGGTCGGTGCGGTCCCGCACCGCCTCGGCCACGGCCCGGGCGTGGTCCAGCAGCTCCCGGTAGGTCAGGGTGCGGCGGTCGCTGATGACGGCGGGCCGCTCGGGGGTGCGCCCGGCCTGGCGGACGAACTCCTCGTGCAACAGCCCCTCGGGGAGTGGGGCGGCCGTGTCGTTCACCGCTCGGCGGCGGTCACGCTGGTCGGCCGGCAGGGGGACGGGGGCGAGTTCGCGCCACGCTTCGTCGCCTTCGGCGAGGCGCAGCAGCAGGGTGCGATAGGCGTCGAACATGGCGTCCAGGACGCGCTCCGGTACCACGCCTTCCCGTACGTCCCAGTTCGTGGCGAGGCCGCCGCGCCGCTCGATGTTCTGGCAGTCGATCCAGACCTGTGGTGTCTGGCTGATGCCGTGGCCGAGCTGTCCCCAGGCCTCCTCGCCGAGGCCGTCATCGGTACCGCCGACACCGATGGCGCTGGTGAAGACGACGGGCATCAGGGCGGCCTCCTGGCCGCGCCGCCGGGACAGCTCACGCATGACCTCGACGCCTGAGCACAGGCGGTGGTCCAGGTCCTCCCAGAGCCGGCCCTGGAGCGTGCTCGCCCGCTCGGCGAGCGGGACCCCGTGGTCCTGGGTGACCTCCAGCAGGTCGACGGAGGTGAAGTCGCCGATGAGGCGGGGGACGTCGGGGTGCAGGGGCAGGCGGTTCAGCAGGGTGAGGTTCAGGGTGAACCGCGGGTGTCTGCTCCACGCGCCGATCACCTCGGTGTACGCGGCGAGCACGGCGGTCGACGCGGTGACGCCGTGCCGGCCCGCGCGTTCCCGCAGTGCGGACCATTGCGGCGGGGTGAGGCCGAAGGCGTACCGGCGGAAGTGGGGTTGCCCCGCTGCCCCGGCGTCCCGCTCCATCGGGAGCTCGGGGGCGGGCGGCAGTTCGTCGATCCGCCGCCACCAGTAGGCCCGGTCCTCCTCGTAGCGGGGACCTGTCCGCAGTTCGCGCTCGGCGCGGAGGTAGTCGCGGAACTGGATGGTCAGCTCCGGCAGTTCGGCGTCGGGACACTCGTACAGCCGGCGGAGTTCGTCCAGCAGGAGCTGGATGCTGAGGAAGTCGGCGATCAGGAAGTCGACGGAGAAGTGCAGGATGTCCCTGCCGGGGCCGCGGGTCACCCGGAGGTCGAAGAGGGGCCACACCGTGCTGTCGTAGACCCGGTGGCCCATTTCCTCCCGTATCTCCTCCCTCCGGGCCGCGCGTTCTTCCGGGCTGTGCGGAGCAAGGTCCTCGACGGCGACGCGGTAGGGGGGCCGGGTCGGCGCCACCTGCTGGGTGCCGTCGTCGGCGACGGTGGCACGCAGCATGTCGTGCCGTTCGATCATCTTCTGCCAGGCGGTTTCCAGACGCGCCGGGTCGAGCGCGTCGAACTCCAGCTCGCCGTAGCCGTGGCAGGAGACCCCCCCGTAGGCGAAGACGTCCCGGCGGCCGAGCAGGTAAGCGGACTGCATGTCCGTGAGGGGGAAGGGATCGTGACGGCTCTCCGGGTCCGGCTCGGCCGTCGGCCCGCCTGCGGCCCGGCGCAGCCGTTCAAGGACCTCGGGTTTGCGACGCCGGAGCTCCTCGCGCAGCTCTTGGGTCAGGGCTCCGGCCGGTGACCGGTAATGCAGTGCGCCGCCCTCTTCCCAAAGCTGAATGCCCCGTCGTTCGAGTTCAGCGATGAGCAGTTCAGCAGCATTCATCCGAAGTCCTCCTGAAAGAGGGGCCGGCACGCAAAAGAACGCGCTCCCCCGTCGACAACCGACTGCGGCCACCGATCGCCCTGGTCAAAGGCGTTGGCACGCAGCAGAAACGTCGTACGCCACCTGCTGATCGTTCCGGACGGCTAGAAGCTAACACCCGGTCAACTTCGGCCACAACCCTCTTCCATGGTAGAGCGGCACCTGGTTTGATTACGCGTATACATGATCCGCTACGAGAAGACGAGGAAGGCGCCGATGACGGAAAGCCCGACGACTGACCAGCGCGCTGCGGCAGCACAACCAGAACGCTGGACACAGGCTCAGAAACGGTTGCTGATCGTCGTCGCCGCCGCAGCGGGAATCTCCGGAATTGACACCACCATCGTCAATGTGGCGCTGCCGCACATCGGGACCGACCTCACGATCTCGCTGGCCGGACTCCAGTGGGTCGTGGACGCCTACAGCCTGCTGTACGGGGCCTTCCTGCTGACCGCCGGCGTACTGGCCGACCGCTGGGGGCACCGCAGGATGTTCGTCCTCGGCGTGCTCGCCTTCGCCCTGACCTCCACCGTGATCGCCGTCTCCCAGGGGCCGGAGTTGCTGATCGTTGCGCGCGCCGCGCAGGGGATCTCGGCGGCCGTCCTGACCTCCGCGGGGTTGGCCCAGCTCACCGCCGGCTTCCCCGGCCAGGGCCGGGCCCGCGCGCTGGGCCTCTACACCACCGTGGCGTCCTTGTCGTTCGTCGTCGGCCCGCTCCTGGGCGGAGTGCTCGTCGACTCGGCCGGATGGCGCTGGGCGTTCCTGATCAACCTGCCGCTGTGTCTGGCGGTCGTGGCCGGCTCCCGCGGCCTGCCCGGCGGCCACCGGTCCGCCGACCGACCGCTGGACCCCGCCGGCCTGCTCCTCTCCGCCGCCGGTCTGATCGCGGTGACGTACGCGGTGATCGCGGCACCGGAACACGGCTGGGCCGGCACGACGACCCTCGGCTGCCTCGTCGCCGGCCTCCTCCTGCTCGCGCTGTTCGTCGTGGCCGAGCGGCGTGGCCGTCACCCCCTGCTCGACCTGAGCCTCCTGCGCGCCCCCGCCTACAGCGGCGCGCTGCTCACCCTCTTCACCATCGTGGCGTCGTTCTTCGGCCTCATGATGTTCCTGGCCATCTGGTTCCAGCAGGTGCGCGGCTACTCCGCATTGCAGGCGGGGGCCGCCCTCCTGCCCATCATCCTGCCGTTCATGGTGACGGCCCCCATGGGCGCCAAGCTGCTGAAGAAGTTCGGTACGGCGACCGTGACGGCGGTCGGCAGCGCCGTCACGGCCGTCGGCCTGCTCCCCCTGACCATGCTGGACACGGACAGCAGCTGGCTGCTCCTCGCGCCGGCCCTGGTGGTCCTGGGCGCGGGTGGCGGAGTCGTCCAGGCCCCCGTCATGGCGGCGGCCCTCGGCGCGGTCCCCGTCGAGCGCGCGGGGCTGGCCAGCGGCCTCGCCAACAGCGTGCGCCCGCTGGGCATCGTGGTGGGCGTCGCGGCGCTCGGCACCGTCCTGGCCACGCAGGTCCGCAGCGCCCTGGAGGGGCCGCTCTCGGCGGCGCACGTCGGTACCGGCCGCGCCGAGGGAATCATCCACGCCGTCTCGGCGGGGCGCCTGGAGGCCGTGCCCGGCGTCCCGTTCCGCGCTCTGCAGGACGCCTTCACCCATGGCCTGACCGCAGTGGCCTGGGGAAGCGTGGTACTCGCCGGGTGCTCTGCCGTGATCGCCGCATGCACCCTCCGCGCCGGGTCCGCCGCCCGCCCCGCGGGTGCCCCGGCACCCCAGGAGGGCTGACTCGCCCCCATGACGAGAGGGGCCTCGGGTTCGCGAACCCGAGGCCCCTCTCGTGCGTGCCGCCGCACCGTCAGGGTTTCGGCGTGAATCCCAGCTGCTCCATGAACTGGAGACCGTCGGAACTCACCCAATACTCGGTGAACTTTCCGTCACGGCAGCGGAAGATATCCATACCCGCGAAGGAAACTTCGGTTCCCACGGCGGCCGGCGAATCGGGAAGTTCACCGTTGTACTTTCCCCGGAAAATCCACCTGCCGGACACCAGGTCATTTTCCGCGAGCGGGCCGACGACGACGTCGACGCGGACCTCGGAAAAGAGCGAGACCCCACGGCGGACCATTTCGGCCAGCTGAGCGGGGCCGGACACGTCCTCGCCCGGCCAGTGGGCAACGAAATCCGGCGCCGCGAGCTGCTCCGCGAGATCGTCCATCTTCTCCGGATCGGCGTGCCAGAGCTCGTCGACCCATTTCCTGTAGAGCGACCTGTTCTGCTCCGCACTCATGCGCGTCTCCTCATACACCCGATGTTCGTGTACACGTACACATACTGTACCCCGCCCCGTCAGATGCTGCCCTCGTCCATCGGCTCCGAAGCCGACGGGCGTCGGGACACGATCAGCTCGGCGAGCTGCCGCACGGTCGGTGCCCCGAGGAACTCGCGCAACGTCACCACCACGCCGGAGGACTTGCGGACGGACTCGACGAGTCGGGTCGCGAGCAGGCTGTCCCCGCCGAGGACGAAGAAGCTCTGATCCCGGCCCAGCCGGTCGACGCCCAGCAGCTCCCGCCACTCCGCCGCGAGCGCGAGCTCCGTCTCTCCCCTCGGGGCTTCGAGGGTCTGCTCCTGCGGGCGCGCGCCGCGCAGCCGCCGGACGACCTCGGCACGGTCGACCTTGCCGTTCGCGGTCAGGGGGAGCGCCGCCACCTCGACCAGCAGCTCGGGGATCATGTAACCCGGCAGCCGGTCCGCGAGCCAGGTACGCCATGCATCCTGGGCCGGCCCGCCGGCAGGCCCCGGCCGGCCCGACTCGGGCACCACCATCGCGGCGAGCCCGGTCGCCGGTTCCCCGACGGTCGCGACCACGCACTGGGCGATGTCCGGGTGAGCGGTGAGTGCGGTCTCCACCTCACCCAGTTCGATGCGGTGCCCGCGCACCTTCACCTGATGATCAGCGCGCCCCAAGAACTCCAGCGTGCCATCCGGCCAGTACCGCCCCAGATCCCCCGTCCGGTACCACCGCACCCCCTCATGCTCCACGAACTGCCGCACCGTCCGCTCGGCATCACCGCAATACCCCAGCGCAACCCCCGCCCCACCGATCCACAACTCACCCGGCACCCAGTCAGGACAGTCCCGCCCCAGCTCATCCACCACACGGAAGCGCTGGTTGGTGAGGGGCCTGCCGTACGGAACGGCGGACCAGCCGGGGTCGACCCGGTCGACCTCGAAGAAGTTCGACCACACCGCGGCTTCCGTGGCCCCACCGAGCGCGACGAGGCGGCAGCCGGGAGCCTCCCGCGCGAGCCGGCCGCGCAGGTCGAGGCCGACCCAGTCACCGGAGACCAGCGCCACGTCCAGGGAGGTCAGCGGCGGGCCGTCGTCCGCAGCGACGAGCAGCATGTCCAGCAGCGCGGGCACGGTGTTCCAGACCGTGACGCCCCGGCGTCGTACCAGTTCCGCCCAGCGCCGGGCCTCCCTGCGTTCGCCCTCCTCGATGAGCACGAGGGCGCCGCCGGCCGACAGCAGCCCGAAGATGTCGTACACCGACAGGTCGAAGTCCAGCGCCGACACCGCCAGCACCCGGTCCTCCGGACCCACCGCGAACCGCGCGTTCACATCCTCCAGCGTGTTCACCGCCGCCGCATGACTGACCATCACCCCCTTCGGCTCCCCCGTCGAACCCGACGTGAAGATGATGTACGCCAACTGCTCCGCGTCCACCGCCACCGGCTCCGCCAACGGCTCCGCACCCCACGCCTCGTCCAGCACCGCCTCGGTGAGCACGACCGAGACGTCCGCCCGGGCGAGGATGCGCTCCGCGCGGCGCTCCGGCTGGTCCACCCCGATCGGGACGTACGCGCCACCGGCCGCGAGGACCCCCAAGACAGCCGCGATCTGGCCGGGCCCCTTCGGCAGGCGGATCGCCACCGCGTCGCCCGGCCGGACACCGGACGCGGTCAGCCTGCCTGCCACCCGCAGTGCCCGCTCCGCGAGCCGGCCGTAGGACCAGGTCGTGCCGTCACCGCAGATCAGTGCGGGTGCCTCGGGAGCGGTCCCGGCGCGTGCGAAGAACGCCTGGTGCAGCGGTGCCCGCCATACCTCGGCGGTGGTCGCGTTGGCCTCGGCCCGGACGCTGCGCTGGGCTGCGGGCAGCGCGTCCGGCAGCGGCCGGGTCCAGTCCGCGTCGGCGAGGGAGAGCACCAGCTCACGGTGGGCGTCGAACATCGCGTCCAGCACGCCCTCCGCGAACAGTTCCTCCACGGCGTCCCAGTTGAAGCGGATGCCGCCCGCGAAGTCCATGACCTGGTAGTCCAACCACACCTGCGGCGTCTGCGAGAGGCCCCAGACCTGCTCGGCGAACGGCGGCGCCGCCAGGTCGGCCCCCACACCGAGCGCACTGGTGAACACCACCGGCATCGCCCCCGTGGCCCGGTCGTCCGACCGTGCCATGTCCCGCAGCACCTCGATCGCCGAGACCGTACCGTGGTCGAGGTCCTCCCAAAGGCCGTCCTGGAACCTGCGGGCGCGCTCCAGGAGCGACTCGCCGCGTCGCGGCCGGTACCCGGCCAGCAGGAGTGAGGTGAAGTCACCGACGACGGACCGGATCTCCGGGTGCACCTCCTGCCGGTCGAAGAGGGTGAGGTTCAAGGTCACGTCCGCCCGGCTGGACCACCGGCCCAGCACTTCGGCGTAGCAGGTGGCCAGCAGGGCCGCAGGCGTCAGGCCGTGGGCGCGCGCCTTGTCGCGGATCTTCTCCCACTGCTCCGGGGGGACGACGGCCTCGCGCCGTCTGAAGCGCGGCGCTGTGACCAGCTCGGGGTCGGTGCGCAGCGGAAGCTCGGGCGCGGGCGGCAGCTGGGCGGCGCGCTCGCGCCAGTACTGCCGGTCGGCGTCGCGGCGCTCCGGGTCCGGCCGGACGTTCAGCAGGTAGTCCCGGAACGACAGGGTCAGCGGCGTCGGTTCGGCGCCCGGGTCCCGGTAGAGGGTGCCCAGCTCCGAGAAGACGATCACGATGCTCAGCGCGTCCAGCACGAGCAGGTCCAGGCTGAACGCGATGCGGGTCGGCCCGCCTGCCACCCGGACCGCCCGGATGTCGAAGAGCGGCCAGCGCGTCGAGTCGAGCACCTGGTGGGAGAGGGTGTCGCGCATCCTCGTGAGGGCGGCCTCCCGCTCCCCCGCGGACACGTCGGTGACATCGATGCGGTACTCGGGGACGGCGGGCAGGATGCGCTGCGTTCCGTCCTCGCCGAACACCGCCCGCAGCATCTCGTGTCGTGCCACCACGCGGTTCCAGGCGTCCTCCAGCCGGCGCACGTCGAGGTCGTCGTCCTCGAACTCCCAGTACCAGTGGGACGCCACTCCACCGAGGGCGAAGTCCTCCGTCCTGCCGAACCAGTACGCCCGCTGCACGTCGGTCAGCGGGAACGGCTCGTAACGGCCCTCAAGGTCCTCGACGATCGTGGCGGCCGGTGCTTCCGCTGTCGTGTTCGTGCTCAGGGAGGCCGCGAAGTCCTTCAGCACCGGACGGGAGAGCAGGGTCCGGAGCTCCACCCCGGACAGGCCCGCGGCGCGCAGCCGCCCCGCTGCCCTGGTGGCGAGCAGGCTGTCACCGCCCAGGGCGAAGAAGCCGTCGTCACGCGTGACCCGGTCGACGCCCAGCAGCTCCTTCCATACCTCGGCCACCTGCTGCTCGGCTCCGGCCCGCGGCGGTTCGCCCGGCGTGCCGTCGGTGCGCGAGGCGTCCAACAGGGCCGATATCCGCCTGCGGTCGATCTTCCCGTTGGCGTTCAGCGGCAGCTGTTCGAGTACCAGGATCCGCTCGGGGATCATGTACGAGGGGAGGTGCCCGGCGAGCCGGTCGCGCAACTCGTCCGGGTCCGGTGCGCACCGTGCGGGTTGCACGGCCGCGGCCAGTTGCGGGGAGGTGCCGCCCGTCACCAGGACCACCGCGCGGGCAACATCAGGCTGGTCGTTGAGTGCGGTCTCCACTTCACCCAGTTCGATGCGGTGCCCGCGCACCTTCACCTGATGATCAGCGCGCCCCAAGAACTCCAGCGTGCCATCCGGCCAGTACCGCCCCAGATCCCCCGTCCGGTACCACCGCACCCCCTCGTACTCCACGAACTGCCGCGCCGTCCGCCCGGCATCACCGCAATACCCCAGCGCGACCCCCGCCCCACCGATCCACAACTCACCCGGCACCCAGTCAGGACAGTCCCGCCCCAGCTCATCCACCACACGGCAGGTGACATTGGCGAGCGGCGTCCCGTACGGCACGGAGCGCCAGTGCCCAGGGATGCCGGACACCTCGCACACCGTGGAGTGGATGGCGGCCTCGGTGGTGCCGCCGAGCCCGGCGAGCCGACTGCCGGGCGCCCACCTTTGCAAGCGGCCCCAGAGGTCCACCGTGACCCAGTCACCGCCGAGCAGGGCGACACGTAGCGGCACGTGCTGTCCGCTCTCCTCCGCTGCGATGAGGAGCATGTCCAGCAGGGCCGGTACGGACTGCCAGACCGTCACCTGCTTGTGCCGCACGAGACCGACCCAGCTCAGGGCATCGCGTCGCTCTTCCTCCGAGACGAGGACGAGGGCGCCGCCGGCCGACAGCAGCCCGAAGATGTCGTACACCGACAGGTCGAAGTCCAGCGCCGACACCGCCAGCACCCGGTCCTCCGGACCCACCGCGAACCGCGCGTTCACATCCTCCAGCGTGTTCACCGCCGCCGCATGACTGACCATCACCCCCTTCGGCTCCCCCGTCGAACCCGACGTGAAGATGATGTACGCCACCGCGTCCGCGTCCACCATCACAGGCTCCGCGAGTGGACCTGACCGCAGTGCCTCGTCGAGCAGGAGTGGCTCAAGGCCCTCGGGCCAACTCGGGTCCTCGCGCTCGTCCTTGCCGGTCAGGACGGTCCGGACGCCGGCCCGTCGGTAGATCTTCGCTCTGCGGGACGGCGGCTGGTCGGTCCCGATCGGTACGTACGCGGCACCGGCGGCCAGTACGCCCAGGACGGCGGCGACCTGTCCCGGCCCCTTGGGCAGGGTGACGGCCACGGTGTCTCCTAGTACGACACCGCGCGCCCGCAGCGCGCCCGCGATCCGCAGCGCCCGCTCGGCCAGTTCGTCGTAGGTCTGCTGCTCGTCGTCTCCCCACAGCAGCGCCGGACGGCCGGGCGCCACGGCGGCCTGGTGGAAGAACTCCTCGTGCAGGAGTGAGCCACTGACCGGGGCGCGCGTGTCGTTGCGGAGGGCGCGTACGGCACGCTGGTCGTCCGGCAGCAGGTCGGGCAGGTGTCGGCCCCACTCGTCGTCGGGGCCGCCGAGCCACTCGATGATCCGGCGGTAGGCGCCGAACATGGCGTCCAGAACGCCTTCGCCGAACAGCTCCTGTTCCGCGTCCCAGTTGAGCAGCAGACCACCGTCATGCTCGGTGACCTGGTGGTCCAGCCATACCTGCGGTCCTTGCGAGATCATCCAGGAAGGTGCGCCGAAACATCGGCGCACCTCCTCGCTGAACAGCTCCCCCAAGCTGAGCCCACTGGTGAACACCACCGGCGCATACACCGGATCGCCGTTGTTGGCCCGGGTCAGGTCGCGCAGTACGTCGACGCCGGAATATTCGGTGTGCGCCATGTCGGCCTGCAGCCGGCCCTGCAGCTGCCGCGCCCGGTCCAGAAAGGTGCCCGCCTCGCTGAGGTCGACTTCGAGCAGCAGAAGATTGGTGAAGTCCCCACTGAGCCGGAAGACGTCCGGGTGCACCGCTTCCCTGTCGAAGAGCGGCAGGTTGAGTACGAAGTGCTTGCGGGAGCTCCACGCCGCCAGCACTTCGGCGAAGGCGGTGGCGAACACCGTGGAGAGCGTCACGCCGTGCGACCTGGCGCGCGCCGCGAGCCGGTCCCGCTCGGGGCCGCTGAGCCAGTGGTGACGACGGCTCGGCGAACGCCGTGCGAGGCGCTCCGGGTCCACCGCCAGCGGGAGTTCCGGGCCGCCGGGCAGCTCCGGCAGGCGCTCCTGCCAGTACGCCCTGTCGGCCTGGCGGCCGCGCTCGCGGCGACGCGTACGGTGGGCCAGGTATTGCGGGTAGCTGTAGTCGATGGGCGGCAGCGATGCGTGCGGTGCGTCGTAGAGCGACGCGAGATCGGCCAGGACGATGCGGAAGCTCAGTGCGTCCGCCACGAGCATGTCGACATTGACGTGCACCCGGGTGGCGCCGTCCGGGAGCAGGGAGAGCTGGACGTCGAAGACCTCGCCGCGTTCCACCGCCAGGCGTCGGCCCGAAAGCTCCCGGCGCAACCGCGCCAATCGCTCCTCGGCCTCGTCCATGCCGTGTTCCCGCAGGTCATGGATTGACAGGCCGGGCCAAGCGCTCTGCTCGGCGATCCATTGCCGGCCATCGTCGGTGAAGTGCGCGCGCAGCATCGCATGGCGCTGCGTGAGAGCACGGACAGCCTGTTCCAGCCGGTCGGGCTGCACGTCGCGTCCGGTGAACTCATTGTAGAAGTGTGCGGCGACGCCACCCAGTACCTGCTCGTCGCCGCGGCCGATCCAGTACGCGTGCTGCATCAGGGCCAGATCGAACGGCTCCGTCCCGCTCGGGGCGGCTGTCTCCTCCGCCGTCAGGCCCTCCTCCGCGCCGGCCTGCCCAGCTTCTCGCGCTGCGGCCACCGCGTCCCACCAGTTCTTCAGAACCGGGCGCGCGAACAGTTCGCCGAACGTGATATCCGCACCGTCCGCCTGCCACCGGTTGACCAATGTCATGATCATGATGGAGTCGAGCCCGAGCGCAGTGAGGTCGGCGTCGTCAGGGACCCTGTCGAGTGGCTCGTCCAGGATCTCCGCGATGTCCTGACGCATCAGCTCCATGGAAAGCGGCTCGCCGCCCCCTCCGTCGCCGAGTTCGACAGCCCGCTCCCCCTGCCCTCCCTCTTCGAAGAGAACGGCGGACTCGAACAACGTCGAGGAGCCGAAGAGGCCCCCCGCCGACTCGCCCTCCGGGGCCACCACATCTTCCGTGCGGCGTTCCACGTGCAGGACGTCCAACGCTCCGCGTCGGTACAGCTGGAGAGCGTCGTGAGCCACCGGCTCCCCCGCCGGCGAACGCGGCAGGCTCGACACCCCCACACAGACGATCTCTTCAGGAGGTGACCGGAACTCTTCGACAAGTGCGGTACGCAGCATGTCGGCCACAGAGACAGGGGGGACATCCGCCGCCCCCTGGGCACACTCGACGAACACCGTCGGTCCATCGTCGAGAGACTGCTGAATCAAGCAGATCCCGCCGCATCGCGCCTCGGCCAACCGCCGCCCCAGAGCCTCCGCGAGCTCCCGTTCCGCTAGGCGTCCTGTCCCTGACGTAATGCCCCGCTGCGCTTCCACCAGCCTGACCTCATTCAAGTCGGGAGTTTGTTTACTTGTACCCCAACCCTCCAACCCCTGTACAGAAAACGCGAGTTTCACTGCACTCCCAGCACCACACCGCGCGCAGCACCCATCCCCGGGAACACCACCCACCCCCGACCGCCGATCCGCTCGGAGTCCTAGCCGAGAAGTGGTGACCGCACGCTCCGCCCTCGACAGATGAGGCCGTGGTAGCCATCGCCAATGCACCCGATCCCCCGGTGCACTCCCCGATCAACAGAAGCGGGCTTCAGCTCAGCTGTCGGCGAGGGCCGTGGGACCGCCGTAGACTCAAAAGACCGGTTCGGGAGCGCGGAAAATGGGAGCTCATGATCCGGACCGGGGACCGGAGGAATGTCCACCCCAGGAGGACGCGATGTTGCGGCACACCCGACTGACCGGCGAATCTGCGGACTACCTCGACGCCCGCGAAGAGCTGCGCCTGGCCGAGATCGAGCTCATGCGCCATCGCGAGGAAGTCGCGGCCCGGCGACGCTCACTCCCCCAGGGTCCCCCCGTCGACGACTACGTCTTCGTCGAGGGCCCCGCCGACCTGGACGCCGGCGACACACCGGTGCGCGAGGTCACCTTGGGCGGGTTGTTCACCGCCACGGACCGCCCGCTGATCGTCTACCACCTCATGTACGGCAAGTCACAGACCACCCCCTGCCCGATGTGCACCCTCTGGATCGACGGGTTCAACGGCATCGCCCAGCACGTCGCCCGCAACGCCGACTTCGCCATCGCCGCGGCCGCCGACCTGCCGGCCCTCCGACAGCACGCCCGCAACCGCGGTTGGCACCGGCTACGCCTCCTGAGCTGCGGTGACAGCACGTTCAAGTACGACCTGGGCAGCGAGGACAAGGACGGCGAACAGGACTCCACCATCTCCGTCTTCACCCGTGACAGCGACGGCACGATCCGCCACTTCTACTCCACCCACCCCCGCATGGCCGAAGACATCGATCAACGCGGCATCGACCTCCTGGCCCCCGTCTGGCACCTCCTCGACCTCACCCCACAGGGCCGCGGCGACTGGTACCCGAGCCTCGACTACTGATCCCCGGCGGTCACCGACCAGCACGTCGCGGTCACGGGCAGACACATCGCCGAGCCTCCTTTGGATCGACTCCTCGCACATAGTGCGTTCCATTGCCGTCGGGGCGGAGCGCTTCACCGTTGGCGTGGTCCGCGATCTTCTCCGACTCGGGTTCGAGGTCGGTCGCATGCCCCTCCGGTGCGCGAGCTGTTCACGCGTGCACAGGAACCCGGTCGGAACAGTGCTGTGACACAGACCTCGGCCCTGCCTGGAGAGCCGTGTTTTGGCGGGATGCAGCGCAGAAGGCGGGCTGCGCCTGGTGTTCAATGCGTCCTTAGGCCGAGTAGGCGGCCGGCCTTACGAGGTGGCCGCGTGGCCTTCGCTCGGGACACCCATTCCGGTGCCCGTGCCTCCTGTGTGAGGAGGAACCTCATGCACTTCACGCCCTTCATGCACCCCGCCCGCCACGGGACGCTGCGACGGAATGCCACTGCCGTTGCCGTCAGCACCCTCCTGCTGTGTACCAGCGCCGGCCAGGCGGACGCCGCCGGGTCGGCGTCCTCGGGCAGCCGCAGCGTTGCCGCCGATGCGGTGAACGCGTACGTATACGGCTATCCCCTGGTCCTGACGCAGGCCACCCGGCGGCTCTCCACCAATGTCATTCGCCCGGACGCTGCCACCAACCGGGCGCCGGTGAATCAGTTCGTCACGGCGAAGAACGTCCCCGGCCCCGAGTTCAAGACAGTGGTTTCGCCCAACGTGGACACCTTGTACTCCTCGGCCTGGCTGGACCTGAAGGCCGAGCCGGTGGTTCTGCACGTACCCAACACGCATGGGCGCTACTACCTGATGCCGATCCTCAGCGCCTGGACGGACGTCATCGCCTCGCCGGGCAAGCGAACTACGGGCACCACGGCGGGGGACTTCGCCATCACCGGCCCCGGCTGGCGCGGCTCCCTACCCGCCGGTGTGAAGGAGATCAAGTCTTCGACCAATACCGCCTGGATCATCGGTCGCACACAGCTCAACGGCCCTGCGGACCTGCCCGCGGTGCGCGCGCTGGCGGACCGGTACACCCTGAAGCCGCTCAGTGCGTACGGCCGTGCCTACACCCCGCCCCCGGGCCGGATCGACCGGAGCGTGCCCACCACTCCGCCGGCGGACCGTGTTGCCCGGATGGACGCCCCGACGTTCTTCTCCCACCTCGCCTCGGCCATGGCGGCCAACCCGCCGAGCCCGGCGGACGCCCGCATGGTCGCCACGTTGAAACGGCTCGGCATCAGCCCGGGTAAACCGTTCGACATCAACGCCAAGGGAGCGGCCACCGCCCAGGCACTGCATCAAGCCGTCAGCGCGGGTCAGCAGAAAATCCAGAAAGCGGTGTCCGGCCTCGGCAAGGATGTCAACGGCTGGCGGTTCGCACTCGACCTCGGCCGCTACGGCACCGACTACCCGCGCCGGGCCGCCACGGCCTGGCAGGGCCTGGGCGCCAACCTGCCCCAGGACGCGGTCTACCCCGTCACCTTCACCGACAGTCGGGGCCGACAGCTGACCGGCGCGCACCGGTACACCATTCACTTCCCGCCCGGTCACACTCCGCCGGCCAACGCCTTCTGGTCCCTCACCATGTACGACCAGCAGGGCTTCCTGGTGCCCAATGCACTCGGCCGCTACGCGCTCGGCCACACGGCCAAACCCGAGCTCAACAGTGACGGTTCCCTGGACATCCACGTCCAGCACGAACCGCCGGCAGCCGGTGAACGCGCCAACTGGCTGCCCGCACCCGCGGGTTCGTTCAACCTGATGCTCCGCATGTACTGGCCCCAGCAGTCCGTACTCAACGGCACCTGGTCGCCGCCCCCGGTCATCACCACGAGCGGGTCCGCCGGATCGGGCGAACTGGCCCGTACCGGCAGTGCCGACAACGACGGCCTGGAATACCTCGCCGCCGGTGCCGCACTGTGCCTGATCGCCGGAAGCGCCTTGGTCCTCGCGACCCGCCGCCCCACCTTGTGACGCAGGCCACATTCGCGAGCTCGTAAACCTCTGTCCGCAGTCCCGCAACCAAGAGTCATCGCGCCGCGAGGGCGGACGCGATGACTCTTGGGAGGACAGCGATGCAGAGCTCGTTCCAGCCCCATCCACGCGGCGTCCGCCGCATCCCCTGGCGGGCGACCGCTGCGGTTGCCGCAGCGGCGGCCCTTGCCCTGGCAGTGGGAGGTTCGTCGGCGGAGGCCGACCCCGGTTCCCGGGCCCGGGTGATCTCCTCCCCCGACGCGCCCGCGGCGATCGGGCCGTACTCGCAGGGCATCTCCGCCGGACATCTCACGTTCGTATCGGGCCAGCTCCCCATCGACCCGAAGACGGGTTCCCTTTCTCCCGACGCCTCCATCGAGGAGCAGACGCGCCAGGTGCTGCGCAATGTCGATGCCGTACTGAAGGCGGACGACATGTCGCTGGCGAATGTCGTCAGTACCACGGTCTACGTGGCCGACCTAGACGACTTCGCCCGCTTCAACACTGCCTACGCCGAGTTCTTCGGCTCCCACGCGCCGCCCGCCCGGGCGACGGTCGAGGTCGCGCGTCTGCCGCGCGACGCGAAGGTCGAAATCTCCGCTGTCGCCGTCCGGTAAAGGGCTGTTGAAGGGATGAGGAACGCAGACATGGCAATGACGAGAGTGCACAGAGGCACGGCCAACGGCGCGGCAACCGGGGTCTCCCGACGCGGCTTCGCAGGACTGCTCGGGGCGGGCGCCGCAACGCTCGGCATCGGCGGAGTGGTTGCCGCTCCGCCCGCCCGCGCCGCGGCGGCCGCGGGTTCCACCGGCCTTCCGTCGCCGTCGTCCCCGGGTTACTGGGAAGCGGTGGAGCGGCTGTTCGTCCTGGACAAGGACGTGCTCTTCATGAACGTGGGCACCGTGGGCTCGCCCCCGCGCGAGGTCCTCGACACCCTCGACCGCGTCAACCGCGAGGTGGCCGTCGGCGCGCTCGCGTCGTACAGCGACTTCGCGGACGTACGGGCCGTGGCTGCCGGTGGATTCGGCTGCGACACCGACGAGTTGGTGATCTCGCACAACACCAGTGACGGCATGTCGAAGATCCTGGCCGGCCTCACCTTCAAGGAGGGCGACGAGATCCTCACGACCAACCACGAGCACCCCGGCGGGGACGTGCCGATGGCGTTGGCACGGGATCGCTACGGTGCGGTGATCAAGCGGGTGGCCCTGCCGGTCGGCAATGACCAGCGGGCCGAGGACTATGTGGAGCTGTTCCGCAAGGCCATCACCTCGCGCACCAAGGTGCTGCTCTTCTCCGCGCCCACCTACAAGACCGGCACCATGCTGCCCATCCGCGCGCTGGCGAAGCTCGCGCAGGACCACGGTCTGATCAGTGTGGTGGACGGCGCCCACATACCCGGCATGATGGCGTACGGATTCCACGAGCTCGGGGTGGACTTCCTCGCCGGATCGGCCGCGAAGTGGCAGTGCGGGCCCGGCGGAACGGGCATCCTCTACATACGCAACAAAGTACTGCCGCGGCACAACGCCAACCCGCTCCCGGAATTCTGGCCGGTGGTCTCCAGCGGTTACCCGACCACGGGCGGCCTGCCTCCTCGTACGGGCGGGTCCACGGAGAGCTACGACATCGCCTCGTATCTGCAGGAGGTCGGCAACAGCGGCATTGCCGTCATGGCCGGTGTACGCAGCGCCTGCGAGGTGTGGGACCGCATCGGCCGCAACAGAATCCAGGACCACATCCTGGGCCTGTCGGCCTACCTCAAGGCGCTCATCGTCGAACGTTGGGGAGTGAAGTCCCTGTACTCGCCCAAGGACGATCCGCGGCTGGTGTGCGCCCTCACCTCCTTCGCACCGTTCCGCGACCCCGGCGACGTGTACGACGCGAAGAAGACGGCGGCCCTGGTGGCCCGGCTCAAGGACGAGTACGGGATCGTGATCCGCACGACCGATGTCCCGATGGCCGGGGAGGCCAAGCCGCGCCAGGCGGTGCGGATTTCCACGCACTTGTTCCACCAGAAGGAGGACGTGGAACGCGTCGTCGACGCGTTGTGGAAGGTGTCGGGCGATATGGCCTGAGAGTGACCTGAGGCGTACCGACGAAGCTGCTCATGCCGACGCGGGCCCACGGAGTTTTCTCCGTGGGCCCGCGTCTCAACTTCCGTACTGGCGCCGGGGGTTCATGGTTGGACTATGACGTCGATCCGCTCCTTGCGCGGCGGGCGGTCGGGCTCCGCGAGGGAGTGCAGTGCCCAGAGACCGACGACATCGGCGGCAGCCACGATCAGTACCGCGATCACCAGCATGACCAGACGCCGTCGCCGGTCCCGCCGCTGCCATTCCGAGCGGGCCTTGGTGTAAGTGGTCTCGGGAGACGGCACCACCGTCGAAGCCAGCGATTCGAGGGTGTCGCGCAGCCGGGCCTCGGGATCGTCGAGCGTCATCGATGGGTCTCCATGGCCCGCGACAACGCGTGCATCCCACGGGAGATGTGCGATTTCACCGCGCCCGTACTGATCCCCATCGCCTCGGCGATCTCCCTCTCCTTCAGGTCCATCCAGTAGCGCAGCACCAATGCCTCGCGCTGCCGGTCGGGCAGGTTCTTCAGCGCGGCGACGACCTGCCGCTGGTCCTCGTTCATCAACGCCGTCGACTCGGCGGAGGCGATGTCGCACACCTCTACGCCGGCATGTCGCCGGGAGACCTGCAGGCGCCGTATGCGCATCCGCACGAGGTTGCAGACCACAGAACGAATATACGCCGGTGCGGCTTCCGGCGCGCGGAGTCGGTACCAGCGGCGGTGCAGCACACAGAACGCCTCGGCGACGATGTCCTCGGCGTCCTGCTCCGCTCCCAACAGGACGGCGAGGCGCACCAGTTGGGCATGGTGACCGTCGAACAGCCGGATCATCGCGGATTCCCGCTCGATGTCCCGCAGATCGACGCCGGGTTCGATCTCGCCGGCATCGCCCTGCGGCGCCTTCTCGGAGCCGATGGTGTGCGTACTGCTCGCCGGGCCGGCGGCGCTTGCGGTGTTTTCCCCGGCCTCGCTGCCCGCGCCGTCCGTGAGGAGAGCTCTACGGCGCCAGGGCATGTCAGTGCTTCTCACGACAGAGCTCCGCTCTTCTCGCCGGAACGGGACGACTTGAGCAACCCGGCCAGGCCGCGTGGTACCCCGAGCCGGTCCAGCAGCGGACTGCTCAGTGCGACGGCGGCGAGGTTGACGGCCAGCCCGGCCACACCGGCGTAGATCTGGACGTCGACCGGGCCGAGGTCGAGGCGTACCAGCGATGTGAAGCCGCCGGCGTTCACCAGGACGGTGCCGGTCGCCATGCCCAGCAGCCATCCGGTGAGCAGCGAGAGCCGGTGCGGTGTGCGGTGCAGCAGTCCCAACACGATCGTCGGCAAGATCTGCAGTACCCACACCGCACCGAGGAGGTGGAGGTTGATGGCGGCCTGGTCCCGCAGTCCCAACGCGAAGACGAGCGCACCCGCCTTGACGATCAGCGAGGTCAGCCGTGCCATCCGGGTCACCTGCGGTGGCATGGCCGTGGGGTTGACGAACTCCAGGTAGATGTTGCGTGCGAAGAGGGTTGCAGCGCCGATGGACATTACGGAGGCGGGCACGAGCGCTGCCACGATGATCGCGCCCAGCAGCAGACCTGCTGCCCACGGTGGCGCGAGGTCGACCACCAGCAGCGGGATCGCCAGTTCGGAGCGTCCGGGCGGTGGCTCGACGCCTGAGGCGAGTGCGGCGATACCGAAGAGAGCGAACAGGGCGAGCATGGTCGTCCAGCCGAGCAGGCCGATCGCCGATCGCCGGAGAACACCGGACGTGCGGGCCGAGAACGCTGCCTGGAGGACGTGCGGGAAGGCGAACAGTGCGAGCGCCGACCCGAGGGCCAGGGACGCGTAGGCCGGCGCCAGGTCAGGCCCGGGTACGAGCGCGGACACGCCGTCGCGCTCCGCGAGTGCTGCGTCGGCGCGGGAGAACAGGGCGGCCGGCGAGCCCAGTTCGGACAGGACGAGCAGGGCGATGGAGAGGGTGGCGCCCACGACGAGTACGGCCTTCATGACCGCGACGAGGGTGGGTGCCCGCAGCCCGTACCGGTAGGTGGAGACGGCCAGCACGGCGAATACTGCTGTCAGTGCGGCGTCGCCGAGCAGTCCGTCGGAGCGCACCCCCAGGACGCTGAGCACGGCCCGAATGCCGAGCAACTGCAGTGCGATGTAAGGCATGGTGGCGCAGATGCCGGTGAGCGATACGGCGAGTCCGAGCAGCGGGGATCCGTAGCGGTGTCGTACGAAGTCGGCGACCGTGACGTGACCGTGCGCCCGTGCCACCGACGCGAGCCTGGGGAGCAGGACGAAGGCGATCGTGCAGATCATCACGGTGTAGGGCAGGGCGTAGAACGCGATGCCACCGGAGGTGACGACGGCGCCCGGCACGGCGGTGAACGTGTAAGCGGTGTAGATGGTCCCGCCGAGCAGGCACCAGATGAGGCCCCCGCCCTGTCGGCGGTCGGCCAGTGCCCAGTCCTCGAGGTCCGCTCTGATGCCGATGGCGCCCGGTCTGCTGCCGGTGGCGCCCGAGGCGAAGTGGCCGCCTCTCAGCGCGAGCGCCGAGACCACGAGTACGACGAGCGCACAGGCGATCACGGCGGCGAGGTTGTTCATGAGTCCTCCACGGTTGCCTCGGAGATCAGAGCACGTCGCGGTAAACCCATCGGGGCCCACACGCAACTACACGGATGCCGAACCCATGCCGGGAGGCCGTCACGAGGCCGAAGTCACCAACACGGAGGAGGAGCTGATGGGCAAGGAGTAAACCAGCCATTTCCGCTCATCGATAGTCCTGCGACGCCGAAAGCAAAAGGTGCCATCGGATGCGTGTGACCACCTGGGTCTTGCTGCTGACCTGCGCGTACTTCCTTGAGCAGCGCAGCAGGCGGCCACCCTCCCCGCCGGGCCGGCGGGGAGGGTGCTGAAACCACCGTGCCGCCATCAGCAACAGCGGCTCTGCGGATTCTCCTCTCGGTGCCGGATGCGCTGCCGTTCGTACTCCCCCCGGGTGGGCACCGGCTCCCCCGGGTGATGGCTTCGGTGGCGTTGGCAGAAGCGGTCGTAGTCCGCTGCCCCGGACACTTCCCGCAGATACCAACGGATGCCGCGGAGCAGGCGCATGACGGGTTCGGTCACCGGCTTCATTGCTGCTGCCGTGCCCCGGCCAGCGCCTCGGACCGGGCCTGCGGCACGGCGATCTCGGACTCCACATAGGGCGCTTCCGTGGTCGGCAGCGGCCGCGGCGACCGTACGGCACGGACGCAGATCACCGCGGCGTGGCCGATGACCAGGGTCACCAGGACGAGGAAGACGGCCATGATGACGCCGTCGACCGTGGAGTTGAGTACGACCGTGTGCATGTCGTCGAGCGACTTGGCCGGGGGCAGCACCTTGCCGGCGTCGAGCGCGTCCGCGTACTGCTCACGCTGGGCGAAGAACCCGATCTTCGGGTGGCTGTGGAAGATCTTCTGCCAGCCGGCGGCGAAGGTGACGGCCACGTCCCAGGCCAGCGGGATGGCGGTGACCCATGCCCAACGCAGTTTTCCGGCCTTGATGAGCAGGGTCGTGGCGACCGTCAGGGCGATCGCGGCGAGGAGTTGGTTGGCGATGCCGAACAGCGGGAAGAGCTGGTTGATTCCGCCGAGCGGGTCGGTGGCGCCGACGTACAGGAAGTATCCCCACAGGCCCACGATGATGGCGCTGGTGAGCCAGATGCCCGGCTTCCAGGTGACGCGGCCGATCGGCTTCCAGACGTTGCCGAGCATGTCCTGGAGCATGAAGCGGCCGACCCGTGTGCCGGCGTCCACGGTGGTGAGGATGAACAGCGCCTCAAACATGATGGCGAAGTGGTACCAGAACGCCTTCATCGCGTGCCCGCCGAACACCCCGGAGAAGATCTCCGCCATGCCGAAGGCGAGGGTGGGCGCTCCCCCGGTGCGGGCGATCAGGGTCTCTTCCTCAACGGATTTCGCGGCAGCGGCAAGGTCCGCCGGGCTGATGGTGAAGCCGAGGTTGGCCACCGCCTGCGAGGCGCTGTCCACCGTGGTGCCCAGCAGGCCGGCGGGGGCGTTCATCGCGTAGTACAGGCCCGGGTCCAGTACGGACGCCGCGATGAGGGCCATGACGGCGACGAAGGATTCCATCAGCATCGCGCCGTAGCCGATCAGCCGGACCTGCGACTCCTTCTGGATCAGCTTGGGCGTGGTGCCGGAGGCCACGAGGGCGTGGAAGCCGGACAGGGCGCCGCACGCGATGGTGATGAACAGGAACGGGAACAGTGCCCCGGAGAAGACGGGTCCGGTGCCGGAGGCCGCGAAGGGGCTCACCGCGTCGCTCTTGAGGAGCGGGGCGGTGAACACAACGCCGATGGCCAGCAGCACGATGGTGCCGACCTTCATGAAGGTGGACAGGTAGTCCCGTGGCGCCAGCAGCATCCACACCGGCAGGACGGAGGCGACGAAGCCGTAGCCGACCAGGCAGAGCACCAGGGTCGTGGGCGACCAGGTGAAGGTCTCGGCCAGCGAGGAGTTCTCCACCCATCCACCGCCGGCGATCGCGAGCAGCAGCAGGACGACACCGATGACACTGGTCTCGATGACGCGTCCCGGGCGCAGATAGCGCAGGTAGAAGCCCATGAACAGGGCTATCGGTATGGTCATCGTCACCGAGAAGGTGCCCCAGGGCGAGTGGGCCAGGGCGTTGACGACGACGAGCGCGAGCACGGCCAGCAGGATGACCATGATGGCGAGGACGGCGATCAGTGCCGCGACGCCGCCCACCTTGCCGATCTCGTCACGCGCCATTTGGCCGAGGCTCTTGCCGTCCCGCCGCATGGAGAGGAAGAGGACCACCATGTCCTGGACCGCGCCGGCGAAGATCACGCCGACGACGATCCAGATGGTGCCCGGAAGGTAACCCATCTGTGCGGCCAGGACCGGGCCGACGAGCGGGCCGGCGCCCGCGATGGCGGCGAAGTGGTGGCCGAACAGGACCCGCCGGTCGGTGGGTTGGAAGTCAATGCCGTCGTCCAGCCGCTCAGCGGGGGTGGCACGGCGGTCGTCGAGTTCGAGGACGCGGCGGGCGATGAAGCGCGAGTAGAAGCGGTAGGCGATCGCATACGAACCGAGTGCCGCCGCGACCAGCCAGACAGCGGAGATCTCCTCGCCCCGGGCCAGCGCGATCATCCCCCAGGCGACTGCGCCCGCCAAGGCAACACATGTCCAGATCAGGATCGTTTTCGGACTGCTCACGCTGCGAGGAGTGTGACGTGGCACGGTGACTCCAGTTCCTTGGGAAGCGGTTCACCGAAGGGTTGCCCACACTCGCGTTTCGGTTGACAGCAAGTTGCGGGCAACGGAGATGTGCAACGTGGGCGGCACTCAGGGCGGCGGGAGCCGAGCGGTCCTCAGCGGCGGTGGACGCTGACGGCGTAGCCGCCGTTGTCGTACGGGTCGGCGTCCCAGGTGGCGAAGCGGTCGACGAGGGTGAGGCCGGCCGCGGCGCAGTAGTCGTCGTATTCCGGCAGTGTGATGCTGGGCGGCACCGGCAGGTGGGCCGCGTCCAGGCCGAAGCCGGCGACCAGCAGACCGCCCGGTCGCAAGGCGGCGGCCAGGCGCTCGACCACCGTGGCCTCGGTGCCGGCGGCGAGCAGCGGGAAAATGTTGCCTGCGGCGACCACGAGGTCGAAGTCCGCTGCGATGCCGAGCCGGTCCGGCTCGAACTCGGTCAAATCGACCTGGTACCAGGGCAGGTCCGGCGCCTGCTCCCGCGCCACTGCCAACATCGACGCGTCGAGATCCACTCCGACGCAGTCGTACCCGAGCTCCGTCAGCCGGATCATGACCCGGCCGGTACCGCACCCGGCGTCCAGCACCCGCGCTCCGGCAGGCACGAGAGCCGCGCAGAACCGCGCCTCACCGTGCACATCCTTCCCACTGCGGGCCAGCGCCGCGAACCGCGCGGCATAGTCGTTTCCGGACTTCTCTCCGGTCAGATCTTTCCAACGGCTCATGAGATCAACTATAGGTCGCCGGGGTGTCGCCGGCCGGGTCACAACTGATCACGTACGCCACCCACTCCGGCCGATTCGGGCAGGTGGGACAGCACACCCACCGCGCTCCGGACGGTCGGCGGCGGACGTATAGCCTGGGCACGTCAGTGAAGATCACAGAAGGGTGCAGCACATGGCAGACATCGTGGAGACGGCGGCGCGCAAGGTCTTCGGGCGCTACGACCTCGACGGGGACGGCCTGGTCAGCGCGGACGAATACCGCAAGATCGTGTCGGAGTTGGGTTCGCAGATAACCGAGGCGGAGGCCCGGGAACTGATCGACTCGGTCGACACCGACGGCGACCGCCAGATGTCCTTCGAGGAGTTCTGGGCAGCCCTGAATGGCTGACACCGCCGGGTCCGGCACGTGAGCGTGCCGGACCCGCCCCTCATCGCACCGGTGCCGCAACACGGCAACACCGGATACGCGCGTGAGGTTGCAGTACACGCAACATCCACATCAATGCTGCAACACAGCCCTATGGCGGCGTTGGTTACTGTGCGTATAGTTTCACCATGAGCAACTACCGTCCGGAGAATGAAGCGACAGGTTCGCCGGCCGGCGGCGTGCAGTCCGTCGACCGTGCCATCACCGTGCTGGAGGTGCTGGCACAGCGCGACGAGGCCGGGGTCAGCGAGGTGGCCGCCGAGCTCGATGTGCACAAGTCCACCGCGTTCCGGCTGCTCGGCGCCCTGGAGGCGCGCGGCATGGTGGAGCAGGCGGGCGAGCGCGGCAAGTACCGGCTCGGCTTCGGCATCGTACGCCTGGCCGGCGCGGTCACCGGACGCATCGACATCACCCAGCAGGGCCGCCCGGTCTGCCAGCGGCTCGCCGAGGAAATCGGCGAGACCGTCAACATCGCTGTGATGCAGGAGCACTACGCGATCAACTTGTACCAGGTGCGCGGCCCGGGAGCCATCACCGCGCACAACTGGGTCGGCCAGCTGACCCCCTTGCACGCCACCTCCAGCGGCAAGATCCTGCTCGCCCACATGCCCGCCGAGGAGCGCGCCGCGCTGCTGTCCGAGGCCGGCATGCGGAAGGTGACCCCGCACACGCTGACCGCGAAGACCAAGCTCGAGAAGGACCTCACCGAGGCGCGCAAGCGTGGCTACTCCATGACCCTGGAAGAGTTCGAACTGGGTCTCCACGCCATGGCCGCGCCGGTCTGGGACCGAGACGGTGAGGTCATCGCGGCGCTCAGCGCCTCCGGTCCCGGATACCGGTTCACCGAGGAGCGCATGCAGGAGCTCGCCCCGATGCTGCTCAAGGGCGCGGAAGAGATCAGCTACCGGATGGGCTATCTGGGCTGAGCAACACCACTGAGTGGCACCACCTCTACACCCCCTCCTGTACGTCTCCTCCGGTACGCCCCCTCGCGCTGATCACGCAGAGCGTGCGGTGAGACGGGCCGCAACGCAGGGCGGCAGGTTGGGAGCTTCCGTGGACGGCTGGACGTAGATCATGCCGTCCGCGACGAGGACCTCGTGCGTACGGACCGGACGCCTGGCCGGTGGAGCGTCGACGGCTCCGGTCCGCAGGTCGAACTTCGAAGAATGCAGCGGGCATTCCACCTCGCAGCCCTCCAGCCAGCCGTCGGCGAGCGAGGCGTCCTGGTGCGTGCAGGTGTCGTCGATGGCGAAGATCTCGCCGTCCTCCGTGTGGAACACGGAGATGGGCGGATCGTTGTCGAGCCGGTAGGCCTCGCCTCGCGGTAGATCCGCGAGATGGATTGCGGGAATCATCATGACACCCCGGTGCGTATAGCGAAACGGATTGCGACGCGCGCAACAGCGCAACGTCAGTTTGCGGGTGCCCCAAATCGCTGTCAAGACACCCGGAACTCGGACTTTCCATGCCTCTTTTGGTGCGTAGTACGCAACGAGGTGCGCTTGGAGAGATCTTCGGTGACCGGTCTTGACGTGAACGGCCTCTCAAGGTTCCGTTGCGTCTGCAGAAACCTGTGCCCTTATACGCAACACAACGCCTCCCCAGCGTGATCCACCGGCTGCACCACGGCCCGCACGGCCCCCCGTCCCCTGTCCCAGGAGGTCACATGTCCATCCGTGCCATCGACGAGGCGCCGCTGAACGCGTTCCACCGAAAACTCACCTGGGCCTGCGCCGGCGGCCCGTTCCTGGACGGTTACCTGCTCAGCATCATCGGCGTCTCGCTGATCGGTATGAGCAACGAACTGCACCTGACCACGTCGGAAGAGAGCCTCATCGGCGCCGCCGCCCTGGTCGGCATCTTCATCGGGGGTCTGTGCTTCGGCGCCGTCACCGACAAGCTCGGCCGCGAGGCGATGTACACCATCGACCTGGCGGTACTGGTCGGCGGATCGGTGCTGTCGGTGTTCGCCGACGAGACCTGGCAGATCGTCATCCTGCGATTCATACTCGGCGTTGCCATCGGAGCCGACTACCCCATTGCCACGTCCCTGCTGGCCGAGTGGGTGCCGAACAAGCACCGCGGCCGGCTGCTCGGCATCCTCATCCTCGCCTGGTACATCGGCGCGGCGGCCGCGTACGTGGTCGGATATGTGATGGCCGAGATCGGCGGCAACGGCACCTGGCGCTGGATGCTCGCCTCCTCCGCCGTACTGAGCGCACTGATCCTGCTGATGCGTATCGGCACGCCCGAATCACCACTGTGGCTGGTGAACAAGGGCCGCACCGAGGACGCCCAGAAGGCCATCAAACGTGCCCTCGGCCGCACCGTTTCGACCAACGAGCTGCTCTCCGCCGCGGCCACCGAGCAGGCACTGCAGCAGCACCGGTTCCGCGATCTGTTCCAAGGCACGTATCTGCGGCGGACGTTGTTCTGCGGTCTGTTCTACATGTGTCAGATCACGCCGATGTTCGCCTTGCTCACCTTCGGACCCTCCATCCTGGGCTCCTTCGGCCTCGACAAGGGCAACGCCGGCAACCTCGGATCGGCCCTGATCAGCATCGTGTTCGTACTGGGCTGCATCCCCGCGCTGCGGATGGTGGACCGGATCGGACGCCGCCCGGTCATCGTCTGGTCGTTCGCCCTGATGGCGGTCCCGCTGGTGGTCCTCGGCGGCGGCTCCGCGGTGCCGTTCGCGGTGGTCATCGCCTGCTTCTGCGCCTACGCCCTGTTCTCCGGCGGGCCCACGGTGCTTGAGTGGACCTACCCCAACGAGCTGTTCCCCACCAGCATCCGGGCAACGGCGGGCGGCGTGGCCACCTCCATCAGCCGCGTCGGGGCCGCTGCGGGCACCTACCTGCTGCCGATCTCCCTCAGCCGGCTGGGCATCGGCCCGACCATGCTCATCGGCGCCGGCATCACGCTGGTGGGCTGGCTGGTCTCCGTGCTCTGGGCCGAGGAGACCCGCGGCCGGACCCTGGCGGAGACCAGCTCCCTCCCCGCCACCTCCAAGCAGCGCTCGCCGGCCGGTGAAGAGCGCCGCGAGGAAGTCGTCCGGGAACGGGAAGGGGAACTGGAAGGCCACTGACTGAGCAACGCACGACGCGGCAGGCAGCCGGCCGGTCTCTGGAGAGGCCGGCCGGCTGCCTGCCGGACCCATTCGCCTCGCCACGGCGCCGTCCACCTCGTGGCGCACCGGCCCCCTCAGCCCCGCCGAGCATACTGGATGTATGGATATGTCCAAGTTCCGACTGTCCTCCGCCAGACGGGACGGACGGCGCCGGTCGTCGCCGGGCGGGCGGTTGCGCTCCCTGGTGAGTCCGCGGACCGTCGCCGGCCAGGTGTTTCTGCTGCACCTGGTCGTCGTGCTGCTGCTCGTCTGCGCGGCCGTGACGGCCCTCGTACTGCAGGCCCGGGGCTCGAGTCTGCAGGAGGCCCGGGACCGCTCGCGCGTCGGCGCCGAGACCTTCGCGCACGCTCCGGGGACGCTGAGCGCCATGAAATCCGCCGACCCCAGCGCACTGCTGCAGCCGCGTGCCGAGGAAGCCCGGAAGCAGTCCAAGGTCAACTACATCATCGCGTTCAATACGTCCGGCATCCGCTGGACCCACCCCGACCCGGACCGGATCGGCAAACACGTCGTCGGCAGCTATGCCGAAGCGCTGCGCGGCAAGGTGCACCAGACCACCTCCTACACGCCCGGGGTCGGCCGCGCCGTGGACACGATGGTTCCCGTCCGCGACACCGACGGGAAGGTGGTCGGGCTGGTGTCCGTCGGCATCACCGTCGAGAGCGTGAACGCGAAGGTGATGGACCAGCTGCCGCTGCTGTTCGGCTCCGCGGCAGGCGCGCTGGTGCTGCTCACCGGCGGGTCGGCGTGGGTGAGCCAGCGGCTGCGGCGGCAGACGCACGGCCTGGAACCGGCCGAGATGACGCGGATGTACGAGCACCACGATGCGGTGCTGCACTCGGTCCGGGAAGGCGTACTCGTCATCAGCGGTGAGGGCCGGCTGCTGCTGGCCAACGACGAGGCGCAGCGCCTGCTGGAGCTGCCCGCGGACGCGGAGCTGCGACAGGTCTCCGAGCTGGGACTGGAAGCAGCCACCTCCGAGCTGCTGACATCGGGCCGGACGGCCACCGACGAGGTGCATCTGGCCGGGGACCGGCTGCTGGCGGTCAACCTGCGGCCCGTCGACGATCACGGCGGCCGGGCCGGCAGCGTGGCCACACTGCGCGACACCACCGAACTCCGGGCGCTGGCGGGCCGTGCCGAGGTGGCCAGGGAGCGACTGCAACTGCTCTACGACGCCGGGGCGCGGATCGGCACCACGTTGGATGTGGTGCGTACCGCGGAGGAGCTGGCGGAGGTCGCGGTCCCCCGGTTCGCCGATTTCGCCACCGTCGAGCTGCTGGAGGCCGTCGCGCGCGGGGAGGAGCCGGACGGCACGGACACCGAGATGCGCCGGACGGTGATCCGCGGCATCCGTGACGACCAGCCCCTCATTCCGGTCGGCGAGCTGATCAGTTTTGTACCCACGCACCCGATCGCCACCGCCGTGGCGAGTGGTCACGCCGTAGTGGAGCCGGACCTGGCCGCTTCCGAAGGCTGGCGCGCCCAGCACCCGGAGCTCGCCCAGCAGGTCCTGGACTACGGCATTCATTCGCTGATTTCGGTACCGCTGCGGGCGCGCGGGGTGCTGTTGGGTACGGCCAATTTCTGGCGCTCGGAGAACGGCCCCTTCGAGCCGGAGGAACTGTCCTTCGCCGAGGAGCTGGCCGCCCGCGCCGCGGTGTCCATCGACAACGCCCGCCGTTACACCCGCGAGCACACCATGGCGGTCACACTGCAGCGCAGCCTGCTGCCGCACGGACTGCCCGAGCATTCCGGCATCGAGGTGGCGCATCGCTATCTGCCGGCACACGCGGGGGTGGGCGGCGACTGGTTCGATGTCATCCCGCTGCCCGGTGCCCGAGTGGCGCTGGTGGTGGGGGACGTGGTCGGGCACGGGCTGCACGCCGCGGCCACGATGGGCCGACTGCGCACCGCGGTACACAACTTCTCGACGTTGGATCTGCCGCCCGATGAGCTGCTGAGTCACCTGGACGAGCTGGTCACCCGCATCGACCAGGACGAGAACCCCAATGGTGCCGACGCCGGGGTGACGGGCGCGACCTGTCTGTACGCGATCTACGACCCGGTCTCCGGAAAGTGCTCACTGGCCAGGGCCGGCCATCCGGGACCGGCGCTGGTGCACCCGGACGGCACCGTGGAGTACCCGGAGGTACCGGTCTCCCCGCCGCTGGGCCTGGGCGGCAGCCTGCCCTTCGAAACAGCCGAACTGCACCTGTCTGAAGGTTCCCAACTGGCCCTGTACACCGACGGACTCATCGAGGACCGCGACCGCGACATCGACACCGGCCTCGCTCTCCTGCGTACCGCACTGGCCCACCCGGGCCGGGACCCCGAGCAGACCTGTCAGGCCGTCTTCGACGCGATGCTGCCTGCCCGGCCCCGGGACGACGTGGCGCTGCTCATCGCCCGCACCCGGCTGCTGAACCCGGACGACGTTGCCGAGTGGGACGTACCGAGCGACCCCGCCGCCGTCCCCCGGGTCCGCGCCGACGCCACTCGTCGGCTGGAAGCCTGGGGGCTGGACGAAGTGGCGTACACGACCGAGCTGTTGATCAGCGAGCTGGTCACCAACGCCGTCCGCTACGGCGCCGACCCCATCCGGCTCCGGCTGCTCCACGACGACGACAGCCTGATCTGCGAGGTCGCCGACGGCAGTAACACCTCCCCGCATCTGCGCCGCGCGAAGACCGGCGACGAGGGCGGGCGCGGCCTCTTCCTGGTCGCACAGTTCGCCCAACGCTGGGGCACCCGCTACACCGCCCGCGGCAAGGTCATCTGGACCGAACAGTCGCTGAGCGGCCCGGCGGCCGAACCCGGTGAAGACACGGACGAAGCGCTGCTGGCTCAGTGGGACGACTCGGCGTTCTGACGGCGAACCGAGGGACGCAGCGCAGCGGCTGGTAGCGCGCCATCCCCCTTGACAACCCATGACCCGCAAGAAAAGCTGTTGCGCATAAAGATAATAGTTGCGTAGTCCGAAACAGTGTGGCCGACACGGCGATCTCACATCCCCGGCCTGCGGGCGCCCGCGGCCACACCCACCCACGCACAGACAAGGGAGCCCGCCCGTGGCCATCTCTGTGTTCGACCTCTTCTCCATCGGCATCGGCCCGTCCAGCTCGCACACCGTGGGCCCGATGCGAGCCGCCCACATGTTCGTCGGCCGCCTGAAGGAAGAGGGACTGCTGGCCCGAACGACATCGGTACGAGCCGAGCTCTTCGGCTCCCTCGGCGCCACCGGCCACGGCCACGGCACCCCCAAGGCCGTACTGCTCGGCCTGGAGGGCAATGAGCCGCACACGGTCGATGTCGCCGAGGCCGAGCGGGACGTCGAGCGGATCACAACGACCGGACGACTGCGGCTGTTGGGCCGCGACCTCGGCGACGCCCACGAGATCGGCTTTTCCGCGGACAGCCACCTGGTCCTGCACCGCCGCCGTTCCCTGCCGTACCACGCCAACGGCATGACGCTGTCCGCGTACGACGAGCACAGCGCACCGCTGCTGGAGAAGACGTACTACTCGGTCGGCGGCGGATTCGTCGTCGACGAGGAGGCGGTCGGCGAGGACCGCATCAAGCCGGACGACACGGTGCTCAAGTACCCCTTCAGCAGCGGTGACGAACTGCTGCGCCTGACCCGCGAGACGGGGCTGTCGATCTCGGCCCTGATGCTGGAGAACGAGACGGCCTGGCGCACCGAGGCCGAGGTCCGCGCCGGCCTGCTGGAGATCTGGCGGGTGATGCAGGAGTGTGTGGCCCGCGGCCTGGCCAGCGAGGGGATACTGCCGGGCGGCCTCAAGGTCCGCCGCCGGGCCACCGCGGCGGCCAAGGCGCTGCGCGCCGAGGGCGACCCGCAGGCACGCGCCATGGAGTGGGTCACGCTCTACGCAATGGCCGTCAACGAGGAGAACGCGGCAGGCGGCCGCGTCGTCACCGCACCCACCAACGGCGCGGCCGGCATCATCCCCGCCGTCCTGCACTACTACCTCAACTTCGTCCCCGGCGCCGATGACGACGGCATCGTCCGCTTCCTCCTCGCCGCCGGCGCCATCGGACTGCTCTTCAAGGAGAACGCCTCCATCTCCGGCGCCGAGGTCGGCTGCCAGGGCGAGGTCGGCTCCGCCTGCTCCATGGCCTCCGGCGGCCTCGCCGAGGTACTCGGCGGCTCCCCCGAACAGGTGGAGAACGCCGCCGAGATCGGCATGGAACACAACCTCGGCCTGACCTGCGACCCGGTCGGCGGCCTGGTCCAGATCCCCTGCATCGAACGCAACGGCATGGCAGCGGTCAAGGCCGTCACCGCCGCCCGCATGGCCCGCCGCGGCGACGGCCGCCACCACGTCTCCCTCGACAAGGTCATCAAGACCATGAAGGAGACGGGCGCCGACATGAAGGTCAAGTACAAGGAGACGGCGCGGGGCGGCCTCGCGGTGAACGTCATCGAGTGCTGAACGTCGGATGCCGGGTGGTGAGCAGACTCTGCTCACCACCCGGCATCCGCTTATCAGAGGCGATGACCGGCTCAGTAGGTGCCGAGGCGCCCCTGGACCCAGTCGTGGAATTCGCCGATGTGGTGTTCGCTCGGGACCAGGACGCCGCCCTTGGCGTACAGGCGCGAGCTCATTGCCGGCTGGCAGCGTTCGCAGGCGTCGAAGTCCTGGCGGTTGACGCGGTCGAAGAGTTCCACCGAGCGGCTGACGTCCTTGCCGCTCTCGATGACGTGCGGCAGGTACAGCCAGTCGCATTCGACGATTGTGCGGTCGGCTGCCACGGGGTACATGCGGTGGAAGATGACGTGGTCGGGGACCAGGTTGATGAAGACCTGCGGGCGCACCGTGATCGCGTAGTACCGGCGGTCCTGGTCCTCCGAGACCCCCGGAATGCGGTCCAGGCCCTCCGAGCCGTCAACGGTGAAGCCCTTGACGTCCTCGCCGAACTCCGCACCGTGGCCCACGTAGTACTGCGCCGCGAAGCCGTCGGCGAACTCCGGGAGTACTTCGGTCAGTTCGGGGTGGATCGTGGCGCAGTGGTAGCACTCCATGAAGTTCTCGATGATGAGCTTCCAGTTCGCCTGCACGTCGTAGACGATCCGCTTGCCGAGCTCCAGGTTCTCGATGTCGTACGCGCTGATCGACTCGGCGTCGCCCAGGCGTGCCACCACGTCCTGGATCACCGACTCCTCGAACGAGGGCGGGTTCTCGGCCAGGCACACCCACACATAGCCCAGCCACTCGCGCACCGCCACGTTCGCCAGGCCGTACTCGGTCCGGCCGATGTCCGGCATCTTCGTCAGGTTCGGGGCCGCGACGAGCTTGCCCGTGAGGTCGTACGTCCAGGCGTGGTACGGGCATTGGAACGCCCGCTTCACCTCGCCGGACTCCTCCGTGCAGAGCTTGGCGCCCCGGTGCCGGCACACGTTGAAGAAGGCCCGGACGGAGTTGTCCCGCGACCGGGTCAGCAGGACGCTCTCGCGCCCGACATCCACGGTTTTGAACGCACCGGGCTTGGCCAGGTCCGCGGAGCGGGCCGCGCAGAACCACATCGTTTCGAAGATGCGTTCCTGCTCCAGGCGGAAGATCTCCGGGTCCGTGTAGTGGTCACCGGGGAGAGTCGCGATCAGGCTCTCCGGAAGTCCGGTCGTGGTCATGGTTCACCTCGAAGAGAAGTGCCTTGGAAAGGCAAGGAGGTAGGTAAATTCGGGGCTTGCTCGTCAGAGGCCGGCGGTGCGTTCGGCCGCCTCGACGACGTTGGCGAGCAGCATTGCCCGCGTCATGGGGCCGACGCCGCCGGGCATCGGTGCCAGCCACCCGGCGACCCCCGCGACGTCCGGATGCACGTCGCCGAGCAGGCCCTCTTCCGTGCGGGTGATGCCGACATCGAGGACGGCGGCGCCGGGGCGGACCATGTCCGGAGTGATCAGGCCCGGTGAACCGGCCGCCGCGACGACGACATCCGCCTCGCGGACGTGCCAGGGCAGGCCCTTGGTGCCGGTGTGGCAGAGCGTCACCGTTGCGTTCTCGGATCTGCGGGTGAGCAGCAGGCCGATGGGGCGGCCGACCGTGACACCGCGGCCGATCACGCAGACCCGGGCGCCGGCGAGCGGCACGTCGTGGCGCCGCAGCAGTTCGACGATGCCGCGCGGGGTGCAGGGCAGCGGGCTCTCGACACCGAGGACCAGGCGCCCCAGGCTGACCGGGTGCAGGCCGTCGGCGTCCTTCGCCGGGTCCATCCGCTCCAGTACGGCGTTGGCGTCGAGCCCGCGCGGGAGGGGCAGTTGGACGATGTAACCGGTGCACGCGGGGTCGGCGTTGAGTTCGTCGATGACTGCCTCGACCTGCTCCTGCGTGGCGTCGGCCGGCAGCTCGCGGCGGATGGAGGCGATGCCGACCTGCGCGCAGTCGCGGTGCTTGCCGCCCACGTACGCGTGGCTGCCGGGGTCGTCACCGACCAGTACGGTGCCGAGGCCGGGTACGACGCCGTACTCGGCCAACTTCTTTACACGTACGGTGAGTTCGGCACGGATGGCGGCCGCGGTGCGACGGCCGTCAAGAATGTTCGCGCTCATTTTTCTCCCCTGTGTGGATGGACCCGGCTCAGCCGCGAAGGCGCTGCATCTTGGGGTCGAACAGTGGTTCCTCGGTGACGACCGCCGGGATGGCCCGGTCGAAGTAGCCGATGTGCAGGGTGCGGCCGGGAGTGGCCAGTTCCGCGGGCAGCCAGGCGTAGGCGATGGCCTTGCCGATCGTGTATCCGTACGCGGCGCTGGTGACATAGCCGACGGCACAGTCCCCGTCGTGGACCGGCTCCTTGCCCATGACCACGGCAGTGGGGTCGTCGATGGTCAGGCACGCCAGGCGGCGGGTGACGTCGGCGGCGCGGCGCTGCAGCGCTTCGCGGCCGAGGAAGTCGCCCTTGTCCATCTTGACCGCGAATCCCACGCCGGCCTCGTACGGGTCGTGCTCGTACGTCATGTCGGTGCCGAAGGACCGGTAACCCTTCTCCAGCCGGAGGCTGTTGAACGCGCCCCGGCCGGCCGCGATGCCGCCGTACGGCCGGGCCGCCTCCCAGAGCGTGTCCCAGAGCTTCAGGCCCATGTCGGCGGTGGTGTACAGCTCCCAGCCGAGCTCACCGACGTACGACAGTCGCATCGCGGTGACGGGGACGGAGCCGATGTACGCCTCCTTCGCGCGGAAGAACTTCAGGCCCGCGTTGGAGAAGTCCTGGCTGGTCAGCGGCTGGAGCACGTCCCGTGCCTTCGGCCCCCACAGGCCGATGCAGCAGGTGCCCGCGGTGATGTCACGCACCTGCACCGAGCCGTCCACGGGCAGGTGCCGGTGGAACCAGTCCAGGTCCAGGTTGCCGTTCGCGCCGACCTGGAAGCGGTCACGCGCCAGTCGGGCCACCGTCACATCGCTGCGGATCCCGCCGTCCACGTCCAGCAGCAGCGTGTACGTGACCGAACCCACCGACTTGTCGATGTTCCCCGTCGTCAGGTGCTGCAGGAAGGCCGCGGCGCCGCGGCCTGTGACCTCCAGCCGCTTCAGTGCGGTCATGTCGTACAGTGCGACGCTCTCGCGGGTCGCCTGGGCCTCGGCGCCCACGATCGGCGACCAGTAGCGGGCCGCCCAGTCGTTCGGTGTGGGGATCTCCCGCCCCGCCAGCAGGTGCTCATTGGCCGCGTACCACTGGGGCCGCTCAAAGCCCGATGCTTCCAGGAAGTACGCGCCGAGCGCCTGCTGGCGGGGGTGGAAGGGGCTGGTGCGCAGGGGTCGTGGCGCACCAGCCGGCTGGAGGGGGTGGAGGATGTCGTAGACCTCGTCGAAGTTCTGGCAGTCCCGCGCCAGGACGTACTCGGGGGCCAGCTGGTGCGGTTCGAAGCGGTTGACGTCGCACTCGTGCAGATCGAACGAGGAGCAGTACCCGTCGACCAGCCACTCGGCGACGGCCCGGCCCACGCCCGCGGAGTGGGTCACCCACACCGCTTCCGCCACCCAGAAGCCCTTCACCTGCGGCGACTCGCCCAGCAGTGGCATTCCGTCGGTGGTGAAGGAGAACAGTCCGTTGATGCCTTCTTCGACCTTGGCGTCCTGCGTCGCCGGGAGCAGCGACTGCGTCTCGGTCCAGGCGTCGGCGAAGTCCTCGGGGGTGAAGCGCAGGACGGACGGCATCTCTTCGGCTTCGTTCACCGAGACGATGTCATCGGCCGACACCGGCATCGCGCGGTGCCCGTAGTAGCCGATGCCCAGCCGGTCGTAGCGGTCCCGGTAGTAGAGATCGGCGTCCTGGTGCCGCAGGATCGGGCGTACGGCCTCCTCGTCCTGACCCGCCAGCGCCGGCACCGGTCCGGTCCAGGCCAGCTGGTGGGCGAGCGGGGTCAGGGGGAGGTCCATGCCCACCATGCGGGCGACCTTCGGGCCCCAGATGCCGGCACAGCACACGACGATGTCCGCCGCGATCTCGCCCTGGTCGGTGACCACGGAGGTCACCCGGTCGCCGCCGGTGCCGTCGTCCTCGGTGCGGACGTCCAGGACCTCGCGGTCGCCCAGGAGGCGTACTCCACGGTCCTCGGCCGCCTTCAGCTGCGCCTCGACGGCCAGTACCGCCTTCGCCAGGCCGTCGGTCGGGATCAGCATGCCGCCCAGTACCCGCTCGGCGTTCACCAGCGGATGCAGCCGGACACACTCCTCCGGACCCAACAGCCGCGCCTCGACACCCCACGACGTCACCCAACCGTGCCGGCGCTGCAACTCCGCCAGCCGTTCCGGTGTCGTGGCGATCTCCAGTCCGCCCACCGGCAGGAAGCACGGCTCCCCGGCCACCTGCAGCGAGGAGAACTTCTCCACCGTGTAGCGGGCCATCTCCGTCAGGGCTTTCGAGGCGTTGGTCTGGAAGACCAGGCCCGGAGCGTGTGACGACGAGCCGCCGGTGGCCGGCAGGGGCCCCTGGTCGACCACCGTCACCTCGGTCCAGCCCCGGACGGACAGCTCATCGGCCAGCGCCGCCCCCACGACACCCGCACCGATGATGACCACGCGCGGTCCCGCCATCGTCACACCCTCCCATCGAAAAGTTACTTATCGAAAAGTCGCCGCATGAAAGTTGCTTCATGCGCAACGCGCATCGGGTTGCGCAACACACAGTGCAGTCCGTCCAGACCCGTGTCAAGAGGTGATCCGAGAGCATCGAGAGCACGTCGCCCGGCGGGCCGGAGAGTGGGCGCCCGGCGGGATCGGCCGTGCAACTCCCTGATCAGCAAGGTCGATCAGAGCCCTTGACCGCAGGCCGTCACGTACGGACTATGTTGCGTATCAAACACGCTGTTGCGTAATGCGCACTCACTTGCGCACCCCTTGGGAGGTCTCCGTGTCCGCTCGACCGCAGCCCGATCGCGAGTTCGTCCTCACCGTCTCGTGCCCCGACACCCCCGGCCTGGTGCACGCCGTCACCGGCTTCGTCGTCCAGTACTCCGGAAACATCCAGGAGAGCCAGCAGTTCGACGACCGGCTGCAGGGCCACTTCTTCCTGCGCATGCGCTTCGACGTCCCGGATCCCGACATCTCGCTGGACGACCTGCGCTCCGGCTTCGCGCCGGTGGCGGAGGCGTACCGGATCTCCTGGAACCTGTACGACGCGTCGACTCCGACCCGTACGCTGATCATGGTGTCGAAGTTCGGCCACTGCCTGAACGACCTGCTCTTCCGACGCAGCACCGGCGCGCTCAACATCGAGGTGCCGGCGATCGTCTCCAACCACCGGGACTTCGAACCGCTCGCGGAGAGCCACGGGATTCCGTTCCACCACATCCCCGTGACGCGGGACACCAAGCCCGAGGCGGAGGCGCGGCTGCTGGAACTGGTCGACGAACTCGACATCGACCTGGTGGTACTCGCCCGCTACATGCAGATCCTGTCGAACGATCTGTGCAAGCAGCTCGAAGGCCGGGCGATCAACATTCACCACTCGTTCCTGCCGAGCTTCAAGGGCGCCCGGCCGTACAACCAGGCGCACGAGCGCGGGGTCAAGCTCGTGGGCGCCACGGCGCACTACGTGACCCCGGATCTCGACGAGGGTCCCATCATCGAGCAGGGCGTCGTCCGCGTGGACCACTCGCAGAGCCCCGACCAGCTGGTCACCCTCGGCCGGGACGTCGAGGCGCAGGTCCTCGCCCGGGCCGTGGAGTGGCACAGCGAGAGCCGGATCATGGTCAATGGGAACCGGACGGTGGTTCTTCGCTGACGGGGGTGCGTCGCCGCTTCCGGACGCCCGGCGGGGTCCGGAAGCCGGGCGGCGGACGCCACGCGCGCAGGGTTGCCGGACGCCATCCACGCAGGGTTGTCGGACGCCCTGCGCGCACGGCTGAGAGCCGCCCGGCAGGAGCGCCGTGGTCGACGGCGCTCGTGGGGCGGCTCTCAGATCAGCGAAGCGTGCAGCGGCGCGGCAGTTGCTTCGAGGCCCCAACGGGCCGTCACCCGCACCGCGTCCGCCGTCGAGGCGACATCGTGCACACGCACGCACCAGGCCCCCTGCGTGGCAGCCAGGACGGACACCGCGGAGGTGGCCGCGTCCCGCTGGTCCGCCGGACGGGGCAGGCCTGTCAGCGGGTCCGCGAGCAGCTGCCCCAGGAATGACTTACGGGCAGCACCCACGAGTACCGGATGGCCGAGCGCGGCGACCTCCCCCAGCCGCCCCAGCAACTGCCAATTGTGTTCAGGGGACTTGGCGAATCCCAGCCCCGGATCGAGGATCAGGCACTCCGGCCGGATGCCTGCATGCAACGCCGCCTCGACCCGCAACCGCAACTCGTCCACCACATCGCCGACCACATCGTCGTACACGGCGTTGGCCTGCATGCCGGCGGAGTGCCCGCGCCAGTGCATGGCCACGTACGGCATGCCGGTACGGGCCATCAGTGGCAGCATCGCGGGGTCGGCGAGACCGCCGGAGACATCGTTGACCAGCGTCGCACCGGCCTCGATGGCGCGAGCGGCCACCTCGGCCCGCATGGTGTCCACACTGACGGGCGCGCCTGCGGCGGCGAGCTCGCGGACGACGGGCAGTACGCGGCGCAGCTCCTCCTCCGGTGACGGACGCGTCGCACCGGGACGGGTCGACTCACCGCCCACGTCCAGGATGTCCGCGCCCTCGTCGAGCAGCGCGAGGCCGTGCGCGACGGCCTGCTCGGAGCCGTACCAACGCCCGCCGTCGGAGAACGAGTCGGGCGTGACGTTCACAATGCCCATGACCAGCGTCCGCGCCGGTCGGGGAAGCCCTCGCGGATACAGCGCGGGGGCTCCCTGGTTCGGTTGTGTTGCGGTGCTCATCCGGTACCGCCCGGTGCCACCGCGGTGGCGAGCTGCCGGCGCCAGCGGGTGAAGAGCTTGGTGCGGTCCACGCCCAGTACGGCAACCGGCTCTCCGGCGCGGCGGTACACCGCGAGGAAGCTACGGTCGGCCGGGCTGCCGTCCTCGACGGTCACACTGTCGGCCCGCGCCGCGTGCCCGACGAACTGGATCTTCACTCCGTACTGATCGGACCAGAAGTACGGCGGGCGGGACGGGCCGGAGGGCGCGGTGCCACCGGACAGCAGGGCGGCCACGGCCGCCGCCGGGCGCTCCTTGGCGCCGGTCCAGTGCTCGATACGGCGATGGGTACCGAAAGCCGGGTCGTACCAGGCGGCGCAGTCGCCGACCGCGACGACGCCGGGGACGCTCGTGATGCCGTCGGTCCCGCAGCGCACACCACCGTTGTCGAGCGCGACGCCCGACCCCTCCAGCCAGTCGGTGCAGGGGTTCGCGCCGATGCCCACCACGACGATGTCGGCGGGCAGGCTGCGGCCGTCGTCGAGCACGACCGCCTCTACCCGCTGCTTGCCCGCCACCCCTCGCACGCCGGTGCCGCACACCAGGCGAACGCCGTGATCGGCGTGCAACTCCGAGACGGCGGCCGCCATTTCGGGCCCCAACGGACCGGCGAGCGGCGTGGGCCCGGACACAACAAACGTCACGTCCAAGCCCATCACAGCGGCAGTCGAGGCCACTTCGGCACCGACGAAGCCGCCACCGATGACGACCAGCCGGCCACCGTGCGCCAGGTCGTCCCGAAGCGCTCGGGCATCATCGAGCGTGCGCAGTACGTGCACACCGCTCAAGCCCTCGCTACCGGGCAACCTCCGCGCCGCGGCCCCCGTGGCAATCACCACACCGTCCGCGCGCACGGCTCTCCCATCGGCGAGCCGCACCGAGCGCTCCTGCGTCTCCAGCCCGACGGCTCGCGTCCCGAGAACCCACTCGGCGGCGAGCTCCTCACCCTCCGCCTCAAGGGCGAGCTCGCCCTCCTCCACCTTCCCGGTGAGGAACTCCTTCGACAGCGGTGGTCTGTCGTAGGGCCGGTGGGTCTCCTCACCGATGAGGACGAGGCGTCCGTCATAGCCCTGCTTGCGCAGGGCGCGGGCGGCGAAGAGTCCGGCGAGCGAGGCACCGACGACGGCCACGGTCTTCATGCCACCACACCTCCTGCCAGGCGAGCCGCGACGCAGGAGGGCGGCAGGTTCGGCGGGGCGTCGGACAGTGCGACGTAGACCATGCCGTCCTCGATGAGCACCTGGTGCGTACGTACGGGGAGCCTGGCCGGCGGGGCGTCCACGGTGCCGGTACGCAGGTTGAACTTCGAGGCGTGCAGCGGACACTCGACCTCGCACCCCTCCAGCCAGCCGTCGGCCAACGAGGCGTCCTGATGGGTGCAGGTGTCGTCGATCGCATAGACCTCGCCGTCCTCGGTGTGGAACACCGCGACGGGCGGGTCGATCTCGAGCCGGTAGGACTCGCCTCGCGGGATGTCGGTGAGACGACACGCGGGAATCATCATGGCACCTCGTTGCGTATAAAGAAACGGGCTGCGCCTTGCGCAACGAGTCTGCGGCCGCCCTGAACGCGTGTCAAGGCGCTCAAACGAACAACGGATCACCTTTCTTGAGTTGCGCATCACGCAACGCGAATCACTATGCGAAGCACGGGGTCACGGGGTGGACGTGCGTCACCGCGCAGCCGTGAACTTCTTGCGCCAGGCCAGTGCGACGTACACCAGCGCCACCAGCACCGGGACCTCGATCAGCGGGCCCACGACGCCGGACAGGGCCTGGCCGGAGGTGACGCCGAAGGTGGCGATGGCGACGGCGATGGCCAGCTCGAAGTTGTTGCCGGCGGCGGTGAAGGCGAGGGTGGCGGTGCGGTCGTACGCCAGGCCGATGCCCTTGCCGAGGAGGAACGTGCCGAAGAACATCACGGCGAAGTAGACCAGCAGCGGCAGTGCGATCCGGGCGACGTCCAGCGGCTGCGTGGTGATCGTCTTTCCCTGCAGGGCGAAGAGGATGACGATCGTGAAGAGCAGGCCGTACAGGGCCCAGGGGCCGATCTTCGGCAGGAAGTTCGACTCGTAGCGCTCGCGGCCGAGCTTGTTCTCGCCGATGCGGCGGGTGAGGAAGCCGGCGAGCAGCGGGATGCCGAGGAAGACGATCACGTTGAGAGCGATGTGCCAGACCGGGACGTCCAGGCCCTGCCCGTTCCCGAGGCCCAGCCACTGCGGCAGCAGGTCGAGGTAGAACCAGCCGAGCAGGCCGAACGCGATGACCTGGAAGACCGAGTTCAGGGCGACGAGGACGGCGGCGGCCTCGCGGTGGCCGCAGGCCAGGTCGTTCCAGATGATCACCATGGCGATGCAGCGGGCGAGGCCGACGATGATCAGGCCGGTGCGGTACTCGGGCAGGTCGGGCAGGAAGACCCAGGCCAGCGCGAACATGACCGCCGGGCCGACGAGCCAGTTGATGACCAGGGAGGAGAGCATCAGCTTGCGGTCGCCGGTGACGGCGTCCAGCTTGTCGTAACGGACCTTGGCGAGGACCGGGTACATCATGATCAGCAGGCCGAGGGCGATCGGGAGGGAGATGCCGCCGATCTCGACCTTGCTGAGCACGTCACCCAGGCCCGGGATGGCCCGGCCGAGGCCGAGGCCCGCGGCCATGGCCACCAGGATCCAGACCGCCAGGAAGCGGTCGAGCGTGGAGAGCTTGGCGACGATCGAGGCATCCTCACCACTTGGGGGTGCGGTGGTGCCGGGTTCGGTCGCGGTCATCAGCAGGCTCGCTTTCGGTCGGTCTTGATCGTCGTACGTGCAGTGGCGGCCAGCTCACCGAACATCGCCCCCAGCGACTCCAACGCCGCGGGGCGGAGCTTGTAGTAGGTGAAGCGGCCGCACGGCTCGGTCTCCACCACGCCCGCCTCGCGCAGGACGCGGAGGTGGTTGGAGAGATTCGTCTGCCGGGCTCCGGTCTCTGCCACCAGGTGCGTCGTGCACAGGGTCTCGTGAGCGAGGAGGGACACGATCTGAAGCCTGAGCGGGTCGGCGAGGACCCGGATCAGATCAGTATTGGCTGACGTCATCATGGGCTGATACTGTCACATCAGTTACCGCTGACGCCACTGGCTGCTGATATCAACGGCCACTGATGAGAGAGTTCACCGATGCCCGAGCCCGCCAAGCCCTCCGTCCTGTTCGTGTGTGTCCACAACGCCGGGCGCTCTCAGATGGCCGCCGCGTGGCTGTCCCACCTGGCCGGGGACCGGGTCGAGGTACGCTCCGCCGGCTCCGCCCCCGCCGACCGGGTCAACCCGGCCGCCGTCGAGGCCATGCGCGAGGTCGGTATCGACATGTCGGCACAGCAGCCGAAGGTACTGACCGTGGAGGCGGTCCAGGAGTCGGACGTGTGCATCACCATGGGCTGCGGCGACGCCTGCCCCGTCTTTCCCGGCAAGCGCTACCTGGACTGGCAGCTGGACGACCCGGCGGGGCAGGGCGTCGAAGCCGTGCGTCCGATCCGCGATGAGATCAAGCGCCGGGTGGAGAGCCTGATCGCGGAGATCGCCCCGGAGGGGCAGAAGTAGGCGACGCGCGTACCCGGGGGGCGGGTCAGTGGCTGTCCGCCAGCTCCCCGCTCAGCGTCTTGTGCAGGCGGGCGCTGGGCTCGTTCAGGCCGACGATCTCGACGGTCTTGCCGCGCTGGGTGTACTTGGTCTCGATCGCGTCCAGTGCGGCGACGGAGGACGCGTCCCAGACGTGGGCGGCGGTCAGGTCGATGACGACCTTGTCCGGGTCGCCGGCGTAGTCGAACTGCGTGACCAGGTCGTTGGAAGAGGCGAAGAAGAGCTCGCCGGTGACGGAGTAGACGACCTGACCACCATCGGGGTCGGTGACCGCGGTGACGTTCGCCAGATGGGCGACGCGGCGGGCGAAGATGACCATCGCGGTGACCGTGCCGACGACCACGCCGATGGAGAGGTTGTCCGTGGCCACCACCACGATGACCGTGATCACCATGACGGCGGTCTCGCCGACCGGCATCCGCTTGAGCGTGGCGGGCTTGACCGAGTGCCAGTCGAAGGTGCCGACCGAGACCAGGACCATCACCGCGACCAGCGCGGCCATCGGGATCTTCGATACGACCGGGCCGAGGACGATGCAGAGGATCAGGAGGAAGAAGCCGGCCAGGAACGTCGACAGACGAGTACGGGCGCCGTTCTTCACGTTGATCATCGTCTGGCCGATCATCGCGCAGCCGCCCATGCCGCCGAAGAAGCCGGCGGTGATGTTGGCGATGCCCTGGCCGATGGACTCACGCGTCTTGTTGGAGCGGGTGTCGGTGATCTCGTCCACCAGCTTCGCCGTCATCAGCGACTCCATGAGCCCCACCAGGGCCATCGCCAGCGCGTAGGGGGCGATGACGGTGAGGGTGTGCACGCTGAACGGCACGTCCGGCAGGCCCGGGACGGGCAGTGAGGACGGCAGCTTGCCCTTGTCGCCGACGGTGGGGACCGCGATGCCGGCCGCCACGGTGATGACCGTGAGGATGACGATGGAGACCAGCGGCGCGGGCACGGCCTTGGTGACCCTCGGGAAGAGGATCATCAGGACGAGACCCGCGATGACCAGCGGGTAGACCGCCCACGGTACGTCGCGGAGGTTGGGGATCTGGGCGGTGAAGAGCAGGATGCCCAGCGCGTTGACGAAGCCGACCATCACCGAGCGCGGCACGAACCGCATCAGCTTGGCGACCCCCAGCGCACCGAGGGCGATCTGGAAGACGCCGGCGAGGACGGCGGTGGCGAGCAGATAACCCAGCCCGTGCTCGCGGGCGACGGGCGCGACGACCAGGGCGACGGCACCGGTGGACGCGGAAATCATGGCCGGGCGACCGCCGACGAAGGCGATCACCATCGCCATGACACAGGCGGCGAAGAGTCCCACCGTCGGATCGACCCCGGCGATCACCGAGAAGGAGATCGCCTCGGGGATCAGGGCCAGACCGACGACCAGACCGGCCAGGACTTCGGTACGGAAGACCTTGGGCGAGGACAACCAGGCGGGGCGGCCGGCGGCCTGCAGCCGCGCACGGGCGGACGGAAGTGAAGACAACAACGCAGAACCTGTCATGCTCGGGCACGCCCGCTCGGCAGTCGGGAGGGCGTACGAAAGGGGAAACTCTACCCTCCGAGGAATTCGCCGCCACGCTCCGCGCTCGCCTCGAACACAACACGTCGGTCGCTCGGCCCTGAGCCGAGCCCGGCCGGACGCCGTACGCAACGCCGACTGGCGCTCCGGCGGTCCGTCGGGTAGACCCTTGACGTGCTGTTTCGCCAACTCGAATATCTGGTGGCGCTCTCCCGGGAGCGCCATTTCGCGCGTGCCGCCCAGGCGTGCTACGTCTCCCAGCCCGCCCTCTCGGAGGCGATCCGGAAGCTGGAGGAGGAGCTGGATGTACCGCTGGTCCGGCGCGGGCGTACGTATGAGGGGCTCACGCCGGAGGGCGAGCGCATCGTGGTGTGGGCGCAGCGGATCCTCGCCGACCGTGACGCCCTCAAGGACGAGGTCGGCGCGCTGCGCACCGGACTGAGCGGACGGATAAGGATCGGCGCCGTCCCGACGGCGACCGGTGCCGTCTCCCTGCTCATCGACCCGTTCTGCGCGGCGCACCCGCTGGTCACCGTGGACGTCCAGGCGGACCTCCGGTCGGAGGACATTCTCCGGCGGCTGCAGAATTTCGAAATCGATGCCGCCATCAGTTATCTGCGCGAGGGCATTTCCGAGAGTTTCCGGACGGTTCCGCTGTACCAGGAACGGTATGTACTGCTGACCTCGACCGCCGACAATCTGGGCCGTCGGACGACGGCGACCTGGGCGGAGGCGTCGCGGCTGCCGCTGTGTCTGCTGACGGGGACCATGCAGGGCCGCAGGGTACTGGACGAGCTGTTCGCCGAGGCCGGGGTGCGGCCCACGCCCCGCGTGGAGACCGACTCGGTGGCCGCGCTCTTCGCGCACGTCAGGACGGGCCGATGGGCCAGCATCGTGCCGCACGCCTGGTTGCATGTCTTCGGCATCCCGCCCGGCATGCGCGCCGTACCGCTGGTCGAACCCGCCCGGACGGTCCCCATCGGGCTGGTGATGACCGCCCGGGAGCCGGGCTCCGTCATGGCCCGCGCCCTGACGGAGATCGCCCGCCGAACCGACCTCGCCACCGCACTGGAACGACTCCCCGGCGATCCCGTATCGCAATAACCTGTCCCCAATAAGCGGCGCCTATCAAGCAATCGGAAACCCCTCTTTGACTCGTCTCCGTGGATTACCGGAAGGTGATTCGCATGAGCCGCACCGAGATCGAGGATCCCAGCGACGACCTGTCGGTCACCCCGCCGAAGACCTGGGCGACCGGTCTGCCCGCCGTGACGCACGCGCTGGAGTACTCGCTGGGCCAGACGTCCGTGCGGCGCACCGCGTTGACTCTGCTGAACATCAATCAGCCCAAGGGCATCGACTGCCCGGGTTGCGCCTGGCCCGAGCCCGCGCCGGGCGAGCGGCACATGAACGAGTACTGCGAGAACGGCGCCAAGCACATCAACGACGAGGCCACCTCGCGCCGCGTCACCCGGGACTTCTTCCACGAGCACTCGATCGCCGAGCTGGACACCAAGTCCGACTACTGGCTCAACCAGCAGGGCCGGCTGACCGAGCCGATGGTCAAGCGGCCCGGTGCGACGCACTACGAGCCGATCGGCTGGGACGAGGCGTTCGGCCTGCTCGCCGAGGAACTCAAGGCACTGGCCTCCCCCGACGAGGCGCTCTTCTACGTATCGGGTCGGCTCAGCAACGAGGCCGCGTTCCTCCTCCAGCTCTTCGCCCGCGCGTACGGCACCAACAACCTGCCGGACTGCTCCAACATGTGCCACGAGTCCAGCGGATTCGCGATGACGGAGACGTTGGGTATCGGCAAGGGCACCGTCTCGCTGGACGACCTCCACCACTCCGACCTGGTCTTCGTCGTGGGGCAGAACCCGGGTACCAACCACCCGCGGATGCTCTCCGCGCTGGAGGAGACCAAGCGCAACGGCGGTCGGGTCATCGCGGTCAACACACTGCCCGAGGCCGGGCTGATGCGCTTCAAGCACCCGCAGAAGGCGCGCGGTGTGATCGGTCGCGGCACACCGATCGCCGACCAGTTCCTGCACATCCGCGCCGGTGGCGACCTCGCCCTCTTCCAGGCCCTGAACAGGCTGCTGCTGGAGGCCGAGGACGCGGCGCCCGGCACCGTGCTCGACCACGACTTCATCCAGGAACACACCATCGGCAGCGCCGAGTTCGCCGAGCATGTGCGGAAGGTGTCCTGGGAGCACGTCCTCGAAGCGACCGGGCTCACGCGCGAGGAGATCGAGCGCGTGCACGCCCAGGTGCTGAAGAGCAAGAAGATCATCGTGTGCTGGGCGATGGGCCTGACCCAGCACAAGCACGGGGTGCCCACCATCCGCGAGGTCATCAACTTCCTGCTGCTGCGCGGCAACATCGGCAAGCCCGGCGCGGGCGCGTGCCCGGTGCGCGGCCACAGCAACGTCCAGGGCGACCGCACCATGGGCGTGTGGGAGAAGATGCCGCAGAAGTTCCTCGATGCCCTGGAGAAGGAGTTCGGCTTCACGCCGCCCGCCCACCACGGCGTGGACGCGGTGAACGGCATCCACGCGATGTACGAAGGCCGCGCCAAGGTCTTCCTCGGTGTCGCGGGCAACTTCGTACGGGCCACCCCCGACAGCGCGGTCACCGAGGAGGCGATGCGCAAGTGCCGGCTCACCGCGCACATCTCCACCAAGCTCAACCGCTCGCACACGGTCTGCGGTGACACCGCGCTGATCCTGCCCACGCTGGGCCGCAGCGACAAGGACTTCCAGAACGGCGTCGAGCAGTTCATCACCGTCGAGGACTCGATGAGTGATGTCCACGCCTCGCGGGGGAAGCTGCCGCCCGCCTCCCCGCACCTGCTCAGCGAGGTCGCGATCATCAGCAGGCTGGCGCACCGGACCCTGGGGGACGACCCGTTCATTCCCTGGGAGCAGTTCGAGGGCGACTACGGCACCATCCGCGACCGGATATCCCGTGTCGTACCGGGCTTCGAGGACTTCAACGCCCGGGTGGCGAAGCCCGGCGGCTTCCATCTGCCCAACCCGGCCAGCGAGCGGGTCTTCCGCACCCCGAGCGGCAAAGCAGTGTTCACCTCCAACGAATTCACGATGCCGCACGTCCCCGAGGGACATCTGCTGCTGCAGACCCTGCGCTCGCACGACCAGTGGAACACCGTCTGGTACGCCCCCAACGACCGCTACCGCGGCATTCACAACGCCCGCCGGGTCGTACTCGTCAACCCCGCCGATCTGACGGAACTAGGCATCGCCGACCGCGAGTTGGTGGATCTGGTGAGCGTCTGGCACGACGGGAAGGAACGCCGCGCGGAGGACTTCCGCGTCGTCGCTTACCCCGCCAGCCGCGGCTCCGCAGCGGCCTACTACCCGGAAACCAACGTCCTGGTCCCGCTGGACAGCGTCGCCGACTTCAGCAACTGCCCCACCTCCAAGGGCGTGGTGGTCCGCCTGGAGCGCAAGGAGGGGAGCGCGGCGTGGGACGCGTGACCGCACGGCGGCGGGTGCTGCGCATTCGGGACGGGGTGCCCTCGTACCGCCCGGACACGCTGGCCGCCGAGGAGCCGATGGAGATCCGGGTCGGCGGCCGGCCGCTCACCGTGACCATGCGCACCCCGGGCGACGACTTCGACCTCGCAGCCGGTTTCCTGGTCAGCGAGGGGGTGGTGCACGCCGCCGATGACGTTGCAGGCATCCGTTACTGCGCGGGCGCCACGGATGGGGGATCCAACACGTACAACGTGGTCGATGTCGTCCTGGGCCAGGGGGTGGCAGCGCCGGACGCCTCACTGGAGCGCAATTTCTACACCACGTCCTCGTGCGGGCTGTGCGGCAAGGCCAGCCTGGACGCGGTACGTACCTCGGCGGCGTGGTCCGTGGCCGAGGATCCGCTGTGCGTCGGGGCGGAGGTGCTGACCACTCTCCCTGACCAACTGCGGGACGCCCAGCGGGTGTTCGACGTCACGGGCGGGCTGCATGCCGCCGGACTCTTCTCGGCCGACGGCGAGTTGCTTTGTCTGCGTGAAGACGTAGGCCGCCACAACGCCGTCGACAAGGTGCTCGGGCACGCCCTGCGGTCGGGGCTGCTGCCGCTGCGCGGGACGGTACTGATGGTCAGCGGCCGGGCCTCCTTCGAGCTCGTGCAGAAAGCCGTCATGGCCGGCATCCCGATGCTGGCGGCCGTCTCGGCGCCGTCCTCGCTCGCCGTGGACCTGGCGGCGGAGAGCGGGCTGACGCTCGTCGGCTTCCTCCGAGGTACGTCGATGAACGTCTACACCGGGTCCGAGCGCCTGCAACTCCAGCCGGTGGGCTGACTCACGGGAGGCGCGAAGCGACCTCCTGGGCCTTTTCCCGGAGCCAGACATGCGCGGCGTCGTGCGTGTGGACGGGGTGCCACCACAACGCCTCCTGGAGTGGGACCGCCTCGTAAGGGCACTCCATGACCCGGAAGGGTGCGACGCCGCGCAGCAGCTCGGCGAGGCGTTCCTGGACCAGTGCGATGCGGCGGGTGCCCGCCACCAGGTGCGGAATCGCCTGGAAGCTGTCGACGGAGACATCCACCCTGGGCTCGATGCCGAGCATCCCGAGCTGGCGGACGGCGGGCGCGTCGTAGGTGCGTTGGTACGTCACCCACGGCAGCCGGACCAGGTCTTCTCCCCGCAGCCGGTCGCCCACCTCCGGATTGTCCGCGGAGACGAGGAAGACCCACCGGTCACCGTACAGATCCGTCGCGGGGAAGTCGCTGATGATGCCGTGCGGCATGAACAGCCCGTCGACACCGCTCAGCAGGGGGCCGGTGCGCTCGACGATGTCCATGGGGGTCTGCCGGAAGCTGAGGCGCACGTGCGGGGCCTCGCGGTGGACGGTCCGGGCGAGTTCGGCGCCGAAGACGGCGAGCGCGTAGTCGGACGCGATGAAGGTGAAGGTGTGTTCTTCCGTGGCCGGGTCGAAGTCGGCGCGGCTGGTGAAGAGCCGGTCGAGCAGATCGCAGACGGTCGCGGTGCGGTCGAGGAGTACCTGCCCCAGCGCCGTCAGCTCGTACTGACCGCCGGAGCGCGCGAGCAGGTCGTCATCGAAGTGGCGGCGCAGTCGGGCGAGGGCCGCGCTCATGGCGGGCTGGCTCAGGCCGATCCGGCGGCCGGCGTTGGTGACGTTGCGTTCCTCCAGCAAGGCGCGGAGCGCCACCACGAGGTTGAGGTCCAGGCTCGCGAGGTTCATTTTCTGCCTCCGTTTTTATGTGGCTTATGCGCCGTCGTGGTCCGCGCTCACCTGCGGTAATTTACCTGCTGGATGTAGTGCATCCAGGAAATCGATTTCCCGGATCCTGCTGGTCGGGGCCAGATTGGCCGTACGACTTCGGGAGGACATCCAACGTGACAGCCGTAAGCGGTTCGGCCCTGTTCGACGGGCCCTTTGCTCTTGCCACCCTCTCGGCCGCCGACGACTCGGCCGGTGGCCCCTTTCCCGCCCTGGTGACCCCGGACGGCCGGGCGCTGGACCTGCGTGCGGCGCTCGGCGAGCCGGGGCTGACGGTGCGTTCGCTGCTGGAGCGCTGGGACGCGGTACTGCCGCGGCTGACCTCGCTCGCCCATGAACGGGCGGGCGCCTGGCGGCCGTTGGCGGGGCTCCGCGTGCACGCGCCCGTCGAACCGCGGCAGGTCTTCCAGTCCGGTGCGAACTACCGGCAGCACGTCATCGACCTGGAGGCGGCGCACCGGCCCGCGGACGATCCCCGTACGGAGGCCGAGGCCCGCGCCGAGATCGCCGGGCAGATGGACCGACGGGCCGCGGAGGACCTGCCGTACGTGTTCATCGGACTGCCGAGCGCGCTCACCGGCCCGTACGAGGATGTCGTCCTCCCGGCGGGGTGCGCGCAGCCGGACTGGGAGCTGGAGCTGGCCGTGGTGATCTCCCGGCCCGCGTACCGGGTCCCGCTGGAGCGGGCCATGGAGCACGTCGCGGGCTACACCATCGCCAATGATCTGACGGATCGGTCGACGGTCTTCCGCCGGGACATGCCCGCCATCGGCACCGACTGGCTGGCCTGCAAGAACGCCCCGGGCTTCACGCCACTCGGCCCCTGGCTGGTGCCCGCAGGTACCGTCGGCGACCCGGGCGACCTCCAGGTCACACTGAAGCTGAACGGCGAGACCATGCAGGACGAGTCGACCAAGGACATGCTCTTCGGCGTGGCGCGGCTGGTCTCGTACATCTCGCAACGCGCGCGGCTGCTGCCGGGCGACCTGGTGCTGACGGGCAGCCCGGCCGGGAACGGCATGCACTGGGGGCGGCTGCTGCGCGACGGCGATGTCATGGAGGGTTCGGTCACCGGGCTGGGCAGCCAGCGCACCCGTTGCGTGGCGGAGGGCGCCGCGTGATCGACCGTACCGACCCCGAGGGCGCCATAGCCCGCGCCGCCGAGGCGTACTCGAACTGGGGCCGCTGGGGCGCGGACGACGTGCTCGGCACCCTGAACTTCCTCGACGAGGCCAAACGGCGCGAGGGCGCGGCGCTCGTCCGACGCGGCGTCAGCTTTTCGCTGTCGCAGCGGTTCGACATGGACGGCCCGCAGCGGGGCTGGCGGCGCCGCACCAATCCGGTGCACACGATGCTCGACACCGGTACCGACGCGGCCCTCGGCCACCAGGGCTTCCCGCACGGCCTCGGCGGTGCCGACGATGTGATCGCCATGCCGTTGCAGTGCTCCACGCAGTGGGACGGGCTGGGCCACATCTTCGACCACGGCAAGGCGTGGAACGGCCGGGACGCCGCCAAAACCGTCACCTCGGACGGCGATCTGGTCACCGGGATCGAACACATGGCGCCGTACGTGGCCGGGCGCGGCGTCCTTCTCGACGTCGGCCGGGTCGTGGGCACGGACGGTGAACTCCCGGACGGATTCGCCATCTTGGAGGAGCACTTGGTGCGCACCGCCGAGGCGCACGGCGTCCGGGTCGGGCGGGGTGACCTCGTACTCGTACGGACCGGACAGCTGAGCCGCGCGCGCCGCGACGGCTGGGGCGACTACGCGGGCGGCCCGGCCCCCGGCCTGTCCTTCACCACGGCCGGCTGGCTGCATCGCACGGAGATCGCCGCGATCGCCACCGACACCTGGGGCTTCGAGGTCCGGCCCAACGAGTTCGACCATGCCTTCCAGCCGCTGCACCAGGTGACCATCCCCAACATGGGCCTGCTGATCGGCGAGATGTGGGACGCGGATGCGCTCGCCGCGGACTGCGCGGCGGACGGGGTGTACGAGTTCTGGCTCACCGCCGCTCCCCTGCCGATCACCGGAGCCGTCGGGTCGCCCGTCAACCCGATCGCCGTCAAGTAGCCCACGCGGCCCGACCAGGGGAGGAACCCCGCTATGACCCCCACCCGTTCCGTCCTCGTCATCGGCGGCGGAGTCGCCGGCAACGGCATCACCGTACTGCTGCGCCGCGCCGGAATCGACGTCGATCTGATCGAGGCCAAGGCCGACTGGAACGCCACCAAGGGCTCCGGCATCACCCTCCAGGGCACCGCCCTGCGCGTCCTGCGCGAGATCGGCGTCTGGGAGCGCGTACATGAACTGGGCTATGCCTTCGACGACTTGGGGTTCATCGCCCCCGACGGTACGGTGCTCCGCGCCCAGCAGGACATCCGGACCGGCGGTGACGATCTGCCCGCCACGGTCGGCATGCAACGCCCGCAACTGCAACAGATCCTCATCGATGCCGTACGTGCCTCCGGCGCCACCGTGCGCCTCGGTGTCACCGCCACCGCGCTGGACCAGGACGCCGACGGCGTGTCGGTCACCTTCAGCGACGGCACGACCGGCCGTTATGACGTGGTGGTCGCCGCCGACGGCATCGGCTCCGCCACCCGCACACTGATCGGTATCGAGGACAAGCCCGAGCCCACCGGCATGGCCATCTGGCGTGCCGCGGCGCCCCGTCCGGCCCGGGTGACCCGGACCGAGATCGCCTACGGCGGCGCCTGCTTCATCGCCGGTTACTGCCCCACGGGCGAGGACACGCTCTACGCGTACCTGGCCGAGCGCAACCGCGACCGGTCGTCGATCGACCCCGCGTCGTACGCCGAGGAAATGCGCGGGCTCGCCGAGCACTACGGCGGCGCCTGGGACGAGATCCGCGCGTCGCTCACCGACCCGGATCAGGTCAACTACACCTGGTTCGACCGGCACTTGGTCGAAGGCCCCTGGCACCGCGGCCGGGTCGTCCTGATCGGCGACGCCGCCCACGCCTGCCCGCCGACCCTCGCCCAGGGAGCCGCAATGTCGCTGGAGGACGCGCAGGTCCTCGCCGAGCTGCTGACCACCCGTGCCGAGTGGGACGACCGGCTGTTCCGCGACTACCGCGACCGGCGCTTTCCCCGCGTCCGGACGGTCGTCGACGCCTCCGTGCAGATCGGCCAGTGGCAGCTGGACGGCGTACGCGACGCCGACATGCCCGGCCTCATCGGCCGCACCCTGACCACCCTCCGGGAGGCCCCGTGAGCACCACACCCACCGTCGACGTCCATGCCCACGTCCTCCTCCCCCAGGTGGAAGCGGCGGTCGCCGGCCACCCCGGCCTCGCCGAAGCGCGCGCCCTGGACGCCCGCCGCAACGGCCCCGAGGCCCTGGCCGTCAACGGCCCGATGGTCCGCGACCGCATCCCCCGGCTGACGGACGCCACGGCCCGCCTCGCGGCCATGGACGCAGCCGGCGTGGACATCCAGCTCGTCTCGCCGTCCCCCTCGCACTACCACTACTGGGCCGACGAGCAGCTCGCCGAGAAGGTGTGCCGACTCGCCAACGAGGCAACGGCGGCACACTGTTCGGCCGCCCCCGACCGGCTGCACGGCCTCGGACTCGTACCGCTCCAGCACCCGACGCTCGCCGTCGACGTACTTCAACACGCGCTGTCCCAGGGCCTGCTGGGCGTGGAGATCTCCTCCCACGCGCCCGGCCGGGAGCTGTCCGACCCCGCGTACGAACCCTTCTGGTCACACGCCGAGGAGACCGGGGCACTCCTCTTCCTGCACCCCTTCGGCTGCACCCTCGACGCGCGGCTGGACCGCTGGTACCTGTCCAACACGGTCGGCCAGCCCACGGAGAACGCCGTCGCGCTCTCCCACCTGATCTTCTCGGGGGTGCTCGACCGCCACCCGGGGCTGAAGATCATCGCCGCACACGGCGGCGGCTATCTGCCCACCCACATCGGCCGCAGCGATCACGCCTGGCGGGCCCGCCCCGACGCGCGTCGCGGCTGCGCCCGCGAACCCAGCAGCTATCTGCGGCAGTTGCATTTCGATTCCCTCGTCCACGACCCGTACGTACTCCGTGAGCTGATCCGTGTCGCGGGCCCCGGCCGGGTTCTCCTCGGCTCCGACTTCCCCTTCGACATGGGGACCGAGGACCCGCTCGGCGCCCTGCGCGCCGCCCGGCTACCGGACGCCGACTTCCACGCCGTACGCGGCGGCAACGCCATCGCCCTCCTCCGGAAGGACTGACACCATGCGCCCGCTCACCCACCTCCGACACGTCGATCTCGCCGTCCCCGACTACGACAAGCAGCTCGACTTCTACGCCGGCATCTGGGGCCTGACCAAGGTCGCCGAGGACTCCGGCATCTCCTTCCTGGCCGCGGAGGGGTCACCCGAACAGTACGTCGTGCGGCTGCGGAAGGCCGACGAGAAGCGCCTCGACCTCGTCTCGTACGGGGCGGCGAGCGCGGCCGACGTGGACACGCTGGCCGAGCAACTGCTCGCAGGGGGCGCGCAGTTGATAACGCGACCCGGCACTGTCGACACTCCTGGCGGCGGTTACGGTTTCCGCTTCTTCGACATCGACGGACGCACCATCGAGGTCTCCGCCGATGTCGAGGTCCGACAGCACCGCAAGATCGAGGAGAAGGAAGCGATCCCGGTCAAGCTGTCGCACGTCGTCCTCAACTCCCCCGACCTCAACCGCACCCGGGAGTGGTACGAGCGCCACCTCGGCTTCCGGCTCTCCGACACGCTCTCCTCACCCCACATGGGCGAGGTCATGCACTTCATGCGGATCAGCAACCAGCACCACTCCATGGCCATCGCCCAGGGCCCGCACACCGCCCTGCACCACGTCTCGTTCGAGATGCGCGGCATCGACGAGTACATGCGCGGCTCCGGCCGGGTGATGCGCGCGGGCCACCGCAAGATCTGGGGCCCCGGGCGGCACATGGCGGGTGACAACACCTTCACGTACTTCCTCGACCCGCACGGCAACACCGTCGAGTACACGACGGAGTTGGAGCTGCTGGACGAGGACACCTGGCATCCGCACATCTACGACTTCTCGCAGCCCGAGGTCACCGACCAGTGGGGCACGGCGAACCCGATGAACGAGCTGATCGCCAAGGAGTCCTTCAACGATGTCGACCGCGGCGTGTTCGTCGCCCCGCCGGTGTGAGGCACCCATGCGCATAGCCAGCTACCTCCACCAGGGCCGCCGTCGGTGCGGCGTCGTCGAGGACACCGTCGTACGTGCCCTGCCGGACGGCATCGCGCCGGTCGACGCCGTCGGGGTGCGGCCGGTGGGCCCCGCCGTCCCGCTGGCCGACGTACGACTGTTGCCGCCCGTCCAGCCGCCCACCGTCCGGGACTTCGTCACGTTCGAGGAACACGTCGAGGGCGTCCGACGGTCGGTCGACGGGGCCTCCGGCGTGCCGGACGCCTGGTACGAGGCCCCCGTCTTCTACTTCACCAACCCCTACGCGGTCATCGGTCCGTACGATGACGTCCCCATGCCGCCGGGATCACGGCTGTTCGACTTCGAGCTGGAGGTGGCCGCCGTCATCGGGCGCGCGGGCCGCGACCTCACGCCGGAGCAGGCTCGCGAGCACATCGTCGGCTACACCGTCCTCAACGACTGGTCGGCGCGTGACCTCCAGTCCGCCGAGATGAAGGTCGGCCTCGGGCCCTGCAAGGGCAAGGACACCGCCACGACGCTGGGCCCGTACCTGGTGACGGCGGACGAGCTGGAGCCGTACCGCGATGCCGACGGATTCTTCCGCCTCGCCCTGACCGCCGCCGTCAACGGCGAGGTCGTCGGCAGGGACCTGCTGTCCCACATGAGCTGGACCTTCGAGGAGATGGCCGCCTACGCGTCGCGCGGCACGTATGTCATGCCCGGCGATGTGCTCGGCTCCGGGACCTGCGGCAACGGCGGCTGCCTCGCCGAGCTGTGGGGCCGGCGAGGCGACCGTACGCCACCACCACTGCAGCCCGGCGACACCGTCACCCTCACCGTCGAGGGTCTCGGCAGTGTGTCCAACACGGTGGTGGCAGGGGCCGCCCCAGTACCCCTGCCCACCGCCCGCAGGCGCCCCAGGACCCGGCCGTGACCGACTCCCGACAGTGCGTCAGCTGCGGGCGCGTTGGGTGGCCGCGATGCAGCCGAGCACGATCAGGGCGGTGACGGCGGCGAGGGGAGCGAGCTGCTCCCCCATGAACAGGACCGACCAGACCAGGGTCAACAGGGGCTGGGCGAGCTGGATCTGGCTCGCCCTGGGCACCCCGATGACGGCCATCCCGCGATACCACGCGACGAACCCACCGAACTGGGAGATGAGGGCGATGTAGGCCATGCCGACGACCGCCTTGCCGGTCAGCTGCACCGGCTCCGCGGGCAGGGCGAAGGCGGTGACCAGGGCGGATACGGGGAGCGCTGCGACGACGCCCCAGGCGATGACCTGCCAGCCGGGCATGTGGGAGGCGAGCCGGCCGCCCTGCGCGTACCCGGCGGCGCACACCAGCAGGGCGCCGAAGAGGTAGAGGTCGCCGAGGGTCGGCAGGCCGTGGTTCTGCTGGAGGGTGAAGGCGGCCACGGCAACGGCGCCGAGCACGGCGGCCGTCCAGAACACGCGCGACGGCCGTCGGCCGGTCAGTACCGCGGAGACGGCGGCGGTGGCCAGCGGCAGCATGCCGATCACGACGGCGGAGTGCGCGGTGGTGGAGGTCTGCAGGGCGAGCGTGGACAGCAACGGGAAGCCGATGGCGCAGCCGCCGGCCACCGTGAGCAGGGCGGGCCAGTGCTGCCGCGCGGGCACCGGCACCCGGGCCCCGTACAGGCAGGCCGCGGCGAGCAGCCCCGCCAGCAGACCTCGTACGCCGGTCGCCGTCCACGGGCCGAAGCCGTCCAGGGCCCACACGGTGGCCGGGAAACTGAAGGAGAAAGAAACCACGCCGAGAGCGGCCAGCAGAGTACCGCTGCGGGCACTTCCGTTCCGGGGAGTAGCGCTCCCGACCGCTATCGCCGAAGACTGAGTAGCGCTATCTTGTACTGTCATGAATGAGAGTAGCAGTGTCGCTCAATTGGCCGCGACCTTGCGGAATGAGCTGAACCGCTATCCGGAAGGGGAGAAGCTCCCGTCGAGCCGGGCATTGGTCACGCAGTACCAGGTCAGTCCGGTGACCGTCTCCCGGGCCATCGCGACCCTCGCCGCCGAGGGGCTCGTCACCTCCCGGCCCGGCGCCGGTGTCTTCAAGGCCACCGCGCGCCGCGTCGCGGGCGCGCTCGGCGATGTCTCCTGGCAGGAGGTGGCGCTGAGCGCGGATCCCCCGCACTCCACCGTCGACGCGGGGCCCCGCAACATGGACGCCGCCGGTGTCCTGGCCACCCTCACCACCCCACCGCCCGAGGTCATCGACCTCAACGGCGGCTATCTGCACGCCACGCTCCAGCCGGAACGTGCGCTGGCCGCCGCGCTGGCCCGGGCCGGCCGCAGGCCCGGGACGTGGTCGCGTCCCCCGGTGGAGGGCCTGACCGAGCTGCGGGAGTGGTTCGCGCGCGACATCAGCGGGCCGGGCGGCTCGCTCAACTCCTCGGACGTGCTGATCACCGCCGGGGGCCAGAGCTCCCTCACCACTGCGCTGCGGGCCCTGGCCGCGCCCGGCTCTCCGGTCCTGGTCGAGTCGCCCACCTATCCCGGCATACTCGCCGTCGCCCGCGCCGCCGGGCTGCGGCCCGTACCGGTACCGGTCGACGCCGACGGGGTACGCACCGACCTGCTCGCCGACGCATTCGAGGCCACCCGCGCCCGGGTCTTCGTCTGCCAGCCCCTCTTCCACAACCCCACCGGCACCGTCCTCTCCCCCCAACGGCGCACCGAGGTACTCGACATCGCCCGGGCTGCCGGTGCCTTCGTCATCGAGGACGACTTCGCCCGCCGCCTGGTGCACGCCGACTCCCCGCCACTGCCACTCCCCCTTGCCGCCGACGACTCGGACGGCGTCGTCGTCCACGTACGCTCGCTCACCAAGGCGGCCTCCCCCAGCCTGCGCATCGGAGCCCTCTCCGCCCGCGGCCCGGCACTGGAACGGCTGCGCGCCATCCAGGTCGTCGACAGCTTCTTCGTCCCCCGCCCGTTGCAGGAAACCGCCCTCGAACTGGTCGGCTCCCCCGCCTGGACCAGCCACCTGCGCGCACTCGCCACCGCCCTGCGCGAGCGCCGCACCGCCCTGCTCACCGCGCTCGCCGACACACTGCCCGCACTCGTACCGCCCCGGCCTCCGCACGGCGGCTACCACCTGTGGCTGCGCCTCCCCGACGGCACCGACGAACACACCGTCGCCGCAACCGCCCTCCGCCACGGCGTAGCAGTCACCCCCGGCACCCCGTACTTCACCGCCGAACCCCCGGCCCCCCACCTCCGCCTGAGCTACGTCAGCACCCCGGGCCCGGCCCAACTCAAGGAGGGCGTACAACGCCTCAGCGAGGCCCTGCCCGGGGTGTGAGGGGGGAGCGGGGACCCCAGCCCGCGGCGCGTTAGCCGTTGCGTTGCTTCAGTGTGGCCTTCAAAGCGTACACGTCGCTGTAGTTGGACGGGCCCGTGCGGGTGTCGTTGTAGTGGGCGTTGGCGGAGAAGTAGCTCATGTTCACGGCCAGCGGGTGCTGGACGAGTTCGAGGCGGTACCTCGTGTCCTTCTGCAGGCGCGCCTTGGCGTAGGTCGAGCCGCGTACGGACTGCCAACTGCCGGTGTTCGGCATGGCGATGACCTGCTCGGTGACGAGACGCCCTGTGGTGTCGTCGAGGACGCGGAGCATCTTCATGCCGCTCGCCACACCGGTGTTGAGGGGGCCGCCGACCGCGGCGTCCGCCTGGAGGAGGTACTCGCCGTCGGCCTCGGGCGTGATGCGGGCCGTGATCCGGTCACCGGGAGCGGTGCCCCAGTCCGCGTAGTACACGCCGTGCTCGCCCGTGGTGCGATGGCCGCCCGTGACATCGAACTGGTCGGCCGTGACCTTGGTGACGCGGTCGTCGTCCGGACCCCAGTAACACCGCGGCTTCGCGTGCTGGGAGGTGTTGCCACTGGAGGTGTACCGCAGCCGGACGCTGTAGCAGTGCGAGACATCCTCCAAGTCCGTGGACGAGGGGTCGGTCCAGGTTCCCTGCCCAGCCGCCGTGACGGGCCGGTCCTCGGCGATCACCCGGCCGTCGCGGAGGACGTCCATGGTGACGTTTTCCGGGTTCTCGTCGCCGATGTCGACCGACAGCTGGAGCCTGCCGTCCTTGGGGGCGATGCCGCGTACGGTCGGGGTGGTCGGGCCGTACAGCGCCTCCTTCGAGGTGATGTCCACCGGCTTGGGGGCGGGGTCGGTGGAACCGGCGGCCGGCGGGCCGAGTTCGACGACGAGCTTTCCGCGCCCACCGCCCTCGCCGAGCATTTCCTCGGTGATCGGGGTACCGGCGGGCAGCCGCTTGCCGTTCAGCCGCAGCGACCTGACCTTGAAAGCTCCCTCGTCCTCCGCCCCGTTGGCCCGGCTCTTGGGAAGGTCCAGTGCGATGTCGAGCGCGTGGCCGCGGTAGTTCAAGTTCTGAAGAGTTGCCTGGTTGCTGTCGCGGAAGTACGTGTCGCGCAGCCGGGCCGGGAGGAACGGCTCGATGTGCAGGCCGTCCGGGCGTGCGTCGACGCCGAAGAGGCTCTGCTGCACCATCGACAGCAGTCCCGAGATGCTCCACAGCTGCCGGTCGGAGTTGATCTCGGTCTTGGTGCCGCCGTCCAGGAGGTTGATGTTCTCCTTGTTGGTGCCGAACAGCGCCGCACCCCGCACGAGCGACCGCGCCTGGAGGTCCGCCACGGCGGCGTTCCCGGTCCTGGCCGCCGCGCGCATCATGTAGGAGGTGACGAAGGGCCAGATCCCGTTGTTGTGGTACGACGGCACGCCCTGCTGCTGGGGCCAGAGCACGGACGGGCCGTACGGGGTCTGCGGGTAGTTCGCGACGGCCTGCCGCGCCTGCTGCGGCGTGGCGACGCCGGTGAGGACGGCCAGCGAGGTGCCCAGCGCGTCGTAGCGGTCCGCCGGTGCCGTGTCGAGTTCCGTGGTGAGCATCTGGGAGAACTGGCCCCGCTCCGGCAGCCAGAACTTCGTGCGGATCGCCGACGCCAACTGGTCCGCCCAGTCGCGGTACTTGGCGGCTGACGTTGCGTCACCGGCGCCGCGCGCGAGGCGTGCCGCCGCGTCGATCGCCGCCCAGTGGACGACGTTGGTGGACAGCGAGCGTGAGGTGGCGATGGTCGCCACGTCGTCCTTCGTCCAGTCCGGGTAGCTCTGTTCGCGCCAGTCCAGGAAGGAGTGTTCGCCCTTGTACAGGCCGTCGCCGCGGTCGAAGACGACCTTGCGGTCGTGCTCGACGGTGTTGCGGATCGCGTCGTACGCCGTGGCCGCGAACGCCGCCCGCTCGCCGTCCGGCAGCCAGTCCAGGATCTCGCTCGCGCCCAGCGCCCACACCACGCGGTCGGTGGAACTGGGGTAGCTGCCGCCGGTGCCGGTGTCCTGGATGATCTGGGTGTCGCCGGAACCGTCGCGCCGGTCGCTGAGCTTGAAGGCAAGGGTGTTGCGCATCCGCTCGGGGTCCGCTGCGGTCAGCCCGAGGTCCGCGGAGTAGGCCACGTCCCGGGTCCAGACGTACGTCCAGGACTTGCCGGTGATGTAGCAGCCGCCCGGACACGGCACCGGCTTTCCGCCGTTGTACGAGCCGTCGGTGAGCCGGTCGGCCGCGTTCTGCTTCGCCTCGTCGTGGGCCATCGCGTACAGCCCGTCCAGCAGCACCGACCCCGAACGCAACGTCGGCCGGTCCGCGCTCTCGGCGAAGGTCCGCTCGCCGGTCACCGAGCTGACCAGCTTGTACGTCCGCAGGCAGGCGTCGCTGACGTGGGTGACGGTGAGCGTGGCCGAGCCGGTCCCGTCCGCGAAGCGGCCGGTGCCACCGGGTGAGCCACAGCCCGCGGAGCGGTCACCGGACGCGGCTCCGGACGCGGCTCCGGGCTCCGCCGCGCCGGCCGTCGTGGAGGCCGCGCCCGCCACCATCGCAAGCACCACGGCCAGCGCCCCGCCGCCGAGAAGCCGCCCTGCTCTCCTGCGCCGTCGTCCACCGATCATGTATTCACCTTGTGAAGAGAGAGATGGATCCAGCAGGCGGAGTGCCTACAAGAGTTGCGGTGAAGTTAGGCGCGTGTTGCGAGCACGTCAAGGGTTACCCGCGGTTTTCACGAACCCGGGCCGACGGAAGTGCGGGGCCCCCTAACGCCCTTGCCGCCCCTGCACCGCCCGCCGCAGCAGAGCGAGGAACTGTTCGCGTTCCTCGGGATCCGCGTCGGCGCAGGCGGTCCAGGAGCGGTGCCGCGGTCGACTTCGTGGAGAACTGGGCGGATTACGGGTTCTGAGCACCCGCGCGAGCAGTCTCGCGGCGCATCAGGAGTGCGTAGGTCGCCGAGGCCACGACCATGCCGACGGGCAGGGCGAGGTCGATGCCGCCGAAGGCTGTGGCGATCGGGCCGGTGTAGAGGGTGTTGACGCAGAGGGCGGACGCGGTGACACCGGCCGCGAGGGCGAGGGCGCCCGACCAGTTGACGCCGCCGGTGTACCAGAAGGGGCTGTTGCGGGACTCGTCCGTGAGCGCGAGGCCGTCGTAGCGGTTGCGACGCAGCAGGATGTCGGTGGCGTACAGGGCCATGCTCGGGCCGAGCAGGACGACGGTCAGCTGCAGGACGTTGCTGACGGTGTCGAGGAAGTTGGAGACGAGCAGCGCGTACAGGGTCAGCGCGACGGAGGCGGCGCCGTCGGCGAGGACGCTGACGGAGCGGCGGATGCGGATGCCGACCGCCTGGATGGCCAGGCCTGCGCTGTAGGCGGTCAGCGCGTTGATGGCGATCGTGCCGAGGACCAGCGCGAGCAGGAAGACCGGGGTGAACCAGCCGGGCAGAATCTTCTCCAGCCCGCTCTGCGGGTCGGTCATGTCGACGACGGTCGCGGCGAAGGCACCCAGGGAGCAGACGATCATGCTGGGCAGGAAGGCGCCGAACGCCGTCCATCCCACGATCGCCTTCTTGGACGTCGTACGCGGCAGATAGCGGGAGAAGTCCGCGCTGGTGGTGTACGACAGCGGGCCCGAGGCGACGAGGGTGACGCCGGCGAGGACGGTCGCCCACAGGTCGATGCCGGTCAGTGGTGCCTCGGGGGTGTACGAGAAGTCGGCGTGCCCGACGACGCTGACGGCGACTACTGCGAAGACGGCGGCGAGGACCAGGGTGATCGGCAGGTACAGCTTCATGATCAGCGCGTGCCCGTAGACGCTGATGGTCAGCGTGAGTGCGGCGATGACCACGATGACAACGACCTTGACGGTGGTGGTCGTCGTGATGCCGACCTTCTCGACCAGGGAGAAGGCGGCGACCGCCGCGGCGGAGAGGTTCAGCGCGAAGTAGCAGACGGAGATCAGCCAGCCGACGACCGCGTTGTTCACGCGGTTGCCGAGCACGCCGTACATGGCCCGGGTGACCACCTCGCTCGGGGCGCCCGCGGCCGGGCCGGAGACGGCGAGGAATCCGGTGAGTATCCAGAAGAGGTTGCCCACCGCGAGTACCGCGAGGGCCTGCCACAGCGTGAGGCCCATGAGGACGAGAGCGCCGCCGACCACGAGGCTGAGGTAGTTGACGTTCGCCGCCGCCCATACGGAGAACAGCCGGCGTGCCTTGCCGTGGCGTTCCGCGTCGGGAATGTGGTCGATGCCGTGGGCCTCGATGCGGCCCGCCCGGTCGGAGGCGGGCGGCACATCGCCCGCTCTGTGGGTGTCCGGCTGCGGATCGGGAAGCGTGGACGCCATGGAGCCCTCCGGGGTGCTGGTCATGCCCGCCTGCTTGCTTATTGGTCGGACACTCAATAGCATCCGGGATATGCCGTCAAGCGTTCAGCGCAAGCGAATTCGGAAATCACCGGCCGACCGACGTGCGGAAATCGTCGAGGCGGCAGCCGCCGTCGCCCTGACCGAGGGGCTGGAGTGCCTCACCCTGCGGCGGATCGCCGAGCAGCTCGCTGTTCGTCCGGGGTTGATCAGTCACTACTTCCCCGCGGTGGAGGACCTCGTGGCCGAGGCGTTCGGCAGCGCGGCGAGCGCCGAACTCGACCGGCTCATCCCGGCCGAGCGGCCCGACGGGACACCTACACAGCACCTCGCCCGGTTCTTCGCACAGGCGTCGGGCGAGGCGTACGACGACATCAGCCGGCTCTGGCTCAACGCCCGGCACCTGAGCCGCTACCGGCCCGTCCTGCGCGACCGCGTCAACGTGCAGGAGGCCGCGTGGCGGGAGCGCCTGACGGGCCTGATCCAGGCAGGCGTCGAGCGCGACGAATTCCGTACGGACGACCCGTTCATGACGGCCATTCAGATCCTGGTGGTGATCGACGGCCTCGGGGCCCACGTCAACACCCACGCCCACACCGTCAACCGTCCGCCCGCGGTGGCCGGGATGGCCGTCGCCACCGCGGAACGCGAACTCGGCCTGCCGAGCGGCACCCTCGCCCGGACCACCCCCAACTGACCACCCCGCAAGGAGCCGCTGTGCGCCCCCGTCTCGTCCTGCTCTCCGCCCGACTGCTCGATCCGGCGACCGGCGCGTTCCTGCCGGAGACCGCCCTCGCCGTGTCCGAGGACGGGCGGATCGCCGCCCTGGGCGACGACCGTGCGATACGCGCGCTCGTCGGGCCCTCGACCACGGTGATTGATCTGAAGGGCGCCGTGGTGACCCCGGGCCTGGTCGACGGGCACATCCACCCGGTGTCCGGCGCCGAACTCACCCAGGGGCTGGACCTGTCGGGCTGCGCCGACCTGGCGGCCGTACGCGAGGCACTGGCCCGCGAGGTCCGCACGCTCGCGCCCGGCGCATGGCTGCACGCGTGGGGCCTGGACCCGAACGTCTTCGGCGACCGCCCCGTCGAGTCCGCCGCGCTCGCCCCCGTACTGGACGGCATCCCGGCCCTCCTGCTGCTCTTCGACGCCCACTCCATGTTGGCCAGCCCCCGCGCGCTCGAACTCGCGGGCGTGGCCGGGCCGCGCACCTTCGCGCAGGCCGCCGAGGTCGTCTGCGACGACGCGGGGCGCCCCACCGGTCTGCTGCTGGAGGACGCCGCCTGCGAGCTCGTCGAGCGCGCGGCGCCCCGGCCCACCCGGTCGGAGCGCCGCGACCAACTCGCCGCCGTACTGCGGAAGATGGCCGCCACCGGACTGACCGGCGGGCACGCGATGGACGCCAATGGGGACAGCCTCGACCTGTACGCGGAACTGGACGCGGCCGGTGAACTGCCGCTGCGGCTGCGGGTCGCGCCCTGGTGCCAGCCCGGCACCGACGACGACGCGCTGCGGGCGCTGATCGAGCAGCAGGGCACCGGCGGCCGGCTCTGGCGGACCGCGGGCGTCAAGCTCTTCATGGACGGCACCATCGACAACGGCACCGCCTGGCTGGAGCGCCCCGACTGCCACGGCGAGTCCACGCACGCCTTCTGGCCCGACCCGGCCGCGTACACCCAGGTCATCGGCGAGCTGCACCGCGCGGGCATACCCACCGCCACCCACGCCATCGGCGACGCGGCCGTACGCCATGCCCTCGACGCCGTCGAGAAGGCCCGCACCGCGGGTGCCGGGCCGGTCCGGCACCGTATCGAGCACATCGAGACCGTGCCCGACGACACCGTGCGCCGCTTCGCCGAGCTGGACGTCATTGCGTCGATGCAGCCCACCCACTGCTGCGACTTCACCCGGGCCGATCACACCGACAACTGGTCCCGGCGGCTCGGCGAGGAGCGGGCCGGGCGCGCCTGGCGCTGCCGCGATCTGTGGGACGCCGGCACCACGGTCGTCCTCGGCTCGGACTGGCCGATCGCGCCGTACCCGCCGCTGACCGTCATGGCCGGGGCCCGCCACCGCCGCCCCACCCGCGATCTCACCCAGCCCGCGCACGGCGCCGGCCAGGCGCTGACCGCACTGGAAGCCCTCCAGGCCGTGACCGTCAACGCGGCTTACGCGGCGGGCGAGGAGCGGGCGGCCGGCCGCCTCGCCGTCGGTCACCGCGCCGACCTCACGGCCTTCGCGGACAGCCCGCTCACCACCCCGGCCGCCGACCTCGCCGGCCTCCCGGTCGTCCTCACGGTCCTCGACGGCCGCCCGACCCACCGCGCCGCGAGCCTCTGACGCACCCTCATACAACGGCCCCCGTTCCTCCTGACGCGGAGGAACGGGGGCCGTAGTGCTGGTGCGGCCTACTCCCACACCACAACGTTGCGGCGGACCGGGACCGAGCCCGTGTCCTTGGCGAAGAGTTCGGGCGAGCGGGCGCGGACGCGCTCGACGTCGTCGAAGACCGCCCTGAGGTGGGTACGCATGGCCGAGCGGGCGAGCGCTGCGTCGCCGCCGAGCACCGCTTCGAAGATCTCGACGTGCTGGGCGGCGAAGCCCGTCGGGGTGGCGGTGTCGTAGAGGCCGAGGCGGCGGGCACGGTCGAGGTGGCCCTTGGCCGAGACCACGGTCGCCCAGGCGCTGCCGTGTCCGCTGAGCCGCAGCAGGGCGTGGTGGAACGCCTCGTCGAGCTCGAAGAAGTCCTCCAGGTCCAGGCCCGGGCGCTGCTGCTCGGCGAGGTTGCTCCGCAGCTCCTCGACGAGGTCCGCGTCGAGCTCGGCGGGGAGGCCCGGGAGGTCGTCCAGGGCCGCCAGCTCCACCGCCTCGCGGAGGAACTGCGCGTCGGCGACCTTGGCCGGGTCGACGCGCGAGACGAACGAGCCGACCTGCGGGAAGATCTGCACCAGGCCCTCCTGCGACAGCAGGATGAGGCTCTCCCGTACCGGCGTACGGCTCACCCCGAGAGCGGCTGCGAGCTCGTTCTCGGACAGCGCGGCGCCCGGGGGGAGTTCGAGGGTCAGAACCTTGCGGCGCAGCGTCTCGTAGACGGCGCGGCGGCTGGTTCGCTGCCGGTTCGATCGGGCCATGCGCTCATCGTATCGGGGCCCGCGGGCTTCCCGTCCACGCTGGTCGTTCGGTGTTCCAAGCGACGTTTCCAAAGTATTGCGCACCTGCTCGACCAATGCTTGTATACCAGTGCCGGTCGGCCAGTGGTCGGACCAGGCGAGCTGCCGCACCCGTCGACGCGGCGCCACCATCCCCGAGGTCTCCGAAGGAGCAGGAACCTGTGAGCAAGATCGAGCGTGTCGAGGTGTTCGTCGCCTCGCCGGGGCGGACCTTCGTCACCCTGCGCATCACGACCTCGGACGGCGTGACCGGCCTGGGCGACGCCACGCTGAACGGCCGCGAGCTCGCCGTGGCGAGCTACCTGAAGGACCACCTCGTACCGCTGCTGATCGGCAAGGACCCGGCGCGCATCGAGGACATGTGGCAGTACCTCTACCGGGGCGCTTACTGGCGCGGCGGGCCGGTCACGATGACCGCGATCTCCGCCGTCGACACGGCCCTGTGGGACATCAAGGGCAAGGTCGCGGGCCTGCCCGTCTACCAGCTGCTCGGCGGCCGCTCGCGGGACGGCGTCATGGTCTACGCACACGCCAGCGGCACGGACACCGCGTCCCTGATCGACGACGTGGAGCGGTTCCTCGGCCTCGGCTACAAGGCCGTGCGCGCCCAGGCCGCGGTCCCGGACGTCGGCGGTACGTACGGAGTGCGCAAGGGCAAGGTCTACGAGCCGGCCGCCACCTCGCTCCCCGACGAGCAGCCCTGGGACACCGAGGCGTACCTCCGCTTCGCACCCACCTACCTGGAGGCGGTCCGCGAGCGCTGCGGCTTCGGCTTCCACCTCCTGCACGACGTGCACCACCGGCTCACCCCGATCGAGGCGGCCCGCTTCGGCAAGCAGGTCGAGGACTGCCGGCTGTTCTGGATGGAGGACCCGACGCCGGCCGAGAACCAGGAAGCGTTCCGGCTCATCCGGCAGCACACGACGACGCCGGTCGCGGTCGGGGAAGTACTGACCTCGATCTGGGACGTGCAGCGCCTGATCACCGAGCAGCTCATCGACTACGTGCGCACGAGCGTCGTGCACGCGGGTGGCCTCACGCATCTGCGGCGGATCTTCGACCTGGCAGCGTTGTACCAGGTCAGGACCGGTTCACACGGGGCGACGGACCTCTCCCCCGTCACCCTCGCCGCCGCCGTCCACCTCGACACCGCGGTGCCGAACTTCGGCATCCAGGAGTACATGGCGCACGCGGACGAGACGGCGGAGGTCTTCCGCAGCGGCGTCACCTTCGCCGACGGCATGCTGCATGTGTCGGAGGAGCCGGGGCTCGGCGTCGAGTACGACGAGAAGGCCGCCGAGCGCTTCCCCTACCAGGCGCGCTATCTCCCCGTGGCACGGCGCCTGGACGGCTCGGTGCACGACTGGTGAGCGCCGTGACCACGCCCTCTTTGAACCTGGCCGCGCTCGGCCGGATCGCGCCGGAGCTGCGTCCGGCCGTCGACCCCCGCGAGCTGCGCCCCCGTGTCGTCCACTTCGGCCTCGGCGCCTTCCACCGCGCCCACCAGGCCGTCTACACCGAGAACGCCGCCGCCCGCTCCGGTGAGCCGTGGGGCATCGCCGTCGTGGCGCCGCGCTCGGCCCGGACCGCGGCAGCGCTGCGGGCCCAGGACTGCCTGTACTCGCTGACCGAGCTGCGCCCGGCGGAGACCGTCACCCGCGCCGTCGGGTCGGTCGTCGAAGCGCTGGCGATGCGCCCGGACGCCGCACGGGTCGACGCGCTGCTCGCCGACCCCGAGGTCACCGTGGTGACCCTGACGATCACCGAGAAGGGCTACTACCGCAGCCCCGACACGGGCGCGCTGGACACCTCGGCGCCGGAGATCGCCGCCGACCTCGCGGCCGCGGCCACGGGCGCGCTCACCACCGTCGTCGGGCGGCTCGCCGCCGGGCTCGCCGCGCGGATGCGCGCGGGCGGTGCCCCCGTCACCGTCGTCTCCTGCGACAACATGGCCGCCAACGGCGCCGCGCTCGGCCGCGTCGTACGCGACTTCGTGGCGGCCGCGCCGTGGCCGGACCGGCAGGCCGTACTGGACTGGATGGCGGCCTCGGTCGCCTTCCCCGCGACCATCGTGGACCGCATCGTGCCCGCGACCACCGAAGCGGATCTGCGCGCGGCTCACGCCGCGCTCGGCGTGCACGACGGGCTGCCGGTCGTCGGCGAGCCGTACCGGCAGTGGGTCCTGGAGGACTCCTTCGCCGGGCCGCGGCCGCCGTGGGAGCTGGACGGCGCGCTGTTCGTACCGGACGTCGTGCCGTACCAGCTCACCAAGTTGCGGTTGCTCAACGGCTCGCACTCGGCGCTGGCCTACCTCGGCGCGGCTGCGGGGTGCACGACGATCGCGGACGCGCTGGCGACCGGCTGGGGCGAGCGCCTCGTCCGCGCCCTGTGCGCCGAGGTCACCCCGACGCTGCCCGCGGGCGGCCCCGATCCGGCGGCCTACGCGGACGACCTGGTCGAACGGTTCCGCAACCCCGGTGTGCGGCACCTGCTCCGGCAGATCGGCTCCGACGGGTCCCTGAAGATCCCGGAGCGGTGGCTCGACGCGCTGCGCACGCTGCGTACCGCGTCCGCCGCCACGCCGGTCCTCGAACTGGCGCTGGCGGCCTGGGCGAACGCCACCCGCCCGGACGCCGACGGCGGCCAGCTGTTCGGTACGACGGACCCCGCGGCCCCGGCCCTGGCGCGCTGCTGGCACGAGGGCGCGGGCCCCGAGGACACGGTCCGCCGGCTGCTCCGGGCCCTCGGCGCGGCGGACCTGGCCGCTGGGGACGGGGCGCTCGTCGCCGCCGTCGCCGCCCGGCTCCCCGCGCTGCGGGCCGGCCGCATCGAGCTCTGACCCGCCCCCGCAAGCCCTCAAGCCCGTAAATCCCGCAGTCCCGCAAGTCCCGCAAGTCCCGAAGTGCAGTAAGAACAACGGAGTTCACCCATGACGGACACCACCCAGGCGGAGCCGGACGGCACCGTCGGAAGAACGACGCGCGATCTCACCAGAGCGGCCGTCTCCGGCTGGCTCGGCACGGCCATGGAGTTCATGGACTTCCAGCTCTACTCGCTGGCGGCCGCCATCGTCTTCAACAAGATCTTCTTCCCCGATGTCAGCCCCGCGATCGGGCTGATCGCCGCCATGGCGACCTACGGGGTCGGCTACGTCGCCCGGCTCGCCGGCGCCCTCTACTTCGGGCGGATGGGCGACCGCATCGGCCGCAAGAAGGTCCTCTTCCTCACCATCCTCCTGATGGGCGCGTCCACCACGCTGATCGGCGTGCTGCCGCCGTACAGCATGATCGGCATCCTCGCGCCGATCCTGCTCGTCGCCCTGCGGCTCATCCAGGGCTTCGGCGCGGGCGCCGAGATCGCCGGGGCCACGGTCATGCTCGCCGAGTACGCGCCCGTGAAGCGCCGCGGCCTGATCTCCTCGCTGGTCTCCCTCGGCACCAACTCCGGCACGCTGGCCGCCTCCGGCCTGTGGGCGATACTCCTCGCCGTCCTGAGCGAGGAACAACTGATCACCTGGGGCTGGCGACTGCCCTTCCTGCTGAGCTTCGGCCTGATGATCTTCGCGGTCTGGCTGCGCCGGAACCTCAAGGAGAGCCCGGTCTTCGAGGAGCGGCCCGATGTCGTGGACGGGGTCGCGATGTCCCGTACCGAAGCCGCCGCGGCGGTGGCGGACAAGGCCGTCGAGCCGGAGCGCGAGAGCGTCATCGAGGCCGGTCTGCGGCAGCGCAAGGGCAAGGCGTTCTTCCTCGCGCTCGGCCTGCGGTTCGGACAGGCCGGCAACTCCGGCCTCGTACAGACCTTCCTCGTCGGCTACATCGCCACCACGCTGGGCGCCGACCGGTCCGTCCCGACCGACGCCATCGTGTACGGCTCGCTGATCGGCTTCGCCACCGTGCCGCTGGTCGGCCTGCTCGGCGACCGCTTCGGGCGCCGCCCGGTCTACCTCGCCCTCACCGTGCTGACCATCCGGCTCGCCTTCCCGGTGATGTTCCTCATCGCCTCGGGCACCACGGCCGGGGTGACGGTCGGCATGATCGTCGGCCTCAATGTCGGCGTCCTCGGCCTCTTCTCGCTGGAGAGCGTCACGATGGCCGAACTGTTCGGCGCGCGGACCCGGTTCACCCAGCTCGCGCTGGCCAAGGAGATCGGCGGCATCCTCGCCACCGCCATCGGCCCGGTCGTCGCGGCCACCCTCACCGCCGTCACCGGCAGCTGGTGGCCGATCGCGGCGATGCTGGTCGGCTACTCGCTCATCACCCTGGTGTTCGTCGTCCTCGCCCCCGAATCGCGCGGGCGTGACCTGGTGCGTCTGGAGGACGCGGTATGAAGTCGGTTGTCGTGCACGGTCCCGGTGACCTCCGGATCGACGAACGCCCCGACCCGGTGCCGGGTCCGGGAGAGGTACTCCTCGCCATGGAGTGGGGCGGCATCTGCGGCTCCGACGTGGCCTACTGGAAGCACGGCGGGTCCGGTACCGCAGTACTCAAGGACCCACTCGTCCTCGGGCACGAGGTCGCGGGGCGGATCGCCGCGCTCGGCAAGGGCGTCACCGGGCTGACGGAGGGTCAGCCGGTCACCGTCCACCCGGCCGAGCCGGTCGGCGACGACCCGCTGCCCGACCGGCTCGCCGGCCGTACGAACCTCTACCCGCGCATACGTTACTTCGGCTCCGCCGCCTTCCATCCGCACACGGACGGCGGGTTCAGCGAGTACCGCGTGGTCCGCGCGGACCGGATCCGGCCGCTCCCGGAGAACGTCACCACCGAACACGGCGCCCTCGCCGAGCCGCTCGCGGTGGCGATGCACGCCGTGCACCGGGCCGGGGACATACGCGGGAAGACGGTACTGGTCAATGGCGCGGGCCCGATCGGGGCCCTGGTGGTGGCCGCCGCGAAACACCGCGGGGCCGGCGGGGTGATCGCCGCCGACCTCTCCGCCACGTCGCTCTCCGTCGCCCGGGCCATGGGCGCGGACGCAACGGTCGATCTCGCCCAAGGCGAGGCGCTGCCCGAGGACATCGAGCTGGTCTTCGAGGCGTCGGGCGCCGCGGCCGCGCTCGGCCCGGTCCTCCGGGCGACCGCGCGCGGCGGCACCGTCGTCCAGGTCGGCAACCTCCCCGGCACGGCCGTCCCCGCGGCCCTCGGTGACCTCGTCACACGGGAGATCACCTGGATCGGCTCGTACCGCTTCGTCGAGGAGATCGACGAAGCGCTCCTCGCCATGCACCAGGGCCTCGACGTGTCACCGGTCATCACCCACCGCTTCGGCATCGACCGGGCGGCCGAGGCCCTGGCCGTCGCCGCCGACCGGACGAGCGGCAGCAGCAAGGTCATGCTGCGACTGGCCGCGACACCGCCCGGCGCCGCGTAATGGCCCCGGCCGTCCGGCACCATGAAAGTGCCGGACGGTCCGGGACGAAGCGTGACGTGAGGAGGTGCACAGCGGATGCCGCCACACAGTATGGGACCGGTGCTGTCCGTGCTCGTCGGGCTGCAGGCGTCCGGGAAGACCACCTTCTACGAGCAGCACCTCGCCGGCCGGCACGCCCTGGTGAGCAAGGACCGCTTTCCCCGCTCGGCCCGGAACAAGCAGGCGCGGCAGATGCGGCTGGTCGCGGAGGCGCTGGCCGCCGGGCGGCCGGTGGCGGTCGACAACACCAATCCGACGCCGGAGGAGTGGGGTCCGCTGGTGGCCATGGGCCATGCGTACGGAGTGCCGGTGACGGCGTACTGGTTCCCCCCGGACCTCGCTGGCTCGCTGCGCCGCAACGCCGCGCGGGAGGGCCGGGAGCGGGTGCCCGATGTCGGTGTCCGGGCCACCTGGCGGCGGCTGCGCAGGCCGTCGCCGGCGGACGGGTTCGACACCGTACTGGAGGTGCGGTTCGACGGGCGCGGCGGATTCACGGTACGACCGGCCGACGGCACCCGGCACTCGTAAAACCGAGCGCCCGACCGGTCAGCCCTCCACCCCGGTCGCACAGTGGGGCGCGCCGACGGGCTTCGATTCCGGTGAGCCGCGTTGGCGCAAGTAGACGGAGAGAATGGCCATCGAGGCGACGGCGAGGAATTCGGACTGCCAGTTCTGGAAAGTACGGTCCCAGAATTCCGCCGAGCCCACATACCCGGCCCAGTCGACGGGCGCTTCCAGCCGGCGCAGCTGCTGTTCGTTGTAGGCGGCCGCGCCGGCGACGGACTGGGCGTACCAGGACAGCAGGAAGAGGGCGCTCATGACCAGGCCGAGGGAGCGTGAGAAGAGCGCGTGGCGCAGGCCGCCCGCGCTCGCCGAGCGTGGGGAGTCGGCGTTCGCGTATTGGCCCACGCGCTGGTCCTTGTCCGACTCGGTCCCGCTTTTGCCGGGTGGTTTCGACTCCGGAGAGCCTCGTTGGACCAGCCAGACGGTCGCGAAGACGTAGAGGAAGAACTGCAGGTACTCCGATTGCCAGTTCTCCGCCACGTCGACCGCGAAGTCCGAAGAGGCCAGGTAGGAGAGGAAATCGACGTGGGCCAGCCCGTCGGCGGTCATTTGGTTGTTGAATTCCGCATGTCCTGCCACCGCCTGGCCGACGAGGGCGAGCAGGAAAGCTCCGAGGAAAGCCCAGGTCAGACCGTTACTGCGGAAGAATTCACGCATCGAGCCTCCTTCGGCCACCGACTCGTTCCGCCGACTCGCCCGACGACTCTCCCGGTCACCGCTGCATCAGTCCCACCGCGATGAAGTAGCCCAGGCCCGCCACGACGACGGCCAGGAGCAGTGTGAACGTCGTGCGCACGAGCGTCAGCCTCCCTTGACCGTGCAGTCGTACGGCTTGCCCGCGCGAGCCGTGCATCCGGCGGCGACGACTTTCCAGCCGCCGGGGAACCGGGAGAGGAACACGGTGTCGCCGCTCAGGACCGCCCGGGCCTGACGGCCGTGGACATCGAACCCGCGGGCCACCGCTCCCGTGGGAAGGCGCTGGTCCGGAAGTGCCTCCGGGCACGGCATCCGTTCGGAGTCCTCCAGCTCGCTCCGCGTCTCCGGCGCCAGCAGCCCGCAGGCCCGTTCCGCGTCACCCGTTCTCAGCGCGCGCTCGAAATCCGCCACCGAGGCGGCGACATCCGTCACCCGCTCGCCGGCGCCGCCGCACCCGGCCAGGAGCGTCCCCGCGCACAGGACCTGCAGTCCGTACAGCCATCGCCGTCTTCCCACAGCGCCTCCGCTCCACGCTCCGCGGTCGGCCGGATGAATGCATTCATCATGAAGTCTCCGGACATCACGGGATGTCAGACACACCGGGAGATCGCCATGGCGGTGGCCCTGACCACCTGCTCGTAGGCGCGCGCCCGGCGGGCGTTCGCGGGGACCACGATCGAGACCGCCGCGACGACCTGCTCGCCCCGGCCCCGGATCGGTACGGCCACGGAGGAGACGGGTGCCGGCTGCTCCCGCTCGAACAGGGCGACGCCGGTGTTCCGTACCTCCGCCAGCCGCCGGCGGAGCCGCAGCGCGGCCGACGGCGACTCGGCGCGGGCGATCCGCCCGGCGCGCACGTCCGGATCGGCCGCGGCGAGCAGTACCAGCCCGACACCGGTCTCGTGCAGCGGCATCCGGCCGCCCACCCGGTAGGCGGTCTCCACAGCGCCGTGGGCGGAGAGCCGCTCCACGAGCAGGGCTTCGGCGCCGTCCCGCACCGCGAGCAGCACGTGCTGGCGCGTGATCTCGTGCAGGTCCTCCAGATAGGGCAGGGCGATCTCGCGGAGCCCGTGGCTGCGCGGCGCCAGCGAGGCCACCTCGAAGAGCCGCAGCCCGATGACGTAACGGCCCTGGTCGTCGCGTTCCAGCGCGCCCCACTCGTGCAGTCGGGCGGCGAGCCGGGAGGCCGTACTGGTCGGGAGGCCCGCCCGGCGGGCGAGTGCGTTGAGTCCCAGTGCGCGGTGTTCGGAGCCGAAGGCGGCGAGCAGGGACAGCGCACGGTCGACGACCGGATCTCCGCTCGGGGGACGCTTGCCGCGCCCGGTCGCGCCATTGCCTTGATCCATCCGAGGAGTGTGACCGACCGTCCCGGTCAATGGAACGCCTGCTGACGCGAAGGGGCCCGCTTCGCATGCTGAGAGCGCCCCGACCCTTTGGAGGAAACATGCCGCAGCAGCCACCTGCCCCGGAAGCCCCGGAAGCCGAACTCGACCGCCTGCGTACAGAGGTACTGGCGCAGGTCAAGGCGGCGGACCCGCGGCTGGCCGAGGTCGTCCGCGCGGCCGTGACGCATCTGCACGCCTTCGTGCGCGAGGTACGGCCCACCGAGGAGGAGTGGCTGGCAGGCCTGGACTTCCTCGTCCGTACTGGGCACGCGTGCACGGCCACCCGCAACGAGTTCATCCTGCTGTCCGACATGCTCGGGCTGACCTCCGCGGTCGACGAGGTCAACCACGCCGGGCCCGCGGAGGCCACGCCCTCGTCAGTGGAGGGCCCCTTCCACTCCCCCGCGCCGCCGCGCCCGCTCGGTGCGTGGATCGCCGAGGGTCCGGAGCGCGAGCGGGGCCGCCCGATGGCCGTACACGGCCGGGTGACCGACTGCGCGGGGCGGCCGTTGGCGGGCGCGACGGTGGATGTGTGGCAGGCCGATGACGCCGGGCGCTACGACACGCAGGACGCGGCGCAGCCGCCGGGGAACCTGCGGGCCCTGCTCACCACCGCGGAGGACGGGTCGTACTGGTTCCGCAGCGTGCTGCCGAGCAGCTATCCCGTACCCACCGACGGCCCGGTCGGCGATCTTCTGACGGCGCTGGGCCGGCACCCGATGCGCCCGGCCCACATCCACCTGCGGGTGGCGGCTCCGGGACACCGCCCCGTCACCACCCATGTGTTCGTCGCCGGTGACCCGTATCTCGACTCCGACGCGGCCTTCGCCGTGAAGGACGCGCTGGTCGTCACTCCGGAGGCCGTCGACGATCCGGCCGCGGCCGAGCGGTGGTCGCTGAGCGCGCCCTTCCTCGACTTCGCATTCGACGTCCGGCTCGTCGCCCGGCCTGACGGCACCGAGGACGCGGCGGCGAAGACCGGGGCGGCGGAGGTGGCGCGGTGAAGTTCATCGGTCTGTTGGACGGCCACGACACGGTCGTCGGGGTAGTGGTCGAGGACCGGGTCACGCCGCTGGCCGAGGTCCGGGACTTCTACGCGGCGCTGCCGAAGTGGACCGCGCAAGCGGCCACGGTGACCCTCGGCGAGCGGCCGCTCGCCGAGGTGCGGCAGGCCCCGCCGGTCCCGCCGACGGCCCGGGTGCTCTGCCTCGGCCTCAACTACCGCGCGCACGCGGAGGAAGGGGTGTACGGCGTGCCGGACCATCCGACCCTCTTCGGCCGGTGGACGGCCTCGCTGTCCGTGGGCGACGTACCGGTACCGGTACCCGCGAACGAGCCGGGGCTGGACTGGGAGGGCGAGGTCGCCGCCGTCGTCGGGTCCTCGCTGGCGGACGCCGACCCCGTGACCGCGGAGTCCGCCGTGCTCGGGTACGCGGTGTTCAACGATCTCACCGCCCGTACCGCCCAGAAGCTCACCGCGCAGTGGACGCTCGGCAAGAACGCCGACCGCAGCGGCCCGATGGGACCGCTCGTCACCGCCGACGAAGTCGGGCCGCTGTCCGCCGGTTTGCGGCTCACCACCCGGGTGAACGGCGAAGTCGTACAGGACGGCAGCACCCGCGACCTGATCTTCCCCGTCGGCGAGGTGTTGTCCCTGGCCAGCCGCACCTTCACGCTCCACCCCGGGGACGTCCTGGTCACCGGAACGCCCGAAGGCGTCGGATACACCCGCACCCCACCGCGCTTCCTGCACCCGGGCGACGTGGTCGAGGTGACGGTCGACCGCCTGGGCACGCTGCGCACGCCGATCGTCGGAGCGGAGCAGCGGTGACCGGGGCGGCGAGCAGCGAGTACTACCCCGTACTGATCGCCGGCGGCGGGCCGAGCGGGCTCGCGGTCGCGATCGAGCTGGGCCGGGCGGGCATCCCCTGCTGCGTGCTGGAACCACGGCGGACCGTGGCCACCGACCGCCCCCGCGCCAAGACCACCAGCGCGCGGACCATGGAGCTGTTCCGGCGCTGGGGCCTGGCCGACCGGGTGCGGGCCGCCGCGCCGCTGCCGGTGTCGTACGCCCAGGACGTGGTGTTCTGCACGGGGCTGACCGGCCGCGAGATCACCCGCTTCCCGAACGCCTTCGCGCTGCATCGGGAGCGCCGCGAGGAGTTCGCCGAGTGCGGCCAGCAGATCCCGCAGCCGGCCGTCGAGGCGGTGCTGCGGGAGGCGGTGGCCGAGCTGCCGAGCGTCGCCTTCCTGGCCGGTCACCGGCTCCTGGCGGCCGATGACGGGCCGGACGGGGTACGTGCGCGGGTCGCCGGGCCCGACGGCCGGACCCGTACGATCGCCGCAGACTATCTGGCCGGGTGCGACGGCGCGGGCGGCGTGAGCCGTGCCGCCATCGGGGCGCGCTACGCGGGCAGCAGCGGCGAACTCCCCAACCTCAACATCACCTTCACTGCTCCCGGGCTGACCGAACAGGCCCTGTGCGCCCGCGCGGTGCACTACTGGGTGCTGGGCGCGGCGGCGGGCGGCATCGTCGGCCGGATGGATTTGGACGGCACCTGGTGGGCCATCGCACACGGCGTGGACGTACGCACCGGTACCGTCGAACCAGCGTCACTCGTCCGGCAGTTGATCGGCGCCGACCTGGACGTCCGCGTGCACGCCACCGATCCCTGGTCCGCGCGCATGCTGCTGGCCGACCGCTACCGCGGCGAGCGGGTCTTCCTGGTCGGCGACGCGGCGCACCTCAACCCGCCCTGGGGCGGCCACGGTTACAACACCTGCGTCGGCGATGCGGTGAACCTGGGCTGGAAACTCGCCGCCGTACTGCAGGGCTGGGCGGGGCCGGCGCTGCTGGACAGCTACGAACCGGAGCGGCGTCCGGTCGCCGAGCGCACCATCGCCGACGCGGCCGCCCAGGAAGCCCATTTGGCCCACGCCTTCGCCCATGGCGACATCAACGAGGACACGCCGGCCGGGGCCGCGCGCCGTACCGCCGTGGCGCGTGCTCTGGAGGTCAAGCGCGGCGAGTTCCACAGCCTCGGCCTGGTGCTCGGCTACCACTACGCCGGCTCCCCCGCCGTCGTGGACGACGGCTCCCCGGTACCCGCGCACCAGCCCCTCACCTACCACGGCTCGGCCCGCCCCGGCACCCGACTCCCGCACCGCTGGCTGCCCGACGGCTCCTCGCTGTACGACCACCTCGGCCCCGGCTTCACCCTGGTACGCCTCGACGAAGCCGCCGACCCGGCGCCGTTCCTGGCAGCCGCGGCCGCCCGCCGCCTTCCCCTCACCGTGCTGGACCTGCCCCGTTTCCCCGACGCCGCCGCCTACGGAGCCGGACTGCTCCTGGTACGCCCCGACCAGCACATCGCCTGGCGCGGTCCGGACGCCCACGACGGCGCCGCGGTCCTGGACACGGCACGCGGCGCCGCGGCTCGGCTCAGCGCACCAGTCGCTCGACGAAGCCCAGCGAGCGGGTGAAGATCTCCGTCACCTGCTCGTCGGAGGCCCCGTACCAGCCGTGGTCCGCGCCGGGCACCGTCCAGAGGTCGGCCGACGCACCGGCCGCCTCCAGCCGGGCGGCGAGGGCGTGGCTGTGGGTACTGGACACCATCGTGTCCGCGTCGCCGTGCACCAGCAGGAAGGGCGGGGCGCCCGCGTGTGCGTGCATCACGGGGCTGGCCGCGCGGGCGAGGTCGGGCACGGTGGCGGGCGCCGCGCCCAGAAGCGCGGCTTCGGGCGTGGCCGCGTCCCACGGGTCCCAACCGCCACGCGCGGTGGTCAGGTCGCTCGGCCCGTACCAGATGACGGCGCCGGCCGGGGAAGGTCCGGTGTGTCCCGGGGCCGACCCGGTGAGGGCCAGGAGGGAGGCGAGGTGGCCGCCTGCGGACTCGCCCCACACCACCGTCCGCGCGGTGTCGATGCCCAGCTCGGCGGAGCGCAGCGCGAGCCAGCGCAGCGCGGCGCGCAGATCGTCCAGGGGTGCGGGGAAGTGTGCCTCGCCGGAGAGGCGGTAGTCGACGCAGGCGACCGCGATACCGGCGGCGGCGATCCGCGCGAAGGGGCCGGGCTCCCAGTCGCGCAGCCGCATCCCCATGTCGTCCCGCCGCCCGATGCGCCAGGCGCCGCCGTGCACGTACAGCACGAGCGGCACGGGACCGCCGACCGTCCCTCCGGCCGTCCCTCCGGCCGTCCCCTCGGTCGCCTCTCCGGGCAGCCACAGGTCCAGCTCCAGGGGGCGGCTGCCGTCCGGTACGGCGTACGGGACGCCGCGCAGCAACCGGACGCCGGGGGCGCAGTGCGCGGCGGGCGGCAGCGGGGCGACCTCGGGCGCGGGCGCCGCGATCAGTGAACGCAGCGCGGCGCTCACCGAGTACGCCACTGGTGGTCGGGCAGGAACCGTACGTCGAACTCCTGCGGTACGGTGCCGAACTTCTCCGGCGCGGGGATCACGGGCTCGTGCGGCAGGCCCAGCTGCTCGGCGGGCGCGCCGAGGTTCTCGAAGAACCGCTCGAACGTGCCGCCGGGACCGGCCGCGACGCCGACGACCTGGCTGTGGTGGCGCTCCATGCGGTAGGCGTGCGCGCAGTTCTTCGGTACGAAGCCGAAGTCGCCGGTGGTCAGCAGCTTCTCCTGCTGCTCACCCTCGGTGTCCTCGACGAACAGCCGGACGGCACCCGCGGTGATGTAGAAGACCTCGTGGGTGTCGGCGTGCACATGGGCCGGGATGATGTCGCCCTTGGGGCCCTCGACCGTGAAGAAGTTGAAGGTGTTCTCGGTCTGCTCGCCGCCCGTGTAGATGGTGATCAGGTCGCCGAACAGGTGAGCGCGGTCGCCCTCGCCCTTTTCGATGAAGTAGGGCTTGCCCGGCTCGGCGGGGATGCGCGAGGCGCGCCGGTAGCGGGTGGCGTACTCAAAGGTCATCGGCTCTCCAGCGGGTGTACGGCGCCCATGTCAGGCAGCCTGACATTTATTACGTCAGGTAGCCTGACACTGATGGACGTCAACCGCAACCTCCCCCAGCTGCTCGGCGAGGCCCGCAACTGGTTCGACCAGGCGCTCCTGGCGGCCATGGGCGAAACCGACGGCGGCGCCCCGCCGGTCTCCCCCACCCAGCTCCAGCTCTTCGCCGTACTGGATGAAGACGGCACGACCGTGTCCGAGCTGGCGCGCCGGATGGGCGTCACGCGGCAGACCGCCCACCAGGCGGTGCACAGCCTGGTCGCCGCGGGCCTGCTGGAGCAGGCCCGCCACCCCACCTCCGCCCGGCAACGCCTGATCCGCCGCACACCGGAGGGCGCCCGCGCACACGGCAGGGCACTCCTCGTACTAGAGCGACTGGAGCAGGAACTGGCCGACCGAATCGGCCGCGAAACGGTCGACGCGCTCCGGGCCGCGCTGGAAATGCCCTGGGGAGACCCGCCTGCTACTCGGTGAGCCGGATCACCCGATACCAGAGGGAATACCGGACAGGCCCGGGTTGCTGTGACAGGTGCGGGTATTGGTGGAACTGTGTCCCCGGGCCCACCATATTGCCCGTGGGGAAGATCGTTCGGCTGAAGCCCCACGGAGCCTTTCGCCGCGAGGCGACCGCCATCAGTATCCGCACTCCAGCCGCCCCGACCGGCCTCCCCCGACCGGTCGGGGCACCTATGTGTGGCTACATGGGCGCGGCGGGCTGTTCCGCGCGGTCGACCAGGCGGGCCAGTTCCAGGCGGGAGCGTACGCCCAGGGCCGCGAAGATGTTGCGGAGATGGTGGTCGACGGTGCGGGGGCTCACAGACAGGCGGAGTGCGATCTCCCGGTTGGTGGCGCCCTCGGCCACGCAGTGCGCGATGCGCAGCTGCTGCGGGGTGAGGTCGGCGAGCGGTGCCGGGCGTCCGGCGGCGGGGGCTTCGCCGGTGGCGCGCAGTTCGGCGCGGGCCTGTTCGGTCCAGGCGCGCGCCCCGCATCCCTCGAAGGCGACCAGCGCGTCCCGCAGCAGCCCTCTGGCGGGGCCGGGCCGTCGTCTGCGTCGCAGCCATTTGCCGTGCAGGAGCAGGGTGCGGGCGCGCTCGAAGTCGTTGGTGGTGTCGTCGTGGTGCGCGCGGGCCGCCTCGAAGTAGGCGTCGGCCGCGGCCTCGTCGCGGTTCCCGGCCCCGGCCCCGGCTGCGGCATTGGCTCTCGCTTCGGCTCCAGCTCCCGCTCCGGTTCCTGCTCCCGCGCCGGCCAGTAGTGCGCGGCAGCGGGCCAGTTGGGCCGGTGCCGCGGGGTCGGCGCCGAGGGCGGCCCAGACCGCGAATTCCTCGACGGCGGTGCGTGCCGCGTCGGGTGTGCCCGCCTGCACCACCGCCTCGGTGTAACAGGGCACGGCCAGCATGCGTACGGCGAAGTGGCCCTGGCGGGGTCCGGGCCGCACCAGCGGGCCGAGCCGGGCGGCGGCCTCGTCGACGCGGCCTGCGCCCAGGTCGGCGCGGGCCAGCGCCCAGCGGGTGAGCGTGGACACCTGAACCAGCCCGTGCGCGCCGGCGACGGCACCGGCCGCCGCCGCGTGGGCGGTCAGCGCGTCCGTGTCGCCCTCGACGGAGGCGACGAGGGCGAGGATCGCGTGCTGGTGCGCCGCGATGTTGCGCTGGCCGGTGAGGTGCGCGATGCGCAGCCCTTCCTCGGCGTGCACGCGGGCCCGTGGGTGCCGGCCGGCGCGCAACTCCCCGTACGCCAGGTGCTCCAGGGCCTGCGGTACGAGCGTGGTGCGGCCCAGCGCGCGGGCGGCCGCGAGGGCACGCGCGTTGACCCGGCAGGCCGCCGCGAGGTCGCCGACGACCAGCGCGGCGACCCCGGCCCGCAACAGCACCTCGGGTTCCTCGGCACGCCCGGTACGCACGAGCAGCCGCCGCAGCGGCCCGACACCCGCATCGAGCCGGCCGCTGAGCACAGCGGCCATACCGACGCGGTACTCGTCGAGGGCATCGAAGCCCGTACCTTCGGACGTCGCCTCACCCCCGATCGCCTCCACATACGCCGCCGCGTCCCCCATCGCCCAAGCAGCCTCCATCGCCGCGAGTCGGGCGGTCAAAGACGCCGCGGCGTCGTGCGGGTCGAGCAGGCCGGCTGCGAGGAGGAGTTCTTCGCGGGCGTCGGCGACCGGGCCGTCGCGCAACGTCAGGAGGCCGTGGACGAGTTCGGCCCGGCCGCGGAGCGGCGCCGGGCCCGGGAGTGCGCGGACGGGGGCGAGCAGGGCGCGCGCCCGGTCGGGTCGGCCGGCGAGGCGGGCGTGGTCGGCCGCCGCGGTCAGCCAGGTGGCGCGGTCGGTGGCGCGGCCGGTGCCGTGCCCGGTGAGGCGGGCCGCGACGGACAGGGCCACCGCGCGCTCCTCGTGGGAGACGTGCGGTCCGGCGGTCCGCGCCGCGGCGGCCAGCCGCCCGGCGAGGCGGGGATCGGGCCCGTCGGCCGCCAGGGCACGGTGCAGGAGGCCCGCCAGCGGGTCCCGGTCGTCCCGGTCGGGGTCGCTCACCGATGCCAGCAGCGCGTGGGCCGCCCGGCGCCGGGCGAGCGGTACGGCCTCGTACAGGGCCCGCCGCAGTGGCGCGCTGTCGAAATGGATCCGCTCCCCCGCGGTGCGGACCAGGCCCGCCGTCTCCGCCGGTTCGAGCGCTGCCGCTCCGAGCCCGGCGGCCGCTGCGGCCCGCAGTACGAGGGCCGCGTCGGCGCCGGGCCCGTCGGGATGCTGTTCCTGCGCGGCGGCGGCCAGCAGCAGGAGCCGACGGGTGCCCTCGGGGAGGTCGTCGGGCAGGCCGACCGCGGCAAGCCTGCCCAACGGGCCGAGCGTCACCCGCCGGTGCGGGGGATTCGTTCCGGGCACGGTCTTCGGTCCGGTCACAACCGTCACGTTACTGTCGCGTAAACGGTCACGGAACCCCTCCGTCCCCGGTGCCCCACAGGGCGGGGTCAGGACGTGTGCGGGCAGTTGCCCCGGTACTCCTCGATCGTCGTACTCGGCCGCGGCAGCGGGCAGAGGAACTGCTCGTAGCGGGTGTCGTTGTCGATGAACCGCTTGAGCCACGAAATGCTGTACTTCGCGATCGTGGTGTTGGAGGTGTTCGGGGTGAAGTGCGTCGCGTTGTTCAGCTCCAGGTACGCCTTGTCGAGCGAGCCGGGCAGGCTCTCGTAGAACGGTTCGGAGTGCGTCGCGACCGGCGCGATGGTGTCACCGTCGGCACCGACGACGAGTGTCGGGGTCTGGATCTCCGGCCAGGTCTTGTCGAGGTTCCAGCCGGTCAGCGGGATCGCGGCCTGCAGGGACGGACGGCTCTTGGCGGCCTCCAACGAACCACCGCCGCCCATCGAGTGACCCATGACGCCGAGCCGGCTGCCGTCGATCCGGTCGCGCACGGTGCTGCGCTGCGTCAAGTAGTCGAGTGCCGCGAGGAGTTGACGGCCCCGACTGTCCGGCTGGTCGAGCGTGGTGTTGGTGTCGATGGTGAACACGACGAAGCCCTGCGAGGCCAGCCGCGGGCCGAGCCAGGCGATGGACGACTGGTACGCGGTGTAGCCGGGCGAGATGGCGACGGCGCCGAAGGTCCCGTCGCTGGTCGAGGTCGGGTAGTAGATGGTGCCGCCGCCGAAGCCGGTGACACTCAGGGAGGAAACACTGGTCTCGGAGACGGCGTACGGGCCGCGCGACGCCTCGATGCTGGAGACGGTGGGCGCGGGGCCGCGCTCGTACGGATTGTCCGCGGCCCCGGCCGGCCCGGCCTGCGCGGTGAGCAGGGTGCCGGCGGCCAGGAGCCCGGCCAGCCCCCACCGCGTCAGCCGGGTTCTGAGCCGCCCCGTCCCCTGCCGTTCCGGAATGCGTACGGACACGCTGCTGTGCTGCTGCACGACGGTTCCTCTCGGTAACGATGACCAACGGTCACTGACGACCGCCACTCTCGTGCCGTGCAGCTCCTGCACACATCGGCAGAATCACCGGTCTCGGCGACCAGCGGGAACCGGCGAGAACCAGTGAAGCGTCAGCGCAGCCGACCCGCCCCCGCCCGGTGCCCGACGACGCCCGGGACGGCGCGCGCATCGTCCACCCGCGTCCGCAGGACGGGCGTCCACCCGGCGCCGGACCGCAGGGGCTCTTCCGGTACCTCCGCGTTGTGCACGGCGATCAGATCCACCGGGCGGCCGTTGACGCGGTTGCCGGCCGCGGTGACCGGCGCGTCCTTCCACTTCTTCAGGACGCGCCCGGCGCCGGTGCCGCGGGGCAGGGTGAAGGCGTTGTGTTCGGCGACCAGTTGGGACTCGATGCCGATGCCGAAGCTGTAGGCGTACGGCGCGCCCGGCCGGACCAGGTAGTGGTTGTTGTACGCGTCGACCTTGCCGAACCGGACGCGCGGCGCGCGCTCGACGACGTCGCGGAAGAGGTTGTGGTGCAGGGTGACGCGGAGCCTGCCGCGGTCGGTGGCGGCCGCGCCGTCGCTGTTGCCGATCATCAGGGTCTTGTCGTGGTCGGCGAAGACGTTCCAGGAAGCGGTGACGAGGTCGGCGCCGCGCACGATGTCCAGCTCGCCGTCGTGCCGCTGGTACAGCTCGCCGTAGTACTCCGGCAACGAGCTGTCGGGGTGGGCGCCGTCGGTGAAGGTGTTGTGGTCGAGCCAGACGTGGGTGGCGCCGGAGACGACCACGCTGTCGTATTCGGAGTTCCAGGCACCGGTCGCGCCGTCCGTCGGGTCCCACTGCGGGAAGCAGTCCAGCGGGCTCTCGGCGGTGAGGTTGCGGACGATGACGTTGTCGACGTTCCGGATCTGGAGACTGCCGCCGACGATACGGGCGTCCGCACCGACGCCGATGAGGGTGGTGTCCGCCGGGACGTACGCCGTGACGGCCGCGCCCTGGTTCCGCTGCGAGGCGGCGCGCAGGTCCTCCTGCTCGCCGCTGACCGGGCGGTCGCGGCCCCACACGGCGGGGTCGTAGTCGGCGAGGTAGCGGGCGAAGTCGTAGCCGTCGGCGGCGAAGGCGGCACAACCGTCGCCGGTCGCGTCCAGGGTGCCCTTGACCTTGACGATTCTCGGGGTGCCGGGGTCGTCGGCGAGCGCGGCCCGCAGCTCCGCCCAGGTGGTGACCGTGTAGGTGTGCGCGGCGTCGGCGCCCGCGCCGCCGGTGGTGCCGCCATCAGCGGACGCCCAGCCGTCGTGCGCGGGCAGCACGTCATGGGACGGTGGCACATCGCGGGGCGGCGCCGCGTGGGCCGGGCCCACCGCGGTGAGGGCGAGCGCGGCGCAGCCCGCAAGCGCGAGGAGGGTGGTGCGATTGGTCATGCTCCGTCCCCTTCCGGCCAAGTGATCCAGGACGTCGGGATGTCGTCGTCGAGGCGGCGGGTGTCGGCGGGCGCCAGCAGTTGCGTGGCCCGCAGTCCGGCCGCGACCAGGCGGGCGACGGCGATCGCGCCGGGCGGGTTGAAGTGCGTGTTGTCCTGCTCGGCCGGGGTCCAGTTGAAGTAGGTCTTCGTCTCCTCGGGACCGAGCTTCTGCCACAGGGCGAGGGAGTGCTGCTGGATGTCGAGCAGCGGGACGCCGGCCTCGGCGGCCAGGGCCCGCATCGCGGCGGGGTATGCGCCATGGGTGGGCAGGGCGTTGCCTCCGGCGTCGAACTTCCGGCGCTCCACGGAGGTGAGCAGCACCGGCCGCGCGCCGCGCGCCCGCGCCCCCGTCACGTACTGGCGCAGGTACTCCTGGTACGTCGTCCAGGGCTCGGTGTACCGGGCGGGGTCCTCGGCCTTCTCGTCATTGTGGCCGAACTGGACGAGGAGGAGGTCGCCGGGGCGGAGGACGGCGAGGACGGCGGTCAGCCGTCCCTCGTCGATGAAACTCTTCGAACTGCGGCCGTTGACAGCGTGGTTGGCGACCGGCAGGTCGCGGTGGAGGAAGAAGGGGAGGGCCATTCCCCAGCCGGTTTCGGGTGCGGCGTCGGCGTACTTCTGCGCGGCGGTGGAGTCGCCGGCGAGGTGGAGAGTGGGCATCGGGCGGTGGCCTCCTGGGCCGGCGAGAGCAGCCGGGGCTGCGGCGAGGGCGGCCGGAGCCGCGGCGAGCGCGAGCGGGAGGCCCGCGAGCGCCGCGGCCGCCCGGCGACGCGTGACACTCACTTGTTCTGTTGCTTCCACTCGGCCTGGGCCGCGTCGAGCTGGTCGGCGAGGGAGGCCAGGAAGTCCTTCGGTGTGGTCTTGCCGAGCAGCACCTTCTGGAAGGCGGGCTCGTTGTCGGCCTTGGAGAGGGTGTTCCAGTCGGGCAGGTAGTACGGCAGGTCGACGATCTTCGTCTTGCTGCTGTTCAGCGCTTCGGCGCCGAGCCTGGTGGTCTCGGACTTCTGCAGCCAGTCGTCCTTCGCCGCGTCCAGGTTGGACGGGATGGTGCCGGCCGACTCGCTCCACTTGCTGTTGGATTCGTGCGATGCCGCGAATTCGATGAACTTCCAGGCCGCGGCCTTGTTCTTGCCGGACTTGAAGAGGCCGAGGCCGTCGACCGGGTTGGACACCATCACCCGGGTGCCGTCGTCCAGCATCGGGTTGGGTATGCCGCGGAACTTCTTCGTGCCGAGCGCCTTCACATGGTCCTGGTAGGAGCCCATGTTGTGGTTGAGCATGCCGATCTCGCCGCTGTCCCACTGCGCGACCATCTTGGTGAAGTCGTTGTTGATGTCGGCGGCGGGAGTGTTCTTCTTGTAGAGCGCGACGTACTTCTCCAGCGCCGCGACGTTCTTCGGGTCGTCGACGGTGGTGTGCAGGCCGTCCCGCTCCCAGAAGCTGGTGATGCCGGACTGGCCGTACATCGCGTCCAGCGCCTGCGCGAGGGAGCCGGCGCCGCCGCGGATGGTGTAGCCGAACTTGTTGGCCCGCTTGTCGGTGAGCTTCTCGGCCGCCTCGTAGAACGCCGACCAGGTGGTGGGCGCGGGCAGCCGCGCGGCCTTGAACAGGTCGGTGCGGTAGTACAGCACGCCGTTGGTGGCGTGCATCGGGACGGTGTAGAGCTGCTTGCCGCCCGCCGCCGAGCGGACGCTCCGCACCATGCGCGTGTTGAGCTTCCCGTCGAGCGCGCTGTCCTTCAGGCGTCCGTCCAGCGGCTCCAGGGCGCCCTGGGCGCTGATGCCGGCGAGCATCGCGGCACCGATGCCGCCGACGTCCGGCAGACCGCCGCCCTGGATGGCGGTGTCGTACTTGGACTGCGCCTCGGTGGCGGCGATCCCGACGTAGTCGACGTCGATGTCGGGGTACTTCTGCTCGAAGTCCTTGATGATCTCCTTCCAGACGTCGGTGCGTACCCCGCCGTTGTTGTCCCAGAAGGTGATCGTGCCCTTGCCGGAGCCCTCGGCACCGGACTCGCCCGCGACACCGCTGCCGTCGTCGCCGCAGGCGGTGGCGGTGAGCGCGAGGACTGCGGTGAGGGCGAGGGCGGCGGTGGCGCGCGGCCTGCCGGGCTTGCGGAAGATGGTCATGGTCGGCTCTTTTCTGTTCATGGACAGGGGGAAGTCAGCGGCGGTACGGGGCCCAGCCGTCGGTGCCGCGGAGGTAGTCGGCGACCTCGTGGCGGGCGGCATCGGCGTCGCTCATCTGCGGCCGGTCGGCGGTCACCGTGGCGCCCGGCCCGGTGTTCCGGTACTCGCTGAAGCGGGCGTCCCGCCAGGAGAAGCCGCCCATGTCGGTCCAGGGTGAGGACTTGATCGCGGCGGGCAGCTCGGTGTCGCGGATGAGGATCTGGCCGATCGCGTCCGGCTCGCCGCCCGGGTGCCAGGGGCGTCCGAGGTGGAAGGTACCGGCGGGCGCGTCGCTGATGACGCGGGAGCCGGTGATGAGGAAGCCGTACGGGTTGCCCTTCCAGGTGGACGGGGCGGTGAGGTAGCCGTTGTTGGTGTCCGAGCCGCGGCTGAGCGCCTTGATCACGGAGTCTTCGATGACGGTGGTGGCGCGCCCGTAGATGAAGTCGACGTCGCCCTCGACGTAGGAGTCCCGGACGTAGACCCGGCTGATGGTGTCCAGCTTCGGGCTGTCGGTCATCAGGGTGTCCTGGTTGCCCTTGAAGGCGGTGTCCTCGAAGACGATCCGGTCGCCGGTCGTCTTCATGGCAAGGGCCTGTTCGCTGTTCAGGTCGTGCGCGGCCTCGTCGAAGTCGTTGACGAAGGTGAGGTGGCGGGCGGTGGTGTCGTTCGCAGCGAGCAGCACGGTGGCGCTGCCGGAGGAACCGCCGTACTCGTTCGGCGTGTCGTACACGATCACGGTGTCCGCGCGGTCCTCGCCGGTGCCCAGGAAGGTGATGCGCGGCTTGGTGGCCGGTACTCTGACCTGCTCGCGGTAGGTGCCCGGTGCGAGGGCCAGGGTGACCGCGCCGTCGTTGCCGGCGGGCACCGCGTCCACCGCGGCCTGCACGGTCGGGTAGTCGGCCGGTACGTGGAGGACGGTGTCGGTGCCGAGGGTGCGCTGCGGGCCGGAGAACTTCTTCACCAGGGCGGGCACGGCGGCGGCCGGGTCGAGCCGGTAGGGGTAGAAGGCGTGCGGGTCGAAGGCGGTGCCGCGGGTGTCGTGCCGCCCCGTGGTGTCCTTCAGGACGGAGCCGCGCTGCACCAACTCGGCGGTGTCATCGGCCTGGTAGGGGTGCTGGACGCCGTCGTAGTAGCTGTTCTCGATCACCATCTTCGTGCGGCCGCGCGCGTAGTTCCCGTACGACCACACCGGATCGCCGTCGTCGACCTGCGCGGAGAGGTAGTTGTTGTAGAGGTGCGCGTACGCGCAGTTGTCGGCGGACGGGTTGCGCTGTTTGGTGTTGCCGAACCAGTTGTGGTCGATGGTGATCTTCGTTTGGACGTTCGGGGTCCAGCCGATGCCGAAGGTCTTGTTGTTGTTCTTGAACTGGTTGTGGGAGACGGTGATGTAGTCGCTGTCCTTGCGGATGTCGAGCTGGCCGTCGCAGATGTTCGAGAAGCGGTTGTGGTCGATCCACACGTGATCGGCGGTGTCCAGCTGGATGCCGTCGAAGTCGGTGTCCTTGCAGTCCCAGTTGCCCTCGACCGCCGAGTCGCGGATCGTGAGATTGCGGATGATGACGTTGCGGGTGCCGGGATTCAAGTGCAGCTCTCCGTGGACGAGTTCGCCCTTGGTGCCCACGCCGACGATCGTCTTGTCCGACGCGACGACGATGTTCGCGCCGAACGGTGCCACGTCGATGGCGGTGGCGACGCGAATGATGTACGGCTCATCGGCGGCGGCGTACTTGGCCAGGTCGGCCTGGGTGCGGACGGTGACGACCCGGCCGCCGGCGCCGCCGGTGGTGCCGCCCGCGAGGGAGGCGAAGCCGTGCGGGCGGTCGGCCGGTGTCGAGGCGTGGGCGGCGGTGTCCGGTGGGCGGGGTGGTTCGGCGGCCCCGGCAGGGGCCTGCGCTCCCAGGCCCAGCGCCGCCGCGAGGGCGGTGGCTGCGGCCAGAGCTCTGGCCAGTAAGCGCTTGCTACGGAGGTGTGTCATGGCGGCTCCCAACAGGCGTACGGGTGATGGAGGTGCCTCAGTCGGCCGAGGCGGGGGCGATGCGGAAGTGCGTGAAGAGCGCGGCGCCGGGGCTGCCCGCCTCGGCGGGCGCGGTGGCGAACAGGCCGAGCAGGGCGCCGACCCAACGCCACGGTGTGGCGGCGAAGACCTGCCCGTACGGTGTCCAGCCGGCGCCCGTGTCGGCCGTGAAACGGCAGCGGGCGCCCGCCCCGACGGTGATCCGCAGCCGGGCCCGGCCGTCCGGCGCGAGTTGCGAATGCGCGGCGTCCCGCTCCGCCTCGGCCACGGCCTCCGCGAACCGGTGGACCAGCCGTACGGTGCCGTCCGCCGCGCGCTCCAGCCCGATCCAGCCGAAGGCGTCACCGAGCACGGCGAGCCCGGCCTTGGCGCCCGGCTCCGTGCTCTCCAGCCGCAGTTCGACCTCGGCGGTGGCGGGGCGTGCGGGCAGCCGCTGGGTGAGGATGTTCGGCAGTAGGCGCAGGTCGTGCGCGTCGGGGGTGCGGACGCAGGTGAGGCGCAGGCCGTCGCCGCTGTGTGCGGGCGCCCAGCCGGTCGCCGGGTTGGCGGTCCACTGCCACTGGGGGCCGAACCGCCCACCGGGGAAGTCGTCGTCGGTGGCGGGCGCGGTGGGAGGCTGCGGCGGGAGCGCCGGCTTGCGGTGGACGCGTACCGGCGCGCCGTCCGCGCCCATGACCGGCCATCCTTCCTCGTCCCAGCGCATCGGCTGCAGGTGCACGAGGCGCCCGTACGCGCCCTGCTCCTGGAAGTGCACGAACCAGTCCTCGCCTGCCGGGGTGCGCACCCAGCCGCCCTGGTGCGGGCCGTTGATGTCGGTGTCCCCCTGCGCGAGGACGACGCGCTCCTCGTACGGACCGAAGAAGCCGCGCGAGCGGAAAGCACCCTGCCAGCCGGTCGTCACTCCCCCGGCGGGCGCGAAGATCCAGAACCAGCCGTTGTGCCGGTACAGCTTGGGACCTTCGAGGGTGAACCAGCCGGGGATGCGGTCACCGTCGATCAGGGTGCTGCCCTCGTCGAGCAGGCCGGTGGCGTCGGTCCGCATCCGGTGGCCGGTGAGCCGGTTCTTGATGCCGGAGCGGGACCTGGCCCAGGCGTGCACGAGGTACGCGTCGCCGGTCTCCGCGTCCCACAGCGGGCAGGGGTCGATCAGGCCCTGGCCCGCCTTGAGGAGGTGCGGCCGGGTCCAGGGCCCGCGCGGGTCCGCGGCGTTGACCTGGAAGATGCCGTGATCGGGGTCGCCCCAGAAGATCCAGAAGCGGCCGTCGTGGTGCCGGATCGAGGGGGCCCATACGCCGCAGTCGTGGCGCGGTACCGCGTAGGCAGCGGCCGGTTCGAGGCGGTCCAGGGCGTGCCCGATCAGGGTCCAGTTGACCAGGTCGCGGGAGTGCAGCAGCGGCAGCCCCGGGACGCGGCCGAAGCTGGAGGCGGTCAGGTAGTAGTCGTCGCCGACCCGGACGAGGTCGGGGTCGGACCAGTCGGCGGCGAGGACGGGGTTGCGGTAGGTGCCGTCGCCGCGGTCGGCAGAGAAGGGCGCGGCGGCCGTCATGCCGTCACCGCCTTCCGGGCCAGTGCCGCGGCCTCGGCGCGCGGCAGGCGGCCGTCGGCGACGACGGTGACGATCCGGCGGACGACGGTGTCACCCGGCGCGATCGGCAGCCGCTCCCCGTACGCCAACGACGAGCCGACACCCGGGTAGTCGGCGGTGCGCACGAACCAGGGGTCGCGGCGGGTCGCTTCGGTGGCGCCCGCGAAGACCAGCGTCCACTCCGCCCCGCCGAGCGCGAGCCAGTCGGTGCGGCTCTCGTGCACGGCGGCCTCCCCTTCGGCATCGGCGGTGTACACCTCGGGCTCCTCGGCCTCCTCGGGCGCGCGCCAGAAGAAGCCGCCGTACGCGGCGCCGGGGCGGCCGTTGGTCGCGGGGCTGCCCAGGGACAGCGGGCCGGGGGTGGTGTTGGTCAGCGAGAAGGTGAAGTCCAGCGCCCAGGCGGTGTCGGTCAGTTCGGTGGCCGCGACGGTGCGGCGCTCGCGCAGCAGCTCGTGTTCGCCCGCGCGCCAGCTCAGCTCCTGCACGAAGCCGTCCGGATCGCACAGGTTGAAGCCCACGTGCCGCTGCACGCCGTGATTGTCGAGCGCGGTCGGGCCCCGGTCGCGTACGTACGTCCGGCCGCCCCAGAAGTTGTGCCCCGCCACGTCCGGGACCGCGACGCCCACGCCGAGGTGGTGCGGGTGGTCGGCGGGCATCAGCGCGGTGACGGGCGTGCCGCGCAGGGTGGTCACGGGGTGCAGGTAGGGGCGCGGGGCGAGCCGGGCGGGGAGGCCGGGCCGGTAGGCGTACCGGGCGACGGGCCGGCCGGCGCAGCGCAGGGCCAGCGTCGGGGTGTGGTCGGTGGCGGTCATCGGGAGCGCGCCTCCTCCGGGAGCGCCCAGGCGGCGCCCAGTTCGGAATAGAGGGACAGGGTGTCGGCAGCGGCGGCGACGAGGCCGTCGATGCCGGGGACGACGCGGCGGAGGGCGGTACCGCCGGCCGTCGTGCCGGTGCCGGGGGCGGTGTGCCAGGCGTCCGGCGGCAGCGCCACCGGGTCCGGGGCACGGCGGATCGCGTCGAGTACCCGCATGAAGGCACCGGTGGCGGCGGGCGGTACGAGGAGCGGTGTGCCGCAGGTGAGGTGGTCGACCAGGTTCTCCAGCAGGTCGGTGCGGCCGTGCACGGTCTCCTCGGGACGGTGTCCGGTGCGCTGTACCAGGACGCGGTCCTGCTTGTACCAGAAGGTGATCCGGCCGTGGGTGCCGTGCACGGCGACGTACGGTTCGGCGGCCGTCTCGGCGCACAGGGTGGCGGCGACCGTGACGCGGCTGCCGTGTGCGGTGGTGACGCGGACGCAGGAGGTGTCGTCGGACTCGATGGCGTGGGCGCGGAACAGCTCGGTCTGCACGTCCGCGATGTCGTCGGCGGCGGTGCTGCCGTCGAGTGCGAGGGCGGTGGCGACGGCGTGCGCGAGCGGGTTGGTGAGTACGCCGTCGAGCACGTCGGTGCCGTGCAGCCTGCGGCGCCCGGCCCAGGGCGCGCGGCGGAAGTACGCCTCGTCGCGCACCCAGGCCCCGGCCGCGCCGATACCGGCCGGTTCGCCGATCGCGCCCTCGCGCAGCAGGTCGCGGATGGCGGCGAGGGCGTGCGAGCCGAGCGACTGGAAGCCGATGTTGCAGGCCACGCCGGCCGCCGCGATGCCGTCCGCCATCCGCCGGTACTCCGCGTAGGAGGGGGCCGGCGGCTTCTCGACGAGCAGGTGGACGCCGCGCCGGGCGGCGGTCAGCGCGAGGTCGGCATGGGTGGGGATGGGCGTACAGAGGACGGCGATACGGGCGCCGGTGACGGCGAGCAGGACCTCGAAGTCGTCCGACTGGGCGACGGGCCCGAAGCCGTCGAGGTCGGCGGCGGGCAGTGGGGTCAGGTCGCAGACGCCGGCGAGGCGGACGCGCCCCTGTCCGGCCAGTCGGCGGAGGTTGGCGAGGTGCCAGTGGCCGTGGCCGCGTGCGCCCACGAGGACGACCGGCAGCGGCTCTTCCGTACCGGCGCCGCTCATCCCTTCACCGCCCCCGCGCTGAAGCCGGTGATCAGCCACTTCTGGATGTACGCGAAGACGATCACCACGGGCACGGCCGCGATGACGCCACCGGCGGCCAGTGCGCCGAGGTCGACGCTGTCCGCGCCCATCAGGGTGTTCAGGCCGACGGGGATGGTCTGCTTCTCCTGGTTGCTGAGGAACATCAGCGCGAAGAGGAAGTGGTTCCAGGCGTGCACGAAGGCGAAGGAGCCGACGGCGACCAGGCCGGGGCGCAGCAGTGGCAGCACGACCGTGCGGAAGGCCCGGAAGCGGTCGCAGCCGTCGACCCAGGCGGCCTCCTCCAGGGAGTACGGCACGTTCCTGATGAAGCCGCTGATCAGGATCATCGACAGCGGCAGCTGGAAGACGGTCTCGGCAATGATGACACTGCCCAGCGAGTTGATCATCCGGAGCTCGGCGAAGATCTGGAACAGCGGCACGAGCAGCAGCGCACCGGGCACGAACTGGGAGCACAGCAGGGCCAGCATGAAGCCCTTCTTGGCACGGAAGTCGAAGCGGGCGAGCGCGTAGCCGCCGGCCAGCGCGACGACCGTGGTGAGTACGAGGGTGGCCACGGCGATGAGCACGCTGTTCTGGAAGTACGTCGCGAAGCTGCGCTCGGTCCACACCTTCGCGAAGTGCTCGAAGGTGATGGGCCAGGGCACCAGCGAGGTGGAGCCTGCCGGGCGGAGCGCGAAGAGCAGGATCCAGTAGAAGGGGACGAGCGTGAAGAGGAGGTAGAGCGCGAGCGGCAGGTGGATCTGCCAGCGCGGGGCCTGGTCCCAGGCGCGGCGGCGCTTGACGGTCGGCTGCGTGGTACTCACGTGGGTGGTCCTCAGTTCTGCGGTACTCACTTGTCGCCCCCTCCGAACTTGCTCAGCCGCAGATAGACCATCGAGCAGCAGAGCAGGATGACGAATGCGACGGTGGTCAGCGCGGACGCGTAGCCGAAGTTGTGGGCGTCGACGGAGGTGTTGGCGATGTAGAGCGGCAGGGTGGTGGTCTCGCCCGCCGGCCCGCCGCCGGTCAGGGTGTAGAGCAGGTCGACGTTGTTGAACTCCCACACCGCGCGCAGCAGCGTGGAGAGGACGATCGCGTCCTTCAGGTGCGGCAGGGTGATGTGGAAGAACTGCCGCAGCCGGCTCGCGCCGTCCACCTCGGCCGCCTCGTAGAGGTCCTTGGAGACGGACTGCAGGTCGGCGAGGATGAGGATGGCGAAGAAGGGCACCCCGCGCCAGAGGTCGGCGACGACCACGGCGGGGAAGACGGTGGCGGTGTCGGAGAGCCAGGAGGTGCCGTACTCCCCGATGCCCGCGTCGGCGAGGTAACGGCTCAGGCCGGTCTGGGAGTTGTAGAGCAGTACCCAGATCGCGGAGGTGAGGACGCCGGAGACGGCCCACGGCGAGAAGACCAGCGCGCGGGCGAGCGCCCGGCCCGCGAAGGTCTGGTTGACGATGAGCGCCAGGGCCAGCCCGAACAGCAGCTGCAGCCCGACCTCGACGACGACCCACTTGAGGCTGAAGGTCAGCGTGCCCCAGAACTGCGGGTCGCTGGTGAAGATCTCGGTGAAGTTGGCCAGTCCGGCGAAGCCGTTCCGCCAGGGCTTGGTCGGGTTGTCGTGCTGCAGCGCGGTCCAGAAGACGCTGAGCACGGGGTAGGCGATGAAGCCCAGCATCAGCAGCCCGGCGGGCGCGATCAGCAGGTACGGCAGCCGGCGCGGGTGCGCTCCGGTGCCGCGGCGGCGGCTGGCTCTGGGCGGTGACTCGGCCACGGCTGCGGCTTGGGCCATGACTCTTCTCCGTTCTCGGGAACGTTCGGCGGCCGGCGCGTTTCAGCCCGCGTACGGGTCCGGGACCTCGCCGGGGCGCGCGAGGAAGGCGAAGTCGCAGCCGGTGTCGGCCTGGGTGATCTGCTCGGCGTAGAGCGCGCCGTAGCCGCGCGCGTACCGCTCGGGCGGCGGCGTCCAAGCGGCGCGGCGGCGCGCCAGCTCCGCGTCCGGTACCTCGAGCCGCAGCATGCGCGCCGCGACGTCGAGGGTGATCGGGTCGCCGGTGCGTACCAGGGCGAGCGGTCCGCCGATGTAGGACTCGGGGGCGATGTGGAGCACGCAGGTGCCGTAACTGGTGCCGCTCATCCGGGCGTCGGAGATCCGCACCATGTCGCGCACGCCCTGCTTGAGCAGGTGGTCGGGGATCGGCAGCATGCCGTACTCGGGCATGCCGGGGCCGCCCTTGGGCCCGGCGTTGCGCAGTACGAGCACGTGGTCCGCGGTGATGCCGAGCGCCGGGTCGTTGATGCTCCGCTGCATCGTCCGGTAGTCGTCGAAGACGACCGCGGGACCGGTGTGTTTCAGGAGATGCGGCTCGGCGGCGATGTGCTTGATGACCGCGCCGTCGGGGCAGAGGTTGCCGCGCAGGACGGCGACACCGCCCTCGGCCGCGACGGGGTTGTCCCGGGTGCGGATCACGTCGTCGTTGTGCACGGCGGCGTGCTCGACCTGCTCGCCGAACCGCCCGTTGACGGTGGGCCGGTCCAGGTGGAGCAGGTCGGTGATCCGGGAGAGGAAGCCGGGCAGGCCGCCCGCGAAGTGGAAGTCCTCCATGAGGTACGGACCGCCGCCGGGGCGGATGTTGGCGAGCACCGGCACCGTTCGGGCGATCCGGTCGAAGTCGTCCAGGGTCAGCGGTACCCCCGCGCGCCCGGCCATCGCGATCAGGTGGATCACGGCGTTGGTGGAGCCGCCGAGCCCGAGGACGGTGGTGACGGCGTCCTCGAACGCGTCGGCCGTGAGGATCCTCGACAGCCGGACGTCCCGACGGACGAGATCGACGATCCGGAGACCGGAGGCCGCGGCCATCCGGTCGTGCCCGGAGTCCACGGCGGGGATGCTCGACGCGCCCGGCACCGTCACGCCCAGCGCCTCGGCGGCGGCCGTCAGCGTGGCCGCCGTCCCCATGGTCATGCAGTGCCCCGGCGAACGGGCGAGCCCGCTCTCCAGCTCGGCCAGTTCGCAGTCGCCGATGAGGCCCGCGCGCTTGTCGTCCCAGTACTTCCACATGTCGGTGCCGGAGCCCAGCGTCTCGCCGCGCCAGTGCCCGGGCAGCATCGGCCCGGCGGGCACGAAGACGGCGGGCAGGTCGGCGCTGGCGGCGCCCATCAGCAGCGCGGGCGTGGACTTGTCGCAGCCGCCGAGCAGCACCGCGCCGTCCACCGGGTACGAGCGCAGCAGCTCCTCGGTCTCCATCGCCAGCATGTTGCGGTAGAGCATCGGCGTCGGCTTCTGGAAGGTCTCGCTCAGCGTGGCGACGGGAAATTCGAGCGGGAAGCCGCCCGCCTGCCACACGCCGCGCTTGACGGCCTGCGCGCGGTCGCGCAGGTGGGAGTGGCAGGGGTTGATGTCGGACCAGGTGTTGAGGATCGCGATGACCGGCTTGCCGAGGTGTTCCTCGGGCAGATAGCCGAGCTGCCGGGTGCGGGCGCGGTGACTGAAGGAGCGCAGCCCGTCCGTGCCGTACCACTGGTGGCTCCGGTACTCCTCCGGGCGTCTCATACCGGCCACCCGGCGGCCATGGCGGCGACCTCGGCCCGCGCGACCTCGGGCAGCGGCCTGCTCGGCGGGCGCACGTCGCGGCGGCAGAGGCCGAGTGCGGCCAGGGCTTCCTTGACGACGGTGACGTTGTCGGCGGAGCCGTTCGCGCCGCGCAGCTCTTCGAAGCGGCGGATCTGCTCCCAGACCTTCATGGCGGCCGGGTAGTCGCCGGCCCTGAGTGCTTCGAGCATGTTCAGGGAGACGGCCGGGGCGACGTTGACGAGCCCGGAGGTGAAGCCGGTCGCGCCGGCCGAGAAGTACGAGGGCGCGTACGGCTCGGCGAGGCCGGCGATCCACACGAAGCGGTCCAGCCCGGCGTCCCGCGCGAAGGCGGCGAACCGCGCCGCGTCCGGGACGGCGTACTTCACACCGATGACGTTCGGGCAGGCGTCGGCGAGTTCGGCGAGCCGGCGGCCGCTCAGCGCCGCGTTGCGGAGGTACGGGACGACGCCCAGCTCGGGCACGGCCTCGGCGATCGCCCGGTGGTAGTCGACCCAGCCGCCCGCCGAGACGTAGGGGTGGACGGGCTGATGCACCATCACCAGCTGCGCGCCGACGTCACGGGCGTGCCGGGCGGAGGCGACGGCGGTCGGTATGTCGTGGCCGATCCCGGCCAGAACGGTGGCCCGCTCCCCCGCCTCCTCGACGGTCAGCTCGGTGACGGCGCGCCGCTCGTCGGGGGTCAGGGCGTAGAACTCGCCGGTGTTGCCGTTGGGCGTCAGGGTCCGTACACCGCCGTCGAGCAGCCGGCGGAGCAGCGTGCGGTGGGCGTCGGTGTCGAGGGCGCCGCCCGCCGTGAACGGGGTCACGGGGATGGCCACGACGTCGGCCAGCGCCGCCCGCTGGGTCTCGCATGCGGCCGCTGTCATGACTGCGCTCCTTCTCTTAAGGGGGCCTCGTCCGTCTCGGGAAAGGCCCGGGCGACGAACGAGGCGATGTGGTCGTGCACGGCGCGGGCCGCGCCGTCGGCGTCCCCCGCCGTGACCAGCCGGAGGATCTCCTCGTGCTCGGCGGCCTCGCGCTCCCAGGACGGCACGGCCGCCCAGGCGACGGTCGAGACGAGCGCTGCCTGGTCGCGGACTTCGTCGAGCATCCGGGAGAGCAGCGGGTTGCCGCACGGCAGGTACAGCGCGCGGTGGAAGTCGCGGTTGGCGAGCGACCGGTCCGCCGGGTCGGCGGCCTCGGCGGCCCGGGTCAGCGCCGTACGGGCGTCCTCGACGGCGGCGCCGCCGCGCACGGTGCGGCGGACCGCCTCCGGCTCCAGCAGCAGCCGCACGTCGTAGACCTCGCGCGCCATGGTCGCGTCGACCATCCGCACGGTGACGCCCTTGTACTGGCTCATGACCACGAGTCCGGTGCCGGCGAGGGTCTTCAGCGCCTCGCGCACGGGCGTCTTGGACACCCCGTACTGGGCGGCGAGTTCGGTCTCGACCAGCGACTGGCCGGGGCTCAACTGCCCGGTGAGAATGCGGTGTTTGACCGCTTCGAGCACGTACTGCGTGCGGGAAGGAATCGGGGCGGGGGCGAAAGTCATGGCGGCCGCTCTCAGTCTCGTATCTCGCGCATCACGTCTCATATACGACGTATGAAGTACGACGCGATGAAGCTAGAACCCCTCGGGGTGCCCGTCAACGCTTCTGACACGAAAACAACGAAGAGAACGGCCGCCACACGACCAACTCGCTTTGTGAGAGGGTCAGTTGTACGAGATGTCGGACGCCGAGTACCGGCAGTACGTGCCGTCCGGGCCGCTGCCCGTCTCGATCGGCTCGTCACCGCTGTCATTGCCCGTGTAGCGCACGCACGGCTTGATCTTCTTGCCGCTGTCGCCGTGGATGCGGATGCTCTTCAGCGTCGCGGTGTCCCCGTAGTTGGTGTTGATGCCGACCAGGGACGTGCCCGGCGCGGTCACATCCACGTCGTTGACACTGATGGTGCGCTTGTACTGGGTCGAGCAGTTGCCGCAACTGCGCACGAGCTTGCCGAAGTCGGCGACCTGGAAGCCACTGATGCTCAGCTTGCCCGCGCCGTTGAACTGGAAGACCTTGTCGTCGGCCTTCCTTGCACCGCCGCCGGTGACCGTGTATGTCGCGCCGGACGAGGTGCCCTTGAAGGTGGCGGCGTCCTCGCCGACATCCTCCCACCACACGTTCTGCAGCGTGCAGCTGCCCGAGCAGTGCACGCCGTCGGCGGCCGGCGAGCCGATGACCACGTTCTTGAGCACGGCACCGTCCTTCAGCTTGAAGATCGGGTCCTGCCCTTCCTCCTGGCCGTCGCCGCCCAGATCGCCGCTGCCGTAGAAGCGCTTGAGGCCACCGTCGTACGTACCGGACACCTCGATGGTCTTGGAGACCGCCTGGCTGCCGCCGGGAGTCGGCCAGTCGGCGGCGGCGTTCGCCGTGCCCGTGAGCGTCGTGGCGAGGAGGGCGGCGCCGGCCAGGCCGCCCGCGGCGACACCGCCGAGTACCGCCCGGCGGCGGCCGGCGGGCCGCTGTGCTGCTGATGTCATGTCCCGTCTCCTTGGGTGGGGTGAGACTGTGCGACGTCTGGTCGCCACCGGGTACGGGAGGGGTTGCCGGGCCGGGAGAGGTTTTTTCAGCGACTGCGCCGAGCGAAGTCACCACGTACTACGGCCGGTTCACCACCCGATCGCGCGGACGCCGTGTACGTGTCGGCGCCCGCGTCCCGGCCGCCGCGGGCGTGGTCGTACTGCCCGGCGAAGACATGCGTGCCCGCGGGTACCGTGCGTCCGCGTTTCAGCCGCCAGCGGTACACGAGGAAGCCGTCCTCGTACTCGGTGGTGAAGACGAATTCGTCCGGCGGCAGGGTGCGCCACGCACCGGTCGGCCGCACCCCCTCCGTACGCGCGATGCGCAGCTCCACGACGAGCGAGGTGAGCGAATCCGCCGCCTTGAGGGTCACATTGCTCTGCGCCCAGAAGTCGTTGCTGTGCGGGTCGACCGAGCCGTCGCTCCAGAGCGGGCCGTCCTCGGTACGCGGGCCGTCTTCGGTACGTGGACCGTTCGGCGGAGTGCTGTGCACGGGCGGGGCGGCGCTGACCTGACGGCCCTGGCCGTCGTCCAGTACCGCGGACGCCCCGTATCCGGCGGCCGCCAGGACCGCCGCGACGGCCGCGGTGGCGCCCGCGACGCGCAGCCACGGCGCCGCCCGGCCGGGGTGCCGCGGTACCGGCGTCCTCCCGGCCGCCGTCATGCCGCGCTCGACCCGGGCGAGCATCCGCTCCCGGTCCGGCCGGTGCGCCGCGGCGGCCTGCCGCAGCCGCCGACGCAGCTCGTCGCTCACGTACGCCCGCCGATCAGTTCCGTAGTGGTACGAGGACCCAGCAGCCGTTCCAGCTGCGCCATCCCCTTGGACGTCTGGCTCTTCACCGTACCGACCGAGATGCCGAGGGCAAGCGCGGTCTCCCGCTCGGACAGGTCGAAGGCGTGCCGCAGCACGACACAGGCCCGCTTACGGAACGGCAGGGTGCGCAGCGCCTGTTGGACGTCCACCACGGCGGGTACGTCCGGCGCTTCGGTGTGCTCGGAGCACTGCGCCCAGAACAGGGTGATCCGGCGGCGCTCGCGGATCGCGCTGCGGATGTGACTGCGGGCCAGATTGGCCACGACGCCCCGGGCGTACGCGGCGGGATGGTCGGCAGCCCGGACTCGGTCCCAGCGGCGCCAGAGCGCGACCAGGGCGTCCGCCGCCAGGTCATCCGCCCCCTCTGCGTCACCGGTCAATAGCCTTGCGAGCCGGGCGAGTTCGGCATAGTGGCACTCGAAAAACGCACGGAACTCGGCCGCGGCGTCGGCGCGCCCGGCAGCCGTTGGGTTCACGGTCCCGGTCACTCACCCTCCGTCGCGTTCGAGATTTCGACCATCGCCCGGCAGGGCGAACACAGGCTAGGCGGGCCTCCCCTACCTGGCAAGCGGGCGGCAACCCTTGAGGGCCCGGCGCCCACCACGGTGCAACGGACCACACCCGTACTGCAGGAGGCACCATGCAACACCCGCACCTCGTCCCCCGCCGGCGCAGACTCCGCCGCGCCCTGGCAACCACCGTGGTGACCGGCGCGCTCGCCGCCACCGTGCTCGCCGCGCTGCCCGACACCTCGTCCGCCGCCACCGCCCGCCAGGCGGAGAAGCTGGACCGCGGCGTGGTCAGCGTCCACACCAGTGGCGGCAACCTGATCAGCTGGCGGTGGCTGGGCACCGACCCGGACAATGTTTCCTTCAACGTCTACCGGGCCGGTACCAAGGTCAACTCCACCCCGGTCACCGGCTCGACCAACTATTTCCACTCCGGCGCCCCCGAACAGGCCGACTACACCGTCCGCGCGATCGTCGACGGCACGGAACAGGGCGACTCCGTGCACGCCGTACAGTTCCGCGCCGGGTACAAGGACGTGCCGATCACACCCCCGGCGGGCGGCACCACCCCGGACGGCGTGGCGTACACCTACGAGGCCAACGACGCGTCGGTGGGCGACCTCGACGGCGACGGCGCGCTGGACTTCGTACTGAAATGGCAGCCCACCAACGCCAAGGACAACTCGCAGTCCGGCTACACCGGCAACACGATCGTCGACGGCATCACACTCGACGGCACCCGACTGTGGCGCGTCGACCTCGGCCGCAACATCCGCTCGGGGGCCCACTACACCCAGTTCCAGGTGTACGACTACGACGGTGACGGCAAGGCCGAGGTCGCCATGAAGACCGCGGACGGCACGGTCGACGGGCAGGGCAAGGTGATCGGCAGCGCGTCCGCCGACCACCGCAACGGCAGCGGGTACGTGCTGTCCGGGCCCGAGTATCTGACGATGTTCAACGGCCGGACGGGCGCCGCAATGGGCACCACCGACTACGTGCCCCCGCGCGGCAACGTCGCCTCCTGGGGCGACAGTTACGGCAACCGCGCGGACCGCTTCCTGGCCGGAACCGCGTACCTGGACGGCTCCCGGCCCTCCCTGATCATGGCGCGCGGCTACTACACCCGCAGCGTGCTCGCCGCCTGGGACTGGCGCAACGGCGCCTTCACCCGCCGCTGGACCTTCGACACCGACTCCACCACCAACAAGGGCAAGGGCTACGACGGGCAGGGCTCGCACAGCCTGTCCGTCGGTGATGTGGACGGTGACGGCAAGGACGAGGTGGTCTACGGCTCGATGGCGGTGGACGACAACGGCTCCGGGCTGTGGACCGCGAAGACCGGGCACGGCGACGCCCAGCACCTCGGCGACCTCGACCCGGGCACGCCGGGCCTGGAGTACTTCAAGGTCTCCGAGTCCAGCAGTCAGCCCGCCGAGGTGTATCTCGACCCCGCGAACGGCGCCGTCCGCTGGAAGCTCGCCGCCTGCTGCGACAACGGGCGCGGCGTGGCCGGCGACATCTGGTCCGGCAACGCCGGTGCCGAGGTGTGGTCCGCCTCGGACACCTCCGTACGGGACGAGTCCGGTGCCGCCAAGGGCCGCGAGCCGTCCTCGGCCAACTTCCTCAGCTGGTGGGACGGTGACACCAGCCGCGAACTCCTCGACGGCACCCGCATCGACAAGTACGGCCCGGACGGCGACACCCGCCTGCTGACCGGTACGTCGGTGGCCTCGAACAACGGCACCAAGGCCACCCCCGTACTCGCCGGCGACCTCCTCGGCGACTGGCGCGAGGAGGTCGTCTGGCGCACCTCCGACAACCGCAACCTGCGGATCTACTCCACGCCCCACGAGACCGGCACGAAGATCACCACACTGCTGCACGACACCATGTACCGCACCGGCCTGGCCTGGCAGAACTCCGGCTACAACCAACCTCCGCACCCCAGCTTCCACCTGGGCAGCGGCATGGCAACGCCGCCGCGTCCGCGGATCACGACTCCCTGACCTCAGCCCGGTATCCGGTCGCCCAGTAGCGCCAGGTTCTCGATGGCGGCGAGGCCGTACAGCGCGGTGTCGTTGGTGAACACCCAGTCGGCCTCGCTGCCGGGGACGAGCGCGACCGGCCCGGTGACCTGCTCCGTCTTCCAGGGCGCGGACTCCTTGTAGCCGTCCGACCGGTAGAACTTCTCCCACGCGCGCCGGGCGAGCTTGTCGTCGTCCGTGCGGTGCGCGGCGTAGGCGTCGAGGCGCGAGTGGCCCTGGAAGAGGTTCAGGCTGCCGAAGTCGGTGCCGTAGCGGGCCTTCTGCTCGGCCTTGGTGGCGTTGTAGTACCGGCAGTAGTCGAGGTACGCCCGCTCGAACTTGTCGTTGTCGACCAGGTCGATCAGCTCGGCGCACAGTTCGTTGAGGCCGAAGACGGCGGAGAGGTGGGAGACGCTGACGACGGCCTTGTCGGCAACCGCGAACTTCCCCGTGTCCAGGTCGTACAGGCCGCTGCCCTGCACGAAGCCGTTGGGCTGGGCCGCGATGGTTTCCATCGTGGACAGCACCCGGGCCCTTGCCTTCTCCCACTTGGGGCCGCGGCGCTCCCACTCGGTCAGCCAGGCCGAGACCAGGCCCGACCAGTCGGTGCCGAAGCCGATGGAGAGGGCGTGCGGGTCGGGCTTGTAGTCGGGGTCGGGGCGGACCTTGCGTTGCGGGTCGAGGACGAGGAACGTCTCGTCGGAATCGACGTTGGCATGCATCAGGTCGCCGACCCGTTCGTCGGCGGTGAGGAAGTAGTAGAAGCGGCGGTAGGTGGTGTTGGCGATGCGTTGCTGCTTGGCGCTGTCGGCGTAGTGCTGGACGCCGTGCCGGGTGCCGAGCCCCGCCCACTTGCCGAGGTGGTAGACGTCGACCTCGCCGGTGTGCCGGGTCATGGCCTCGGCGAAGCGGAAGATGTCGGCGCGGCCGGAGCGCAGATAGGCGTACCAGAGCCAGAGGTCGGGCGAGAGTTCGGAGTTGTCCCAGGCGTAGCCGCCCACGTCATAACGCCATTGGTGGCGGGCCGGGTCGTAGGAGTGCATCACGTCGCCGTAGTCCCAGAAGCCGTACCAACGCCGCTGCTCCACCTGGTCCTTGTAGTAGGTGAAGAGGAAGTCGAGGTGGTCCTCGATCTTCGCCTTGGCGGGCGTGGAGCGGTCGGGCTCGGAGTAGAGGCCGGGGCCGAAGACGCCCGCGGTAATGAACTGCCGTGGTGGCGCGGTCAGTTGGGGCGGCGTGCGGACGGTCTCCACCTGGCGCGCCAGCGCCTCGGCGGTGGGCGTGGCGTCGTGGGCCCAGAAGAGGAGTTCGCTGGTGCGGGCGATGCCGTACGGGGTGCCGAACTCCGGCTCGTAGTCCTCGTACGTGATCTCCAGCCCGTCGAGCTGCTTCTCGTACGTGTCCTGACCCATGCCGTCGTGGTAGAAGCGCAGGTCCATGGGCTGGGCCTCGGGCGACCAGAGCCAGAGGGTGACCTCGGCCTCGTCGGTCGCCGCGCCCCGGATGTCGAGCCCTGCCGGGTGCTTCTCCCAGAAGTCGCGCAGCCCGAAGGCGAGCCCGCCGCTCGCGCCGCCGACGTAACCGAAGCCCGAGGCGCGGCGTCCGCCGCCGGCCGCGATCCAGCCGTGCCCCTTCTTGGTGCGCTTGCGCACCGTGAAGCCATCGGCGGAGAGCTGGGAGAGCGTGTAGTCACCCCACTCGGGGATGAGATGCAGCCGACTGGTGACCCGCTGGTCCCAAGTGGCCGGGTCGGGCAGCTTCTTGCCCTCGAACTGGGCGGCCTGCACGGCGGCGCCCGGGTCACGGCGGAGCCCCGTGATGCCCTTGACCGCCTCGCGCAGCAGTCCGGTGCCGTCGCCGCCGATGCGCACATGCCGGTCGTACGTCTCGTCACGCATCGGCACCGTGAAGCGCACCCCGAGCCCGCGGATGAAGTCCCCGCTCGCCTTGCCGGGCTCCTGGGTCCCGTCGTACGTGATCGTGTGCACCATGCGGAAGGACTCGGCGCCCGCGTAGAAGTACAGCCGGATCGAGAAGGGCAGCCAGGAGCGGTGGCCGCGGCGGTGCGTGCCGTCGATGCGGACGACCGCCCGGACCGGGCCGTCCTGCTCGACCGTCACCTTGCCGATGGCGCTCTCGAAGCGCTCGTACCGCTGGGCGCCCTGGTCGCCGTCCTCTAGCTCGCCCTGGCGCAGGAGTACGAGGCGGCCGTCCTTGGCGATTTCGGTGGCGCCTCTGCGGACGGACTTCACGAGTGTGGCACCGCTCGTGCCGATGCTGGCGGTGAGGACGCCGGTGGCGACCTCGACGGTGCCGCCCTTGCGCTCGACGGTGACCTTCTTGGCGGAGGCGGCGGGCCTCCCGGCCTTCAGGGTGTACTTCTCGGCAGCGGACTGCGGGCCGATGGCGTGCGCGGTCCACTTGAGTGAGCCGTCGGGCCAGTACGCGAGGGGCCAGGTCTGGACGGGGACCTCCTTGCCCGCGCCGTCGGTCAGCGCGAACGTCTGATCCTTGGGATACGCGCCCTTGGGCCAGGGCACGCCGAGCGTCGAGCCCGGTGCCGCGCCAAGGCCGCCGTCCTCCAGCCAGGTCAGCTCGACGGGGCCGTCGGCGGCGCGCGCCTGGGCACTGCCGAGTACCCAGCTGAACTGGGCGGCGGCACCGGCGACGGCGGCCGCTTTCAGGAGGGATCTGCGGGGGATGGGGGACATTATCGTTCCTCTCGCCGGTACCGCTGATATCGAATGAATCGTTTGAGGAAAGCGCTTGCTGGGCAAGAGGACAAGCTAGGGGTGGATTGATGCGTGGTCAACGGAGCGGACTGAATCGATTCACAAGATGTGCCACCCAGAACTATTCGCTGTCCAAGGTCGCCGCACAGCCGATAGGACTCCTCCATGGATTCCACCAACACTTCCGAAAGCGCCGCCTTCCCCCGCCAGTTCGCCCGCACCCGCCGCTTCTCACTGGGCGTGCCGCGGAACTTCACCGTCTCCCCCGACGGTCAGCGCGTCCTGTTCACCCGCACCAGGGGCGGCCGGGATCCGATCGGCCGGCTCTGGCTGCTGGCGGACGGCGCCGAGCGGCTGCTCGCCGACCCGACGGCGCTGGTGGGCGGCGGGGACGAGGTACCGGAGGAGGAACGGCTGCGCCGGGAACGGGCTCGCGAGCGTTCCGCCGGAGTGGTGGCGTACGCGACCGACCGCGCGGCGCGCCTCGCGGTCTTCGCGCTGGGCGGCGCGCTGTGGGCGGTGCGCACGGACGGTGGGGAGCCGTTCCCGGTATCGGCAGCGGGGCCTGTCGTCGACCCGCGCCCTTCACCCGACGGCCGCCACATCGCGTATGTGACGGGCCGTTCGCTGCACGTGGCGGAGGTACCGGATACGGCCGACGGATCGGTTGCCGGGAGTGGAGACCGCCAACTGGCCACCGCCGAGGGGCCGGAGATCAGTTACGGGCTCGCCGAGTACACCGCGGCGGAGTCCATGGGCCGGCTGCGCGGCCACTGGTGGTCGCCGGACGGCGCGCGGCTGCTCGTCGCGCGGGTGGACACCATGCGTGTTCACCGGCGTTGGATCAGCGACCCGGCACACCCCGACCGGCCGCCGCGCGCGATCCGGTACCCGCTGACGGGTACGGACAACGCGGACGTGAGCCTGTGGGTGTACGGCCTGGACGGCAGTCGTACGGAGGTGGCGTGGGACCGGACGGCGTACGAGTATCTGGTCACCGTCGGCTGGGACGCGCGCGGCCCGCTCATCGGGGTGCAGTCCCGGAACCAGCGCTCGCTACGTACCCTCGCCGTGGATCCGGACACCGGTGCGACCTCGCTCCTCGACGAGCGGACCGACCCCGCCTGGGTGGAGCTGGTGCCCGGCGCGCCCGCCAGGACCGAGTCCGGCGCACTGGTACTCACCCACGACGTGGCCGGCACCCGGCACCTCGCGGTCGGCGGCGAGGTGGTCACGCCGGCCGGCCTCCAGGTGCGCGAGGTGTTGAGCACGGAGGGCGAGCGGGTGTACTTCACCGCCTCCGACGACCCCGTGGAGACGCACGTGTGGTGCCACGATCCGGAGGCGGGCGCGCCGGTGCGGCTGAGCGAGGGGCCCGGTACGCACGGGGCCGTGTTCGGGGGCGGCACGGCGGTGTTCCACGGTCTGACGCCGGAGGGGCCGTACGCGGAGGTCCGCAGGACGGGCGGCACTGCGGCAGGCAGTACTGCAACAGGCGGTACTGCGGCACCGTCCTCACCCACCGTGGCCGCCCGCGTCACCGCCCTCGCCTCGCTCGTCGAGACGCCCGTCGTCACCCCGCGCCCACGCCATCTCGTGCTCGGCAAGCGGCAGTTGCGCGCCGTGCTGTACCTGCCCTCGTGGTACGAGCCGGGTACGGGGCCGCTGCCCGTACTGCTCGACCCGTACGCCGGGCCCGGCATGCAGCTGGCGGTCGCAGCCCGCGGCTGGACCGCCTGCGTCTCGCAGTGGTTCGCCGAGCAGGGTTTCGCCGTGCTGGTCGCCGACGGGCGGGGCACGCCGGGGCGCGGCCCGGAGTGGGAGAAGGCGGTCCACGGCGACCAGCTGACGCCCGCGCTGGAGGACCAGGTCGACGCGCTGCACGCGGCCGCCGAGCAGGTTCCGGACCTCGACCTCACCCGGGTGGCGATCCGCGGCTGGTCCTTCAGCGGGTTCCTGGCGGCCGCCGCGGTACTGCTCCGCCCGGAGGTCTTCCACGTGGCGGTGGCCGGCGCCGCGCCGACCGACCAGCGGCTGTACGACACGTACTGGAAAGAGCGGTTCCTCGGCCACCCCGCCGAGCGGCCGGAGAACTACGAACGGTCCTCGCTCGTCGGCCGCGGCCATCTGCTGAGCCGCCCGCTGCTGCTGATCCACGGCCTCGCGGACGACAACGTCACGGTCGCCAACATGCTGCGGTTCTCGGCCGAACTGCTCGCCGCCGGCCGCCCGCACACGGTCCTGCCCCTGCCCGGCGCCACCCACGCCCCCGCCGACGACCGGGTGAACGAGAACCTCCTGCTGTTCCAGCGCGACTTCCTCCTGGACGCGCTCGGGGCTGGCCGGAACCCCGCCGGAACCCGGCCGCCCGGTCCGGCGCCCGTGCACGGCGCTTGAGTGGCGGTCGCGCGCCCTGAAAGGGTGCGGCGCGTGGAACTGCGCCATCTCACCGGGTTCGTGGCCGTCGCCGAGGAACTGCACTTCGGCCGGGCCGCGGAACGCCTGCACATCGCCCAGTCCCCGCTCAGCCAGCAGATCCGGCTGCTGGAGCGGGACCTGGGCGCCGCCCTCTTCGACCGCACGACCCGCTCGGTACGGCTCACCGCGGCCGGCCAGGCCCTGCTGGAGCCGGCCCGCAACCTCCTCGCCGACGCGGCCGCCGTGCGCCGTACGGTGCAGTCGGTCAGCCTCGGCGAGGCGGGCCGGGTCACCGTGGGCTACGCGGGCGCCAGCAGCTACGCGGCGCTGCCTCCGCTGGCCCGCGCTGTCACCTCCGAATACCCCGGTATCGAGCTGTCGTTGCAGGGCCAGGTCTACTCCGGCGAGGCGCTCGGCCGGATCACCGACGGCACCCTGGACCTCGGTTTCGTCTCGCTCCCCGTGCGGCGCGGCATCGTCTCCCGGGTCGTCCGCGTCGAGCGGCTGGTCCTGGCGCTGCCGGACACCCATCCGCTGGCCGCGCGGGAGGCGGTCGACGTCGCCGCGCTGGCGCGGGAGCGCTTCGTGACCTTCCCCGCCGCGCGCGGCTCGGCGGTGCGGGACGCGCTGGTGCACGCCTGTCACGCCGCGGGCTTCTCGCCGCGCGTCGCCCAGGAGGCGCCGGACTCCTACAACCTGCTGGCGCTGGTCGGGGCCGGGGTGGGGGTGGCGCTGGTGGTGGAGTCGGCGCGCAACATCCGGCTGGAGCATGTGGTCTTCCGCCCGCTGGCCGGCGAGGTGGCTCCGCTGGCGATCGCCCTCGCCTGGCGTGCGGGCAACGAGTCGGCGGCCCTGCACAACGTACTGAAGGTCGCGGAACGGGTGCTGCCCACGCCGGAGGAGTACGTGCCGTAACAACGCTGGTGGCGGGCGATTGTCCTCGATCGCGTCTCAGTGGGGTGGCGAATACATCTTGGACAGCGCTCACCGGCTCCTGCGAAGGTGATCCACGTCTCGAACGTCTCGACCTGCCGCGCGGATCACTACAAGGCACCGCTGATCGTTCCAAGGCACAGGAGACCCGTATGCCGCTGCCGAACTTCGCCGACCAGGATCCCGCCCTCCGCCCGCTCCTGGACCGGGTACTGTCCGCCGACGACCGCACCCGTATCGAGCCCCTGCTCACGGAGCTCGGGGCGCTCGCCGCCGGTGAGATCGACCGGCAGGCGGCGCTCGCCGACGCGAACCCGCCACGGCTGCGCTCCTATGCACCCGACGGCGAACGCATCGACGAGATCGAGTACCACCCCGCCCACGACCGGCTCGCCGAGATCGCGTACGAGCGCTTCGGCCTCGCCGCGATGTCGCACCGCCCCGGCGTCCACGGCCGCCCAGACCGCACCCCGCACACCGTCAAGTACGCACTGTCCTACCTCTATGTGCAGTCCGAGTTCGGCATGGCCTGCCCGCTGTCCATGACCGACTCCGCGGCGCGCGTGCTGCGCCTCTTCGACCCCGAGCGGTACGCCGCCGAGATCGCCGCGCTCACCTCCACCGACCCCGCGACGCGCGCCACCGGCGCGATGTTCATGACCGAGAAGCAGGGCGGTACGGACGTGGGGCGCACCGAGACCGTGGCCAGTGATCAGGGCGCGCACTGGACCCTCACCGGAAAGAAATGGTTCGCCTCCAACCCCGGCGCGGATGTGATCCTCACGCTCGCGCGGGTGCCGGGGCAGGGCGAGGGCACGCGCGGCCTTGGCATGTTCCTCGTACCGCGGCTGCGCCCGGACGGCACTCGTAACGCGGTCCGCATCGACCGCCTCAAGGACAAGCTCGGCTCGCGCTCCATCGCCAGCGGCGAGGTCACGCTGGACGGCGCGTACGCCACCCCGGTCGGCGACCTCACCCGCGGCTTCCGGCAGATGGCAGAAATGCTCAACGTCTCCCGGCTGTCCAACGCGATGCGCTCCGCCGCCCTGATGCGCCGCGCGGTCCGCGAGTCGGTCGCCCACGCCCGGGAGCGGGTGGTCTTCGGTACGCCGCTGTTCGAGCAGCCCCTGATGCGTATGACGCTGCTGCCGATGATCCTCGACGCGGAGGCGGCGCTCGCCCTGGTCCTGGAGGCCGCGGCCCGGCTCGACGAGGCCGACGCGGGCGACGCGGCCGCCCGGGACCTCGTACGCGTCCTCACCCCGCTCGCCAAGTACACGGTCTGCAAGCGCGCCCGTACCGTCACGGGCGAGGCGATGGAGATCCGCGGCGGCAACGGCTACATCGAGGACTGGGTGAATCCCCGGCTGCTGCGCGACGCCCACCTCGGCTCCATCTGGGAGGGCTCGTCCAATGTCATCGCCCTGGACGTGCTCCGCTGCCTGCGTCGATACGCGGCGCACCACACCCTCGCGCGGGCGTACGGGGACCGGGCACGCGCCCTGTCCCCGTACGCCGGGAAGCGGCTGGCCGTCCGCTGGGAGGAGCTGGCGGCGCGCGGCGACCGGCTGTTGGCGGGCCCGGCGGCGGAGCAGGAGATGCGCGCCGGACGGTACGCGGAGGAGCTGACGCGCACCGTGATGGGGACGCTGCTGCTGGAACAGGCGGCGTACGAATGCGCGGCGCCCGCGCCGAACGGGCGGGCCCTGCTGGCCGCGCACGCGTACCTCGCCCTGCTCACCGACCCGGACGCACTCCCGCGCGCGGCTCTGGAGCACCTGGACGCGCTGGCCGACGGGGGCGAGGTGCCGATCGCGGTCGCGGAGGCGGCGGCGGACGCCGAGTAGGCCTGCAACGATCACCCTTTCGGCCGACCCGTTGAACACCGGAGGCCTCCGGTCCGTATGGAACCTTCACAAGGCGAAGGACATACCGGGACCGGGACCTCTGGAGACACCATGAGCTCACCATCACAGGAACGTGCCGGCGCCGCCCGGCGTACGGTCGTCGCCGCGGCGGGCGCGGCGGGCCTGACCGCGGCGCTCGCCGCGTGCGGGGGCGACGGGGGCGGCGGGGGCGGGTACGGCTCGCAGCCGTCCGAGTCGGGCGAGCCGTCCGGTGGTTCCCCGTCGACCGGCGGCTCGGCGACACCGTCCAAAAGCGGCGGCGGCGCCGACAAGGCGCTGGCCAAGACCTCGGAGATCCCCGCCGGCGGCGGAAAGATCTTCAAGGCCCAGAAGGTCGTGGTGACCCAGCCCGAGAAGGGCGACTTCAAGGCGTTCTCGGCGATCTGCCGGCACGCGGGCTGCATCGTGGGGGACGTCAGCGACGGCACGATCAACTGCCACTGCCACGGCAGCAAGTACGCCATCGCGGACGGCAGCGTGCGGCACGGCCCGGCGACCAAGGGCCTGCCGGCCGTACCGCTGAAGGTCCGGGGCGGCGAGATCGAACTCTCCTGAGCCCCCTCTCACCCAGCACCTCTCACCGCAGCCGCGGTGACCGCTTCCAGCAGGTCAGTACCGCGTCCGTGGAGGTGACGGTGGCGACCAGGGCGAGCGTGTTCCGTACCATCGCCGGGGTGTACTCGGCCGGCACTCCGGCGATGGCGTCGGCGGGCACCACCGCCGTGTAGCCGAGGTTGACCGCGTCGAAGACCGCGTTCGGTATCGCCACGTTCGCCGAGACGCCGACGACCACCACGTTGCAAACGCCGAGGTTGCGCAGCAGCGCGTCCACCTCCGTACCGGCGATCGGCGACAGTCCGTGCAGCCGCCGGACGACCAGGTCCTCGTCGGACACCGGGATCGGGTCGGCGATCCGTACCGCGGTCGTCCCCGTGAGCTGCTGTACGGGCAGTTGCCCGGCCGCGCGGAAGAGGCGGGCGTTGTGGTTGGAGCCGCGGCCGTCGGGCCGGCGCTCGGCGACCGCGTGCAGGACCTGGACGCCGGCCTCGTGCGCGGCGGCGGTCAGCCGCGCCACCTTGGCGAGCGCGCCGGACGTACGGGCGGCCTCGGCCAGTTCGGGCAGCGCGCTGTCGGGGCCGACGACACCGTTCTGGCACTCGACGGTGAGCAGCGCGGTGGTCGCGGGGTCCAGCTGGTCGACGAGGTGGGCGGTTTGGGCGGACTGCGGGGTCTGGGCGTCCGTGGGCATGGGAGTGCCTCCTGAGGCGAGCGGGTCTCGCGCGGGGATGATCCGGTGTCCATTGCGTTCGTCGGGCGGAGGGCTCATGATTCCTGACACGTGGTCAGGTGGCCAGGGAGCGACCGGGGAGGTGGCCGCGATGGCGGCAGCGGCAGGGCAGCGCAGGGGACGCCGGATCATGATGAGCCCGGAGGAGCTGGACGCCTTTCTGGCGCGGCAGCGGACCTGCCGGATCGCCACGGTCGGGCCGGACGGCGCACCGCACGTCGGCGCGCTGTGGTTCGTCTGGGACGGCACCGCGCTGTGGCTGTACTCCCTCACCCGCAGCAGGCGCTGGGCCCACCTCGTGAAGGACCAACGGGTGGCGGTCGTGGTCGACGACGGCCACGAGTACGGCGAACTGCGCGGCGCCGAACTGTCGGGCAGCGTCACGTTCGTCGGCGAGGCACCGCGGCACGGCGAGCCCTGCCCGGAGCTGGCGGCGCCCGAAAAGCTCTTCGCGGCGAAGTACTTCGGCCTGGAGACGCTGCCGCACGACGGCCGGCACGCGTGGCTGCGGCTCACGCCGGACGCGGTGGCTTCTTGGGACTTCCGGAAGATCCCTGGATGACCCGGCTCCTCAGCCTTCCTCCTCCGGCGTCCACGTGAGCAGCCGCACCTCGGCGACCGTACGGACGTGCTCGCGCATCGCCGCCGCGGCCGCTTCCGGGTCGCCGTCGCGTACCGCCTCGAGGATGCGCCGGTGCTGGGCCAGTGAGCCCTGCGGGCGGCCCGGCTGGCGCAGCGATTCGTTGCGGCTCTCGCCGATCTGCTCGGCGATGGAGCGCATGAACTCGGCGAGCAGCGCGCTGTGCGCGGCCGCGGTGACGGCGGCGTGGAAGCGGCGGTCGCCCTCGACGCCCGGACCGCCGTCCTCGACCTCCTTCGCCATGTGCGCCAGGGCGTCGTCGAGCGCCGCGAGGTCGGCGTCCGTACGGCGGCGGGCCGCCAGTTCGGCGAGCTTGGTCTCCATGGCCTCGCGCGCTTCCAGGACGTCCGGCAGCCGGCGGCGGCGCTCGACCAGGCGCTCGACCGGCTCCGCCGCGTCGAGGGTGTCGCGCACCAGGTAGGTGCCGCCGCCGTGCCGCACCTCGACCAGCCCCTGCACCTCCAGCACGACGATCGCCTGCTTCACGGACGCCCGGCTGACGCCGAGCCGCTGTGCCAGCTCGCGCTCGGCCGGCAGGCGGTCGCCCGCGCCCAGCCCGTCTTCGGCGGCGTACTGCCGCAGCCGCTCGACCACCTGCTCGTAGAGCCGTGGCCGGGACATCGGGCGCAGTGCCTCGGACATCGGTTGGCCCCCCTCGATCATTTCCTGGCGACCAGCGTCGCTGAAGAGTCGTGACAAGAGTATTGACGCACCTCGTCGATCACCAGCAAAGTGGCTCAGCCACTTGGCCAATGTGCCACACCCCGGCCGATGCCCCCACCCGGCCCCTGCGCACCCCCGGCCTTTGTCCTCCACTGTCCTCCACTGTCCTCCACGAACGGAGCCGCAGATGTCTCCCGAAGTGCTCTCGATACTCGTGCTCGCGGTGATCTTCGTACTGGCCACGACCCGCTCCATCAACATGGGCGCGCTGGCGTTCGCGGCCGCCTTCGGCGTGGGCACGCTGGTCGCGGGCATGGACGCGGAGGAGATCTTCGCGGGCTTCCCCGGCGATCTGTTCGTGGTCCTGGTCGGCGTGACGTACCTCTTCGCCATCGCCCGCGCCAACGGCACCACCGACTGGCTGGTGCACGCCTCCGTGCGGCTCGTCGGCGGGCGGGTCGCGCTGATCCCCTGGGTGATGTTCGCGGTCACCGGCGCGCTCACCGCGATCGGCGCGGTCAGCCCGGCGGCGGTGGCGATCGTCGCGCCGCTCGCGCTCGGCTTCGCGGCGCAGTACGGCATCAAACCGCTGCTCATGGGCGCGCTGGTGGTGCACGGCGCGCAGGCCGGCGGCTTCTCGCCGATCAGCATCTACGGGTCGACGGTCAACGGCATCGTCGCCCGCGAGGACCTTCCCGGCAGCCCGCTCGCCCTCTTCGCCGCGAGCCTGGTCGTCAATCTCCTCATCGCGGCGGTCCTGTTCGTCGCCCTGGGCGGCCTCCGGCTCCCTCGTACGGGTGGCGGGGGCCGCGCGCAGCGCACTCCCGACGAGGGAAGCGCCCCCGAGGAGGGAAGAGCGGAGTCCCCGGCGAGTTCCCTCGCCCTCACGCCCGCCCGCGCCGCCACCCTGCTCGCCCTCCTGGCCCTCGTCTTGGCGGTGCTCGTCCTCGACCTGGACGCCGGCCTCACCGCGATCACCCTCGCCGTCGTCCTCAGCGCCGTCTGGCCGCAGGACAGCAAGGCCGCCGTCGCGGAGATCACCTGGCCCACCGTGCTGCTGATCTGCGGCGTCCTCACCTACGTCGGCGTCCTGGACCAGATGGGCACCATCACCTGGGCGGGCGAGGCCGTCGGCGGCATCGGCATCCCGCTGCTGGCCGCCCTGCTGCTGTGCTACATCGGCGCGCTGGTCTCCGCCTTCGCCTCCTCCGTCGGCATCATCGGGGCGCTGATCCCGCTGGCCGTGCCGTTCCTGGCGCAGGGGTCGATCGGGGCGGTGGGCATGGTCGCGGCGCTCGCGGTCTCCGCCACCGTCGTCGATGTGAGCCCGTTCTCGACGAACGGCGCACTGGTGCTGGCGAACGCCAAGAATGTCGACCGGGACGGTTTCTTCAAGCAGTTGATGGTGTACGGAGCCCTCGTGGTCGCGGCCGTACCGGCGCTGGTCTGGCTGGCGCTGGTGGTCCCGGGCTTCGGCTGAGGACGACCACACGTGCCGAAGTCGCCTCGGATACCCCTACCTCGGGTATCCAGGAACGAGTACCGCGGGTACCCGAACAGCAAGAGAACGAAGGAGTTTCGGTGAACGAGCTTTTCCCGGCGCTGCGTACAGCGTCCTCCCGTACCGCACTGCGTTTCCAGGACCGCGCGCTGACTTACGGGCAGCTCGCCGCGGCCGCCGGCGCGCTCGCGGAACGGATCGGCGCCGAGCGGCGGGTGGCGGTATGGGCCACGCCCACGCTGGAGACGTCGGTCGCGGTGGTCGCGGCGCTGCTCGCGGGGGTACCGGCGGTACCGGTCAACCCCAAGATCGGCGAGAGCGAGCTGGCACACATCGTGTCCGACAGCACGCCCACCCTCGTCCTGGCCGAACCGGACGCCGAACTCCCCGGCGCACTCGCCGCACTCCCCCGCATCGACGTGGCTCCGTACGAGTCGGGGGCGTCCGAAGGGGTGGGCTCGGAGGTCGTGCTGCCTCCGGAGCCGGGTGCCGAGGCCCCCGCCGTGATCGTGTACACCTCCGGCACCACGGGCCGCCCCAAGGGCGTGGTCATCCCCCGGCGCGCCATCGCCGCCACGCTCGACGCCCTCGAAGACGCCTGGCAGTGGACCGCGGACGACGTACTCGTCCACGGCCTGCCGCTGTTCCACGTCCACGGTCTGATTCTCGGCATCCTCGGCCCGCTGCGCCGCGGCGGCACCGTGCACCACCTCGGCCGTTTCTCCACCGAAGGGGTGGCGCGCGAGCTGGGCGGCCCGGGCACGATGCTGTTCGGCGTGCCGACGATGTACCACCGGCTGGCCGCCGAGGCGGGCGAGAACCCGGCGCTCGCCAAGGCGCTGGGCGGCGCCCGGCTGCTGGTCTCCGGCTCGGCGGCGCTGCCGCTGACGGACCACCAGAAGATCAAGGCGGCGACCGGCGCACGGGTCGTCGAGCGCTACGGCATGACCGAGACGCTGATGAACACCGCGGTACGGGCCGACGACACCTCCGCTCCGGGCACGGTCGGCGTCCCGCTGCCGGGCGTACAGGCACGTCTGGTGGACGAGTCCGGCAAGGTCCTCGAAGCGAGCGACGGCGAGACGGTCGGCGAGATCCAGGTCCGCGGCCCGAACCTCTTCGTCGAGTACCTGAACCGGCCGGACGCGACGGCCGAGGCGTTCGACGGGGGCTGGTTCCGTACGGGCGACATGGCCACCCGGGACGCGGCGGGCCGCTACCGCATCGTCGGCCGCAAGGCCACCGACCTCATCAAGAGCGGCGGTTACAAGATCGGCGCGGGCGAGATCGAGAACGCGCTGCTGGAGCACCCCGGCGTCGCCGAGGCCGCGGTGACGGGCGAGCCGGACGAGGACCTCGGCGAACGCATCGTCGCCTGGATCGTCCCGGCGTCGGACGACCGCCCCACCCCCACGGAACTCGCCGACCACGTAGCCGCCCAACTCGCCCCGCACAAGCGCCCCCGCGTCGTCCACTACCTCGACGCCCTCCCCCGCAACGACATGGGCAAGATCCTCAAGCGGGGCCTCCATGCGTGAGGACCCGACGCCTGCGAGGCGGGCTACGCCTGCGGGACCGCCTGCGGGGCGGGCCGCGCAGCCGCCTGCGGGGCGGGCCGAGAGCTCGCCTGCGGGTCTTCCCACTCGGCTCTCCGCCCGGGAGGTGCTCGCGCAGCTGACGGACGCGGACACCTTCGAGCCATTCCCGGGCTCGGAACCTGCCGGGGCCCCGGGGGCGGGAGAGCACCGGCCCGAAGGGGCTGCGGAGATCGGGGCCGAGGGGGCGGCGGGGTCCCGGCCTGAAGGGACAGCGGAGCACGGGCCCGGAGGAACAGCGGAGGGGTCCGAGCGGACGGCGGAGCCCCGGCCCGAAGGGGCGGGCGAGCCTGGACCCGAAGGGGCGGCGGGGCCCGGGCCCGAAGGGACAGCCGAGCACGGGCCCGGGCGGGCAGCAGAGTCCCGGCCCGAAGGGGCGGCCGGGGCGGCCGAGAGGCCGGCGTCGGCCCCCGCCGAGGGCACGGCCGAGGCCCCGGATGCGCCGGCCACCGCGCCGGCACCCGCCCCCGTGCCACTGGACGACGGCCCCCTCCGCTGGGACGGCTACGGCGCCGCACGCGCCCGAGCCACGGAGTCGACCGGCGAACGCGAGTCCGTCATCTGCGGCACCGCTACCATCGGCGGCACCCGCACCGTCGTGATCTCCTTCGAGTTCCGCTACCTGGGCGGCTCCCTCGGCCGCCACACCGGCGACCGCCTGGAAGCCGCGTACACCCGGGCCCGCGAACTCCGCCTCCCCGTCGTCTCCTTGATCGCCACCGGCGGCAGCCGCATGCAGGAGGGCATGCTCGCCCTCACCCAACTGCAACGCATCGCCGGCCAGTCCACCCTCAACCGCGCCGCCGGGCTCCCCCAGCTCGCCGTCCTGCGCGACCCTACGACCGGCGGCGGCTGGGCGACGCTCGGCGCCGGCGCGGACGTCGTCCTGGCGCTGCCCGGCGCCCAGGTAGGCTTCGCCGGCTCCCGCGTACGCCCCGCCGACGCCGACCCGTCCGCGTACACCGCCGAAGGCCAGCTCGCCACCGGGCACATCGACGCCGTCGTACTGCCCGAACGGCTGCCCGGCACGCTCGCCCGCTGGCTGCGGCTGCTGACCACCCCGGACGAGGAACCGGCCCCGGTACCGGCCGCGCAGGGCGCGGGCGACCCGCCGGACTCCGGCTGGAGCGCCGTACAACGCACCCGCTCCCCCGAACGCCCCCGCGCCGACGCGTACTTGGACACGTACTTCGACTGGCGCGAGGACATCAGCGGCGACCGCTGCGGGGGCGTGGACGACGGCATGCGGTGCGGATTCGGCCACCGCGCCGGCCGTACGGTCGCGTACGCGGCCCAGTGCGGCACGGCCACCCGCCCGGCCGGCTTCCGCACCGCCGCCCGCCTCGTACGCCTCGCCGACCGCCTCGGCATCCCCGTCCTCACCCTCGTCGACACCCCGGGCGCGGCCAACGACGCCGCGGCCGAACGCTCCGGCGCGGGTGCCGCCATCGCGGACCTCTTCGCCGCCATGGCCGCCGCGCGCACGCCGCTGACCTCGCTGCTCATCGGCGAGGGCGGTTCAGGCGGAGCCCTGGCACTGGCCGCACCGGGCCGCCTGTGGGCGACCCCGGACAGCTATTTCTCCGTCATCGCCCCCGAACTGGCCACCGCCATCCTCAAACGCCCCCCGTCCGAAGTCCCCCACATCGCCGACCAACTCCACCTCCGCCCTCAGGACCTAATGTCCCTCGGCCTGATCCGCGGCATCGTCCCAGCCAACTGACCCTTCCCCCGCGTCCCCACTTCCCCCGGGCGTCGGCCACCGCATGGTGCGCCGGCGCCCGGCCTCACAGCGCCTGTCCCCCCCCCTGGCCCGCTGTCACGCTCTCCCCCATCCGCCCCCTCACGTCTCCCTACCGTCCGCCCTCTCACGTCCCCCTCCCGTCCGCTCCCTCACGTCGCCATCCCCTTCTCACGTCGCCATCCCTCCGCCCACCTCGCGCAACGCCGCGACCGCCGCGCGGATCGACGGGCGACGGTCCGCGTCCGCGCGCCAGATCGCGTACACATGCCGCCGCATCGGATGCCGTACGGGCACCACGCTCACCCCCTCCGGTACCGGCCCCCTCCCGAGCCGCGGCGCGACTGCCACGCCGAGCCCCCGCGCGATCAGGGCGAGCTGCGTGCCGTGCTCCTCGGCCATGTGCGCGATCCGCGGCTCGATCCCCTTGCTGCGCAGCGTGAACATCAACCAGTCGTGGCAGAACTCCCCCTGCGGCCAGGAGATCCACGCATCCTCCGCGAAGTCCTCCAGCTCCACCGTGCGCCGCCCCGCCAGCCGATGGTCCGACGGCATCGCGACATCCGCCGGATCGTCCAGCAGCGGCGCCTTCGCCAACCCCTCCGGCAACGACAACGGACGGTTGTACCAGTCCAGTACGACCCCCAGGTCGATGTCGCCGCGCACCACCGCCCGTACCGAATCACCCGGCTCCATCTCCCACAGCCGCGCGCGCAACTGCGGGTGATCGACGACCAGCGCGGCGAGGGCGTCGGGGAACAGCCCGCGCGCCGCCGTGGGGAACGCCCCCATCCGCAGCTCGCCCACCGCCTGCCCCCGGTGCGCCTCCAGCTCGGCCTCGGCCAGCTCGACCTGCGAGAGGATGCGCGCGGCGTGCCCGGCGAGCAACCGGCCCGCATCGGTCAGCCGCACCCCCCGGCCGTTCTTGGCCAGCAGTTGCTGCCCCGTCTCCCGCTCCAGCTTCGCCAGTTGCTGCGAGACGGCGGAGGTGGTGACGTGCAGCCCCTCGGCGGCCGCCCGTACCGACCCGTGCCGCGCCACCGCACTGAGCGTCCGCAGCCGATCCATGTTCAACATATAAGCAATGCTAAGCAATGCCTCCCACAAATTCTCACTTGCGCTACGCGATACAGACGGACGATCGTGTACGCCATGAGCTCCACCGCCGCCACCTCCTCATCCCGTTCCACCACGACACCCACCCCCGCAACACCACCTGCCACCCACACCCCTCCCACTTCGCCCGCCCCGCCGGCCGCGCCGCGGTCCGCCGTCGACTGGCGTATCCGATTCGCCGTCCTGGCGCTGATCTGGGGATTCAGCTTTCTGTTCATCAAGGTCGGCACGCAGGGCTACGCCCCGCTGCACGTCACGCTCGGCCGCATGATCTTCGGAACGGCCGTACTGGCCGCCGTACTCGTCGCCAAGCGGGACCGGCTGCCCCGTACCCTCCGGACCTGGGCTCACCTGGCGGTGGCCGCCCTGCTCCTCAACGCCCTCCCCTTCTCACTCTTCGCGTACTCCGAACTGACCATCCCCTCCACCCTGGCCGGCATCTGCAACGCCACCTCCCCGCTGTGGGGCATGGCCCTGTCCGTGGCGGCACTGTCCGAGGACCGCCCCACCCGCCGCCGCGTCGCGGGACTCGGCCTAGGGTTCCTCGGCGTACTGACCGTCCTCGGCGCCTGGCAGGGCTTCGCCGGCACGGACCCGCTGGGCACGTTCATGGCGCTGGGCGCCGCGCTCTGCTACCCGATCGGCTGGATCTACGTCCGCCGCACCCTCGCGGGGAGCAGCAACTCCAGCCTCTCCATGTCCAGCGCCCAGCTGATGCTGGCCACGCTGCAACTGGCCGTGGTGACCCCGTTCTTCACCTCCCTCCCGACCTCGTTCCCCGTCGTCCCCCTGCTGGCGATCATCGCCCTCGGCGCCCTCGGCACCGGCTTCGCCTTCCTCCTCCAGTACGGTCTGGTCGCCGAAGTCGGCCCCACTACCGCGCAGATGGTCACGTACTTCATCCCGGTCATCGCCACCGCCGCCGGCGTCGCCGTCCTGGACGAACACCTCTCCTGGAACACCCCCGTCGGCGCCCTGATCGTCCTGGCCGGCGCCGCCCTCACCCAGAGCCGCCCCCGCTCGACCGCATGACCTGGGGCTGCCAGCGGTCGGCGGCCAGCCGCCATCGCCCGGACAATTACGTCGACCACACCCCCATCCCCCGTTAATCTCACCCTCCATGACCACTCTGACCCTGCAGACGATCCATGACGTGCCCGTCCTGATCTACGCCTCCGAGGACGGGGCCTCCGGGGACGGGCATGTCATCGCCGACGAACGCGATGTCCTGGATCTCATCGGCAACGCCTCCTACCAGGGCGCCCAGTGGGTTGTCATCCCCGCCGAGCGGCTCGACGAGCGGTTCTTCCAACTGCGCACCCGCGTCGCCGGCGAGATCGTCCAGAAGTTCGTCAACTACCGCATGGGACTCGTCGTCCTCGGCGACATCTCCCGTCATACAGCGGCCAGTTCAGCCCTGCAGGACTTCGTCCGGGAATGCAACCGCGGACACCAGACCTGGTTCCTCACCACCCTCGACGAACTCCAACAGCGACTGAAGAACTAGACGCTCCGGCGGTGCGGCCGAAGAGCCGGGCACACGGGCCGCCGCACCGACCCACCGCACCGGCTCGCCATACCGTCCAGCCGACACCGATCAGTTCAGTCGTACCGGCGAGCCTCCCCCGGCAGGCAGGCGGTCGCTATGGCCTCGGCCAGTGGCTCGATGTCGCCGTGGGAGAGAGTGGACACGGTGACGCGTATGCCGGGCGGGGAGTCCATTCGGAACCGGGCTCCGGGCGCCACCGCCCAGCCGGCGTGCAGCAGCCGCGACACCGCGCCCGTCTCCTCGGGGACCGGTACCCAGACATTCATCCCGCTGCGGCCCTGCGCCGCGACGCCCCGGTCGGCCAGGGCCCGTATGAGATCGTCGCGGCGGCGCCCATAGGATGCGGCGACCTCGCTCGGGTCCACTGCATCCGTCTGCCAGAGATGGATCAACGTGTCCTGCAGCAGATGGCTGACCCAGCCGGGGCCCAGGCGCTGCCGCCCCCGCACCCGGTCCACCGTGACGGCATCGCCCGTGAGGAACGCCAGCCGCAGGTCCGGCCCGTACGCCTTGGCCGTCGACCGCACCATGACCCAGTGATCGGTCACCCCGGCCAGCGGATGCAGCGGGACATCGACGATGTGATGGCCGTGGTCGTCCTCGATCAGCAGCACGGTCGGATACTCGGCCAGCAGCGACCGCAGCTCCTCGGCGCGCGCGGCGCCCACCGCCGCTCCGGTCGGATTCTGCGCCCGGTCCGTGACGATCGCCGCCCGCACCCCGAGCGCCAACGCCCGCTCCAGCTCCGTCGGCAGCGGGCCGTCCTCATCCATCCCCACCGGAACAGGGCGCAGCCCCAGCGCCGGAATGAGATCGAGCAGACTCCCCCACCCAGGATCCTCGACCGCCACCGCATCGCCGGGCCGGAGATGCGCGGCGAGCACCCGCTCAATGGCATCGAGCGAGCCGGAAGTCACGGCGACCGGACCGGCCGGCACGCCGTCGGCGTCCAGCGAAGCCCGCGCCCGGTCGGCCAGCTCCTCGTCGATCAAGGGCGCGCCGTACAGCGTCGGGCGCGCCGTGGCACGGTCGGCCGCCGCGGCGAGCGCCGGCCCGAGCGCGGGGAGCAACGCGGTGTCGGGATTGCCATCGGACACATTCCGCACGCCCGGCGGCACCTCGACCCGCAGCGCCTCGCGCGGCGTACTCGTCGGCCGTGGACGCACCCGGGTGCCGCGCCGCCCCGCGGTTTCGACCACTCCGCGGTCACGCAGCGTCCGATACGCGGACGCGACCGTATTGGGATTCACCTCTAGATAGACGGCCAACTCCCGCATGGGGGGCAGAACTTCGCCTGGTTGGAGCTCGCCCGCACCGACGGCTCGCTCGACGCTGGCGGCAATTTCCGATGCGCGCCGCCCTTCGATCCGATAGTCTCCTAGCACAAACTTGATTATGCACTAGTGCAATGGAGTTGGCAAGATGCCCGAGCCCGTATCTCCCGCAACGTCCGACACCGGCCCCGAGTTCTCCGCCGTCGCCGAGACCGGTGCCGGTGCCCGTGCCGGTGACGGCTCGCCCGCCGTCTACGCCCCGAGCGAGCGCACGGTCCCGACGCGGTCCGCCGACCGTGCCGCGTACGACCACGACACCGTCCACTCCATCCTCGACGCCGGATACGTCTGCCACCTCGGCTTCGTGCGCGACGGCGCCCCGGTCGTACTGCCCACGCTCTACGGCCGCGTCGGCAGCCGCCTCTACCTCCACGGCTCTACGGGCTCGCGGCCGCTGCGCCAGGCCCGCTGGACGGACCCCGGCCTGGCGGTGTGCGTGACCGTCACCCACGTCGACGGCCTGGTCCTCGCCCGCTCCGCCTTCCACCACTCCCTCAACTACCGCAGCGTCGTGGTGCACGGCATCGCGCACCAGGTCACCGATCCCGAGGAGAAGAACGCGGCGCTCGACGCGCTGGTGGACCAGGTACTGCCCGGCCGCGCCGCCGACTCCCGCCCCGGAAACGCCAAGGAGCTGGCCGCCACGGCCGTCATCCGGCTCGACCTGACCGAGGTCTCCGCCAAGATCCGTACCGGCGGGCCGAACGACGAGCCCGAGGACCTCGCCCTCCCCCACTGGAGCGGCGTCGTCCCCGTGACGCCCACATACGGCGCCCCCATACCGTCCGACGACCTGGCCCCCGGCATCCCCCTGCCCGCCTACCTCAAGAACCTCTGAGGTCCGCCGTGCTGATCCACCCCTGGGACGCACCATCCGACGACACCGAGTGGCAGACCTGGCTGGCGAGACACGACTTCGGCCAGCTCGCGGGCAACGGCCTGCCCGGCGATCCGCCATGGGTCCAGCCGCTGCACTTCACGTACGACGCCGACCGCCGCGAGGCCGTCACCCACCTCGCCCGCCCGAATCCTCTGTGGCCGGCGCTGGAGGCCGATGCTTCCGTCGTGCTCAGCGTCGTCGACGACTACACCTTCATACCCGGCCCCTGGCAGGCCGCCGAGGACGCCCCGCCCGAGCACGGCGTGCCCACGAGCTTCTATGCGGCGGTCCAGCTCCGCTGTACGGCGCACGTCGTGGACGACCCGGAGAAGAAGGCAGAGCTGCTACGTCGCCAGATGGCGCACTTCCAGCCCGCGGGCGGGTCGGCCCCGGTCACGGCCGGCGACCCGCCGTACGGCCGCATGCTCGCGGGCATCCGCGCGCTGCGCCTCGAAGTGACGGAGGTGCGCGCCAAATTCAAGTACGCCGGCAAGAAGAGCAGGGAGGTACAGGAACGCATCGCACAGCGACTGGCGGACCGCGACGGCCCCCGGGACACCGCGGCCCGCTCTCATCAGCTGCGCCGCATGGCGGTGAAGGACTGCTGACGGGGCGGGCGGCGCGGCGCAGGCCGGGCGAGGGGCGGATCGTTGGCGACGACCGATGGCCGATGCCGATAGTCACTCGCCGGATGACCGCGACCTGGAGCCAGGGGGACGATCAGCCTCTCAGGAGCCGGGCGTCCCCGCCGTGCCGGCCGGCAACGCAGGGTCCGGGTGCGCGGCTTCCGGGCGCGCATCGTCACCGTGTTGGGACGCCACGTCCCGGGGTGCCTTGGGCGTGGTGGACTGTGCGATGAATGCGCCGATCAGTACCACCGCGCCGCCGATGATCTGCGGTGCGGACAGGTGCTCGCCGAGCAGTACCCAGGCGAGGACGGTGGCGATCACCGCCTCCAGGCAGGCGACGACGCCTGCAACCTGCGGCGAGAGCCGACGGATGGAGATCACGCCGGTGAGGTAGGCGAGCACCGTAGCCATCAGTACGAGCCACGCGAGGAGCAGCACCGCGGGGACGCTCGTGCCGTCCATGTCCGCGGCGCCGACGAGCACCGACCAGTCCATGTTCCAGGGGCGCGCGACCACGGTCAGTACGAGTGCGCCGAAGATCAGGCCGTACGCGATCACGCCGAGCGGGTGGGTGGCGTCGTCCCCGTCGCCGCCGTGGTCGGAGAGAACGAAGTACCCCACCTGGCAGCAGGCCGCGCCCAGCGCGAGCAGCAGCCCGAATATGTCGAAGCTCAGTCCGGCCCATACCTCCACGACACAGGCGAGACCACCGACTGCGAGCACGGCACCGGCCGCGGCGGCGCGGCTGACGGGCCGGCGCTGCACGAAGCGCACCCAGCCCAGGACCAGGGCGGGCGCCAGATACTCGATGAGCAGCGCGACGCCGACCGGAATCCGGGACAGCGCGGCGAAATAACACGCCTGGACGCCCGCGACGGCGAGCAGCCCGAAGCCCGCCAACAGCGCGGGGCGTCGACGCAACAGGTCGCGGTGGCGCCAGGCGAGGGGCAGCATGACGAGCGCGGCGCCCGCGCTCCGCAACCAGGTGACGTGCAAGGGGTCCAGACCGGCTGCGATCAGCGGTTTGGCAGCCACGCCCGATCCGCCGAAGGCCAACGCCGACAGCAGGGCCAGGCCGAGGCCAAAGCCTCTCCCGCTGCCCCTCTGACTCGATTCCGTCTCCACAGTCGCGTGCATCCGGCCATGATGGCAGGGCAGGTCAGCAGCGTCACCACCAATACCCCTGTCGGGAGGCAGGGGCAGCGGGGCGGTGGGCGGCGCACGGGCTTCGGAGGACGGTGCAGTGACGATGCGGTAAGGGGAAGATGCGGCGAAGGTGAGATGCGGTGCGGGAGTTACCGCTCGTCCTCCATCATCGCGTCCAGCGTCTGCTGGTCCAGACGTACCGCGAGCTGCATCGTGTCGATCGAGGCCCGGCGCAGTACCTCGACGGCGCGGCATTCCGCGTCGTCGACGAGCGCGGCCAGCAGATCCAGGCATTCGGCACGGACGGCGTAGCGGGCGTGTGCGCGGTCCCGCGCGCCGTCCATGGCAGCCGCAGCAGCCGGCGACCAGCCCGGTACGCCGCCCTCGGTCACGATCGGCACTGCCCCCGAATCCTCCACCGTGCCGTGCCATTGCCGTCCGTAACCGATGCTGCGCTGGACGAGGTACCCGAGGAGGCGCGCGATCCTACCGCCTTCGGGATCGACCATCTCCCGTACGGCAGGGTCGGATTCGAGGAGGCCGTGCAGGAGGTGGGCGGTGTCCACCTGCCGGTCCCCATCGCGCGTGGCCCGCCTACGGGCAGCCGACAGCACCGACGCGAGCTCGTCGGTCAGCCAAGCGTCGAGATCCTCCGGCGACGGACCCGCTCCGCTGTTGTACGCAGTACGGTTTTGCACAGAACCCACCCCACCAGCCTCTTGCTACCGGAACATCCCCGGGAGGGAGCATTTGCGCATCCGACCATGGTTGGGTACGCGAGAACGAAATCTCATCCCTATGGAGGATATGCCTGGCGCAGAGGCGGCGATCAATGATGCGGCAGAGGCGCAGACGCGCGCCCCGCGCCACACCAGTACGCCCCCGAAGCACTGGACGGCAGTACACCTTCGGAGCACCTGGCGGCCGTACACCTCCGGAGCACCTGACGGCCGTACACCTTAGGAGAACCTGACGGCCCATCAGTATTGAACCTTGCAGCTCCGGCGGCTACCTTCCGCGGCACCACTCAGCCGCCATAAGCCGCCATAAGGGGTGCCGCATGGCCGATGTCACCGCCCAGGCCCGTATAGAAGCACCGGCAGAGAAGATATGGGGCCGTCTGACTGATTTCGACGGCTATGGCCAGTGGAACGCCACCCACACCAGCTTCCCCGCAGGGGGTCCCACGACGCTGGAGCCCGGGGCCACTTACGCGGAGAACATGAAGCTCATGGGCTTTCCGGCCGAGGTGACCTGGACGGTACGGGCCGCGGAGCCCGTCCGCCTGCTCGACCTCCGGGGCAAGGGCCCGATGGGCGTGACCCTCGGCATGCGGTATTCGCTGGTACCGGAGAGTGAGGCGACGACCGTACGGATCGACGGTTCGTTCACCGGCGCGGCAGTGTCGCTGATGGCGGGCAAGCTCAGGGACTCGGCGACGTCCGCACTCGAGGAGTCGCTCGGCAAGCTCGCGCGCCTGGTCGCCTGAAGCGCAACCGGCCGCCTGAACGCGAGGGCCGTGGCCGGTCTGTGCACCGGCCACGGCCTCATCTGCCCGCTTATTGCTCCGCACTCCGTCACTCGCCGCTTCGCTCACTCGTCCTCGGCGAGGATCAGATAGAGCTCCTTCCGCGCCCGGTTGACGACAGTGATCGCCTTCTCGCGCTGCTCGGGCGTCCCGGTCGCCCATACCTGCCGGAACGCCTCGACCAGGCCGCCGCCCGCTTTGCGTACCTCGTTCATCGCCTCCCAGTCCACGCCGCGGCCGGCTTCTTCCCAGGGGGCGTCCGAGCCGCTCTCCGCAGCCGTACGCCCCTCTTCGGTGAGTTCGAACAGCTTCTTGCCGCCCTCGCTCCGGCTGGCGATCAGGCCCTCGTCCTCCAGCAGCTGCAGGGTCGGATACACGGAGCCGGGGCTCGGCTTCCATGTGCCGCCGCTGCGCTCGGCGATCTCCTGGATCATCTCGTAACCGTGCATCGGACGGTCCTTGAGAAGCGCCAGGATCGAGGCGCGCACGTCACCACGGCGCGCCCGGCCGCGCGGGCCTCCACGACCCCGGCCGCCACCGAACGGAGGCCCACCGAAGGGCGGCCCGAACGGCCCGAAGGCGGCACGCCGCCCCTCGTACTCACTCCGGCCGCCGCCATGGCGCCCGGATCCCCAGTGTTCGTGTCCATGTGAACGCATGTTTACGCCACTCCCATCGTTGATCTGTCACGATGCTTCAACGATATATCGGAAGCGTTCGGTCGGCAAGGATCGTCAAGGATTCCGCTGGCGAGTTTCCGCCGGAGTGCCGCCGACGAGGTGCCGGAATCCCCCGGACTCCGGGGCATGTTCAGCGCGCAGTACGAAAACTGGCTCGCAGATGGCAGTCCATTAGTGTTCTGGAGCGGTCCAATTTTTCGAGATTGGCCCTCGCTGGCCGTGATCTCGGGTGCCTACGCTCGCGCCATGAGAATCCGAATCGTCAACGCCTTCACCGACCGGCCCTTCGGCGGCAATCCGGCGGGAGTCGTACTGCTGGACGGCCCCTCCTTCCCCGACCAGCACTGGCTGCAGCAGGTCGCGGCCCAGGTCAACCTCTCCGAGACCGCGTTCGCGCTGCCGCTGCCGGATAGCGACGAGGCCGACTGGGCGCTGCGCTGGCTCACCCCCGCCACGGAGGTCGACATGTGCGGCCACGCCACGCTCGCCACCGCGCACGTACTGCACTCCACCGGGACGGCCACCGGAACGGTCCGCTTCGCGACCCGCAGCGGCGTGCTGATCACCACGGCATCGACCGACGGTTCCCTCACCATGGACTTCCCGACCGCTCCGCTCACCGCGGTACCCGTACCGGCCGGGCTGGCCGCCGCGCTCGGTACCGAGCCGGTCTCCACGCATGAGACGGGGTCACAGGTCGGGGACCTGCTCGTGGAGGTGGCGGACGAGCGGACCGTACGCGAACTGTCTCCCGATCTCGCGGCGCTGACCCGGTTCAGCAGTCGGGGCGTGATCGCGACGGCGCGCGCCGAGGACCCGGACGGCGGCTACGACTTCGCCACGCGCTGCTTCTTCCCGGGCGTCGGCATCGACGAGGATCCCGTGACGGGGAGCGCGCACACCGCGCTCGCGCCCTTCTGGTCGGAGCGACTGGGCCGCAATGAACTGACCGGCCTGCAGGGCTCCACCCGTACCGGAATCGTGCGCACCGCGCTGCGCGGCGACCGCACGCTGCTGACCGGCCGCGCGGTGACGGTCATCGACGGCGAACTGACGGAGGCGGCGCGGGCTGGGGGGTGAGGGGGCGAACGGGGGCGGGGGCGGGGCAAAAGCGGGGGGTGGAGCGGGGGTGAGGCCGGGGGCGGGGGCGGGGGCGGGGGAATTTTTCTCGGCGGCCTCTGGGGGGGCTCCCCCACCCCCCCACCCCACCTCCCCTCACCCCGTTGGCAGCCACCCCACTCTCCCCGCCAGGAGGGCGTAGCCGGCGAACGCGATGATGTCGATGATGGCATGGGCGGCGACGAGGGGGGCGATTCGTCCACAGCGGCGGTAGATAAGTACGAAGATTGTGCCCATCACCATGTTCCCGATGAAGCCGCCGATGCCCTGGTACAGGTGGTACGAACCGCGGAGGACCGAGCTCGCCACGAGTGCGGCCATCGGTGACCAGCCCAACTGGCCGAGGCGGCGCAGCAGGTAGCCGAGGACGATCACTTCTTCCAGTACGGAGTTCTGCAGGGCGGAGGCGATCAGTACCGGGAACTTCCACCACACGTCGGGCAGTGATTCCGGTACGACGGTGAGGTTGGCCCCGGCTGCCCTGGCGCCCAGGTAGAGCAGCAGGCCGCTGCCTCCGATGCCGGCCGCCACGACGAGTCCCCAGCCGAGGTCGAAGCCGGGGCGCCGGCGGTCGAAGCCGAGGGCGCGCAGACCGCCCGCGCGTTCCCTGAGCAGCAGGTGGGCGACGAGCACTACGGGTACCAGCGCGGTGGCGATCCCGAAGAGCTGCCAGGCGAGATCCAGCCATGGGCGGCCGGGCGCCTGCGAGCTGTTGAGGTTCGCCGCCTGGTCCTTCAGGCCGCCGGGCTCGGTGAGTGATCCCGTGAAGCTGATGAGGGCGGATACCGCGCTGGCGCCGACGGAGAGGGCGAGCACGATCAGCGTCTCGCTTCTCAGTGTGGTGCGTGCGAGGCCGCCGGGCGGGCCCCCTTCGGGGAGAGATTCAGCCACGGGGTGCACTTCGGACTGCACGCCTGCCTCCAGTTCCGCGATAGCGCCGGTACGCCTCCACTACCCCGCCAGCTTGCCCGAAGGGCCGGAGGCCGCCGGCACGGGGGCCGTGCCCAGGACGGCCAGAAGTGGGGGCGTACGGCCAGCCTCGTACGCCCCCACCTCACTCCAAGACGACCACCAGCCCTACACAACCCCCTCCAACGGCCACTCATGCACCGGCCGTCCCTCATGCATCAGTTCGCTGTACCGCCGGGTCATCGCGGCCAGCGCCTCCTCGCGGTCCAGGCCGCCCTGCAGGGCACGGTGGAAGGCGGCGGCCTGCCAGGAGGCGCCGTTGACGCGGCGTCGGCAGCGGGCCTCGATGACGCCGAGGTAGTGGTCCCGGTCGGCCGGTGCCACGCCCCAGCCGTCCAGTCCGGCGGCGGCCATCGGCAGCAGCTCCTGGAGGACGAGGCGTACGGCGGGGATCTGGGCGATGCCACCGGAGCGGCCGGGGCGTGGCCACTGGAGGGCGGCGTCGATGCCGTAGCGGCAGGCGGTGTCGAAGTTCTCGGCGGCGGCGGCGAACGGCAGCCGGGTCCAGATGGGCCGGGGTTCGTCGGCCAGGGCCCGTACGAGGCCGTAGTAGAAGGCGGTGTTCGCGATGACGTCGGTGACGGTGGGGCCGGCGGGCAGCACGCGGTTCTCGACGCGGAGGTGGGGGACACCCTCGGCGACGGCGTAGACGGGGCGGTTCCAGCGGTAGACCGTGCCGTTGTGCAGGACGAGTTCGGAGAGTTCCGGCACGCCGCCCTTCTCCAGTACGGCGAGCGGGTCCTCCTCGCCGCACATGGGGAGCAGCGGGGGGAAGTAGCGGACGTTCTCCTCGAAGAGGTCGTGTGCGGATTCGATCCAGCGCTCGCCGAACCAGGTGCGGGGGCGGACGCCCTGGGTCTGGAGTTCGGGCGGGCGGGTGTCGGTGGACTGCTGGAAGACGGGGGGCCGGGACTCGCGCCACAGTTCGCGGCCGAAGAGGAAGGGCGAGTTGGCGCCGATCGCGACCTGGACGGCGGTGAGTGCCTGGGCGGCGTTCCATACGGCGGCGAAGCGGTTCGGGGTGACCTGGAGGTGCAGTTGTACGGAGGTGCAGGCGGCTTCGGGGGCGATGGAGGGTGAGGTGGCGGTGAGCCGTTCCACCCCTTCGATGTCGATCTCGAAGTCTTCGCCGCGTGCGGCGCGCATCTCGTTGTTGAGGAGCATGTAGCGGTCGGCCTCGGAGAGGTTCGACGAGACCAGGTCCTCGGCGGTGAGCGTGGGCAGAATGCCGATCATTACGATACGGGCTGCGACCTCGCGGGCCTTGCGGTCGGCGTAGGCGAGGCCGGTGCGCAGTTCTTCGGCGAGCTGGTCCAGCACGCGCCCGGAGAGGCGGTGCGGCAGGATATTGACTTCAAGATTGAACTGGGCGAGCTCGGTCTGGAAATCCCTGCTGGCGATGCGTTCCAGCACCTCGGAGTTCATCATCCTGGGCATGCCGTCGGCGCTGGCAAGATTCAATTCTATCTCTATGCCCATGAGGTTCTTCGGGCGGTCGAAGCGCTTCTCGTCCAGTAGCCTCGCCAAACCCTCCAGGCACTCGCTCAGTCTTCTTCGATAACGCTGGCGGTCGTCGTGGCCAATTCCACCGGCCGTGACCTTCTCCCCCATCGAAGCGTCCCTCCAGACGTGGCCGGCCCGCGGCCGCGGGCCCGTGCGGTCGATGATGCCCGGCAATCGGTTCGATAACGCCTCGGGGAGCCGGGTGCCCCCGATAGGCTGGGGAGGGCGAGCCGAATGGCACATTCCGAGGGCATACCGAGGGGGCTCGGGCCCCGCGCATTGGCCCTGTTCCAAAGCACGATGACATCAGGCCGACCGCGTCGCCGGGGTAATCCGAGGTCCGCGGACCAGCGGGGTGCATAATTGCATCGAAAAGACCGTGGAGAACGGGCCGTAATGCGACTTGCCAAAAATCTCCGTGAGCGGTAGTCGAAACAAGCACTGAACACCTGTCGTATAAACTTCGTGGACGAGGCAGAGAGTTGGCGCCCAGCTAGCGGGGCATTTCCGAGGCTGAGGCACAGCGGCTGACACCCCCGCCGGGCCATGGCCCCGGTCGGCCACGCTCTGCTCCCGCCTGCTGACAGCGCCGTCCGCACTTGCCCAGCACCACCGTGTCTCCCAAGTGAGAGGCGACCCACCATGCCGCTGCATGTACCCCCTGCTCCCGCTCCCGCCCTGCGCAGCGTCCTCACCGCCCTCGGTTCTCCTACCGCCGTACGTGAGGCCCCGACCCCCGCCCTCCGTGTCCACCAGGGGCCCCTGCGTCCTGAACGCCCCCTGCCCGTCCATGTACTCGACGACGTCTCCCGTCGCGGCACCCCGCGTACCCGCCTGACCGGCTGGCGATTCCTCATCCGCGGCGGCGAGCATGCGCTGGCCACCGCGGACGCCATGCTCACGCCGGACGGCTGGGCGTTCTCGCACTTCGGCGAGGGCCCGTACGTGTCCGCGATCGAACGGGCCCTGCACCAGGCCGAATCCGTGCCCACCGCCTACCAGCCACGGCTGCTGTCCGTACCGGAGCTGTACATGCTCACGCTGTGGCTGCACGAGGACATCACGGCGGACGGTGCCGAAGGCTGCCCGGGGGCGGGGGACCTGCTGGTCCCACTCGCCCCGGCGCCCCCCGGCATCGCCGCTCACCGGCCGCACCATGTCGCCGAGCTCCTGTCCCGTCTCACGCTCCGCCTCACGCCCGCGTCCCTTCTGGGCTCGCCGGCCTAGTAGGGACCCGGGACGCGGCGTCCCTCGAAGCGCCGTGTGCCGGATGGGTTCCGATTCACCGGAGTGCGCCCCGCGGTTCTCCTCGCCGCGGGGCGCACTGCTGTGCGCGTACTCCTCCGAACGCACCGTTCCGCCGGGTGACTAGCCCACAATGACCAGTCGAGACCCCCCAGAGGTGCGGTACGAGACGCGGCAACCGCCCGCATGGGTGATGCGTCTTCATCCAGTAAGTACCGCTGCTGCGAAATCCCTGCGGAATCACGCCCGTAGGGCAACACTGGGAGCGAACTACCGAACGGGGGGCGGCCATGAACGCCACATCGAGCCGCAGGAAGACGTCCACCACCACACCGCAGCGAAAGACAGCATCCATGTGCCAGCACCAGCCACCGTGTCCGTCAGCAGAGTCCGCCGACCGGGAGGCCGCCCATCTTGTGGCGCACCACCCGGAGCAGGGCTGGAGCCTGTTGTGCAACGGCGTCCTCCTCTTCGAGGACACCGGTGAGCTCCTGCCGGACGGGCAGGTCATCGACCCGCACCGGCCGATGGGCACCGGGCAGGTCGTCACCGCAGCCTGACGCGGTGAGCGGGAAGTACGAGCAGGGCCCCCGGCGGAGATCGCCGAGGGCCCTTTGACGTGCCGGGACGCTTCAGAAAGCGCCGCCGGCCGCCACCAGCTCAGAGCCGCGACAGGAAGCGCGCCCGCCGAGTCGGCTCAGGAAGCGCCGACCGCCGTCAGCCGTCGTAGTCCTCCAGCGGTGGGCAGGAGCACACGAGGTTGCGGTCACCGTAGGCGCCGTCGATGCGGCGCACCGGCGGCCAGTACTTGGCCGCGGCGTCCACGCCGGCGGGGTGCACGGCTTCCTCACGGGTGTACGGGTGGGTCCACTCGCCGGTGAGGGAGGCGGCGGTGTGCGGGGCGTTGCGCAGCGGGTTGTCTTCCTTGTCCCACTCGCCCGTGCCGACCTTCTCGATCTCCGCGCGGATGGCGATCATCGCGTCGCAGAAACGGTCCAGTTCGGCGAGGTCCTCGCTCTCGGTCGGCTCGATCATGAGCGTGCCTGCCACGGGGAAGGACATCGTCGGGGCGTGGAAGCCGTAGTCGATCAGGCGCTTGGCGACGTCGTCGATGCTGACGCCGGTGGCCTTGGTCAGCGGCCGTACGTCGATGATGCACTCGTGCGCGACGAGGCCGCCGGGACCGGTGTAGAGCACCGGGTAGTGCGGCTCCAGGCGCTTGGCGATGTAGTTGGCGGAGAGCACCGCGACCTGGGTGGCGCGCTTGAGGCCCTCGCCGCCCATGAGGCGGACGTACGCCCAGGAGATCGGCAGGATGCCGGCCGAGCCCCAGGGGGCGGCGGAGATCGGGCCGACGCCGGTCTCGGGGCCCGCGGTGGGCTGCAGCGGGTGGTTGGGGAGGTACGGCGCGAGGTGCGCGCGCACGCCGACCGGGCCGACGCCCGGACCGCCGCCGCCGTGCGGGATGCAGAAGGTCTTGTGCAGGTTCAGGTGCGAGACGTCGCCGCCGAACTTGCCCGGCTCGGCGACGCCGACCAGCGCGTTCAGGTTGGCGCCGTCGACGTAGACCTGGCCGCCCGCGTCGTGCACGGCCGCGCAGATCTGGGTGATGTGCTCCTCGAACACGCCGTGCGTCGACGGGTAGGTGACCATCAGGACGGCCAGCTCGTCGCGGTACTGCTCGATCTTGGCGTGCAGGTCGTCGGCGTCGACCTCGCCGTCCTCGCCGGTCTTGACGACGACGACCTTCATGCCGGCCATCACGGCGCTGGCGGCGTTGGTGCCGTGCGCGGAGGACGGGATGAGGCAGACGGTGCGCTGCTCGTCGCCGTTGGCGCGGTGGTACGCGCGGACCGCCAGCAGGCCCGCGAGCTCGCCCTGTGAACCGGCGTTGGGCTGCAGGGAGACCTTGTCGTAGCCGGTGACGACGGCGAGGCGCTCCTCCAGCTCCTGGATGAGGGTGAGGTAGCCCTGCGCCTGGTCCACGGGCGCGAAGGGGTGCAGCGCGCCGAACTGCGGCCAGGTCACCGGCTCCATCTCGGTGGTCGCGTTCAGCTTCATCGTGCAGGAGCCGAGCGGGATCATGCCGCGGTCCAGCGCGTAGTCACGGTCGGCGAGGGTGCGCAGGTAACGCAGCATCGCGGTCTCGGAGCGGTACTGGTGGAAGACCGGGTGGGCGAGGTAGTCGTCGGTGCGCAGCAGGGACTCGGGCAGCACGTCGGCGGCGGCCGCGTCCAGCTGCTCGATGTCGGCCTGGGCACCGAAGGCGCCGAGGACGGCGGTGAGCTGGGCGCGTCCGGTGGTCTCGTCGCAGGCGATGCCGACCAGGTCGGCGTCGATGTGGCGGAGGTTGACGCCGGCCTCGCGGGCGGCGGCGACGATCTCGGCGGCACGGCCGGGGACCCGCGCGGTGAGGGTGTCGAAGTACGTGCCGTGCACGACCTCGATGCCGCCGGCGCGCAGGCCCTCGGCGAGGACGGTGGCGTAGCGGTGCGTACGGCGGGCGATGGCGGCCAGGCCCTCGGGGCCGTGGTAGACGGCGTACATGCCGGCCATGACGGCGAGGAGGACCTGCGCGGTGCAGATGTTGCTGGTGGCCTTCTCGCGGCGGATGTGCTGCTCGCGGGTCTGCAGGGCCAGGCGGTACGCCTTGTTGCCGTCGGCGTCGACGGAGACGCCGACCAGGCGGCCGGGGAGGCTGCGGGCGAACTTCTCACGGACGGCCATGAAGCCGGCGTGCGGGCCGCCGAAGCCCATCGGCACACCGAAACGCTGCGTCGTACCGACGGCGATGTCGGCGCCGAGCTCGCCGGGCGAGGTGAGGAGGGTCAGGGCCAGGAGGTCGGCGGCGACGGTCACGATCGCGCCAAGTTCGTGAGCCTGTTCGATGAGCGCGCGGGGGTCGCGGACCGCGCCGGAGGCGCCCGGGTACTGCAGCAGCACACCGAAGACACCGCGCTCGGCGATCTCGGCGGGAATGCCGTCGCTCAGGTCGGCGACGACGACCTCGACGCCGGTGGGCTCGGCACGGGTCTCTATGACGGCGACGGTCTGCGGCAGACAGTCGGCGTCGACGAGGAAGACGCCCTTCTTGACCTTGCCCATGCGGCGGGAGAGCGCCATGGCCTCCGCGGCCGCGGTGCCCTCGTCCAGCAGCGAGGCGCCCGAGGTGGGCAGCCCGGTGAGGTCGGCGACCATGGTCTGGAAGTTCAGCAGGGCCTCCAGGCGGCCCTGCGAGATCTCCGGCTGGTACGGGGTGTACGCGGTGTACCAGGCGGGGTTCTCCATGACGTTGCGCAGGATGACCGGCGGCGTGAACGTGCCGTAGTACCCCAGGCCGATCATGGAGGACAGCACGTGGTTGCGGTCCGCGAGGCCCCGCAGCTCGTCCAGGACCTCCGCTTCGGTGCGGCCCTGTGGCAGGTCCAGCGCCTCGGCGCTCTTGATCACGTCGGGGACGGCGGCCGCGGTCAGTTCGTCCAGCGAGCCGAAGCCGATGTGCGCGAGCATCTTCGCCTGGGCCGCCTGGTCGGGGCCGATGTGGCGCTGCTCGAACGGGGTGCCGCGCTCCAGCTCGGTCAACGAGATGCGGTTGGTGGTCATCTGCGGGGGCCTCCTGGTCTCTGGGACCTACGAGGGGCACCACGGCGCTGGTGCCCGGACGGCCTCCCCCTCTGTCATCTCAACCTGAGAGCTTCACCGGAACGCACGCAGCGTCCGGTTTTCACCGTCGGTGAGGAGGGGCTCCGGTACTGCACTGTCCGTGGCCCACCCTGCTTTCCAGAGTGATCTCGTCCGCGCGGTACGTGTGCCTGAGAGATTCCGGGGAGGAGTTGCTCCTTCGGCGCCTCCGGCCCGGGGGTCGGAGAGCTCTCCCGCACGGGGTCATCGATCGCTGACCAGCCTACCAGCGCGACTGCTCGGCATCCCTCGAGTGGCCAGGGCGGGAAATGTGCCGTTTCGTAGGGTGCAGAGGACAGTTCCAGCAGGTAGGAGGAACCGTGCAGACCGATATCGATCCCCGCAGTCTGATCGGCCGCAAGGCGTTCGACCGGCACGGCACCAAGATCGGCACCGTCGACGAGGTGTACCTGGACGACGCGACCGGCGAGCCGGAGTGGGCGGCGGTCCGTACCGGACTCTTCAGCCGGGACGCGTTCGTGCCCCTGGAGCCGAGCCGGCTGGTCGACGACGCGCTGCACGTGCCGTACGAGCGCAAGCTGATCAAGGACGCGCCGGACTTCGGAGTGGGCCGCCACCTCTCGCCGGAGCAGGAACTGCAGCTCTACCACCACTACCGGCTGGATATCTCCGCCACGGACGCGGAGCTCGCCGGGGAGGACGCGGTCGGCCGTCCGGCCGCCGGGTCCGCCGACCGGGAATTCGGACGGATAGCGGGCTCGCCGGAGGACTGAGCGGCAGCTGCCGGCGGGGCGGGTATGGGCGGATGCGCCCCGTCCTCGGCCGCCGGCGGACCGTCCGGACCGCCGCCCACCAGGGGCAGCGCCTCCCCCGGCGTCAGCGCCGGGTCGTCGACCAGGAACGTCCGCACCCGCCCCGGCGCGGACCAGGGCTGCTCGAACCGTACGGTGACCCGCCCCAGGCCGCTTCCCTGGACCCATCCGGGGCCGTACTCGGTGTGGACCACGTCCAGGCCCGGCAGCCACTTCCTGGGCCGCTCAGCGGCCTCCTCGGCCTCTTCCGTCCCGCTCTCCCCTGCCGCCCCTTCCGTCGCTCCGGCCTCCTCGACGAGCCGGGCCTCCTCGGCCGCCCGCTCCGTCGCCGCCTGCGCGAAGAGGTCCTCCTGCGTGAAGTCGGCGAGGCCGGTCACCCCCACGCCGAGCAGCCGCACCCCGCCCGTCGTGTCGATCAGATCCAGCAGCCGCCCCGCCGCCTCCCGCACCACCGCGGGGTCGTCCGTCGGCCCGCGCTGGGTCTCGGACCGGGTCAGCGTGGAGAAGTCGTAGTTGCGCACCTTCAGCACGACCGTACGGCCCGAGCGTCCGGCAGCACGCAGCCGCTGCACGCACCGGTCCGCCAGCCGCATCACCTCGGCGCGCACCCTCGTACGGTCGGTGAGGTCCACCTCGAAGGTGTCCTCGACGGAGACCGACTTGGCGTCCCGCTCCGCGACCACGGGCCGGTCGTCCCGGCCCAGCGCCATCGCGTACAGCCCCGTGCCGTGCGCGCGCCCCAGCAGCCGCACCAGCTCCGCCTCGCCGGCCTCGGCGGTCTCCGCGACCGTGTGGATCCCGGCCTTGCGCAGCGCCTCGGCCGTGGCCGGGCCGACGCCCGGCAGCGTCCGCACGGTCATCGGCCCGAGCAGCTCGCGCTCGGTGCCCGGCTCGATCAGCACCAGGCCGTCCGGCTTGGCCTGCTCGGATGCGATCTTCGCGAGCATCTTGGCACCCGCGAGGCCCACCGAGCCGGTCAGTCCCGTGACCGCCAGGATGTCGCGGCGCAGCTGCTCCCCCACCGCACGGGCCGATGCGGCGTCGTCGGCGACCCCGCCGGCCTCCAGGTCCACGAACGCCTCGTCCAGGCTCAGCGGCTCCACCAGCGGCGACAGCTCGTGCAGCAGCGCCATGACTTTTTCACTGACCTGGCGGTACACGTGGAAGCGGGGCGTGAGGTATGCGGCGTTGGGGCAGAGGCGGCGGGCCTGGGCAGTGGGCATGGCCGAGCGGACGCCGAAGACGCGGGCCTCGTACGACGCGGTGGAGACGACGCCGCGCCCGCCGATGCCGCCCACCACCACGGGCTTTCCGCGCAGGCTGGGCTTGGCCGCCTGCTCGGCGGCCGCGAAGAACGCATCCATGTCCAGATGCAGGATCGTCGGCGCACGTCTCACGTCACTGATGGTGCCGTACACCACTGACAATCGGCCGCGCGGCGGGTGCTTCCGCGCCGCGCGTCGTACCGTGCGCCTGCACGGGCCGTTCTAGACCGCGCGATTCCTGCGGCGGGCCAGCTCGTCGTGGGGATTGTGGCCGATGAGGGTCTCGCCGGTGTCCACGCGCTCTCCGTGCAGCTGGGACAGCCCGGCCTCCACGTCCCGCCAGACCACGCCGACGGCGATGCCGAAAACGCCCTGACCACCCTGGAGCAGATCGACGACCTCATCGGGCGAGGTGCACTCGTACACCGTCGCGCCATCGCTCATCAGCGTCATCTGGGCCAGATCGGGCAGTTCGCGGGAGGCGAGGTGCTGCACGGCCGTGCGGATGTTCTGCAGCGAGACGCCGGTGTCCAGCAGCCGCTTGACGATCTTCAGGACGACGACGTCCCGGAAGCTGTAGAGCCGCTGGGTGCCCGAGCCGTACGCCGGCCGCACGCTGGGCTCGACCAGTCCCGTACGCGCCCAGTAGTCCAGCTGCCGGTAAGTGATCCCCGCGGCGGCACATGCCGTCGGTCCTCGGTATCCGACCGTCTCGCCGACCGGGCCGGCCGGCTTCCCGGCGGCCTGTGCCGGGGCACGGTTTACGGGGGCACGATTCGCCGCGCCAGTGTGAAGCGGCAATGCCCCTCCCGCCGCCGTACCGTCGCCGGTGATTGCCACGCCGACCTCCGTCCTTCACGTCCCGGACGGGACCTGCCTTATCGACGGTATGCAGTCACTCGGGGTGCGTCAACGATCGCCGCGCTCGCCACGCCGAGTGATAATCACCCTACGAGTGGTTTCACGTGACTTTATGCGGGGAATGTCTGGTGGGTTGTGCGCCGGGTGTGCTGTCGTGCGCCCCGCTCGCTCCCTTACGGTGCGGCGCCCGCTGCGGCCTTACTGGCTGTTGGTACCGAAGTCCTCGGGGGAGATCTGATCGAGGAACTCGCGGAACTTCTCCACCTCGTCCTCCTGCTCATCCGGGATCGCGATGCCGGCATCATCCAGCACCCCGTCGGTCCCGTAGATCGGCGTACCCGTGCGCAGCGCCAGCGCTATGGCGTCGGACGGGCGGGCGCTGACCTCCACGCCGCTGGCGAAGACCAGCTCGGCGTAGAAGACGCCTTCCCGCAGGTCCGTGATGCGCACCTGGGACAGCTCCTGGCCCACCGCCTCCAGCACGTCCTTGAACAGGTCGTGCGTCAGCGGCCTGGCAGGGGCCATGCCCTGCTGGGCGAAGGCGATGGCGGTCGCCTCGCCGGGCCCGATCCAAATGGGCAGGTAGCGGTCGCCTCCCACCTCGCGCAACAGCACGATCGGTTGGTTGGAAGGCATTTCCACCCGGACACCCACGACGTCGAGCTCGTTCACACAGCAACCCTAGGACGTGCCCGGCCGGTTTGGGTAGTCGGGCACCCCCTCGGCGGGGGTGTCCGTACCCAAGGTCACGGCAGCCGGACGTGGAGGGCGGCCTGGACCAAGGCCGCATGAAGTCGTACGGAGAGCGTGGCCAGCTCCCTGGCCGTGGCCTCCGCATGGGCCCTGGTCTGCGGGTTGCGGTGCCGCTTCAACGGCGCCACGACCTGCTCGATCAGGCCCGCCTCGCGCTCCGCCGCGGCCTTCACCGCCCGCAGATGACGCGCTTCCAGGCCGAAGCGGCCCAGCTCGGCGACGAGCTTGGCGACCGCCACGGCTTCGATGCCGTACCCGCCGTCGGACGCCGGGGCGAGCAGGCCGTACGCCTCCCAGTCCGCGAGCTCGGACTCGTCCACCTCAGTGGCGGCCAGCAGCTCGTCGCGGCCGATCCGGGCGGCCGTCGGATGCTCACCGGACGGCTCCTGTACACCGTCCAGGAACTCCCTGGGCGCCGAGGCGGGCGCCGGGAGCTGCACGTCCTCACCGCGCGCCACGGCGTCCAGGTGCTCGCGGATGACCTTCAGCGGCAGATAGTGGTCGCGCTGCATCCGCAGCACGCCCGCCAGCCGCTCGACGTCCTCCGTGCTGAACTTGCGGTACCCGGACGGCGTACGCTGCGGCTCGACCAGGCCCTCCGACTCCAGGAAGCGGATCTTGGAGATCGTGACCTCGGGGAATTCGTCGCGCAGCAGATTGAGCACCGTACCGATGCTCACCAGCTCGCCGCCCGCGGCGGCGGTGCCGGAGGAACCGGCACCGCCGGACGGTGTGTGGTGCATGTGCCTTCCCTGGCCGGTCAGATGCCGACGCCCCGCTGGCTCGCGTAGAAGACCAGGCGGAACTTGCCGATCTGCACCTCGTCGCCGTTCGCCAGCGGAACCGAGTCGATCCGCTCACGGTTGACGTAGGTGCCGTTCAGGCTGCCGACGTCGGTGACGGTGAAGCCGCCGTCCTGGCCGCGATGGAACTCCACATGGCTGCGGGAGACCGTCACGTCGTCCAGGAAGATGTCACTCTGCGGATGGCGGCCCGCCGTGGTCAGGTCACCGTCCAGCAGGAAGCGGCTGCCGGAATTGGGGCCCCGGCGCACCACGAGGAGCGCGGAGCCGAGCGGCAACGCGTCCACGGCGGCCTGGGCCTCGGGGGACAGCGAAGGCATCGGGGTCTGCCCCGTCGTCTCCGCGTCGTACGCCTCGATACCCGAGATGGAGATGGTCGAGGTCGTCTCAGAGGGACGCTCGGCCTGCCCACCGGCGCGCAGCGGCGCGCCGCAGTTGGAGCAGAACCGGCTCGCCTCGGCATTGCGGTGCCCGCACCTCGTACAAACCGGCAAGGCGGACCCTCCACCCGTAGCGGCTGATGGTTCCTGGAAACCTATGGGGCCGGACGCGGCAGGGTCAACAGAACCGGGCTGCTGACCACCGGAAGTACCACCGGCCGGGCCGGCCACCTCGTCACGGAAGAGCGGGCGCTCCTCATTGGCCGCCGGCTCACCTGACTGCCGTGGCGCGGCGTGCCGCGCAGAGGCGTTGCCGCCGTCCTTGCGGTCACTCTTGCCGAACAGCTTCGCAAAAAAACTCACGGGCGATTCCCCTTGAACGAAACAGACCCGCCCGTGGGGCAGGACGAACCCTCGATGCACACACCGGCCGATCCGGACATCCATTCAACGTCCGGGGCCTTCACACAGTTTCCACCACGCACCACTTGTGCGGTGCGCCGACCCCCGGCTACCTCATGCCCCGTCACACGCCTCGCCATACGTTCCCGCCTCACTGCGACGACGACCGCGCGTAGTCGGGCCGTTCCGCCTTGCGCAAGGCGTCCACGACGATCTTGTCCTGACGGGTCACAGACACCGTGGCCTGCTCCTTCTCCAATGTCTGAACCACTCCGCCCGGGATGTTCAGGGCCGGCTCCAGGTCCTCGGGCTTGCCGATGACCTTGAAGCGGAACGGCTGCACGACCCGCTTCCCGTCGATCTCCACGCCGCCCCGCACGTCCGAGACGTAGGTGTTCGCCACGACACGGACGTCGTTGACCTGAATGGCCTCCGCGCCGGCCGCGCGCAGCTCCTGGATCGTGTCCAGAAGCTTGTCCGCCTCGACGGAGCGCGACGGGTCGTCGATCGTGAGCGAGATGCCGGGCCCCTCGGCCGCCACCGTACCGGCCAGCACCCCGAGCTGCTGTTCTTTTTCCACCGTCTGCTTACGGGCCTCCTCGGCCTGGTCCGAGCTGTTCTCCAGCTCGGTCTTCTGGCCTTCCAACCGCCGTTGCTCGTCCTCCAGGCGCTGCGAGCGGTCGTCGAGCTCGTCAAGGATGCGCACCAGGTCCTCCTGGCGCGCTCCGCGCAGCGCACTGCTGTCACTGGTGGAACGTACCTGAATAGCGAGCCCCAGCCCGAGAATGAACAGCAGTACCGCGGCAATCAATTGAGCCCGGTTCAGGCGCGGCGGCCACAGACCGGCTTTCAGCCGCTCCCGGCCGGTGAGCTGGGGCGCTTCTTCGGGGCCCGGCCGCGCCGCGGACGGCTGACCGTTCGCGGGAGCCTGCCCGTTCCCTACGGGGCCGCGCTCCTCCGCCCCGGATGCCGCGGCGCCCGCGGGACGGCCGCCCTGAGGCGCTGCCGACGCACCACCGGGACGCGGTTGCTGCGGCCCCCGAGGAGGCCCGCCAGGCGCCTGCCGCTCGGGCGGCATGGGCAGCCGCCCAGCGGGCCCGGAACGGTCACCGGGGGCTTGCGGACGCCCCTGCCCGGGCCCTTGCGCAGGGCCTTGCGGGCGCTGCCGTACAGGGCCGTGCGCACCATGGGGGCCGGCCTGACCGCTCCCCTGAGGGCGCGCCTGCGGCCCTCCTTGCGGACGGCCCTGCACCGGGCGCGGCGGGCGCCCCTGAGCGGGCCCCTGGGGGCCACCCCGCCCTTGTACGGGGCGCGGCGGGCGCCCTTGGGCGGGGCCCTGCAGGGGTCCTTGCAGACGGCCGGGGCCTGGCCGCTGCGTATGACCTTCGCCAGGCTCCTCCTTCGGGGCCTGCGCGGCGGCCGCCTGCTCGGCAGCCTCGTCCGCCCTGCGGGTCACCGGCTTCTCGGGCGCCTCGGTACGTTCACCCTCCTCGGGCTTACCGGACGTCTCGGACGCCTTGGGCGTTTCGCGGCGCTCCGGGGCATCGTCCCCCTTCGGAGTGTCGCGACCTTCTGACGGCTCGCCACTTCCAGGCGTCACGGGACGTTTCTGCACCACACCGCCCTCAGCAGGCGCGGCCTCGTCGCGCCCGGCCGTCCGGTCGCTCTCGGGCGACTCGGCGCGCTCCTGCGATTCCTCGCGCCCCTGTGCCTCGTCAGGCTCGTTGCGCTCGTTGCGCTCGTTGCGCTCGTCGTTCTTGTCGTGCTCGTCGGATGCCATTGGTCTCACGCCCTGAACACGTGCCGGCGAATCGCGGCGGCGTTGGAGAAGATGCGGATGCCGAGTACCACGACCACACCGGTGGAGAGTTGGGCGCCGACGCCCAGCTTGTCCCCGAGGAAGACGATGAGTGCGGCGACAACCACATTGGACAGGAAGGAGACGACAAAGACCTTGTCGTCGAAAATGCCGTCCAGCATCGCCCTCAGACCGCCGAACACGGCGTCCAGCGCCGCGACAACAGCGATCGGCAGGTAGGGCTCGACCACCGTCGGCACCACGGGGCGGACGACAAGTCCGACCACGACTCCCACGATGAGGCCCAGTACGGCGATCACGATGTGCCCTTCCCTGTGTCGGTGCCGCCCGGCTGCGCGGCACCGGTCTTCGGCTGTGCGGTACGTACGATCAAGCTCGGCGCGGGCGGCAGCGTGAGGTCACCCTCGGTGGAAATCCTGGTGCGGACGCCGTAGTTCTCCTGCAGCACATGCAGGTACTGGCCATCGGCGCTGTCCTGGAACGTGGTGCTCAGCCGCTGCCCGTCCCCCACCGCCAGCACCGTATACGGCGGCGCCAGCGGTTTGTTGTCGACCAGTATGGCGTCTCCCGCCGCCCTGATCGCCGAGAGGGACGTGAGGCGCTGTCCATTGACGGAGATGGCCTCGGCGCCGGATTCCCACAGGCCGTTGACCACCCGTTGCATGTCCCGGTCGCGCACCCGCCCGGTATCGGAGAAGCCGCTGCTCTCTCGGGGACCGCCACCGCCGGTCTCCGCTTCCTTGGCGTCGTCCACGACCAGTTTCACCCCGGGGCCGGTGACCTGAGTGGAACCGGACAGCAGCGCCAGTAGGTCGGCCCGTTCGCCGTCACTCTTCTTGAGCGCCCTGCGCTGCATGTCGCCGACGTCCTCACGGAGCGAGTCGACGTGCTGCTGCAGTTTGTCGGCCTTGTCGGTGCCCTGGTCGATCCGCGCGATGAGCTCCTCGCGCTCCTTGGCCATGGTCGGTGCTGATATCCGCGCCTGGGCGGCCCCGACCGTCACGACCACCGCGGCGAGGACCAGCCCGGCCGCCAGGCCCAACTTGGCCCGCAGCGTACGGGGCAGGCCCCCGGCCGTCGCCGCCTTACGGGCCGCCGCTTCGGCGTATCCGTCATCGAGGCTGTGCTCCATGACATTGGTCAGCAGCGACATGGAGGCATCGGGGCGCGGAGCGTATCCGGGGCTGCTCCGTTCGGGGTGCTGCTGCGACATGCCGCACATCGTCGCACGTCGGCGGCGCGGTCACCCAATGGCCCCACCGGCGCGCCGAATCGGGACGCGCCGGTGGGGACCCGGGTCAGCGGCCCGCGCTGTCCACGACGGACGCCCACTCGTCCAGGAGCTGCTGCGCGGAGGCGTCGTCCGGGCCCTCCGCCCACAGGTGCGTGACCGCCTCGGCCGGGTCGGGCAGTACCAGTACCCACCGCCCGTCGGCCTCGACGACCCGCACGCCGTCCGTGGTGTCCACGGACCGGTCGCCGGCCGCCTCCACCACATGCCGCATGACGAGACCCTTGACCGCCCACGGGGTCGCCAGATCGCGCTTGAGGACGTGCGCACGCGGGATACGCGCGTCAATCTGGCTCAGCGTGAGCTGCGTACGGGCCACCAGACCGATCAGCCGGACGAACGCGGCCGAGCCGTCGAAGACGCTCGCGAACTCCGGGACGATGAAGCCGCCCCGGCCGTCGCCACCGAAGATCGTGTCGTCCGCCCTGCCGACCCGGGTCAGGTCGTCGGGCGACGTGGTCGTCCACTCCACCTGCGTACCGTGGTACGCCGCCACCTGCTCGGCGATACGGGTGGTGGTCACGGGCAGCGCCACCCGCCCGCTGCGCCGCTCGGCGGCCACCAGGTCCAGCATGACCAACAGGGCGCGGTCGTCCTCGATGATCCGCCCCCGCTCGTCAACCAGGGACAGCCGCTCGCCCACGGGGTCGAAGCGCACCCCGAAGGCCGCGCGCGCCGACGCGACGATCTCGCCCAGCCGTACGAGCCCGGACCGCCGCGCGTCCTCGGTCTCCGTGGGCCGCGACTCATCGAGACCGGGGTTGATCGTCAGCGAGTCCACCCCGAGACGGCCCAGCAGGCTGGGCAGCACCAGACCGGCGCTGCCGTTCGACGCGTCCACGACGACCTTGAGGGCGGCCTCCGCGATCCCGGTCGTGTCCACGGACCGCAGCAGCGAGCCCGTGTAGGAGTCGAAGACGCTGGACGGGAAGTGCAGATCACCGATCTCGCCGGGGAACGCGCGACGGTACTCCTGGCGGGCATACACCCGGTCGAGCTTCCGCTGCCCGCCCTGCGAGAGGTCCGCGCCCCGCTCGTCGAAGAACATGATGTCCACGGAGTCCGGCACGCCCGGCGTCGTACGGACCATGATCCCGCCGGCGCTGCCCCGTGCGGTCTGCTGACGGGCCACCGGCAGCGGCACGTTCTCGAGGTCGCGTACGTCGATGGCGCTCGCCTGCAGCGCGGAGATCACCGCCCGCTTCAGCGCCCGGGCACCCCGTGAATGGTCCCGCGCCGTGGTGACCGAGGAACCTTTCTTCAGGGTTGTCGCATACGCGCCCGCGAGCCGTACCGCCAGCTCGGGCGTGATCTCCACGTTCAGAATTCCGGAAACGCCACGGGCACCGAAAAGATGCGCCTGGCCGCGGGACTCCCAGATCACCGAGGTGTTGACGAACGCGCCCGCTTCGATCGTCTTGAACGGATAGACGCGGACGTTGCCCTGAACAATCGATTCCTCACCGACGAGGCACTCGTCGCCGATGACGGCGCCGTCCTCGATGCGGGCCGCCCGCATCACGTCGGTGTTCTTCCCGATGACACAGCCGCGGAGGTTGCACTGCTCCCCGATGTACACGTTGTCGTGCACCACGGCCTTGTGCAGGAAGGCGCCGCTCTTCACGACCACATTCGAGCCGACGACGGTGTGTTCACGCAGCTCTACGCCCGCCTCGACCTTCGCGTAGTCGCCGATGTAGAGCGGTCCGCGCAATACGGCGTCCGGGTGAACCTCGGCGCCCTCGGCCACCCAGACACCCGGGGACATCTCGAAGCCGTCGATATCGACATCGACTTTTCCCTCGAGGACGTCGGCCTGGGCCTTCACATAACTCTCGTGGGTACCGACATCCTCCCAGTAGCCCTCGGCGACATAGCCGTAGATCGGCTTGCCCTCCTTCATGAGCTGCGGGAAGACATCGCCGGACCAGTCGACCGGAACGTCCGGTTCAACGTAGTCGAAGACCTCGGGCTCCATGACATAAATGCCCGTGTTCACGGTGTCGGAGAAAACCTGTCCCCAGGTCGGCTTTTCCAGGAAACGCTCGACCTGACCGTCCTCGTCGACAATCGTGATACCAAACTCCAGCGGATTCGGGACCCGCGTCAGACAGACGGTGACGAGGGCGCCCTTCTCCTTGTGGAAACGGATCAGGTCGGTCAGGTCGAAGTCGGTGAGAGCATCGCCCGAGATCACCAGGAAGGCATCGTCCTTGAGCGCCTCCTCGGCGTTCTTGACGCTGCCGGCGGTGCCGAGCGGCTTTTCCTCATTGGCGTACGTGAGCTCCATGCCGAGCTCTTCACCGTCGCCGAAATAGTTTTTTACCAGCGAGGCCAGGAATTGAACCGTCACTACGGTCTCACTGAGGCCATGCCGTTTCAACAGCCGCAGCACGTGCTCCATGATCGGCCTGTTTGCCACCGGAAGCAGTGGCTTGGGCATGCTCGAAGTCATGGGCCGAAGGCGCGTGCCTTCACCGCCCGCCATCACAACGGCCTTCATGTCGGAAGCGTCCTCCTCGAAGAGACGACGATCTTGCCGACTTCACCCGCCCAGATGGCCCACTTCTCTCGCGTTGGGCACCCGGCCATCGCACGGCTGCCGGTTCGGCGAGCTCAGTCGGCCGCGGCGTCCGCCTTGATGATGCGACGGACCTGAACCACGTAGAGGATTCCTGCCCACCAGTAGAGCGTTGTACCCCATCCGGCGAACGCCCATCCGAAAATAGCAGCGAGTGTATGCAGCCAGCCACTTCCGTCACTGAGAAGCAGCAACGGGAACGCATACATCAAGTTGAACGTGGCCGCCTTGCCCAGGAAGTTCACCTGGGGCGGCCCGTACCGGTACCGGGCGAGCCAGGCCACCGCGATCAGCAGCATCAGCTCTCTGGCCAGCAGCGCGATCGTGATCCACAGCGGCAGGATCTCCCGCCAGGTCAGGCCGACCAGCGTGGACAGTATGTACAGCCGGTCGGCCGCCGGATCGAGAATGCGCCCCAGGCTGCTGATCTGATTCCACCGACGCGCAAGCTTGCCGTCCAGGTAGTCACTGACGCCGCTCAGAGCCAGCACCAGCAACGCCCAGCCGTCAGCCTTGGGACCGCCGAATTCCGGCCACAGAATCAGCCACAGGAACACGGGCACGCCGACCAGGCGAGCCATGCTCAGAATGTTGGGGATGGTGAGGACGCGATCAGTCTGGATCCGCGTCTCCTGAACCTCCACCCGTGTGCCTCCTGTGGGGAACGTAGCGACGATGCCCCATGACTTTACCTGCCCGGTTCGTCCCCTTGTACCGCGGGCCCCGTATCGGCCGCCGTCAGGCCGGCGACGAGGCTCCACCATGTCCGGAAACAAACGCCGGCCGGCAGCCGGGCACCCCGAAAACAAAAAAGCTCCGGTCCCTGAACCTTTTTGGTTCAGGGACCGGAGCTGAAGAATTGTTCGGCGGCGTCCTACTCTCCCACAGGGTCCCCCCTGCAGTACCATCGGCGCGGAAAGGCTTAGCTTCCGGGTTCGGAATGTAACCGGGCGTTTCCCTAACGCTATGACCACCGAAACACTATGAAGATAACAACTCCAGCCGGCTATGGCGAGTTCGTTACTTCAGAACAAACACAGTGGACGCGAGCAACTGAGGACAAGCCCTCGGCCTATTAGTACCAGTCAACTCCACCCGTTACCGGGCTTCCATATCTGGCCTATCAACC